>CAZZZP010000071.1:0-22139 GCA_964658635.1 Lichenicola sp. | reverse complement strand
AGCCTGAGCCGGGATCCTTTTGATCATGTGCGCTTCAGCGATGCCTTCCGGACGGCGCTCGCGGACGTGCAGGTGGTACAGCCCGACCCGTTCTCGGATCCGCAGGTTGGGAACCGGAGTGGGGCGCGTGCGAGTCAAAGACTGTCGTCTTCGTCATGGGGGCAACAAAAATCGGAGCCTGCTTCCCAGAGTGGGAATCATCTGCCGGCGGAGTCCGTCAAGCCGACTTCGGGTCAGTTGGGAACCCGCTCGGGCGGCGGTTTGTCATCCACACGCGATACCAAGTAGGCTTCTCTGCGGCGCGTGCTGGTTGAGCTGGCGGCGCAGTGAGGTTTATGGATGAGCAATTTCCCGCTCAAGTACATGTCGGGTTTTGGCAATGAATTCGCGTCCGAGGCTGAAGCCGGCGCGTTGCCGCAGGGGCAGAACTCCCCTCAGAAAGCGCCGCTAGGGCTCTACGCTGAACAGCTTTCGGGCACACCGTTTACAGCGCCCCGGCACCTGAACCGGCGTACGTGGACGTACCGGATCCGGCCGTCGGTGATGCACAAGCCGTATCAGCGGATGGCAAATGGCATGGTGCGTTCGACGCCGTTCGACGAGGTGGAGACGACACCAAGCCAGCTGCGGTGGGATCCGATGCCGCTGCCGGAGCAGCCGACGGACTTTGTTGACGGGCTGACGACGCTGGCGGGTAATGGCGACCTGGCGATGCACTCAGGCGTGGCGATTCATCTTTACGCGGCGAACAGGAGCATGACGGAGCGGTTTTTCTACTCAGCCGACGGCGAGCTTCTATTTGTGCCGCAGCTGGGTGGGCTGACGCTGCACACGGAGCTTGGGATACTGGGTGTTGCGCCGGGTGAGATTGCGATCGTTCCGCGGGGGATCAAGTTCAGGGTGGCGCTCGATGGTGAGGCGGCTCGCGGGTATGTGCTCGAGAACTACGGCCAGACTCTGCGGCTGCCGGAGCTTGGGCCGATTGGCGCGAACGGGCTGGCGAATGCGCGCGACTTTCTGACTCCGGTGGCAGCATATGACGATCGCGACCACGGAGAGTTCGAGGTGGTGGCGAAGTTCCAGGGGAATCTCTGGGCTTCGGTGTTTGATCACTCACCGCTGGATGTGGTCGGCTGGCACGGGAACTATGTGCCGGTGAAGTACGATCTGGGGCTGTTCCAATGCATCAACACGGTGAGCTTCGACCATCCCGACCCGTCGATCTACACCGTATTGACAAGTCCGAGTGAGCTGCCCGGCACGGCGAACGTGGACTTTGCGATCTTTCCGCCGCGCTGGATGGTAGCCGAGCATACCTTCCGGCCGCCTTGGTTCCATCGCAACTTCATGAACGAGTTCATGGGCCTGGTGAAGGGCGAGTATGACGCGAAGGCGGAGGGTTTTGTGCCCGGCGGCGCGAGTCTGCATCACTGCATGAGCGGGCATGGTCCGGATGCAGAGACGTTTGAGCGTGCGAGTGCCGCGGAGCTGAAGCCGGTGAAGCTGGACGGGACGCTCGCGTTCATGTTCGAGACACGGTTTGTGGCGCGTCCGACGAAGTTTGCCATGGACACAGCGGCGCTGCAGCACGAGTACTACACGTGCTGGCAGGGTTTGCAGAAGAATTTCAAGGCGGGCGGGCGCTGATCAGCAGGTGTAATCCAGACCGTGGCGGCTACTCGTCTTTGCCCGTGTAGTAGCCGTCCCGGGTCTGGATCATGAGATTCTTCTGGCCCGGTACTTCGAGGTCGACCCGGTGATAACCATCGCCTGCGATGGTCGCGTCCGGCGTGTAGCCCAGCCGGTACTGCGACCGAAGCTCTTCAGCGATCTGGTTATAGATATCGGCAACTTTCTCTTTTCCCTTAACCTCGAACATGCGACCGCCGGTCTCGTCTGACATCTGCTCGAGGATCTTCTTGCCATCGACGCGGTTTTCCTGGGGCTGCTGTTGACCGCGGCCCCCACCGTTCTGTCCCCCGCCAGGGTAGCCTCCGCCCGGCCATCCTCCACCGCCTCCCCCACCGGGCCAGCCTCCGCCGCTGCGGCCGCCTGGGAAGCTGTTGCGATTGTCCTGGTCGCGGCCTTCCTGCCCCTTGAAGTAGATGGAGTAGACGATAAGGTCGGCGCGCTGCGCAGCTTCGATGGATCGGTGGAGCGACTCCTTCGAGTTGCGGTCGACGCCGTCGGACAGAATGACGACGGCCTTGCGTCCCTGCTGCCTGGCCATGAGCTCATTCGAGGCGAGGTAGAGGGAGTCATAGAGGGCGGTGCCGCCGCCGCGGTGGGACCTGCCACCATTGGCTTGGGTGTCGTTGCTGTCGGGATCGCTGGACGTGTCGCTAGGGTTGGTGGTGCCGATCTCCTTGACGGCGGCCTGCAGCTTGGGGTGGGAGCTGGTGAGGTCCTGAAGGAGTTCGGCCTGGCGCGCAAACTGGAGGATGAAAGCGCGGTCCGCGGTGTGGGTGCTCTGAGTCTTTTCGCCTGAGGGGGTGGTGATGATGTGGTCGAGGAAGTCGGAGCTGGCGGTGCGCTCTTCGTCGAGGACGCTACGTTGGGACTGGCTGGTGTCGACGAGCAGGCCGATGGTAAGCGGGAGGTTCTGGTCGCGGTCGAAGTAGCGGATGGTCTGGGCGTGGCCGTCGACCGAGAGAGTGAAGTCACTCCTGGTGAGGGTGGAGACGATGGCGCCCTTCTTGTCGCGAACGATGACCGGTAGATTCACCAGGTTGGCGTTGAGCGACAGCGTGGTGGTGGGCGCAGATTGCTGAGCGGAGGAATTGTCTTCAGGCTGCTGGGCATGGCTGGTCAGGCAGGAGACCGAGAACGCCACGATCAGGGAGGTGATACGGGTCAGCATGCCGTATTGGACGAGGAAAAGGGCCCGCACGTCTCATCTTCCCGCAGCGAAGTTGCACGCGCCGCGGGAAGGTGAGCGACGGCTAGAAGTTGAACGATGCCTGGAAGGAGACGCGCCGGAGAGCGGAACCACTGGTGAAGGGACCGCCGGCGAGCGAGGTGCTGGTTCCGACGCTCGGAGATGTGAGAGTCCCGACCGGCGTGCTGAGGTCGGCATCGTTGAAGAGGTTCTGGATCTGTGCGCCAAGGGCGAGGTTGTATTTCTTGCCGCTGTTGGCACCACCACCGCCAAAGCCGGGCCCACGTCCGCGTCCGCCCGGACCGCCTCCCGGTCCGCCGGGTCCTCCCGGGCCGCCTTGTGCTGCTGCCGGCTTGGTGGAGGGTCCAAATCCAAAAGTTTTCACGGCCCGCAGGTTAAAGGTGAAGGCCGAGGGGCCGGTGCAGGAGTTGACCGGGACCTGCGTGAAGTTACCTCCTGTGCCCGGGGTGCCAAAGGTTCCGCAGCCTGCAATGGTTTTCACGACCCCGTTCGTTACCGGCTGCGTACCGGCGGTTACGAAGACAGCACGGCTGTTGAAAATATTGTCGTTGTACTGGTCGATGCCGGAGGTGATGTTGTAGGGGGTACCGGAGTTGGCAGCGATGAAGGGGCTGAGGGTGACCAGGTGGGGTAGGTTGAAGCTCCCCCACATAAAGAGGCGGTTGCGAACGTCAAAGCCAGCCCGGCCGTAGTCGGCCCGGAGGTTGTTGGGGGTCGAGGCGAAGGACGCGATGGAGTTGGTGTCGGCGGTTGCAAAGTTCAGGGCGTAGAAGCCGCCAAAGGACCCGCCATGGAAGTTGCGGATGTTGAAGTTCATCAGCAACTGATCCTGAGTGAAGAGCCCCTGCGACTGGTATTGATACTGGAGTGGATCGCCTCCGGCTGTGGCGGTGGAAAAGTTTGGTACATCGGAGTCGAACTGGTGCACGCCGTGGATGTGCTGGTAGTTGACCGAGAGCGTTGCGTTGGTGAAGAGTTGCTGATCGACGCCGACGTTGGTCTGGAGAGTGTATGGCGCGCGCAGATTTGGGGTGAGTGTCTGGATGGTGAGGCGGCTGCCAGCGATCGAGCAGCCAAACGGGGCCGTACCCACAGTTCCAACGGTGCTTGTCGGAGAGCAGCTGGCGGGAATGGTGCTTGCAGCCGAGTTTACAGAACTGACAGTGTACTGCTGCTGATTTACACCGTCGTTGCGGATAGAGGCGAGCTGGTTTGAAAGCAGGAAGCGATCGTAGAAGATGCCGAAGCCGGCGCGCAGAACGGTCTTCTTTCCAAGTCCGTAGGCAGTCGAGAGACGAGGGGCGAAATCGGCGTGGTCGTGGATGTAATTCTGCGTCTCGTAGCGGAGGCCGTAGCTGAAGGTCCAGGTAGGCTTGATCTTCCAGTCGTCTTCGGCATAGATACCCGCATCGACCGTGCTTGCGGTGACTGTGGGATGGGGAATCTGGGTGATCGTGAAGTCGGAGAGGACCGGAGCGGCAGGCGGAGCCTGGTTGGGGCAGGCGGCGGCGAGCCCGGTGTAGTCGCAGATGCTGCTGTAGCTGAAGGTGCCGTTCGAGCCGCCGGTCGAGGTGTTGGTCTCGCCGGTGTAGCGCAGGCGTCCGCCGAGGCGGATGAAGTGCTTGGCCAAGGCGATGGAGGTGTAGTTCTGAAGCTCGATGTGGTTCTGGGTGTCGTTGGAGCTTCCTGATGAGGAGCCGCCACCGGTGAAGGCGCCCTGTACGAGGACGGTTGGTGCAGTGGAAAGTGCGGTGGACTGGCTGCCTTCGCGCTGATATTCGAAGCGCGTTTCATTGATGACCTTCTCTGAGACGACCTGGGTGTCGCTCGCCTGGATGGTGGTCTCATCCGAAATACTGTTGTATCCGGCCGACGCAAGGTTTACGCCGCCAATGCCCTGGTTTTGCAGGTTGTTGTGCTCGTACTGGAAGCGGACTGTGAGGGTGTTCTTCTCGCTGAGAGCGAAATCGAGACGCGGCGAGATATCCCACCGAACCTGCGGGACGAGGAGCGAACTGGAGTAACCGTTGCCGCTGGATGTGGTGAAGATGGAGCAGCCAGCCTGTCCTGGGAGACAGGCCGTACCTGCATTCTGCGAGGTGGAGAAGATGGACGGCGGGTTGATTATGGCGTTGTTCTGAATCTGGCGGTAGGAACCGCCAACGGTGAAGGATACTTTCTTGTTCACTGCGCCCGAAAGCTGCCCGAAGCTGAAGATCGTGTGATAGCCGGGTTGAGCTGCGTTGTTGGTGAACGGACTGCCGGTGTTGAAGTCCTTCTCGTTGCCGTTGATCTGGGCGAAGGCGTGAAGCTTGTCGGTGCCGGGTTTGGTGAAGATCTCAACGCGTCCGAAGCCGGCCCGGTCATATTGAGCCGAGAACGGATTCTGGTTGATGCGGATCTCGCGGATGGAGGACTTTGGCGGAAGCTGGCCGCCTGTGAATCCGTCGATGTAAATCTGGCCGCCGTTGGGACCGGAGGAGGGTCCGGCGAGGGCGGTCAATTCGCTTGAGAGCTCATCGGGATCGTCCGAAAGCGCGTCGAGATCCTTGCCCTTGAGCGTAGTCGAGCTTGCGTTCGAATCCTGGTCGACCGAGACGCTGTTCTGGTTTGCGGTCACGTTGACGACGGTCTGCTGGTCCTGAATGGCGAGTTTGGCGTTGATAGGAGCTGCGTTGTCTCCGGTGATGCGGACTCCCTGGCGCACATAACTGGCGAAGCCAGGCATCGTGATGGTCAGCGCGTAGATTCCGGGAGGCACGCCGCGAAAGGTGTAAGTTCCGTCGGCACCGCTTTGCACGGTGAATGCCAGGCCTTTTACAGGAGTAAGAGTGACCGTTGCGCCCGGGATCTCCGCGTTATCGGGATCGGCTACAAGGCCGGACAGCACGATGGGGCCGGTGGCCGCCTGGGCTGTTTTGGATCCCTGGGAGTTCGCGGCGACAGGCGATGCAGTCTGCGTACCGGACGTCTGTGGAACGAAGTACAAAGCGCATGCAGCCTGCGGGGAGATCGATCCGACCGAGACCAGGACCGCGGCGGCAGCGAGGCTGCTGAAGGGCAGGGCTCGGGGGGAGACGTACCGGGGAAGAGACATTCACACTCCTGAAAAAGTTTATGGACGCACTTTCAATGCTTCAGCAGACTGGCTGGTCGATGACTCGTAGATTTACTGCTGCGCGCCCCCACCGCCTTCAGGCTCGCCCGTATTCCACGGAGAGAGCGTAATAGGCCGGCTGCCGGATGGGGTTGCGGCGAGGATGGACTCCACACCGGAGAGCAGCGTGATGGCGGTCGGATTCTGCGAATTTTCCTCGGTGGCGACGATCATGACGGTGTCGCCGGCTTTGAGGTCTGCGAGGGTTTGTGTGGGGAGGTGCGAGAGCATCTGGGAGAGGTCTGCTCCGGCGCGACGCGGTGCCGCTGACCCAGCAGGGGCGCCAGAAGGAGCGGCAGCGGCGGGCGGGGCGCCGCCTCCAGCCGCAGCGGCGGGCGTGTTCCGCGCGGTAAATCGGGCGGCGGCCTCTGGCGACAGCTTTCGCATGTCGGCCTTCGGCGTCACCTCGACCGTGACACTCTTCTTGGTGGCGAGATCTTTCAGGGTCAGGGTGTTAGCAGACGCATTGATTGCGGAGATGACGCCGGAGAAGTTAGCGAAGGTGCCAGAGACGATCTCGTCGGCAGTAAGCGAGGTGTGGTCGTCGGACATAGCGCCGCGTGCGCGTAATTGATCGCCGGGGTGGAGGTAGGTCAACGTGCTGGGTTTTGCGTCTGCGAAGGCCACCGAGTCGTCGGCGTAGCGTTTGAAGATGGTCTTCGGCGTGGTCTCGATCTTAACGGTGCGGGGGCCGGAACTGACAGTAACCTGGGGGCCGTCGACCGCTTTGACCAGGCCACCGGTGCCACGCTTCTGCCAGTCTGCCTGCTCTGCAGCGTTACGCGCGGCAATATCGCCCGACTTCATAAGGATGACGCGAGTGGCCGTAATGGACGATGCGGAATCGCCTGCTGCACCGATGGCAAGCATGCGATCGCCCACAGCTACATCTTCAATTTTAGCGGGGGCGCCGGCCTTGAGGTCCGTGGTGCCGGGAGGGAGTTGCAAGACACGAGCGTCGGGTGGGACGGTCACGCTGACCTCGGCGCCGGCAGCTGTCGCTATCGTTATCACGTTTGCGGCTACGGTCTTTACGGTTCCAAGCTGGTGTACGGAGGCCGGCGCCTGGGCAAAGACGAAGGCGGGCGGCATAGCCATGGTGGCTGCGGAGATGCAAGTCAGGGCGAACACTCGCGATATGTGGTTTGCCGGCATCATCATCCTCGAAAGCTCTTCCTGGAAAGAAGGTATTGCCGGCCAGGCCGAAGTTCTGGGCCGACATCTGAATGGGGAGACGATTTCCAGCAGTAAAAGTTTCGTAGCCAGGGAATCCCGAGCAGCGAGGGACACGGCAGTGTTGTTGGTATCGGGCCCTGTGTGGGCCAGACGTGCCGGCCCACACAGGATCTTCCTTCCTGCCTGTTATTCGTTTTCGGCTGAGACGATGACGAAACCATCGGGAGGAACGGTCAACTGTCCGTCGATGAGAGTGGTGTCCGGGGCGACATTCGCGAGCAAGATTGCGTACTCGCGGCCTACCTTGAACTGGCACTCCCCGGGTCCAAGATTGGCGACGATCGTGACCAGGTTGCGATCCATGCGAAGCCACTTGCCTTCCTCACTGAAGGTAACCTTCAGGTGACCGCGGTCGCCGTCATTCAGCGAGATAGAGTTGCGGCGGATGTGGATGAGGCGAGCTGTCCACTCGAAGATGTCTTTCTGCTTCGCTTCGTTGAGTTCGTCCCAATTGAGCCTGGACGAGGTAAATGTTGATTCATCCTCGGGGTTCGGGATTTGACTCTCATCCCAGCCGAACGCAGCGAACTCTTTCTTACGACCCTCCGCTACGAGCTTCGCCATTTCGGGATCTTCATGGTCGGCGAAGTAGAGGAAGGGTGTGGATGCGGCAAACTCCTCACCCTGGAAGAGCATGGGGATAAAGGGTGCGGTCAGCACGATGCCGAGCGCGACCTTGGTCCGGGGCACACCGATAATGTGCTCGAGGCGGTCACCCGTCGCGCGATTGCCGACCTGGTCGTGATTCTGGATGAAGCCGATGAAGTGGTGAGCGGAGAGTGAGTCTACCGGCCGACCATGATGACGTTCGCGATACTCGCTATATTTGCCGTCGTAGACGAACATGTCTTTGAGCGATTTTGCCAGGCACTCAAACTCGCCAAAGTCGCTGTAGTAGCCCTTGCTCTGGTCCTCTTCAACATGCAACAGGGTGAAGAGCGAGTGATGGAAGTCGTCGGACCACTGGGCATCCATGCCGTAGCCGTTTGCTTCAATCGGACGGACGATGCACGGATTGTTCAGGTCGGATTCAGCGATGAGGAAAAGACGTCTTCCTAGGGTTGCGGACAGGTTGTAGACGTTGGCCGATAGCTGCTCGAGGAAGTGAACTGCGGAACGGTCGGTGAGCTCATGTATCGCGTCGAGCCGAAGCCCGTCGACATGGTAGTCGCGCATCCACATGGCGGCATTGTCCAAGAAGAACTTGCGGACCTCATCCGAGCCTTTGTCTTCAAGGTTGACGGCGTCGCCCCAAGGCGTCTTATGACGGTCTGTTGTGTAGGGACCAAACTTTCCTGTGTAGTTCCCTACTGGACCAAAGTGGTTGTAGACAACGTCGAGGATGACTCCGAGGCCCTGTATGTGCGCTGCGTTGACGAACCGCTTGAAGGCATCGGGGCCGCCGTAGCAGGAGCTTGAAGCGAAGAGATCGACGCCGTCATAGCCCCAGCCGCGATTTCCGGCAGCTTCGGCCACGGGCATGACCTCAATGTGGGTGATGCCAAGTTTATAGAGGTATTCAAGCTTCTTGCCGGCTGCATCGAAAGTGCCTTGGGGCGTAAAGGTGCCGATATGCAGTTCATAGATGACAGCACCGCTGAGCGGCGGTCCCTGCCAGGTGGCATCGTCCCAGCGGAACTCATGCTGATCGTAAATCCGCGAGGGCTTGTGAACCCCGTGCGGTTGCCACGCGCTGCGCGGATCAGGGTAGATGAAGTCATCGTCATCGAGCAGGAAGCCATAGTCATTCCCGGGTAAAGCTTCCTGTACCGTAGCGGTCCAGTAGCCCTTCTCGTTCGGTCCCTGCATCGGGTAGGACTTGTCTCCAACTTTTACGGAAACGCTGCCAGGCTTGGGTGCCCAGATGGTGAAGGTATGCATCTAGCGAGTCTCCTCTGAAATCAAAAGCGCAACAGGAAAGGTCTTGAGAATGTAAGCCATTTCAATTTTTCCGGATTGGACGCGCTCTCCGGTGAGCTGGTTCGACCAGTTGCCGGCTGGTAGTTCGAGCGTTGTGTCAGCCCAGTCTGCTGCGAGTGAAAGCAGCAGGCGTGGAGCGACTGTGATGACCTTGTCACCGCGGACGGAGGCGACGACATGTGCCGCCTTGGCGCCCTTCGCGAACAGCGGCGTATAGTCTGCGTCTTTGCCGAACCAGTCCGGATGGGCACGCCGCAACAGAAGGCACTTGTGGATGAGGAAGAGCTTGGGCAAGCCGTCATCCATTCGCTCCAAAACAGTGGCTGCATCCATGTTCTTCAACTCGGCGAGGAGCTTGCGGCGCTTGTTGTAGTCAACGGGCCGGCGGTTATCCGGGTCGACGAGCGAAAGGTCCCAGAGTTCGGAGCCTTGGTAGAGATCGGGAACACCGGGAGCCGTGTGCTTTAGCAGCGTCTGCGCAAGAGAGTTGATACGGCCTGGCCCTGTTACTCGCTCAACCAACATCTCGAGTTCACCGATAAATTTTTTGTCATCGAGGATCGCGTCTATAAAACCATTGAGTGCCTCTTCAAAGTCCTTGTTGTTGGCTGTCCAGGTAGTCTGCTGCTTGGCCTCACGGGTGGCCTTCTGCATGTAGGTTTTCGTGCGATCGGCATCGATGGGCCAGGCACCGATGAGAGTCTGATAAAGGAAATACTCAGTATTTTTATCGGGCAAACTCTTCTTCTTGTACTCCTCGTTGTGCGTGGTCCAACCGGCAATCGCGTCGGCGAATTCATGTGGAATCTCGCTCAGTACAGTGAGCCGTGCGCGCACGTCATCGGCACGCTTGGTGTCATGGGTGGAGAGCGTGGTCATCGTGGCCGGATGGGTCTTCTGCATCTTCTGCTGATACGCGTGGAAGTCTTCGAGTGACAAACCGTCGCGTCCTGGATCGCCTCCGACTTCGCACATGGCCGTCAGCCGGTTGTAGCAGTAGAAGGCCGTGTCTTCAACGCCCTTCGCCATCACGGGGGAGGTGAACTGCTGGAAGCGGAGGACGAACTCGGCCTCCAGTCTTCCATTGACCTGCAGCGAAAGGACATCCCCGAAGAAATCAAAGAGGCCACCGTCTATGTCTGTGCGGCGATCCTTGGCGCAGGCGATAGCTTTGCCTATGAAGTATCTGTCTTCATCGGTAATTTGATTTCGCTGCGGGACTACGTAGCTTCTATAAACAGCGAAGCAGGAAGCCACTTCACGGATAGCTCGACGAATGTCTGCACGCGTGTAGTCGCGCTGGTTGCGATGGTGTTCGCAGATGTTGACGAAGATCGATGCGAGACGGTTGACGTCCGAACCGAGTGCTTCCTGGGTGACGGCGACCTTCTTGTCGTGAGCAAGGGGTGGAAAGTCGGTGGGTTCCGCGGAGAACTCACCATAGACCTTCGAGAGCTGGGCCATGCCCTCGGGCTTGACCAGCAGGCCGAGCACGGTGTTCATGAAGTCATAGCCACTGGTGCCCTCTATGGGCCACTCTTCACGCAGATATTCGCCTGCTGCGAGAATTTTTTCACCAATGATCCATGCGTCAGGCGCGGCTTCCCGCAGACGCTCGAGATACTCGAGCGGGTCGCGCAAGCCGTCGGGATGATCGACGCGCACGCCGTCGAGAACGCCACGCCGCAGCCAGTCGAGGATGAGCGCGTGGGTCTCTTCAAAGACATGCGGACGCTCCATGCGTAGGCCGATCAGAGTGTTGACATCGAAGAAGCGCCGGTATCCGAGTTGCTGGTCGGCAGTCTTCCAATAAGAGAGGCGGAAATTCTGCGAGTTGAGAAATTCATCGAGCGAATCATGATCCGCATTGAGTTCCCGTACGGCTCGATCGAGTGCTTCACAGACCTTTGGCTCTTCAGCGCAGAGGCGCTCCATTAGGCCTTCGATCACGACCTTATCGCGATGTCTTGCAAGGACGGTGCGCCGATCTTCAAAGGATGGATTGGGCAAGCGGCCGAGTGAAGCGGCTGCGAAGCTGAGGCCATCCGAGTTGGCGTAGACAGCCGCTTTCGCGATGATCACGGGAAGCGAAGTAGGTGCGACAGGAAGCGTCTGACCGGCAGCCTCGACAGAGAATTTTGCTCCCTTGCGTGAGACCTTGATGTCGCCTTTCTCCAGCACGCGCCCGTACTGGTCCGCCAGGATCGGGACGAGCACTTTGTCCCGCAAGCGCTCTTCCTGCGGGTTCCAGTCGATGTCGAAGAAGGAGGCATAGCGGCTGGCTGCACCATTTTCCAACACGTCCCACCAGAAGCGATTCTGGCTGCCAATCGCCATGTGATTGGGGACAATGTCGAGCACCTGGCCAAGGCCATTTTCACCTAAGGTCTTTGAAAACTTTTCGTGCGCGGCTGCTCCGCCCAGCTCTTCATTCACTCGCTGGTGATCGACCACATCGTACCCATGCATACTATCCGGTGCAGCCTGCAGGTAGGGCGAACTATAAACGTGCGTCACTCCAAGGTCATAAAGGTACGGTGCGATCGCCGCAGCGTCGTCAAACGTGAACCCCTTATGGAGCTGCAGCCGGTAGGTCGAAACCGGTGTCTTTATTTTAGGCATGAGTCACCCTGTTCATTCTTAGTGACTTGTTAGGTGCGCATGGGCGTAATCAGGTTGTGTATTGAGGTTCGGCTTACTTAACACGTTCTCCTGCACCCTTGCCTTCAGGCTTCCAATCGCCGGCGATTGTATACGCCGCGTGAACAAGGGCGATGTGGGAGAGCGCCTGTGGGAAATTTCCTACCATGCGGTTTGCCGTCGTGTCCCATTCTTCAGCGAGCAGACCGACGTCGTTGCACAGGCTCAGCAGCCGGTCAAAGAGATTTTCGGCGTCAGCCTTGCGGCCGATCAGCCAAAGGTTGATGACCATCCAGAAGCTGCATGCGAGGAAAGCCCCCTCGCCGGGAGGCAGGCCGTCGGCAGACTTCTTCGTGTCGTAGCGCTCTACGAAACCGCCCTTCATCAAGCGCTTTTCAATGGCGTTTACCGTGCCAATGATGCGCGGATCATCCATCGGCAGGAAGCCTACCAGGCCGATGCGCAGGCACGAGGCGTCAAGTTCCTTTGATCCGTAGTACTGGGTAAACGAGTTGAGCTTTTTGTTGAAACCTTTATCGCAAATCTCCTTGTGCAGCATGTCACGGTTCTTGCGCCAGCGCTTGATGTCGCCCGCACCATCATATTGCTCGTAATGCTTGATGGCTCGGTCAAGCGCCACCCACGCCATGACTTTTGAGTGCACGAAGTGTTTTCGTTCTCCACGTGTCTCCCAGATGCCGTCGTCGGGCTCAGGCCAGATGTGACAGAGTTGATCGATAAGCCTGGCCTGCAGATCGCCTGCCGAAACCCGGATATCATCATCGGCGGCGGGCATGCGTGAAAGCGCAGCGGCGACCTCACCATAGACATCGAGCTGGAACTGTTGCGAGGCTGCGTTGCCGATGTTGACGGGCCTGGAGTTCTCATAGCCGGGCAGCCAGTCGGCCTTCCACTCGTTCAACTGGCGTTCCCCGCAGATGCCGTAGATGGTCTGTAACTGATCTGGTGCGCCGGCGATTGCGCGCAGCAGCCAGCGTCGCCAGGCCTGCGCCTCTTCCTCGTAGCCGGCGTGGAGCAGGGTGAGCAGGGTGAAAGCTGTGTCACGCAGCCAGCAGAAGCGATAGTCCCAGTTGCGCACGCCTCCAAGCTGCTCCGGAAGCGATGTTGTAGGCGCGGCAACGATACCCCCAGAGGGCTTGTAGGTAAGCGCCTTGAGCGTCATCAGAGAACGCCGGACAACGTCTTCGTGCTTGCCCCGGAAGCGATTCCGCGCGTTCCAGTCACGCCAGAATTCAACGGTGTCATTAAATGCGTCACGGGGATCAAACGGACTGGGATCGACGACTGGCGCGTTTCCGTCCTTTCCGATCGATGAGGCATAGGTGAGCGTGAAACCCTGCTCCTCGCCCGCCTTCAAGGTGAATTCGCCAACCGATTCCATGTCTTTGCCTTTGAGTGGAACCGCGGTGCGGAGGACGACCATGTCAGGTCCGGAGATGGCCCGCAGGGCTCCCTCAAATTTGGTTACCCACGGAACAGTGCGTCCGTAATCAAAGCGGATTGCGACTACGGTCTTGAGTTCGACCTTACCCCGAGTGCAGCGAACGATGCGGACCACGTCTGAATACTTGCCCCGGGGCGGCATGAAATCGATAAGCACGGCCACGCCGGTCGCAGTCTCAAAAGTGGTTTCGACGATCATGCTGTCTGGCAGGTAGCGTCTCGAAGTTGACTTCACCTTGCCGGCGGGCGCGAGCTTCCAAAAGCCGTGGTCGGCGGTACCGAGCAGCGCCGCGAAGCATGCACTGGAAGAAAAATTGGGCCAGCAAAGCCAGTCGATCGAGCCGTTGAGACCGACCAGGGCGGCGGTTTCACAGTCGCCGATCATGGCGTATTCTTCGATGGGTAGGCCGGCGAGCGGCTTGATGGACTTTTGATCGCGATTGAACAAACGTGCCTCTCCGAATTTAAGGACTGAGATGTCGGCGGCAAACTGATCGACCGCACAAACCCGACCATGATGCTTTGCATCTGTCTAGGTCAGTTCGGTTGATCCTAATGGCCTAGACTGTTGGATGCAGATGTACTTGCATGAGACCGCTGGGCCAGGGGTGCTGATGCCTGGAAACGAAAATTGAACGTGAAAGCTGGATGCAATGAAGCCAAGCGAGGGTCGTAGCCGCGTTGTAATAGAAGAGATCAGTCCGCAGGTGAATGCCGGACGCTACCCGGCCTGCCGGATTCAGAATGACCTTGTCATCGTCTCCGCGGCTATCTTCGGGGATGGACACGACATGTTGTCGGCACGCCTGCTCTATCGTCACAGGTCTGAACGGCGTTGGCACTTTGCCTCGATGGAGCCGTTAGGGAATGATCTCTGGTCCGGTCAATTTCTAGCGAACAAACTCGGGATGTGGCAGTTCACGGTGCTCGGATGGGTGGACCATTTCGAGACTTGGACGCGCGACCTTCGCAAGCGCCTTGACGCGCAGCCGACCGAGGCGAACCCGGACCTGCCGCCGCAGGATATCCCGCTGGCTTTGCGAATCGGCGCAAATCTGCTGGAGCAGACTGCTAGACGCGCTCGCGGGACAGATGCCGCGCAGTTGAATGAAATCGTCGCGTCTCTACGCTGGATGGCGGATCAAAACGCCGCAACGTATGAATACCCGTTGTCGGAAGAGATTCATGCACTGGCCGGACGCTATCCGGACCTCGCATTCGCGACCCGCTATGCCCCTGAGCTACCCCTTTGGGTGAACCGCGAGCGTGCCCGTTTCTCATCCTGGTACGAGCTATTTCCGCGTTCTACGTCGCCGATACCGGGCCAGCACGGGACCCTTCGCGATGTCGCAGCACAGCTGCCTGAGATCGCCGCGATGGGCTTCGATGTGCTTTACATGCCGCCGATCCATCCCATCGGTTCAGCGTTTCGCAAGGGGAAGAACAATTCCACAACGGCGCTTGAAGGCGACGTTGGCAGCCCGTGGGCGATTGGCGCCACGCCGACCAAGACCAACGAGGGTGGGCATAAGGCGGTGCTTCCGGAGCTTGGTACGCTCGATGATTTTGACGATCTGGTGGCGGCCGCGAAGACCGTGGACATCGAGATTGCGCTGGACATCGCGTTCCAGTGCTCACCCGATCATCCCTGGGTTACCGAGCACCCGGCGTGGTTTATCACGCGACCTGACGGAACGATTCAATACGCGGAAAATCCCCCCAAGAAGTACCAGGATATCTATCCGCTCAACTTCGAATCGGTGGAGTGGCGCAGCCTTTGGGATGAACTCAAGTCGGTCTTTGAGTTCTGGATCAAGCGTGGTGTGAAGATCTTCCGCGTCGATAATCCGCACACCAAGGCGCTACCTTTCTGGGAGTGGTGCATCGGGGCGATTCGGGAAGATCATCCGGACGTGATCTGGCTGGCCGAGGCGTTCACCCGTCCGCACGTGATGTACTCGCTGGCCAAGGCCGGCTTCACGCAGTCTTATACCTATTTCACCTGGCGCACAACGAAGGCGGAGTTGCAGACTTACCTGGAGGAGATCACCAAGCCCCCGGTATCCGACTTCTTCCAGCCTAATTTCTGGCCGAATACGCCGGACATTCTGCACAAGAGCCTGCAGGATGGCGGCCGCGCGGCATTCATGCAGCGCCTCATCCTGGCTGCGACGCTGACCGCCAACTATGGCATCTATGGCCCGGCGTACGAACTTGGCGAGAATGCCCCGGCAAAACCCTCTCCAGGCAAAACCGAGTCCGAAGAGTATCTGGACTCCGAGAAGTACGAAATCAGGCAACGAGATCGTAACCAGCCGCACTCGCTGGTGCCGCTGATCACCAACCTGAACCAGATTCGGCGGGCAAATCCTGCTTTGCAGTCGAACGCTTCGCTGATCTTCCACCCTGTAGATAACTCGAACATCATGTGCTACTCGAAGACGTCGCATGACGAGTTGAAACTGGGGCAAAACGGCGGGGACAACACGATTCTGGTCGCCATCAATCTCGACCCCGTCAACGAGCAGGGCGGGTGGATCGATCTCGACCTGAAGGCGCTTAATATTCCCCATGGCGAGACCTTTGTTGTTGAAGATTTGTTGACGGGCACCCCCTACACGTGGAAGGACCGATCCAACTACGTCGCGCTGCGCCCAAACGTACAGCCAGCGCACATCTTTCGCATCACGCGCCGACCATAAACCGCCTGTATGGGACAGCGAGGTGGCCTCTACAGGGCTCTCCTCGCTGTCTGGAGGTTTGCGCTGATTTGCACACGCTCAATAACGTGACCCGCGATAACCCCTTGGTCTGCTCTGCATCCTACCGCTCAGGGAGAATTCTGCATTGAAGAAGCTTGGCAGCGCCTCGGATCCGTTGTGGTACAAAGATGCCGTCATCTACGAACTTCACGTTCGCGCCTTTGCAGATTCGAACAACGATGGGATTGGCGATTTTCAGGGCCTGATGTCGCGGCTGGACTATCTGCAGGACTTGGGCGTGACCTGCATCTGGCTTCTTCCGTTTATGCCTTCACCCCTGCGTGACGACGGCTACGATATTGCGGACTACATCGACGTAAACCCGTCCTATGGCACGCTGAACGACTTCAAGCAGTTCCTGGACGCTGCCCACCGCCGCAATATGCAGGTGATGATCGAACTGGTGATCAATCACACCTCCGACCAGCACCCCTGGTTCAAGGCCGCACGGCTTGCGCCTCCAGGCTCGCCTGAGCGCGATATGTACGTCTGGTCCGATACGGATCACAAGTACCAGGGTGTTCGTATCATCTTTACAGACACGGAAAAGTCGAACTGGACATGGGACGAGCAGGCGAAAGCCTTCTACTGGCATCGTTTCTTCTCGCACCAGCCAGACCTGAACTTCGACAATCCTCGGGTGATGGACGAAGTTCTGACGGCAATGCGTTTCTGGCTCGATATGGGCGTTGACGCGCTTCGGCTGGATGCGATCCCCTACCTGGTTGAGCGTGATGGCACGAGTTGTGAGAATGTGCCCGAGACCCACGAGAAGATCAAGGAGATTCGCGCTGTTATCGATGCGGAGTATGACAATCGCCTGATCCTCGCCGAAGCCAACATGTGGCCGGCCGATGTACGGCCCTACTTCGGCGATGGCGACGAGTGCCACATGGCATTTCACTTCCCGCTGATGCCACGCATCTACATGGCGCTGCGACAGGAGGACCGGCTGCCGATCACCGACATTATGGCGCAGACACCGGATATTCCGGAAGCCTGTCAGTGGGGACTCTTCCTGCGAAATCACGACGAGTTGACACTCGAGATGGTGACCGACGACGAGCGCGACTACATGAATCTGGCCTACGCGGCCGATGCCCGCATGCGTATCAACGTCGGCATCCGGCGTCGGTTGGCTCCTCTGGTCGACAATAATCGCCGTCGCATCGAGCTGCTCAACTCGCTTCTGCTCAGCTTTCCCGGAACGCCCATCATGTACTACGGCGACGAAATCGGCATGGGCGACAACATCTACCTGGGCGATCGTAACGGCGTCCGCACGCCGATGCAGTGGAACTCCGACCGCAACGCCGGCTTCTCGAAGTGCGACCCGGCGCGGCTCTACTTCCCTGTCGTCATGGACCCGATCTACGGCTACCAGGTGGTGAACGTCGAGGCGCAACTGAGCGACCAGTCGTCGCTGCTGCACTGGACGCGGAACATGATCGCCCTGCGCAAGCTTTTTCAGGTCTTTGGCCGCGGCACACAGCGCTTTCTGCACCCCTCGAACCGCAAGATACTGGCTTATGTACGCGACCTGAAGCGTGAAGACGATACGCACGAGACTGTGTTGTGTGTCGCCAACCTCTCGCGTTTCGCGCAACCCGTCCAGCTCGACCTGAAGGAATATGCGGGCGCGATGCCGGTCGAGATGCTGGGCTATGTACCGTTCCCTCCAATTGACGAAACACCCTACGCTCTGACTGTTGCACCGTACTCGTTCCTCTGGTTCGAGCTGCAGCCAGCGGCCCCGGCCACTGCGTCCCAGCCTGAGATCCTGGCCGCGGAGCAGGCTCCTGCAAAGATGGACGAAGTGGCCCTTGCGCTGCTGACGAACGGCTGGGGTGCACTGGCGAGCGGGCCCGGACTGGCTCTGCTCGAGGCGCGGCTGCCGGGATGGCTAGTGAGGCAGCGCTGGTTCGGCGCCAAGACCCGCCCCATTCACCGCATTCGCGTCGCCAACTACTCGGCCCTGCCAACCTCCTCCACCATCCCGGAACAGGCTGCGGCCGGGCATACAGCGACTATCCCCGACCCGATCACAATCGGTTCAGCCCTGTTCTTCATCGAGGTCGGCTACGAGGAGGGCGAACCGGATGTCTACCAGGTTCCGCTCGCGGTGTCATCCGGCCGGGATCTCGAGACACTTTCAACGAACAGCCCCCTCAGCATCGTGGCCCAGCTCCACACGCCAAACGGGCCCGCGGCGCTGCACGACGCGACGGCCCGCGAAGATATGCGCCAATCCGTACTGCGCCTTATCGAGGAGGAGGGCAGCGTGCCGCTTAACGGACCCTCTTCGAAGACCCAGGAGACGCTTGCAGGGTCCACATCGTCTGCTTTCGCGAAGGTGCGCGGCGCGGACGCGATGCCTGCCCGCATCAGTTCAGCCGAGCAGTCGAATACCAACATCTTCTATGACGGAAAGATGCTGATGAAGCTCTTCCGGCGCATCCAGCCGGGTCAGAATCCGGATGTCGAGATTGGCCGCTTTCTGACCGAGGTGGCACACTTCCCACGCATCGCAACTTTCCTGGGTGAGATTACGACCCAAGGCTCGGTCGAATCGACGACCACCGCCCTGCTCCAGGAACTGATCGTGAACGAAGGCGATGGCTGGCAATGGACGCTCGATGAACTCTCACGCTTCTACGAGTCGGTCTCTACGTGTCCGCCGCCGAAGTCCGCGGGCGAACCGGCGACGCTGGTAACGGATGGCTTCATCCCAAATGAAGCACGTGAACACGCGGGACTCTACCTCGAAGCCGCTGCACTGCTTGGCCGCCGCACGGCAGAGATGCACCTTGCGCTGGCCACCGAGACGCACGACGAAGCGTTCCAGGCGGAGCCTTTCACCGCGGATGACCTCGCTTTGGACGCAAAACGCATCGACAGCCAGATTCACCGCACACTCGACGCCTTGCGCCTGGGAATGTCGAACCTGCGTGAGGTAACCGCCGACGAGGCTGCTACGATTCTGAGCCGGCGCATCGAGCTCTTCGGGCGGGCGCACCGCATCACGGATGCGGAGGCCTCCGGTAAACGCATCCGCATTCATGGCGACTATCACCTCGGCCAGGTACTGCGGGCGAAGAACGATTACATCATCCTTGACTTCGAGGGAGAGCCGGCACGTTCGCTTTCCGAGCGCCGCCGCAAGCAGTCGCCGCTGAAGGATGTGGCGGGTATGTTGCGCAGCTTCTCGTATGCAGCTTATGCGGGCCTCGACCAGCAGGTGCAGCGCCGGCCCGACAGCCTGCGCACGCTTGAGCCATGGGCCAGGCTTTGGCAGAACTCGGCTGCTTCCGCCTTCCTGAATGCATACAAGCAGACGATTGCAGACGATCCGGGTCTGCTGCCGGAACCGGCCCAGGCGCAGGCGATGTTGAACGCCTACCTCCTCGAAAAAGCCCTGTACGAGCTGCTCTACGAGCTCAACAATCGCCCGACCTGGGTGCGCATCCCGCTTGCTGGTATCCTTGCGCTCCCCAACCCAGAAAGCCCCGGCCAAGTGACTCCAACCGATCAAGTGAGAACAAGCTAGATGGCCACGACGAATCTGACCCCCGACCTCCAGGCACCCGCCGCTGATACGTCTGTGGCGCTGCTGATTTCGCTCGCTTCACTCGACCACGAGTCGTTTGAAGCGACTCTTGCCAACATCGCCGCTGCGTTTCCACGGCAGGATCTTGTCGTCGCGACGCCGGATACCTCGGTGACCAGTTCGACGGACGGCATACGGATTGTGGGATACACGCCCGTTGCCCCTTCCAACAGCACGTGGACGCTTACTGCGGCCGATTTTTTGAACGCGCACGAGGTGGCCACAAAATACCGGGCGCGCGCAGTATTGCAGCTTGGCGCGGAATCGCACAGCCTTTCGCCGGAGACCTTACTCGGCTTGGCGAATGCTGTCCTGAATGAGAACGTGGACCTCGCTGTGCCGCACTATGATCTGCCGCCACGCGCTGGCCTGGTGAACTCGGCGATCCTCTACCCCATGACGCGCGCGCTGTTCGGCGCTCGGCCGCGATTCCCGCTCGCTGTGGATCTCGGGCTCTCGGCGCGAGCGGCCGAACGGTGCGCGGCGGCTGCCCAGAGGTTTACCGCCGCAGGGCAGTTCGATGCCCTCATCTGGCCGGTCTCAGAGGCCGCCATCGCAGGCTTGTCGATCGCAGACGTTGAAGGCGGACACCGGACGATTCCTCAACCGGCGGCGACAGACCTCAACTCGCTGCTCGCGCAGGTCGCCGGATCACTCTTTGCGGACGTCGATGCAAAGGCGGCATTCTGGCAGCGCGCACGCACCGCACAGCCCTCACGCCTGGGGCCTCGGGCGATGCCAGCCCCGGAACCGATCAGCCCTGAGGAATCGCAGCCGATGATCGATTCATTCCGGCTCGCCTTCGGCAACCTGCAGGAGATCTGGTCGCTGGTTCTGCCTCCGCAATCGCTTTTTGGCCTCAAGCGCCTCTCGGTTCAGCCCGCTGCGACCTTCATCATGCCGGACTCATTGTGGGCCCGGGTGGTGTACGACTTCCTGCTGGCATACCGCCTGCGCACCATCAACCGCGGACATCTGATGGGTGCACTCACTCCGCTATACCTGGCCTGGGTCGCCTCACACCTGCTACAGACGACCGCAGGCACCGATCCGGAGCGGCACGTCGAAGCCACGGCCGCCGCCTTTGAAGCTGACAAACCCTACCTCGTCTCGCGCTGGCGGTGGCCAGACCGTTTCAACCCCTAAACGGCTCGCTCACAACCCACGACAGCACCAGATCAGTTTCTTCGGAGTCCATTATGCAAATCCTGCAGCCCGATCAGTACAGTAACTATCCCGAGAACACCGGCACCCTGCACCACATGTCGTACGCACTCGAACAGTCCGTGAACCGCGTTCTGTCGCTGCTTGTCTCCATCCTTCCCGGACTGCTCGCCTTCATTCTTGCTATAGCGATCCTCAGCCTGCTCGGTGTCTTTCTGAGCTTTGTACTGCGCCGCCTGTTGACGTCGCTAAAATTCGACGAACGCATGGCCCGCAACGCTGCGACGGGTATTGCCGACTGGTCGCCATCGCACAGTCCGACAGCGCTGGCCGGACGAATCGTCTTCTGGGTATGTGTATCGCTGGGATTCATCATCGGCGTGCTGACGCTTGATACCTCCTACCAGACCAACTCGGCGCTCACATTCTCGTTGTTGCCGTACCTGACGCGCGCTATCGGGGCCATCCTGATCCTCTTTGTCGGCAGCCTGATTGCCCGCTTCCTCGCCCGCACTGTGCTGATCGGTGCAGTCAACAACCAACTTCAGTACGCGCGCTTCCTTTCGATGGGTGTGAAGTGGCTGGTGCTTGTGCTGACCGCGGCGATGGTACTGGACCATCTGCAGATCGGCGGCTTGATTGTCGAGCTTGCCTTCGGCATCCTTTTTGGTGGAATTGTCCTGACGCTCGCCTTGGCTGTGGGACTGGGTTCGCGGGATTTGGTCAGCCGTTCGCTTGAACGCACTGGAGACCGGGCGGAGAAGACTTCGGTCCTGCCAGCCGCTCCACGCGAATCGGCAGAACATTTGCGACACTTCTAGGCTGCCCACCGCTCCCGTAATCCATCGGAGGGGGAGACCAGGCTCCGGATCTACAACTTTCGCTTGGCGATCTGCACAACTAACGTAGATCGCCAGGCGCGTTCGTGTCATGTTCCCCCGCTGATGAACCAGCGATGCTATGGCTATCGGAAGGGTGGACAAGCCCTCTCATAGAAATGGGATCGACTATGCATGAACTTTTGATCGCTGGCGCCTTCGTTTTGATGGTTGTGCTCCCCTGCGTTGTAACAATGGGCTCCGGTTCCATCGAAGAGGACTAGTCCAGGCAAGAATGGCCTGATGCGGAAGGACGATCATGGATTGAAGCGACGTCGGGCTGCCTCAAGTAGCTCCCTGGTGTCCACATCAAGTTCGCCTCCCGGAAGATCTACTATCCGGGAGGCGACGAGCAGAAACCGCGCTCCTTCATCTCCATGCAACTGTCCGAGTGCGGCAAAGAGGCCAACCG
>CAZZZP010000070.1:0-22692 GCA_964658635.1 Lichenicola sp. | reverse complement strand
GAACCGTTCGCTCGGCTGGCGTGCATCCCGGGATCTCGGCACGGATCCGGTCATAAATCCGCCTCGACGTATGGCGCTGCTTGCGCGGAGCCTTCCGGTCTAACTCCAGAATCGAATCGATCAACGATACCGCCGCGGCCATCTTCACCGACGGACGTTCCGTCCTCTTCCGCTGAGTGGGAACTGCGTTGCGCACCGCCTCACGCACCATGCGCCGATGGACACCCAGCTTCCGCGCCACACCGATCACCGACCCAACTCCAAACTCGTACTCCCGGCGAATCTGCTCGTATAACTCCACCTTAGCTCTCCAGTCCAACTCGCCCTCCGCCTCTCAGATCACTGAGAAACAGGGTAGAGTTCGTGGTGCCCAAGGGTGGGCCAACTTAAACCGCCGCACTGGGCCAAATCAGAGTGCCAGAATCAATAAACCCTCCGACTCGTCTCCCCTGACCAGATTCAGGTCTTCGACAAGCAGCCTAATGCCGGCAAAGGCGAAGCTATTCGCGAAGGCATGCTCCTTGCCTGTGAATGTTCCCCAACCCCTTAGATAGGCTTCTGGGACGCGGATCTCGCTACGCCCCTCGACGCTGTCGGGCCCATGCTTGACCTAATTGAGCAGAGCCACGAACTTCAGATGGTCTTCGGGGCTCGCATACGCCTCCTCGGCCGTCACGTCCACCGCAAGAGCAGCCGCCACTACCTCGGCCGCCTCTTCGCCACCGCTGTCTCCCAGATGCAAGCGAACACAAAGCAGGATGATCTCGTTCCCGCCCTCGGCGTCCCATAGCACGGCAGATTATGCTGAGTGGACGCGGGCGACGGGGCTGTTCTTCCTCGTGGAACGCAGATATCGAAGATGGGCGTGCATCAGCACTGCCGCTGCTCCATGCAGCCGGGCGGATTCACCATCTCCTGCAGTGATCAGCATTGGCGCTCGGCCGACCAAGGTCGCCGCCTGAAGCTCTGCCGCGAGCATCGCCCCGAATTTATCCCAGACACTGGTAAGCTCTCCGGTCACCAGGATCGTCTCCGGTGAGAGCGCCGCAACTATCAGACGAAGACCCCGGCCCAGTGCAAGGACCTGTCGCTTAACCGCTTCGTAGGCCACTGGATCGCCTTCTTCTACGAGCCGCAGGAGCTCGGAGATATCAGTGACGCTTTTATCTCCAGAGAGTTCCTGATAGTTTCGAAGCGCAGAGGTCGACGAAGCCAATACCTCCCAGCAACCGCGTTGCCCGCACCTGCAGAGAGGCCCCTGGGGATCGATCTGAATATGTCCGAACTCGCCGGCAAGGCCGTTATGGCCGGAGTGCATCTGTCCTCCCGCCATGATCGCCGTTCCGAGTCCTTCGGAAACGGCGACTAGAACCACATGCTGCGCGCCGCGCAGGCGACCAGACCACAGCTCGGAGACAAGACAGGCGTTCGCATCGTTTTCGATCTCAACCTGGAGATCGTGCATGCCGTTCTCGAGCGCTTCACGGATATTGAAGCCCCTCCAGGGAAGGTTTGGCGCAAAGAGTAGCTCCTGCGTGACTGGGTGGACGCGTCCCGGCACACTCACCCCGATGCCTTCAAAACGGTTGTTTTGATATTGCAGTCGCAGACTGCTCATACGGTTTAGGATCCGCCTCACTGAGATCTTCGGGTCCGTGAGGGTCATCACATTCTCTCGGACAAGAAACCGGCCGGAGAGGTCAACGACGGCGAGCATCGCATGTTCCGGCCGTATGTCGAGTGCGAAGATTGCGATCCGGTGGTTCATGGTAAGCGTCTTGCGCGGACGACCGCGAGCTCCTTTGATCAGGGCCCCTTCACAGATCCAATCCTCGTTCAAGAGTTGCTCGACGATCTCGGAGACGGTGCTGGGCTGCAATCCAGATAATCGGGCAAGCTCCACCCGAGAGAGCGGCTGGTGCAGCCGGATAAGTTCGAGCAAAATGTCATGGTTTATCTCACGTGAGACTCCATTAGAAGCCACATGTGAAGTCGCGGCATCAATCTGTCTCAAGCCACTACGCCGTGGCGATCGTGCCATCAATAAGCCGCTAGAAGACCCGCTGTCGTCCATGTCGAATATCCTACGTTCTTGCAGTTCTCACATTCATGAAAAAGAGGATGCACCGAAGTGCATCCTCGTCTGCCGTTCAAGTTTACTAGAAGTCGAAACGCAGACCAAGTTCCATGATGCGGCGACCCTCCTTTAGTGGAGCGAAGCCGAACTGGTTGTTCGACGATGCATTTGCACTCTGCAAGGCTTGGTTCACATCTGTAGCATTGCTTGTCTGGCTGAAGTTCATCGTGTAGTTCTGTGTGTTTACCGGAGTAAACGAGTTGTTTGCGTGATTGATGAAGTTGAAGGCTGCGACCCGCAACTGAACGCTGGATCCCTCGGTCACACGGAAGCGCTTAGCAGCCGTGAGATCCGTATTGAAGAAGCCAGGTCCAGGGAGGAAGCCATAGCGGTAGACTCCATTGGATCCCAGCGTCGGCAGGGAGAACGCACTCGCATTGAGGTACTGATGCTGTTGCGTCTTCTGTCCCGGATCCGAAACCAGCCGAGGCTGGAGATTCACGTCCGGTGTTCCCAGGATGGTCGTATTGCTCACCGAAAGCGAGCACGTACCGGCGCCGGATGTCGTTGTGCAGGTGCTGACGTTATTTGGACCTGCAGCAGCAACGGCGCCTACTGGAACCGCGATGGAACCTTGGATGCCGAAGTTTGAACTAATGATGGAAGGCAGGTTCGCCCCGCTCTGATAGTTCACAATTCCTGACACTTCCCAGCCATTGGTCACTTCGCCCACGAGGTGATTCTTCACTAACTCACCAAACTCGTAAGAGTAGGACGCATTGAAAATGTGCCGGCGATCAAACGGCATGAAGCTGTAATCGTTGTTGTAGTTGAAGGGATCTGCTGGATAGCTGTACGTCGCTGAACCGCCGATACCGAGCACACCCAAGGCTTTGGAGAAGGTGTAATTGACATTGAAGTGAGCGTGGCCTGTCTGGCGCGTAATGCCCACTTGCAGACCGTTGTAGTTGGCGTATGCGTTATGTTCAGGAACAAAGACGTGATTGTAGAGCGGGAACTTCTTGAAGCTGTCGATGTGTGCCTGGTCGAGCGAGCCCACGCTAACGTTATTGCCGCCTGCTGCGGGACCAAACACGGGGAAGATCGTTCCTGCCGTTGCGGCTGTGTCGGGGCGCGAATTAGGTTGCGCTCCGAACAGCCCGCCCACCGGTAAGGTGTTCAGATTGTCGAGGGTCGTGTTCTGCGTCGAACCGTCATTGAGCAGCTTGTCGCTGTAGTTACCGACATAGGCAATCTCCAGCAACATTTTGCCTGGCAGACGCTGGTCCACCGACAGATTCCACGTCTGGACGCGCGGCTCTTCATCATCCGTAGGATCGGCGGCATAGATAGACGAATCAGGCACGAAATTCCCTCCCTGGCTTGCCTGAGACTGGTACGAGCTTACGGAGGATAGAAGCAGAGGACCGCTGACCGTGTAGGTACGCAGTCCAAGCACCGTCTGACTCTGTGGGTCGGCGTCGTTGTAGGAGTCATGAGCGCGATAGATGCCGTAGCCTCCGCGAACAATCGTTGCACCCTTGCCATACGCGTCCCATGCGAAGCCTACACGAGGCTCAGGGAAGCCCCAGCGGGTTGGTCTGCCGCCGTTCGGAATGGCCGAGTTCTGCCCATGCCACTGCACACCGGGCAGGATAGCGGCGTTGGTACCAGCTGCATAAGCAGCCGGAGTGAACGTCGCGATACCTACATTGTGCGTATCTTCCCACGGAGTGATATGTTCCATGCGCACACCAGCATCAATCGTCAGACGCGGGGTTATGCGCCAATGATCTTGCACATACCCGGAGATATTCCAGAAGTACAGGTTTGGTTCTGGAGAGATATTCGTCTGGTTGTATTGGAAGATCATCCCTTCACCGAAGTCGGCAAGATAGTTCCCGCCGCTGCCGCTTCCCACAGGACCGGTCGAATGGATCGTGCCTGCAACAGGATCCGTCACATTTTCACCGATGTAATAAAGGTTGATCGTGCCATTGGTGTTGACAAACGGTGCCACTTGCGGATTGTTGTCCCACTGATAGAAGACGCCCGCGCGCAGCGTGTGCTGACCGATGACCTTGCTCAGATTGTCGCCCGCAATCCGAACCTGCTTCTTGGCGAAAATACCACCGAAGCTGGTATCCGGGGTACGGAGCAGAGGTAGCCCGTCGTTTCCATAATCCTCAAGTGTTGGTTGGACGGTGCTGCCGTTCTTGAAGACTCCCTGGTAGGGGTTGTTGGCGATTGCTGACGGAGTGTTCGCAACGAAGGTCTGGCTGGCGTAAGCTCCTGCAGCATAGAACTCGTTGGTCAGGGTTGAGTTGAAGATGTGCGTATAGTTCAAGCTCGCCACGTGGGAAGCGAAGGTGCTTAGCAGTCCGCCACCCGGTACGTTGACACCGCCAAGATTGCCGCGTGCAGAGTAGTATTCGTTCTGCGGCACGCCGGAAGTACCTTTCTCGATGCCGTACCGGCCGAAGAAGTGGTCCTTCTCGCTGGCAGCGTAGTCCACACGTCCACTCGCCTGCCAGAGATCATTGCGGATGAGATTGGTCGTGATCCAGTTGTAGGGGCTGGAGCCAGTGGGAGTCGTGTTGGGTAGCGGCATCTGGTTGAGAATGATCTTGCTCAGCGGATCGAGATGGGTTGAAATATTCCCGTTCACGATAGGCGTTCCGTTCGGCGCCGTCACCGGTACACGGCAGATGTTCGCGTTCGGAATATAGCCGCTCGTTGATCCATTGAGAGAGCAGGCTCCTCCGTTTGGATCAATTCCGTAGGATGATCCAAGATACTGCTGCAACTGCGCCTGGCTGAAGTCGCCGTTACGCATCCCTGCGGTAGGTACCAGGGCGGTTAGTGTTGCGTTCGAAGCGCTACCGTAAGCGTAGGCATTGCGCTGGGCATAGTCCTCAGCTCCCGCGAAGAAGGTGAGCTTCTTGGACTTGTTAAAGCCGAGGCCAGGAATTGCAATCGGACCACCAAAGGTGAACCCAGGGTAGATGTAGCGGTCCGGCGGCTTGCCCTGGCCGCTGTAGTTCGCGATCCAGTCGACGGAGTTCAACTGCGAGGTACGGGCGAAGGTATAGAGCGAACCGTGATACTTCTGACCACCGGATTTGCTG
The DNA here is from genome assembly GCA_964658635.1 of Lichenicola sp. GTDB lineage: Bacteria > Acidobacteriota > Terriglobia > Terriglobales > Acidobacteriaceae > Edaphobacter. Next base: position 17,487 of record CAZZZP010000070.1, on the reverse strand, counting down.
ACTGCATTGATGACGATCGGACCATGAGCCGTATCCGCTGAGAAGCTCGAAGTCTGAACCTTGACCTCGGCGACCTGCTCATAGTTCACGTTCTGCAGTGCGCCGCCGAAAGCTCCCGGATCAGTAATGTCGATACCATCCGTGAGGAGTGCCTGACCGTTCACGGGCGTACCGTTGGCGGCATACTGACCGAGCGCGCCGGTAGGGTTGACCTGTGCGGGATCGTATTGAGAGTTGCTGAAATTGCCGCTGCCGCCGTTCGAGATGGCAAAGCCGGGAAGAATCTTCAGGAGCTCGGTTACATCGCGCCCTTCGACCGAGAGATGTTGAATCTCTTGCGCCGAGATGAGGGAACTCTGCTCGCCCGAGTCAAGGTTGATGGTATCGGTCGCCGTCGTCACTTCGACCGCCTCGGTAGTGCTTCCAAGCTGCAACTGGATGGAGCGAACAGTGCGCTGGTCGCCCGGATCGAGATGGATTGCCGTTTGCTCGAACGGCCGGAATCCCTGCGCAACGATGGTGATGTCATAGTTGCCGGTTGGGACGGCCGAGAAGGAAAACACGCCTGAATCGTTGGAGACCGACTCTCGCGTATCTCCCGTGTTCGTGTTCTTGAGTACGATCTTGGCCCGAGGGATGATTGCGCCGCTTGGATCATTGATGGTTCCGCCAAGGCTAGCCGTCGTGCCCTGCGCCATTATTGTGGGGACGGCGCTAGAAGCCACCGCGAGCATGATTAGCCCTACCTGATTGAGCCGTCCAAACCTACGACTGGCCCTGCCAAGCTTTTTGGTAAAGTGAGATCTCGTCATCTGGATTCCTTAGGAGTTACTGGGGTCTAGCAGACTGCTTATCCCGTCTGCATTGAGGTCATGGACACAGGTCTTCGGTCGCCCGCTCGCGCAGAATCGGACTTCTTTATTTCCCATATCCACATTAACTACAAAGCTACTGTTCTCTGAGAATCAGGGAGAAGTGCCGAGATGTTTGATTGAGCAGACCTGCCCTGACGGCAACCATTTCTACGTAGGCGCAGGAAGCGTTGTCAAGCATCTTGTGGAGATGAGAGGAATTAGTTTGGTATATGAAATAAACGACGCCAGTGGCTGCGCCGCACTTGCCGAGGTCTATATTGAGACGAACCGCCCGGATACGATCTTCGTACGGGTACATGGACTACCTGGGATCGCGTCAGAATTCGGACAACGGCGTACGGGAAGGGCCTGATCAGCTGTAAAGACCATCATTTCTTGATGCCAATGCCTCACAAATGCCTTAGCGGCCCCGTGAAGTGCATTGAAATGAGCTTCGCCCAAGCCGTTAATGCCTACCGCGCTTTCTGCCTTTCATAAATGCAGGTTTGTGAGAACGGGGTGGATACGAGAAAGCTCCCGCCGAAATCTTATGTTTCACGTTCTCGCGATCAGTTCTCGTTAGCTGTTTTCGGGCAATTAGCAACATGATGTGTTTTGAGAAGGAGCAAAGCCATGAAGGGCTCGGCGGAGCCGCCGAGCCACCAACGTACGCTGTTGTGTGCGCCGTGCCAAGGCACGGTTTTCCAGCGGGTGCGAATCCCGCCCGGCAGCTTTCGCTCCAGCCGGTAGCAATCGGGGCAGCCGTGGAGGCAACGAAGCGGCTGAAGCCTCCGGTGTAGAGGGTCATCATGTGACTTGGCGAGTATGCAGGCCGTAACGCGAGTAAACGCCGAGCAGGCCTCGAAAAACGCAATGCGGAAGCCGACCCGCCATAATTACGGGGAAGGCTGCCATCACGGGGGGAGTGAGCGAGGAAAGCACCCTGTGGTTCCGCCGGGGTAGTGGCGACAGCATGCATACAAGAGGAAGACCGATGCAACACGGGAAGCCCCGCGCGTGATCGAGCGCATCGATCAACCGGCAGCCGGTGACGGACCGGCCGGGCGCGACGGGGTGGCGGAGAGGCTCGTAGTACCGGGGAAGCCGGGTAATGCCGGTGGAGGGAAGGAGCCTCAGTTCAGAACCAACGCGGAAAGCGGAAAGGGACAGGAGATTGGGCGACCTATCAACTCCGGAAAGCGTTCAGAGACTGCAGACGGCGTTCCATGCAAAAGCGAAGGATGAACCCGGTTTCCGCTTCTACTCTCTATACGACAAGATCTACCGACAGGACGTGTTGGAGCACGCCTACGTTCGCTGCCGCGCCAACAAGGGCGCAGCCGGAGTAGACGGCATCACGTTCGAGGCGGTAGAGGTGTATGGGCGAGAACGCTGGATCGGGGAACTTGCGCAACAACTCAGAGAGGAGAGCTATCGCCCGGACGCAGTACGACGGGTCTATATTCCGAAACCGAACGGCAAACAGCGGCCGCTCGGCATTCCGCGGCTGGCGGACAGGGTATGCCAGATGGCAGCCATGTTGGTCCTCGAACCTATCTTCGAAGCCGATATGCCATCCGAGCAATACGCCTACCGGCACGACCGGAGTGCACAGGACGCCGTGCGCAGAGTGCACTGGCTTTTGACCGGCGGCCACGGGAGTGTTGTGGACGCCGATCTGGCCGGGTACTTCGATACGATCCCGCACGCCGAGCTGATGAAATCGGTGGCGCGCCGCATCGCGGACAGGCGTGTTCTGCGCTTGCTCAGCATGTGGCTCGACGCCCCGGTGGAAGAGCGAGACGAACGGGGCCGTAAGATGCGCATGACTCTCAACCGAGACACCAGGCAGGGTATTCCGCAGGGCTCGCCCATCTCGCCGTTGCTATCCAATCTGTATATGCGGCGGTTCATTCTGGGATGGAAGCGAAGCGGCGCGGAGCAAAGGCTTGGCGCACAGATCGTCAATTACGCGGACGATCTGGTTATTTGCTGCAAGGGGGACAATGCCTCAAGGCGTTGGAAACCATGCGGCGGCTGATGGGCCAACTGAAGCTGACGGTGAACGAAGAAAAGACGCAAACGTGCCGCGTTCCGGAAGAGCAGTTCGACTTCCTGGGGTACACCTTTGGTCAGCGCCACGCGGCGAAAACCAGGCGGCCTTATATCGCCACATGGCCGTCGCGTAAGAGCATCCGGCGCATGACTGAGGCTGTGCGTATCCAGACTGACCGGAACTTGGAATGGATGGATGCCGGCGACATGGTGCGATGTCTGAATCAAAAGCTGGGTGGATGGACCAACTACTTCAAGCTTGGTCCTGTCACGAAAGCGTATCGATTCCTCGACAGATACACCACGACCCGGCTGCGCCGGTGGGTCGGCAAGAAGCACAAGCAGAGCAGCGGGAGACTGAAGCGCTATCCCGACGAGTTCCTCTATCAACAGATGGGACTCATCTGCCTGCCGAAGCTTCCGCAGAGCCTTCCGTGGGCGAAGGCATGATGTTCGGTCCGAGAGCCGGATGCGCGAGATGCGCATGTCCGGTTCGATGAGCGGGATGTGAAGACGGGGCACGGAATGGATAATGAGGCACCGGCAACCGAAAGGGCCGGAACCAGATAGGCCAGTCCTAAACCACCGCGTCACATCCCGACCGTACCCGAATTCTGACGGGACCCCGATCTGGCTTGGGGCCCTCACCGTATCCTGCGCTTTACGGATCTGCTTCAACAGCAGCACCGGATCGAGCGATTCCATCTGCTTCCGCAGAGCCTGCTTCTTCTCCGGATCAATATCCTCGCGCTCCAAGAGCGGGCGACATGGTGTCTCCGGTGCATGGTACTTCTTGTGGACGCGGGCTCCTTCCCGCCGCTTGGACTTGAGCTTGAACGATGGTTGAAAGAAGTTGATATACAGTCGGGAGACTTCATAAAGCCGGCGTAGAGCTGCCGTTGCGCTCAGACCTTCCAGGCGGCCATACCCTATCAGCTTGCGGACGATCGCACCGTTCTTCTGCTTCATCCAGGCCTGATTGTTCTTGCGGTGGGAGCGACTCCGGGTAAACACGATGCCCTGGGCGTCGCAGTAGCCCCACAGTGTGTCGTTCAGGAACGCACTACCGTTCTCCGTATCCACGCCGCGCAAAGCAAATGGAAGCCTGGACCGCAGGCCAGTGAAGGCTTCCAAAATCAGCGCCTGTTCGCGCACCGGAAGCGCGATGCACTCGGTCCAGCCCGAGGCCACATCGGTCAGTACCAGCGTATGGACAAAGCTGACCTGCGCCTTGGCGCCGCAATGCACGACCGGATCCATCTCCATACAGCCCGACCCCACCTCTCCCCAATCAGAAAATGTGCGCACCGGCACCAATTGAAAAATGCGTTGGGATCCTCGCTCTGAGCGGATGGCATCCGGACTGCTTGTAAGCATGCGGATGGCATGCTTCCGGTGGTAGCTCGTCACCTTGATGAACTCATCCAGGATCAACCTCTTACTGCGTCGATCCGCTGCCTGATAGCGCTGCCGGATCGCCGTTGTCAGTTCCCGTCGTGTCCTCAACCTGATTCGCTCCCCCATTGCACCTCCTTCGCCGTATGCCGCGTAAGGTAGCATTTTGGATGAGGCAACGACCCCTCGCTCGGTAACAAAAAGCATGAGGCAATGCGAGGGGAAAGAATAGTTGACGCCAGACACAAGTTGACCACTGTTGCATGAAGTAGGTCCGTAGCATGATCGCAAGCCCAACAGGACGGCGGCCGTTGCCCGACTTCGGGTAGTGTGGCTCGACCAGAGCCTGTAACTCGGACCATGGAACGACCACTTCCATCTCATCCAGAAACAACTCCCGCCGAGACTTCCGCCCATACTTCTCAAAGCTCGACTGCGACGCAAACGTCTGCTGCTTCATCGCCATCCACCCCTGACCATCAGATCAACCAATCAGGCTATGGACGCAGAACTTGTGCAGAGTTTCCCTAAAGTGTGATCAGAAGGCGAAATGACACCGCTTCTCTCGATGCTGAATATTCAGCTAGGCTTCGTCTGCATTGTTCGCTTCAGTTGCGAGACGATCTCCCGGTGCGGGCGAAGATCAAGCAGTTCTTCCGCGACATAGCTGGCCGACGTTCCGTCGGAGAATGTTACGGTCATTCCGCACTGCTGGATGACCTCTACATCTACGATCTCAATAGCCATATTTCCCCCTTGCATCTCATGATGGGTGTCCTGACTATACGCTTTGCAGGTTGTTCTGAACTGATTTTGAAGAAGAAGCAACGGATGAAGCATTCGCTGATCTAAAACTATGTCACATTACCAAAGGTTGGCGTATTGATCTTCGATTAAGTTCAACCAACGCCTCCACGTCCATTCCCATTTCCGGTCTCTTGGCTCCATACAGCTAATCGGCCAGACCATTCGACCTTGATCGGCCTTAACCTAGCGAAGGTCCAAATTTCGGCAAAGTATGTCCTCTTTGGGCGGCTCTGATGGCTGTCAGATGCTTGTCTAGAAGGTGTTTGACAGGATTGAGACTGCTCCCGGTGGTCTGGCCGGCGACCAGGATGGGTACACTTCATCTGGCTACCTAATCAATGCGGCCAAGAAGAGCAAGACGCAGTATAAATTGGCCATCTCTCAATTGGCTACGCATTTTGGCTACCCTAATCCGGTTTTCCGTTCCATTGCACCTCAGACCCCAAAAACTCGAAATTCCTAAAGATAAGCGTCTTCCAGTACAACCAACGATCGCAGTAATGCGCCGATCTGCTCAGCAGCCTCTGTCTTTGCAGTGTTGGTTGTTGACCCTTCGAACTCAGCGAAATGCGCCTCTGTCGCGCCAGCAAAAGCCATCGACCACTCTGGAAAGTCACGTGCTTCGACAAAACCGTTCTCAAGGACCGTTACATCTGTATGGCGCAAATCTGGCTGAATTCGTTCGAAGGTCGCCTGCACCTGTTCCAGGGGGCCTTCTAAGACCTGCGCGAACATATCGCGGTTGAAGAGAAGGGCTCCGGTGATGCCTACGGCTACGTTGTTCTTGCGGGAGCTCGCGAGAATGCTGCGAACCTCATTCAGTTGCTGCTCAGGAGAACCCTCCATGCAATTGCGGCTGCAATACAGTACGCGATAGATCTTTTCCACTTCGACTCCTCCTAAGGTTGAACTTCTTGCACGGGCTGCTCATGGATCAGCGTCTCTACTGCAGACCGCAGGTCGGCTGCTGAGACCGCCTTGCTTGTGAGATACCCCTGGACAGAGCTACAACCATCCAGTCGGATCCGTGACAGGTGCTCCGGGGTGCTCACTCCGGCGGCTAGAGTCGTTATTCCTAAACCCTCTCCCAACGCAGCGATCGCTCGAACGATCGCTCGCTCATTGACGCCGGCATGACTCTCCTCGACAAGAGTGCGATCAATCTTGATCTTATCCAGCGGAAAGCCAACCATTTGGCTGAGCGAGGCGATACCGCTGCCGAAACCATCAATGGCCACTTTCACCCCCATGGCGCGCAGCTTTGCCAGCACCTGGCGGACCGAAGCCCCGTCTCGTAGGAGGATATCCTCAGTCACCTCGAGTTCCAGTTGCTCCCCAGAGATATGGTTCCTTTCAAGGGCTTGCTCAATCACGCCAACCAAACGAGTGGAGTTGAAATGAGCGGCCGACAAAGAGACCGCAACCGTGACGTGTCGGGGCCATTGAGCGACTTCCCGACAAGCCTGGCTAAGAATCCATTCTCCTATGGAGGCAACGATGCCGATCGCTTCGGCAGTCGGCATGAAAACGTCCGCATGAAGGAGACCGCGACGAGGATGACGCCAGTGGATTCCAGTTTCGAGAACCCGAAGTTGCCTTGTCTGTACATCGACCTGAGGTCTGAACTGGAGCTCGAACTGCTTCAGTAACAGCGCCTTGCGAAGTTCCGTCTCGAGCGTTCTAAGTTCTTTTGCTTGAACTTCCATGTCGGCTGAAAAGCAGACAAAGCGATTCCGACCCTGGGCTTTCGCTTCATAGAGGGCAAGGTCCGCCCTCTTCATCAACTCTGACCTTGTATCTCCATCCAACGGGCTTGCCGCCAAACCGATACTCAGCCCGATGTTCACAGCTGAGCCTTCGACCAGGTAGGGTCGTTGCACGACTTCAATCAAGCGCCCCGCTAATTGCTTGGCGCTATCGTAAGAACCACAGATGATCCCAAATTCGTCGCCCCCCAGACGGGCCAGGGTGTGTCCAGCCCCGAGCAGGTTGCTCATTCTGACCGTAACCAAACACAGCAAAGCGTCACCGGCCGCGTGTCCTAGGCTATCGTTCACTGCCTTGAAGCGGTCGAGATCGAGGAGAAGAACGGTAGTTTCCAACCCCGAAGATGAGTTCACTCTCATGCTCTCTTCGAACTTGAGTTCAAAGTATTTGCGGTTGCCGATGCCGGTGAGGTGGTCTTTCAACAGCTCTGTGAGATCGTCGCCCATTCGTGGACCGTGTAAATCGCTTGTAGAAACCATTTGAAGCCTTTCACCAGACTGCAAGTTGGAGCTTGCCGGTTGAGAGTCGCGCTAGTTGCGCCGGCTACGTTATGCCATGCATCTTTCGATCTCAATATTGAGCTTCAGCTCATGGCCGGGAAGCGAGTTGAGGCAGTTCTTGGACTAAGAAGCGTCTCGATTCAGCAAATTCCCTATCAGGGTGCCACCTTCAACCCCACTTTGATATGACCCGTCCTAGTCACTCAGCTAGGAAGGTTTCTTTACCTTTCACAGAGCCGCAACTGCTCCCGGTACTCGTTCATAGAACTGAGGATAGCAATCGCCTTCCTTACTAAGGTTACGGCCTTGGGCGCAATCGTGGCGTGGCTGCCGTAAGGCCTTTGGTTGGTGGTGTCATGCCCGGCCTTGCATCCAGCGCGGTAACTGCCAACGTCATCGTGGTGGCGATGAAGTGTGGCCTTCAAACCTGGTCGGACTTTGCTGACCCATTCAGGTGATTACCCACTTTCTTGAACAGGCATAGCCTCCTTGTATCTAAACCAATAGCTCATAAGCCATCGAACCAAATGTAAATAGCGCGTTATCTTCCGAAAAGATCGTGCACCTTCGTCTCTAGCTTATGCGCGAGCGATTCGGACGATTGGTCCGCGGAACAAGGACATCAATGCGCAAAACGTCAGCTGACTTCGTCAAGAGCGACGCCAAAGATCCAACTCTGCAGGAGATCCTCGTCGCGCTCTCCTTCGCGCTCGATCTCACCGAAGATGCAGCACCTGGTCACGCGATCCGGTCCTGCCTGCTCGCTGTGCGCCTCGGCCTCTTCACCGGCCTGAACCAAACTGACATCTCGAATCTTTACTACGCGACGCTGTTGAAGGATGTCGGCTGCAGCAGCAACTCCGCCCGCATGTGCCAGATCATTGGAGGCGACGATCGCGCCGTGAAGGCGGGAGCCAAACTCGCAGATTGGACCCGTCCCCTACGGCCTCAGCTCTCCACCGTGAAGCTTCTCTGGAAACAGGTCCTTCCAAAAGCCTCCTTGCTCAAGCGTGGTGCCCGCATCCTCCACCTCGCGGCCCATCAACTCAATACAAGCCGCGAACTGATCGAACTTCGCTGCGACCGCGGGGCTCAGATCGTAGGCAAGCTTGGCCTCGGCCAGGAGGTAGCCTTAGGCGTCCGTCATCTTGATGAGCATTGGGATGGCGGCGGCTATCCAATGAGCCTAAGAGGCCATGAGATCCCGGCTATCTCCAGCATCATGGGTGTGGCCCAGCATCTTGACGCCTTCTGCATGGACCGCGGACCGCAGGCCGCCATTGATACCCTCGTTGAGCGATCAAAGCGATGGTTCGATCCCGAACTGTGCAAGGCCGCTGTGGAGCTGCACCAATCCGGGCACCTGTGGCTCCACTGCCTTCCCGGAGACCCCGTCCACGACGCGCAATCCGCCGTGCTGAAACTCCATGCCGACGCACAACATCCGCTGTCCGCATTGGATATCGACTCCATCTGCGAAGCCTTTGCCGATGTGGTTGACGCCAAGTCTCCCTTCACCTATCGACACTCGCTCGGCGTCCGAGACGCAGCTGTTGCGATGGGGGACGTCCTCGGCCTCTCCGAGCATCGCATGAGCGTCCTGCGCCGGTCCGCCCTTTTGCACGATCTCGGTAAGCTCGGCGTCTCGAACAGCATCCTCGACAAGCCGAGCAAGCTGACCGACGCCGAGTTCACCGCTGTCAAAGGCCATCCCAGCATGAGCGCGCAGATCCTGCGGCAAGTAGAATGCTTCGACGAAATCGCACTCATCGCCGGAGAACACCATGAAAAGCTCGACGGCACCGGCTACCCGCACGGGCTCACTGGCCACGCCCTGTCATTCGAATCGAAGATCCTCGCCGTCGCCGACATCTTTGGAGCTTTATCGGAAGACCGTCCCTATCGTGGTCCCCTCGGGCCAGACCAGATCAGAGCCATTATGGATCGAGATGTTCCCATGAAGCTCGATGCAGTATCATACGAGGCGTTACGTGTCGTCATGGACGGCGATCTTCTACCTCGGAGGGAAACTACTTCCACTGCTGGCGATCAATGCAAACTTCCCACAGAAAGAGTGCTTGCAGAGACGGCTGGATAGAACCGTCCAAGACTGCAGCTTAGAAGTGTACTCTCGCACTGAGCGTCACAGACTGCGTCCAGATCCTCACCGTGCTGTCGTTATACTCGCCTCCGACGATGCTACTCTGCCGCACCGAGCTGGTTGAAGGAAGCTGAACCTGGTAGGCCGCATCATAACGCCAATGATCGTGCGTCCACCCCGCTCCCGTGGCGAGTGTATGCTGCATGATCGCTGCGGTCAGTGGCAGAAGCGTTCTCTCCGGAACGGGGTTGGATGCGTAAGAATACCCTCCTCGCAACGTCCAAGACTCGCTCAGCGGGATCTCAGCTCCACCGTGATACGTTCCCTGGTTTCGCCACTGAAGTGGAACAGCATCATGAAACGCATTGCTCCCAACCACGCTATTGATGACCTCGTTCGTGCCCTGGGTCAGGCTAATCGGCAGCTCGCGAAATGCCGTGTGCCAGCGCGTGAAGTCACCTTCAAAGGCCCACAGCACATGAGAATTCATCTGCCACGTCATACCACTTGCGGCTGCCTCCGGCAGGTTGTTCTGGACCTGCACGTGGTAGCCAAACTCCGGGTCCGCCTTGATTCCCAGGGCCGTGAATAAGGCGGACGCCGATCCCGTGGCGCTGCCCTGCGTGTGAATCGAAGTCCCGCTCTTCCAAGCCAACCCCGCACGCAGACGTCTCATCGGCTGCCACTGCACGCCGGCCGTACCATTCCAACCAGAACCATGTGTCTTAAGGGCAAGCAAGACCTTCAGCCCTTCAACTTGAGGCTGCTGCTGGAAGATGTAAGGAGCGTTGAGCGTGTTTTCGTTATAGACGATTCCGACCGTTACCCCGGCCGACCACTTCCGCCCAAGGGCCCTAGCCACGGCAAGCGAGGAGCGAACAGCGATGATCTGAGTCTCCTGCCGTTGATACCCGTAGGTTACGCCTTCCGTTCCTGGGGCATCCATGTAGTGCCAGTTCGCCCGCATCAGGATCTCGGGAGTGAAGGCCGCAGATGCTCTCCATGAGCTCTTACCAAGCGGGGTGGCGAAGGCTCCGTAGGGAAGAGCTGCAGCCACACCTCGAAGCGAAGCATCTGCATTCGATATGTTGTGAAACGAGCCTCCCGCAATCACACCCATCACGCCGATATCCAGAAGACGGCTCGACGCCCCAGCAAGTCCGGCGGGATTGCCTTCGACAGAGTCCAGTGGACTTCCCGTCTCGGTAACCGTGCTGCCGCCTCGTGCGATCGCAGCGGCACTTAAGCCGTTCCCCATAGCTCCTGACGTCTGTGCCAGAAGCTTTGGTGCCGAGCCCACACTTGCTATGCAAAAGAGGAGCCTGTGAAGCGCAAGAGCCTTGAACCTCTTAGGAAGCAAGTTGAACGAGAAAGTCATGATGCACCATGCTCGATGCTAGCGCTTATGGAAGCTATACATCCTTCGTTGCAAATCAAACAGCGTCAAAAGTTTGCTAGCACCCAGACTCTTCTAAGTGTCAGCTCCTCAATAAAGAAGCTTTAGGTTTTTACGTTTTGATCAACATCCACCAAAACGATTCCTCCGAGACGGTGGCAGTTGACTCTTGTACTCCTGCAGGCTCTGGCGCTCGCAAATAGTTTGTTTCTGACGAATGCTATCCCCTGTCACATTCTCTCGACGAGCGTCGACGCAACGTAACAGAGGCCGAAAACGATGGCGAAGAGCAGGTTTGACACCCCTGCTTGAGAAAAGTCTGCATCTTCAACATGCTTATGTTTACCAGATGTTTTCATCTTGTACATTTCCTTATCAGCGAATGACAACAGTCCCTGTACCTCAGCTCCATCATCTGGGCAAATCGCCATTCCCAAACTGCAGCCGAGTCGCAGACTCTGACCGTCGATGATCATTGGTTCACATATTGCCGCAACAATCTTGGCCGAAACCTTACTGATCGCACCCTGCGATTCATTGTCTGGCAGAACAACAACGAACTCATCCCCGCCAACTCGGATCACGGAGTCCGTCCTTCGAACTGCCGCTTGAATTCGTTGTGCCGTTCGAATCAAGACCTGATCCCCGATGTGGTGGCCGTATGTGTCGTTGATCGGCTTGAAGTCGTCTAGATCGATCATGCAGACGCCGACCTTGCCTCCAAAACGCTTTACACGTTCTATCGATTGGGAAATTCGATCATCAAGCAGACTCCGGTTGCTCAATCCCGTCAGCGGATCATGCTGTGCAAGATGGAGAATGCGTTCTTCTGCGAGCTTCCGTTCAGTAATGTCAGCCGCTGTGATCGCAACTCCGTCGTCAAGACGAACTGCTTGGACCCGAATCCAGTTGCTTAGAACGTGCTCCGCATCCACCTTGAATTCAGCGGCGTACGGCTCACCGGTCTCCACCACCCTCTTATAAGCCTCCAACAGGCCACTCGTCCGATTCACGGGCAACAGCTTGCACATCTTGCCGTTGAGTAGAACCGCTCGCGGGATCGACACCATCTTCTCGACGTTGCTGTTCAGGTAGGTGAAGATGAAGTCTTCTATCTCACCGGACTCATCGCGCACCGCCTCGCAAATCCAAAAGGCGTCCATACTGCTTTCAGCAGCAGCGCTCAGTCGATCACGATCTCGCCGCGCAGTGGCCTCCATTCGGAGGGTATGGTCTTCTTGCCGCTTTCGAGCGCTTATGTCGCGGACGACCTTGGCGAAACCGATCAGCTTCCTCTCGGGATCACGCATCGCTGTGAGCACGGACGTCGCCCAGAACCGTTCTCCGCTCTTCCGAAGTCTCCAGCCTTCACCCACAGAACGTCCAGTTTGGACAGCAGCCTTCAGTTGCTTCTCAGGAACGCGGCCTTCAATGTCTTCGGGAACGAAGAAGATTGAGTAGTGCTTTCCTATTACCTCGTCGGCAGTGTAGCCCTTATTTCGTTCAGCGCCCAGGTTCCAGCTCCGGATGCGCCCACCACAATCGAGCATGTAGATCGCATAGTCCTCGATTGAGTCGACCAGAACTTGGTACTGCACTTCACCCTCAGTGATTGAACTTGTTCGCTCCTGCTTCATCAAAGCCTTGGGATTGATACGGTACCCCTGTTTTGGAACGGTCTCGATATAACTCGAACCATCCGGGAGCGTACCAAGTGTTTTTCGCAGAAGGAATATGACCTGGCTTAAACTTCCATCCGCCACAAACCGTTCCCGCCACACTTCTTCGCTGAAGGCTTCCTTAGTGACGGTTCGCCCCCCTGCCTTGATCAAGAGTCCAAGCACCTTGTGGTGGCGAAGAGGCATTTGGATGGCTCGCCCATTATCCATCAGAACGGGCGAATTCAATGAAATGTTGTAGTGCCCAAGTGCTCGCATCTGCTTCAAGGATAACCGCTTGTGTAACTAACTTTCATCTTTTCCTCACAATGAAGACTTCGCCCCAACGCTCATGTAGCTTTGGGTGCCAGTCAGGATTTTCGATGTGGATGAAATCAAGAAAAAGGAGACGTTATATCATGCCAAGCATTCCCGAATCTCGTAGGGTCTACGTTTGTGACGATGAGCGGGTTATTTCGTCTACGCTGGCGATTATTTTGCGCAACAATGGTTACGATCCCACGCCCTTCCACGATCCACGTGAAGCATTGCGACAGTCGATGAGGCAGCCTCCAGATCTGTTGATCTCGGACGTGATGATGCCTGAGATGTCGGGTGTAGAACTCGCCATCCAGGTATGCGATCTAAGCCCGCAATGCGAGATCGTGCTTTTTTCGTCGCACCCCGCCACGCTCGATCTGATTGCTCAGGCAAGCGCCAAGGGATACAGATTCGGGGTCATTCAAAAACCGGTCCATCCCACAGAGCTTCTACGGATGATCCGCCAGCAGCCACATCAAAAGGGGAATATGAAATGTCCGCAATTCGCTCTCATCTAGAGTTCGCGTTCGGTCCGCAGGGCAAGCCATACTCTCCTACCATCCTGATTTACGGGTGCGATCATGAGCTCCTCACCATCAGGACCTGGATGCTCGAAACGGCCGAAGTCTCCGTACTCCAGGCGTATGAATATGGAGAAGCAGAATCAATCGCATTGCGCGAACAACTGGACGCTATCCTGCTATGCCATAGCGTGCCCCAAGACGCTCAGTCAGACTTCCTGAGAACATTGGAGGAGTTTCGCCCGACTCTGAAGTGTCTTTGTCTTGACCCGGTATATAACCCGGCCGCCCTCTATATTGGAGCCTCCCCCTCGACGGTATTGGGGCTTGGAGGTCTGATCAATCGTGTTCGGAGCCTTCTTGAAGAGCCGGGTGCCGTCCTTCATTGACGAAAGTTGTAGGTGATGTGTTGTGCACCGTACTGATCTTTGAACAAAGTAAAGAGTACTGTCCCTATACCGAACCCAGCTGTGCAACGTCATCGCAGTGCCTCCAATAGAGCAGATCAGAGAGAACGTGACCGAGGTTCGAATGCCATTTCAGGCCCATGCGCTTAAACCATTGCCAATGAATTTGGACGTGCAACTTTCCTTACGAGAAAGTCAGTTTGTCCCGTTCTTCCAACCGCTTGTGACACTGCGAACAGGACAACTGGCGGGTTTTGAGGTGCTTGCCAGATGGCCGCACCCTGTTGAAGGCCTCATTCCTCCAAGCACGTTCATACCGATTGCGGAGCAGGAAGGCTGGCTCGGAGAGCTAACCCATCAAATCCTGCAGAAAGCATTTGTGGCTGCAGCGGCTATTCCTCACCCTCTGACCCTGGCCATCAACATCTCTCCGGTGCAGCTGCGAGACGCCGCCTTACCGACAGCAATCCAAGCCTTAGCCACAGAAGCAGGGTTCCCACTGTCCCGCCTCGTGATAGAGATCACCGAGAGTGCACTTATCGATGATGCGGATAGCGCTACTGACACGATAGCTCAACTCAAGCAAATGGGGTGTCGACTGGCACTTGACGACTTTGGAACCGGTTACTCCAGCCTTGCCCATCTCCAGGCGCTCCCATTCGACAAGTTGAAAGTCGATCGGAGCTTTGTCGGTTCCATGACAGAGAAGCGGGAGAGTCGAAAGATTGTCTCCGGAGTGGTAGGACTTGGCCAAAGTCTCGGCCTTATGACGGTTGCAGAGGGGATTGAAACCCAGGAACAGGCAGAGATGATGCTCTGGCTGGGCTGTGATCTCGGACAAGGCTATTTTTACGGACGCCCTATGTCTGCTGATGAACTTCCTGCGTGCCTTTCCCAAAAAAGACATCGACTGTTGATCCATTCAGGAAGTGTTTGGAGAAAAATCTCAACGGCCAATTTGGAACTGTCGCCTACCCAGCGTTTGGCTCAGCTGCAGGCTGTTTATGACGGAGCTCCCGTCGGACTCGCTTTCGTCGACCCTGATCTCCGCTTTGTCAACCTCAATCAAAAACTCGCAGACATGAATGGAGCCAAAGTCGAAGATCACCTTGGAAGCCCAATAGCAGACATTCTTCCGGAGCTCTTTCCCTACGTGGAGCCGTACATTCGTCGAGCCTTGAAAGGAGAGGCACTGACCGACGTCGAAGTCCATCTTCCAAGTACACGTGAGACCCGCCTGGTTTCTTACCAGCCTGTGAGTGACGAAGGCAGCGAGGTGATCGGAGTATCGATTGCAGTCACAGATATAACAGAGCGGAAGCGTGCAGAGGAAGCACTGAAAAAAAGCGAAGCCTATTACAGAAGTATGGTTGATCTGAACCCACAGGTTTTATGGATCATGGATCCAATGGGGCGCAATCTCGATGTCAGCCCTAGGTGGGATAAAACAACTGGAAAGATGAAATCACAATCGACCGAGCACGAATGGCTAAGGTCGGTTCACCCGGATGACATTCGACCGACAGTGCGTGCAATCGCTAAATCGAGACGAGACGGAGCACCGATTGATGTTCAGTATCGTGCCGCTTATGACGGAGGCTGGCACTGGAAGCGGTCTCGCGGCGCACCACGCTTTGATGCAGACGGAAATATTGTCTGCTGGTACGGCAGTGTCGAGGATATCGACACGCCTATTCGACGAAAGAATGACTACCATCGAAAGAACGGATCCGTGGATCGTGAGACGACCATCCACTTGCAGTCTCCTGTTGTATTCGTTGACAAAGAAAGACGGCGTCAGGTTCTCCACGATCTTGAGATACTCGACACTCCCCCGGAAGCAGAATTCGATGACCTGGCAGCACTGGCCGCCGAGATCTGCGCCACTCCGATTGGCCTCATATCCCTGATCGATGAAGAGCGCCAATGGTTCAAGGCAGCAGTCGGGCTAGCTGTGTCTGAGACTCCGATTATTTCTTCTTTTTGCGCCCATGCAATCGCACAGCATGATCTGTTTATGGTGACCGATGCAACGAAAGATGAGCGATTCGAAAAGAATGAACTTGTTCTGGGTGCCCCACACATCCGGTTCTACGCAGGAATGCCTCTTTACGTCGGGGATGGGGTGGCGATTGGCACTTTATGCGTCATAGACACTATTCCCCGTTCTCTTTCGCCAAGTCAGATCAAAGCGCTCACCATTCTCAGTCATCAGGTTCAAGCGCGAATTGAACTGCGCGCTGAGCGCAGAAAGCAGTCTATCGAGATTGGCGCACGCCAAGAGCTCACAAGACAGCTTGAAGCAAGCAATAAAGTTCTTATCGACGCAAACCAGACACTGAAACAGCTTTATGTAGAACTTGAGCAAACGCAACTCCAGCATTTGGAAGATGAAAGTGAACTTCGTAGGCGGACTGAGCTGGATAACCTGAAGAGCGAGTACGTGGCGATGGTATCCCATGAGTTACGTTCCCCTTTGACAAGCGTGCGAGGAGCAGTCGGTATTCTTGCCGCTGGGCTCATTGATCCAGGGACGGACAAAGGCGGAAAGCTCTTTCAAATTGCTTTGTCGAATCTGGATCGAATGATTCGGCTGGTCAACGACGCATTGAACCTCGAACGAATTGCGTCTGGTGCGTCTTCGCTGCAAATCACAGAGTGTTCGCTTGAGGAGGTAGTGAGGCAGGCGGTAGAGGCAATGCTTCCGATTGCACAGGATATAAACATCAAGCTTACCCAGAGGATTGTTGGCGAAGCGAAAGAGAGCGCCCTGCACTTTGATGGCGACGCCGACAAAATGTTGCAGGTGCTCATTAACCTGCTCTCAAACGCTATCAAGTTTTCACCACCGAAGGGTGAGGTCATGGTCAGCATCGAGGCGATGCCTCAGTGGCTAAGGGTACAGATATCGGATGAGGGTCGTGGTATTCCGGACGATCAACTAGAGAAGGTATTTGAGCGCTTCAGTCAGGTAGAGCAAGACGACGCCCGTCGGTTGGGAGGCAGCGGACTTGGACTTGCAATCTGTCGAGCCATCGTTGGGCAACATGGCGGGTCAATCTGGGCCGAGAGAAACCCTGTCAAAGGCACCTCGTTTTTCCTGAATCTACCAGGCTCCCGGCGAATGATCGCAAGCGAAGACACCCCTGTAGTCTTGAAGCCCTTACCCTTAGAGGGTTGCGTCCCGTTCAATTACCAAATGGAGACCACCCCAGCAGGGTTCCCTCCAGGGCAGTTCAAATAGGTTGAAAGCGAGGACGAAAAAGCATGAACGTATCGAACGAGTTAGCCGATCTCGCGATTGTGCACTCTGCCCGGGCTTTAGTCGCAGACATTGCGAAGGCCTTGGTTGACAACCAGGAAGCTGTACGTGTCAACGTGACTCCGGATGGAGAAGGAGCGATACTTTGTCTCCAAGTTGCGACTGAGGATCTTGGAAAGGTGATCGGGAAGCAGGGCCGGACAGCCCGATCGATACGAACGATTATCGCCGCGTTCGGTATGAAAACACACAAACGGCTTAGCTTAGATATCCAGATCGCTTCCACACTCGTCCCACTGGTCTAAACCACGATCGTCGAGGTGAATCCGACCCAAGCTGCAGCCCAGGTGAGTTATCTCTTTTGCAGACGCTGGTTTATGGCAGTCACGGATTGAGTCCGTAGAGTTCTGTAGAAGCTGTTGATGGCTTGGATTGAGCGAGCC
>CAZZZP010000069.1:4721-23018 GCA_964658635.1 Lichenicola sp. | reverse complement strand
CCCGGAAGGATTCGAACCTCCGACCCTTTGGTTCGTAGCCAAATGCTCTATCCAGCTGAGCTACGGGTGCACATTGCGAAGCGGCAACTAGCTAAGAATACCGGGTTTTACCGGCTAAAGCAAACCTGTTCGTTTCAGGCTGCAGGAGCGGCCTCAACCGGCGGCGGCACCGTGTAAAGCACCACCCGGTCCAGCACATCGATGCCCGCGCGGCGCAGCAACTGGTGAATCACAGGCTCCGTAAGTCGTGTGGAATCATACTCCACACGCACCGTCTTCTCCATTTCGCGAAAATCAACCCGGCGAATCCCGTAAACCTCACGCAACCGCGAAAGCGCCAGCGCCGCAGCCTCGGACGGCACCTTTCCGTACCGGAAAACCACATCAACAGTAGTCATAAAAAACATTTTACCAGCGCCCACCCCTCACAACTTAGCGAGGTAATTCGTGATCTCCGGACTCGTCCAATCCTGCGCCCCAACCAGCTTCCGGCGGATCAGACCCTTGCGATCGATGATGTAAGTTTCCGGAATCTGGACCGTCCCATAAAGTGCATTCACCTTTTGGTCCGCGTCCCTAACTGTAGTCAAATCAACATGATGCTTGACCAGAAATTGGTGGTAGACGTCCGGGTCCTGGTCGATCGAGACACCCACGACAGCGAGTTCCGGCATGCGCTTCTGCAACTCGAGCAAACTGGGCAATTCTTCAACACAAGGCGCACACCAACTCGCCCAGAGATTCAGGACAACGATGCGCCCGCGAAATTTTGCGAGATCAATTGTCGTCGTGCCGTCGCTCATCATGAACTGGGGTGCGGGCTTGTCAATATTGCCGGGGTGGTCGCCGCGATCGCATCCCGTTCCCATTCCGGCCAGAATCGCCGCCGCCACTACAACCGTTCTCCAGCCATTACGCACGCGCACACTCCACTTCCTATAATACGAAGTCGTGGACGATCATACGTTGAGCACGGAAGAATCCGGCGTGACCCTGCCGCCGATGGGACTTACAGTCATTGTCCCGGCGCGTAATGAACAGGACTCGTTGCCCGCATGTCTGGCTTCGCTGGTAGCGCAGTCAGAGCCGGCCTGGGAACTCGGTAAAGACTGGGAATTAATCGTGGTCGATGACGCCTCGACCGACGATACTCGGCGGCTTGCTGCGGGTGTATCCGGCGTCACGCTGCTGGAGGCTCCGGTTCTTGACACCTCCAGCACGGCCGGCTTCACCGGCAAGACGAATGCGTGCTGGGCGGGCGCTCAGGCAGCACGCGGCAAACTGCTGCTGTTTACGGACGCCGACACGATTCATGAGCCCGGGAGCCTCTCGCGGGCCCGGCACGAGATGGAGAAGTATTCGGTAGCCATGCTCTCCTATTCTCCGCGTCAACTTACCTCGGGTTTGCTGCAGAAGATGTTGATGCCGCTGGTGTTCGCTGAGCTCTCGATCGCCTACCCGATGAAGCGTGTGAACGCACCAGAAGACCGCACCGCAGCCGCAAACGGACAGTTTCTCATGGTGGACGAAGACGCATACTTCGCGGTCGGAGGCCATCGCGCGGTGGGCCGCGAGGTGCTTGAAGATGTGGCGCTCGCACGGGTCTTCAAGCGGGCCGGCAAATCGATCCGTTTCCGCTATGCGCCCGATGCGCTGGCGACGCGAATGTATAGAACCACTTCCGCGATGATTGAGGGCTGGACCAAGAACCTGGCGCTCTTGTTTACCGCGCCAGTGCCGATGGCGCTGGTTCGCCTACTTGACTTTCTGTTGATTATCATCGTTCCGTTCATTGCGATTTACTGGCCTTTCCCAACAACCCTTCCGCATCTTCTGCTTTGGGTCGTCTGGCTGCGAGTATTGTGGCGCTTTTATGCACGCGTCGCAAAATCGAACTTCGCACCGGGGGAATGTGCAATCTCTTTTTTAGGGCTTCCTCTGTTTGTCTTTCTTCTCATCCGAAGCGCGGTCCAGGTTCGCCTGGTCAAAGCAGTGACCTGGAAGGGTAGAAGTTACAGGACGGCACGCTAGGCTGTAGAAACGTACTGCATCGCCACATGTTTTGTTTCATCAGAGATGAAAAGGGACGAGATCATGATTCTGCTCACACGCAAGGCCGAGTTTAGCGCAGCTCACTTTTACTGGAACAACCGCCTTTCCGCGGAGGAGAACGAGCGGATCTTCGGCAAGTGTGCAAACCGCAACGGTCACGGTCATAACTACACCCTTGAAGTGACGGTTGCTGGTGAGGTTGATCCGGTTACTGGATTTGTAGTCGATCTGAAGTTATTGAAGGAGATACTCGAGCGCGAGGTAGTCGGCGTGTACGATCATCGCCATCTGAACCTCGAAATTCTTGACTTTGCTAGCGTGATACCCACCACAGAGAATATAGCGATCGCGGTCTGGCGCAGGCTTACGGGTAAGATCCCCAATGCGAAGCTGCACCGCGTTCGCGTCTATGAAATGCCCGATCTCTTCGCCGACTTCTATGGCGAGTTCGACGGGGTGGCGCAATGAAGGCGTACCTTTCCCGCCGTTATCACTTCAGTGCTTCACATCGGCTGCACGTCGACGATCTCTCTGAACAAGTCAATCGAGATACGTTTGGCAAGTGCAACAACCCGCATGGGCATGGGCATAATTACGCGGTGCAGGTAACGTTCAGCGGGCAAGTAGATCAGGAGACCGGAATGGTGACAAATCTCTCCGATCTCGACAGCTTCGCCCAGAAACATCTGCTGAGCCGTTTCGATCACGCCAATCTTAACACTCTTCGCGACTTCGAACACTTGGTGCCTACAACCGAAAATCTAGCCATTGTGCTGCACCAGATCTTCGAAGACTATCCCTTCGCGAAATTAGTAAACCTGCATGTTGAAGAGACCGGAAACAACTCATTTGACTACGCAGCCGACAGGAGTACATGGAAAGGCAGGCATGCTGATGCCCACTGAAACACTCGCTCCAACCACCTTGGAAAATGCGTCGATACAGGAGCTCTACCGCGAGATGCTCCTGCGAGTTGGCGAAGACCCTACTCGCGATGGACTGCTCCGCACGCCGGAGCGCATGGAGCAATCCATGGCGTTTCTCACGCGCGGCTATAAACAGACGGTCGCTGACGTGCTGCACGACGCGCTTTTCGATGTTGACTATGACGAGATGGTCATCGTCAAGGACATCGAATTCTATTCGCTGTGCGAGCATCACCTCTTGCCCTTCTATGGCAAGGCTCACCTCGCCTACGTGCCGAATGGCAAGGTGATCGGGCTCAGCAAAGTAGCGCGCCTGGTTGATGTCTTCGCGCGTCGCCTCCAGGTGCAGGAGCGACTCACGCGGCAGGTCTCGGACGCGATTGAAGAGGCTATCAAACCGCAGGGCGTGGCCGTCATTCTGGAGGCGCAGCACCTCTGCATGATGATGCGAGGTGTTGAAAAACAACACTCGCATACGGTTACCTCGTCCATGCTCGGTGTGTTCAAGACTCAGCAGCAGACTCGCAACGAGTTTCTGTCGCTGGTACGCCGCACCGGAAGTGGAGTCTGATGGCGGACGGGAGCGCAGGCCTCAACGGATTGCTCGTGCTGGATAAGCCGGCCGGGATGACGTCGCATGACGTCGTCTCCCTGGTGCGGCGGGCCATGGGCGAAAAATCCATTGGACATCTCGGTACCCTTGACCCCATGGCGACTGGAGTTCTGCCGCTTCTGCTTGGTCGCTATACGAGGCTTGCGCAGTTTTTCAGTCAGGCGGAGAAGCAGTACACAGGGTCTATCCGCTTCGGCTTCGCAACAAATACCTACGACGCGGATGGTGAAGCCGTCAGTGACGCCAAGTCAATAGATGTAGGTCTGGACGATTTACGTGTGCTGGCAGGAAGGTTTCACGGCGAGATAGACCAGATCCCGCCGATCTACTCTGCCAAGAAGCTTGGCGGGGTTCCTGCTCACAAACTTGCACGAGCAGGAAAGCCGGTGCCTGTAAAGCCCGCACGCATCTCCATCCACAACTTCGAACTCCTCTCGCTCGAAGGAAACACTGCTGAGTTCGCTATGACGGTCTCAGCTGGAGGCTATGTTCGTTCGGTTGCGCATGAGCTGGGTGCACTCGCGGGGTGCGGTGCGCATCTCTCAGCCTTGCGCCGTGTCCGCGCCGGTGCGTTCACGCTTCAACAGGCTGTGACAGTCGATCAGTTAAAAGCCGTTACAGGTCAGGGCGCTAGAGCACTTGAAGCCCTCCTGCCTCATCCTAGAACCTTGTTACCGGAACTACCTTCGGTAACCGTGAACGAACAGACTGCAGGCAAGATGCGCAACGGCATGCAGGTCAATCTGGCCGAGTTCTCCCAGGCTCCCCTGGTAAAGGTCTTCACCAGCCCCACGGAGTTGATCGCAATCGCGCGCCGCGTAGCGGGTTCGCTGATGCAGCCTCATGTCGTTATCGGCTGACTACTTCTTCAGTAGCGGTTCTACCAGCGGGAGAACGTTGTGTGCGACGACCTCGTTTCCCTTATCGGTCGCGTGGATGTTATCCCCCTGCATCAGCCCGGCCACACCATAGACGTCCTTGAGGATGAAGGGAAGTACGGGCGTGTTGTACTTCTTGGCGAGCGTTGGGTAGTTACTTGTAAAGCTGTTCACGTAATCCGGGCCATAGTCCGGCGGCAGTGTAATGCCAGCGAGCACCACCTTCACTCCCGCGTTCTGCAGGCCATTGATCATCGTGGCGAGGTTCGTACGCGTTGTCTGAACCTTCAATCCGCGCAAGCCATCATTTCCGCCAAATTCCAGCACGACAACGGCAGGATGCATGTCGATCACCTCAGATAAGCGGTCGACACCGTCCTTGGTCGTGTTCCCACTGATACCTTCGTTGACAACACGGTACTTATAGCCGTCCCGGTCGAGAGCCTTCTGCAGATAGTCAGGATAGGACTGGCCGTCATCGGCACCGTACCCCGCGGTCAGTGAATCTCCAAAGCAGATGACAAGCGGCCGGTCATCCTTGGGCCCATTGACCGGTGCGGCCGGTTCGCCCGGCATCGTGGCCGCTCCTGCTGTCGTCCGCATTTGCGTGTTGTTGGAATCCTGGTCTGTCGGAGAGGAGAATCTTGAAGCGTTATCTTGATGGCATCCCAACGCACAAACAACCGCACCCGATACTATAGAAGAGACCCAAATACGACGCATACCTCAAAATAACAAAATGCGCGTCGTTGCGGTGCAGGAGAACAAAGCCGTTGACTCAACAGGGGAACGAACAGGCAGAGATGATCTCGGTACGCGCTCTGCGAAAGTCCATTCGGAATGGATCGCGCACGGTCGACATTCTGAAAGGGATCGATTTTGCCGTGCCACGGGGCCAGTTTGCAGCAATCATGGGTTCATCCGGCTCGGGTAAGTCGACTTTGCTCGGACTGCTCGCGGGCCTGGACACACCAACCTCGGGCGATGTCCTGCTCAATGGTGTAGCCATCTCCTATCTTGCAGAGGACAAACTTGCCCAGGTCCGCGGCAAGACCATCGGCTTCGTCTTCCAGTCCTACCAGCTCATCCCCACCCTCACTGCACTCGAAAATGTGCTGCTTCCGTGGGAGCTGAACGCAGACTCCAGCGAGATCGACGGCATGGCCCGCGCGCGGCAGCTGCTTACCAGCGTCGGCCTCGGCGACCGGCTGGATCACTATCCCGTGCAGCTTTCCGGCGGAGAACAGCAGCGCGTGGCTCTCGCACGAGCCTTCGTGCTAAGGCCCCCTATCGTCCTCGCAGATGAGCCAACAGGAAATCTCGATACCGTCAACGGCGCCGCAGTTCTTGAGTTGCTGCTCAATCTGAACAAGACGGAAGGCACGACGCTGGTGCTAGTGACGCATGACCCGGTACTCGCCACCTATGCTGATCGCCGTATCGTACTGCGTGACGGCCTCGTCATTCAGGATGAGTTGAGCGCGGAGCGGGCGACCCTCGCAACCTTGGCCTAGCCGACCATGCCAAGTCTCTCCTTTCGCTCAGCCGCAAAGATTGCCTCACGCGAGATGCGCTCGTCTCGTGGGAAGTTCTTCTTCGTCATTCTTTCCGTCGCCATTGGTGTTGCCGCACTCACCGGTGTCCGCGGCTTCAGCTCTTCTTTCCGTACCACGCTGCTAAACCGTGCACGATCCATCATGGCGGCCGATCTTTCGGCGCGCATGCTTTCGCAGCCAACACCTTTCGAGTCAGCTGGGCTGGCCGAAATTCAACACGAGGGTGTTCAGGTCACTCCTGTGACCGAGCTGCTCTCGATGGCCTCGTCAGCGAAGACCTTCGACCCGCTTCTCGTGTCGTTAAAGGCCGTCGACCCGAAGGCATACCCCTTCTACGGTAGCGTTGATCTCGAATCGAGGGCGAAACTTGTCGATGTGCTCGATGGAGACAATATCGCCGTTGCCGACGACCTGCTCGTTCGCCTGAAGATGCAGGTCGGTGACCGCCTGAAGATTGGCAACAAGGCCTTCCGGATCGGGGCGGTGGTGGTGAATGAGCCGGACCGGCTTTCCGGTTCCTTTGCCGCTGGGCCGCGTGTTCTGATCTCCCGCCAAGGGCTAGATGAGAGTGGCCTGATCGCTCCGGGCAGCCATGCCGGGCAGCGCTTCCTTTTCAAGGTGCCTAAACCAACGAATGGTGCACCGATCTCGGACGAGGCGGTGGCGGACCTCAAGACTCGCCTGATAAAGCTGCTGCCGGAAGCGCAGGTGATCGACTACCGCGAGACCAACCCGGCGCTCACCGCGGGTCTGGACCAGGCGACCAGCCTGCTTTCCCTTATGTCGCTGGTGGCACTCGTGCTCGGCGCCGTCGGCGTAGCGATGGCGATGCGCGCCCACCTGCAACAGCGGCTCGACACGATTGCCATCATGAAGTCGCTTGGTGCGAGCTCCGGCCAGATCATCCGGATCTACCTCATCCAGACGCTTCTACTGGGTGCCGCAGGTGGAATTGTCGGTGTGATATTGGGAATTGGCGTCCAGATGGCCTTCCCGTACCTTCTCGCCAGCCTGATCAACGTACGACCTGACCTCAGGATCGATCCGCATGCAATTCTCGCTGGACTGGGCGCCGGTGTGCTTACCACGCTGCTGTTTACGTTGCCGCCACTGCTCGATATTCGCGGGATCCGGCCGATCCTGATCCTGCGCCGCGCGGTCGACGACATGGACGACGATACGCCCATGAAGCTCTCAGCCAGGATTCGCGCTGGTGTGCCTCGGATATTCTTCGTCATGGGCGTGCTCGCCTGCGGTCTGATTTCTCTGCGCCTGATGCATCTCATAGCGCTTGATCCGAACGGCAGAACTGCTGCGGAGTTGCTGGCCATCGTACTGTTTGGCATGCTTGCTGGACCATTCATCCCACCGATTCAGACCATCATCATGCGGCTGAAAAAGAACTCAGTCCAGATCTTCGCATTCATGCTCATACTGGGGGGGCTATCGGCCATTGCTTCGCGGGTGTCAGACTCGGCTGAAGTGGGCAAGTGGTTCTCGGTTGGGCTCGTGGCAGTTTTGCTCGTTCTTTTGCTCGCATCCTTTATTGTGCTGCACACACTCAAGTTCTTCCTGTCCCGTACTCGTCTGCACCTGCCTTCGGTGGTACGGCATGGATTGGCTAACCTGTACCGCCCCGGTAATCCCTCGTCTGCTCTGCTGGCGGCGCTAGGAATGGGTGTGATGCAGATCATGCTGGTGTTCCTGATGCAGAACGCGGTGGTGCGACAGTTGCACATTACATCGGCGCCCAATCTGCCGAACGTCTTCCTGGTGGATATTGCGAACGACGAGGCGGTTGGAGTACGCAAGCTGCTTGAGTCCTCGCCAGCAGTGACTGCGAAGCCGGAGATGCTGCCGGTGGTGTCGTCGCGGATCGTGGCTCTGAATGGGGTGGCGGCTGCCGACATCAAGACGCATAACTTCCCGCACCGTATGCTGCAGTCCATCCAGCTGACCTGGTCCGACGACGTGCCTCCGGGGTCGAATGTGACCGACGGCAAGTGGTGGACGAAGGCGCAGGCAGATCACTCGGCGGCACATCCTGTGGTGGTAGTGGCGCGGCACCAGGCGCAGCGGCTTGGGCTCAAGATCGGATCCACGATCAGCTTCGCCGCGCAGGACAGGCACTTCGACGCCGAAGTCGTCGCGTTCACGCAGGCCGATGGTCAGCATGCGTATAGTCGCGCGGAGTTTATTCTGCCGGAGGCTGCGTTGAAGGGGTTTCCGGTGGTCTGGTATGGCGGCGTGCATGCCAAGCCGGAGATGGTGGCGCAGCTGCAGCGTGCGCTCTATGCGGCTTACCCGACGGTGACGGTTATCAACGTGGCGCAGGCGCTCGAGACGATCCGCGGCGTCGTCGTGCAGATCATCTACGTGGTGCAGTTCCTGGCGGCGTTCTCGGTCTTCGCGGGGATTGTGATCCTGGCGTCGAGCATCGCGGGGACGCGCTACCGGCGCATTCGTGAGGTGGTGGTGCTGAAGACGCTGGGCGCGACGCGGACGCGCATTGCTACGATCTTCTCGATCGAGTTCGCGGTGCTTGGGCTGGTTGCGGGTCTTGTGGGGATCATCTTCGCGAACGTGGTTGTGGCTGGATTGCTGCGTGCGCTGGGGATTCCGCGGCAGATTGAGTGGGGCTGGAGCCTGGCGGGGCTGGCCGGAATCTCGGCGCTGACGGTGGTCACTGGATGGGTTGCGAGCCACCGGATTCTGGGGCAAAAACCACTGGAAGTGCTGCGTGAGGAGTAGTTTGGCGGCCCCCTGGACTTAAAGTCCTAAAGTCTTCAAAACATGCAGGTTAAGTCTGGACTTAAAGCCATTTCAGGTATGACTTGTCCGGACCTTGTCCGGTTCCGTTTTGGGCTGCACCATTTACGGGGCACCGGGTTTTCCTTGTTTACTAAAGGCGAAAATAAGGCGAAGATAAATGCATGGCAACCGCTGTGCAGTCCTACTCGAGTTTGTTACGCCGGCAGATTGAGGAGTCGCTTGCCGGGCGGGTGCATGCGCGGCTGACGCTTGCGCCTCGGCTGGTGCGTGAGGGATTTGAGACCGGGTACGAGACGCTGGACGCGGTGCTGCGGGGTGGACTCCCGGTCTCGGGGACGACGGAGATTGTAGGGAGCCGCTCGAGTGGACGGGCTACGATTGCGGCGGCTTACCTGGCTGAGCGTACACGGGAGGGGCAGGTTTGCGCGTGGGTGGATGTGGCAGGTGAGATGTATCCCGAGGCTGCGATGGCGAATGGGGTGGACCTGGAGCGGGTGCTTTGGGTTCGGTGTTCGGGTGGCCGACAGGACGAAGAGCAATGCGCAAAGAAAGCCAAGGATGCGCAAAGAGTGCAAGGACGACCCGAGTTGCGTGTGGTGTCTTACGGGCGGGACAAGTCAGTAGGGACTCCGGGTGTGGCGAATCGTCCGCTGGCTGAGGTGCGCGAGGTGCAGGTGGCTTCGGACCGTCAGCCGAAGCGTCGTGGAGATGTGGTGCTGCAAAGCCGTGCGGCAATTTTGCCTTCGAGGTACCAGGCTGGGGATGGTGGCGCAAGTGGAGTGGGTGTCGTGGCTGCTGATCGAAGTGCCAAGGAAGAAGCCGCTCAGCGGCTGAAGCCGGTTCTGGTTGGTGGAGGGAATGGCACGGTTGAAGCCGTGCCCCTCACGAAACCCTCTACTGCTGAAGTGACGCAAGCGTTCGCTCGGAAGGGGTTTGTAAAGGTTAAGCGGCCGTGGGGTCGGTTGGAGCAGGCGATCAAGGCGGTGGATCTGCTGGTGCAGGCAGGTGGGTTTGGCGCGATTGTGCTCGATATGGGCGGGATTGGCGTCGAGATGGCGCGCAGGATTCCACTTGCGACGTGGTTTCGGTGGCGCTCTGCGCTTGAGCGCACGAGGACCAGCCTGGTGGTGCTTTCACCCTATGCGCACACTGGATCGCAGCTTGGGTGTGCGGGTTCAAGTGCCGAGCTTGTTCTGCGTGTGGAGGCTGCGCTACCTGAAAATGGCACCGTGATGGGTGGCGTCCCGTACCGGCTGGAGGTCGTCAGACGTCGGTTTGAGGACGGAACACCGGCAAACAGGAAGGCGGTCGGGAGGGCTTCGGCCTGGGATAGCCGGGCGACCTGGGTGGCGTCATGAGCGCGGCGGAGCTTTGGGGATGTGTCGTGCTGCCGCAGATGGCGGCGCAGGCGGGGATGCGGCTACGGCCTGGACTTGCTGGGTCTGCGGTGGTGGTGATGGAAGGGGAGCGGCCGCTTGAGCGAGTATGCAGTGTCAATGCGAAGGCCAGTCAGGTGGGACTTGCAGAGGGCATGACACGGGTTGAGGTGGAGACCTTTGACGGGGTTACAGTGCTTACGCGATCGTTGGCGGAGGAGAGTGCGGCGAAGGGGATTCTGCTTGAAGTGATGTCGCGCTTTACGCCTCGAGCGGAACCCCGGGTGAGCGGCCCTGACTGGGAGTGCTGCATCGATCTTGCGGGAACGGAGCGTCTGCTTGGAGATGAGCGGACACTTGCGGGAAAGATCGTTGAGGCTTTGGAGCGCGTCGGGTTTGTGGCCTGTGTGGTGATGGCCAGGAATGGGGATGCGGGGTTTTCGGTTTGCCGTGGGTTGGCGCGGGGGGTAAGGTTTGTCGTTCCCACTCATCACGAAAGACAAAGGCGTGATGAATGCGGCACCCGGGAAGGTGTGCGAGGGGAGCGCAATGCGCATGCGCGGCAGAGAATGCAGGTTCGCGTGGTTGCCGCGGGAGACGAGGCGAAGGTCCTGGCACCGCTTTCGCTAGCGGTGTTGAAGCTGGAGGAAGAAGCACGCGAAAGATTCGGGATCTGGGGGATCTCGACGTTGGGAGAACTCGCGGCACTGCCGGAGACTGCGCTGATTACGCGGATGGGTCAGATTGGAAAACGGCTTCGGCTGCGTGCGCGGGGCGAACTGCCGCACCTGCTGGAGCCGGCAGCTGAGGTGTTTTCGCTTGAGGAGGTTCTGGAACTGGATGAGCCTGTGGAGACGCTTGAGCCCTTGCTTTTTCTGTTGAACCCGATGCTGGAACAGTTAATTGTGCGGGCGCAGGAGAGGGCTTTGGCTCTGGCTGCGGTGACGGTGGAGTTGGGGGTTGAGGAGCCGGCTGACCGGATTGTTGGAGAGGAGCATGATGCGGAACTCATGTGTCAGAAGGGAGATATGGTGCACCCGGTTTTTTTGACTCAAACCACCAACGATGCGTTTCTGATGGTTCAGCACAAAGACCGGGTTCAGTCCGTTCAAGCCGGATCTCGGAAGCGGGACATGGGCTGCCCGGTGCATGTACGGACGGTTCGGCCGGCGGTGGCTGTGCTGGACCGTGCGCTGCTGCTGAAGATGCTGCAGTTGGATCTGGAGGCGCATCCTTCACCGGGTGCGGTGATCCGGGTGCGGCTGTCGGGAGAGGCGGGGGATACGAGCAGAATTCAGCTTGGACTGTTTGCGCCGCAGATGCCGGAGCCGACTCGGTTTGAAGATACGCATGCGCGGCTGGTTTCGCTGGTTGGCGAGAGCAATGTGGGCCGGGTGAAGCCGCTCGACACGCATGCTCCGGAGGGTTTTGTGCTGGAGCGTTTTCGTCTGCCAGAGGGAGGGTATAAGGCTCCTCCGGCGAGGGATGATGGTGCGCAGCCGGCTACCGCGCTGCGGCGGATGAGGCCTCCTGTTGAAGTCCATGTGCGGATGCGAGGGAGGCAGATTGCAGAGTTCTGGTTTGAGGCTCGGCGATATGAGGTCCTGCGTTGCTATGGGCCGTGGCGGGCGAGCGGGGATTGGTGGTGCGGGTCGGTGTGGTCGGCAGATACGTGGGATGTGGCTGCGGTGAATGAGGGGGAGGTGCTGGTTTGCCTGGTTGGGCATGATTTGAGAGCCGGGGTTTGGCGAATGGAAGGGGTTTACGACTAGAAGAAATAAGAATGAACACAGAGGGCACGGAGGTGACACGGAGGAGCACAAAGAAGGCAATGGCAATGCGCAAAGGATGCTGAGGGCGCGCTAAGGACGCAAGGAAGACAAGGGCCAGACGGTATGGAATATGTTGAGCTGCATGCGGCGAGTGCTTTCAGTTTTTTAGAGGGCGCGAGTTTGCCGGAGGCGTTGGTTGATCGAGCGTTAGAGCTCGAGATGAAGACGCTTGCGGTGATGGATCGCAATGGGCTTTACGGGGCGGCAAGGTTTCATTCTTTTGCGAAGAAGCGTGGGCTGAAGGCGCGGATCGGGGCCGAGATTGCTGTGAGCGACTTCAGCGCTGTGCCGGGGCGAAGGCCGATGGAGCGGCTGCGGCCGCCCGACTGGCTGCCCAACCGGTGCATGGTCGAGCCGGTACGGATTCCGCTACTTTGTGCAAGCCAGGTGGGCTACCGGAATCTGTCGCAGATGATTACGCGGTTCAAGATGCGAGAGCCGGTGAAGGCTGAAGGCGCGGCGCGGGTTCGGGATCTCGAGGAGTTTGCGGCAGGGCTGATTGCGCTGACTGGTGGTGCGGAGGGTCCGCTGGCGGCGGCGCTGGCTGAGGGTGGCGAGGCGGCGGGACGGGCGGTAGTAAAGCGGATGGTAAAGACGTTTGGGCCAGGTAACGTATACGTCGAGCTGCAGCGGCATGGCGAGCGGGCTGAGGAGTGCAGGAACCAGGCGGCGATACGGATTGCGGACAGCCTGGGGCTACCGCTGCTTGCGACCAACGGGGTGCGATATGCGAGGGGAGAAGAGCGGGAGATTCTGGATGTGTTCACGTGTATCCGCAATGGCGTTGGGTTGGAGCAGGCGGGACGGCTGCTGCAGCTGAACTCGCAGCGTGCGCTGCGAAACGGGAAGACGATGGGTCGGGTGTTTGACGATCTGCCGGAGGCGGTGGCGAATACGGTGCTTCTTGCGGAGAGGTTAGAGTTTGCGCTCGATGAAGCGGGGTACGAGTTTCCGACGTACGACGTGGGCGATGACGATTCGATGGACTCGTTTCTGCGCAAGCGAGTGTACGAGGGGGTGGCGCGCCGGTACGGAGTGAAGCGGGATGACGACCTGCTGGAGCGGGCGAAGAAGCAGGTGGAGCGCGAGCTTGCGCTGATCGCGAAGTTGAAGTTTTCGGGGTACTTCCTGATTGTTTGGGATGTGATCGAGTTCTGCCGGCGCAACGACATCCTGGTGCAGGGGCGGGGAAGCGCGGCCAATTCTGCGGTCTGCTATGCACTTGGGATTACAGCGGTGGATCCGGTGGGGATGAAGCTGCTGTTCGAGCGTTTTCTGAGTGAAAGCCGGGGCGAGTGGCCGGATATCGATCTCGATCTGCCGTCGGGGGACAAGCGCGAACAGGCGATCCAGTATGTGTACCAGCGATATGGAGAGCTGGGTGCGGCGATGACGGCGAACGTGATCACGTACCGCGGAAAGTCGGCGGCGCGCGAGGTGGGCAAGGCCCTGGGGTTCGATGCGGAGTCGCTGGGCCGGCTGGCGGGGTTGGTAAGCCAGTTCGAGTGGCGGGGCGCGAGCGACACGATGCAGGGGAACTTCACGGCGGCGGGGTTCGATTTGGCGCATCCACGGATTGCAAAGTACCTGGAGCTTTGCCTGCGCATTCAGGATCTGCCGCGGCACCTGGGACAGCACTCGGGCGGGATGGTGATCTGCCAAGGTCGGCTGAACCAAATGGTGCCGCTGGAACGGGCGTCGATGGCGGGGCGAACGGTGGTGCAGTGGGACAAGGAAGACTGTGCCGAAATGGGAATCGTCAAGGTGGACCTGCTTGGGCTGGGGATGATGGCGGTGGTGAAAGACTGTCTGGACCTGGTGCCGGCACACTACGGGGAGGATGTCGACCTGGCGCAGCTGCCGCAGGACGACGAGGTGTACAAGGTGCTGCAGGCGGCGGATACGGTGGGGATGTTCCAGGTGGAGAGCCGGGCGCAGATGGCGTCGCTGCCGCGGAACTGTCCGCGTGCTTTCTATGACCTTGTGGTGCAGGTGGCGATCATCCGGCCGGGTCCTATTGTGGGAAAGATGATGCATCCGTATATGCGGCGCCGGCAGGGCAAGGAAGAGGTGACGTATCCGCATCCGCTGTTGGAGGAGACGCTCGAGCGGACCTTGGGTGTGCCGCTGTTTCAGGAGCAGCTGCTGAAGATGGCGATGGTGGTGGCGAACTTTTCGGGGTCGGAGGCAGAGGAGCTACGGAAGGCCGTGGGGATGCGGCGGTCGATGGCGCGAATGACCGAGCTCGAGAGCAAGATGCGCGAGGGAATGACGCTGAATGGGCTCGATGAGGAGACGCAGACGGGGATTATTCAGAGTATTCAGAGTTTTGCGTTGTACGGGTTTCCGGAAAGCCATGCTGCGAGCTTTGCACTGATCGCGTATGCGTCGGCGTACCTGAAGGTGAAGTATTTGGGAGCGTTTACGTGCGCGATTTTGAATAATCAGCCGATGGGGTTTTACTCGCCGGCAGTGCTGGTGAAGGATGCGCAGAGGCATGGGCTGCGAGTGAAGCCGGTGGACGTGCAGCGATCGTCGTGGGCGTGCGAACTCGAGCCTGAGGAGGATGGGACGCTAAGTCTTCGGCTGGGACTGCGGTATGTGCGTGGGCTGCGCGAGGATACGGCCCAGGCGATGGTGCGGGCGCGGCTGCAGCATGGCGGGTTCCGGAGTACGGAGGAGATGACGCAGCGGGTGGGGGGGATCAACCGGCGGGACATGGTGCAGCTGGCGCGGATGGGGGCGCTGAACTGGGTGGGCGGAGTGGGGGATCGGCGAGATGCGCTTTGGCAGGTGGAGGAGGCTTGCCGGGGAGTTGGGCCGCTGCTGCGGGAGGTTGCGTCGACCGAGGAAGTGGAGACGGTGAAGCCGCTGCGGAGGATGTCGACCGAGGAGCGGCTGGTGGCGGATTATGCCGGTTCGGGACTTACGGTTGGGCCGCATCCAATGTCGTTTCAGCGGGAGAGGCTGCGGCGGCGGAGGGTGATGTCGGCAGCGGAACTGCGGGTGGGGGTGAACGGAAGCTACGTGCGGACGGCGGGGTGCGTGATTGCGCGGCAGCGGCCGGGGACCGCGATGGGGTTTATTTTTCTTTCGATGGAGGATGAGACGGGGATCGCAAATGTGATTATTCATCCGGATTTGTATGAGCGGGAGCGGGTGGCGGTGACGCGGGGGCGGTTTCTGATGATCGACGGCAAGCTGCAGAACGAGGATGGTGTGGTGCATGTGCGGGCGGATGCGGTGGAGGTGATGCAGATGGGGAGTGTGGAGGTGAGGTCGCATGACTTCCACTAATCCTGTGGACCGGCCACGGGGTGTGTGGGACGAGGAGGAGATGCGTGAGGTCTTTCCCGAGGCTCCGGTGCGGCGTGGTCGCGGTCTAGCAGCCGGTCTGCGGGCGGAGGTAAGTGAGCGGAACGTTGGGGCCGAGCGGGCGCATGAGCTGACGCGTGGGGCGCAGCCGAGCGTGATCTATGCTCCGGCTGAGAGGACGCATGGGAATTTTCTGGATGCTTCGTATAAACGGATTCTGGCTAAGCCGGAGTGGGCGCGGCGGCTGACGAAGGCGCACACGGCGAAGCGGCAGGCACGGGCGATGGGTGAGGACGAGTTGGTGCGCGGGTGGCGGGAGCTCGATGCGGCGACGAGCTCGGACGCGCTGCTGATGAATGTGTTTTGTTATCCACGGGTTTGGACGCCGGGGCTGCGGGCTTTGATGGGGGTGGGGGCAGGGGCTGAGGTGGAGTTTGGCGTGCGATCTGGGGCGAAGTTGAAGGGTGGGCTGGTCAACACTACAGAGATTGACATGAGGGTGGGTGAGTTGCTGGTGGAGGCCAAGCTGACCGAGGCGGATTTTCAGTTTGCGCCTCTGCGGCTGGTGGAACGGTATATGGCGTTCGATGAGGTCTTTGAACTTGAGGCGCTGGAGATGACCCGGCGTGGGGTGCGGTCTTATCAGCTGATCCGCGGCGTGCTGGCGGCGCACGCCTCGGGAGGTCGGTTTTGCGTGCTGTGCGATGGGCGACGGCATGATCTGGTGGAGGATTGGTATGCCGTGGTGCGGGCTGTACGGAACTTCGCGGTGCGCGGCAGGATGGGGTTGGTGGCGTGGCAGGAGGTTGCGGGCGTCGTTCCGGAACGAGTTCGGCGTTTTCTGGCCGCGAAATACGGAATTTCTTAGACTTCGCTCTTTATTCGCCTAAAATGATCTTGTGAGTTCGCTTCAGCGCAAGATCGTGCATGTGGATATGGACGCCTTCTACGCGTCTGTCGAGCAGCGTGACGATGCGTCGCTGCGTGGGCGGCCGGTTGTGGTGGCGTGGAAGGGAAGCCGTTCGGTGGTGTGTGCGGCCTCGTATGAAGCGCGGAAATTTGGTGTGCGTTCGGCTATGCCGACGCTTACCGCGGAACGGCTTTGCCCGGACGCGGTCTTCGTTCCGCCGGATTTCACGCGGTACAAAGCGGTGTCGCGTGCGGTGCGGGAGATCTTCCTTAGGCATACTGACTTGGTGGAGCCGCTTTCGCTTGACGAGGCGTATCTCGATGTAACGGAGAACAAGCGCGGGCTGCCCACGGCGACGAAGGTGGCGAGCATGATCCGGACGCAGATTCGCGAGGAACTGAACCTGACGGCATCAGCCGGCGTGGCTCCGAACAAGTTTCTGGCGAAGATTGCGTCGGACTGGCGGAAGCCGAACGGTCTGTTCGTCATCCAGCCGAAGGATGTGCAGGACTTCCTGGTTTCGCTGCCGGTGGGGCGTATTCCAGGCGTCGGCAAAGTCACCGAGGCTCGGATGAAGCAGTTTGGCATCGCGACGGTGAGCGATCTGCTGGGGTTTGAGGAGAGTGTCCTTGAGGGATACTTCGGCCGGTACGGCAGGCGGCTGTACTGGCTGGCGCGCGGAGTAGATGAGAGTGCGGTGGTGCCGGAACGGCCTTCGAAGTCGATCTCGGCTGAGGACACGTTTGAGCGGGATATTCCCTTGGCCGAGACGGGGGATGTGATCCTTCGGCTCGCCGAGAAGGTTTGGAATGCCTCGCGGCGTGAGGCGCGAGTCGCCAAGACGGTTGTGTTGAAGCTGAAGACGAGTGACTTCCGGGTACTCACGAGAAGTCTTACAAGGGCGGTGCCACCCATGAGCATGGAAGAATTCGCGGCAACTGCACTCTTGTTGCGCGAGCGGGTGGAAGTAGCGGAGACTCAGAAGTTTCGACTTGTGGGGGTGGGTCTGAGTAATTTTATGGCGGAGGAGTCTACGGGAGTTCCGGGGAGTGCGGCTTCGCTTTTAGGGGAAGGGGATCAGGTGGCAGAGTCGGGTTTTTCCACGTAGCTTGTCTTCGAAGCGAGCTGCCAGGGTTCATGGGGTGCGGCCTAGGATCGCCCGCCGCATGAGGGATCACCGCCCAGGAACCACACCTTTCGTAGTCTTCTCACCTGAGTTCCATTTCGACGTGATGGGTTAGCGGAGTTTGCGGTATTGGTCTTCGGTGAGGAGGAGCCAGATGCCTCCGTTGCCTTTCTGGATGGCGGTTTCGAGGGCCTGGCGGTCGGCGAGGCACTTGAGGGCGCCTCCGCGCTCGGCGAGTTCGAGGATCTTTTCGGAGCTTTGGAAGCGGCGCATGCGGCCCGCGACGGCGCGCAGGTCGGGCTCCTTAAACCCAACGATCCATTGCTTTTGCAGGTGAAAGCTCATGTAGATTCTACGGCACGGGGCACAGCCTTTACAGTAGCGTTCGCCGGTGGGCGGGGGCAGGGGAATGTGGCAGCGGCAGCAGATTTCACCTGCGATCCGCCTGCGTGCTGTGACTGCGCGTTCTCCGCTCATGAGTCGATCATAGCGAATAAAAGGCGAATAAAACTGTGGATTTTTCGAGTGCGTTTGGGGGTGTTTTTCGCGTTTTTGGTGGAACTTCGGGGGTGGTTTGGCGTATGAGTGAAGGTACGTGGAGGATGGGAATATGTACTGTTCTTATTGCGGCAAGGAATGTGCGACGGATGCGAATTTCTGCCCGGCGTGTGGGAAGACTCCGCGGGTGAGTCCGGCTCGGCCGGCCAAGGTTATTCGACCGCGGTCGCCGCGTGCGATTGCCGGGGTGTGCTCGGGGTTCGCGTTGCACTTCGGGTGGGATGTGATGCTTACGCGGATCCTGTTTGCGGTGTTTACGTTTTTGACTTCGGGGATCGGGATTCTGCTTTACGTGATTGCGTGGGTGGTGATGCCGGATGGGCAGTATGCTTTGCCTTCGCAGGTTCGTGGGTGAGGGGAAGGCAAGAGCAAAGGCAAGGGGA
>CAZZZP010000069.1:0-4711 GCA_964658635.1 Lichenicola sp. | reverse complement strand
AGAATGGAACGCAAAGGACGCGAAGGAAGGCCAGGACAAGGCTATGCGCAGGGGGGCTTCGTTGGCGCTTCGTCGGCGCTAAGGAGGCGAAGGAAGGCAAGAACGAGAGGACGAACACAGAGGGCTCGGAGGTTGCACGGAGGGTCACAGAGAGACGGAAGGGGCAGGCTCAAAGACGGGATGGATCCGGTCCAAAACGGAAGAGGTCCGACCTTGTGGGTCGGACCTCTTTTGTCTTACGGATGGGCTAGGCCTGGGGTTTGGGGGTGAGGCGGATGAAGGGTTGGGCCGTGGTGGGCCAGTCGGCAAGCATGGAGGCGGCCAGTGAGCTGGCGGCTTCCTTTGCGTGCAGGGTGATGAGGGCTTTGAGGGCTTCGCGTGAGGACTCGGGGATAGTGTTGAAGGCTTCGGCGGTAACGAAGTCGGGGTGGTAGCGGTGCTCTGAGAGGAAGGTTCCGTCCTCGTCGTAGACCCATGCGAGGCCCCCGGTCATGCCTGCGGCGAAGTTGATGCCGGCAGTACCGAGTACGGCGACTGTGCCCCCGGTCATGTATTCGCAGCCGTGGTCGCCAACGCCTTCGACTACGGCGGTGACACCGGAGTTGCGGACGGCGAAGCGCTCGCCAGCGCGGCCTGCGGCGAAGAGGGTTCCGCCGGTAGCGCCGTAGAGTGCCACGTTGCCAAGGATGACGTGCTGGCCGCTGTTGACGGCGGCGCGGCCCTGGGCGCGGATGACGAGCTCTCCGCCGGAGAGGCCCTTGCCGACGAAGTCGTTGGCCTGGCCGTCAAGGACGAGCTTCATTCCATCGACTGCGAAGGCTCCGAATGACTGGCCGGCTACGCCGGTGAGGTGGATGGAGATGTCTGCCGGCAGTTCGGCCTGGGCGCGGAGGAGAGCGATCTCGCCTGCGATGCGGGCGCCTACGGCGCGGTCCTTGTTGGAGATGGCCGATG
Organism: Lichenicola sp.; assembly: GCA_964658635.1. Taxonomy (GTDB): domain Bacteria; phylum Acidobacteriota; class Terriglobia; order Terriglobales; family Acidobacteriaceae; genus Edaphobacter. The sequence goes on along the minus strand of CAZZZP010000069.1, from coordinate 3,757 downwards.
AGACGGAAAAGGGCTGGCCGGCCTGGACGGCTTCGAGGGCTGCGGCAGTCCAGGACTCGTCGAGGGCGGGCGATTCTTCGGGCTGGTCGTTGCGGATGCCGGTCCAGCTGCGTGGGCCTGAGCCTTCGGACGCGAGCATGGGCTCGAGGTCGAGGGAGCCGTCGAAGCGGACCTGTTCGAGGAGGTCGACGCGCCCGATGGCCTCTTCGATGGAGTGGAGGCCGTAGCGCGCGAGGAGATGGCGAAGGTCTGCGGCGAGCTCTTCGAAGAAGCGGACGATGTGCTCGGGCTTGCCGCGGAACTTGGCGCGGAGGTCTTCGCGCTGGGTGGCGATGCCGGTGGGACAGGTGTTGAGGTGACATTGGCGGGCCATGTCGCAGCCGATGGCGACGAGGACGGCGGTGCCGAAGGCGAACTCGTCGGCGCCGAGGAGGGCGGCGATGAGGACATCCTGGGCGGTGGCGAGGCCTCCGTCGGTGCGGAGACGGACGCGTCCGCGCATGTCGTTGTGCATGAGGACCTGCTGGACCTCGGCGAGGCCGAGCTCCCAGGGATTGCCTGCGTACTTGATGCTGGAGAGGGCCGCGGCTCCGGTGCCGCCGGTGTTGCCGGCGATGACGATGAAGTCGGCGTAGGCCTTGGCGACGCCCGCGGCTACGGTTCCTACGCCGCAACTTGAGACCAGCTTGACGCCGACGCGGGCACGCGGGTTGACACGCTTGAGGTCGTAGATGAGCTGGGCGAGATCCTCAATGGAGTAGATGTCGTGGTGGGGCGGGGGCGAGATGAGCGAGACGCCGGGCTGGGCGTGGCGGAGGCGGGCGATGAGGCCGCTGACCTTGTGGCCGGGGAGCTGGCCGCCTTCGCCGGGCTTGGCGCCCTGGGCGACCTTGATCTCGATCTCGTCGGCGTGGGCCAGGTATTCTGCGGTGACGCCGAATCGTCCGGAGGCGACCTGCTTGATCTTGTTGTTCTTGAGCAGGGGGGCTTCCGAGGTGGAGACGCTGACAAGCTCGGCTACGGCGGTGCCGCCCGAGGCGAGTTCGGCTTCGCCGCCGCGGGAGCTGGGTTGGTGGGCTGCGGGGGCGTGGATCTTGTAGACTTCGCGGTCCTCGCCACCTTCACCGGTGTTTGACCGGCCGCCGAGCATGTTCATGGCGATGGTGATGCACTCGTGGGCCTCGGGGCTGAGCGAGCCGAGGCTCATGGCGCTTGAGATAAAGCGGGTGTAGAGACTTTTGGCGGGCTCTACTTCGGCGAGATCGATGGGAGCCGCGGCGGGCTTGATCTCGAGCAGGTTGCGGATGACGGCGGGCTCGCGCGAGGTGAGTTCGTCGGTGAAGATGCGGAAGGCAGCGGCGGGATCCGCGGGGACGACCTGGGCGCGGGTGCTGCCGACGGTGGACTGAAGGGCCTTGACGTTACCGGGCTGCCAGCCATGGGGTTCGGCGAGATCCGCCTTTCGGAAGCGGACCCAGCCGTAGTCGGGCAGGTCTGCTGCGGCGGGCTCGTTGGGGAGCCAGGTCTGGCGGAGGTGGAGGTCGAGCTCGGAGAAGCCGATGCCGGAGAGGGGTGCGGGGGTGTTGGGGAAACAACGCTCGACGACGCTCGAGTGCAGGCCGAGGATGTCGAAGAGGTGGGCGCCGCGATAGCTGTCGACGACCGAGATGCCCATTTTCGACATGACCTTGGCGAGGCCGGCGTCGAAGGATTTCAGCATCTTCTTTTCTGCCGCGGCGGGTTCCATTCCGCCCTGGAGGCGGGCGGTTTCGAGCGCGAGCCAAGGACAGACTGCACCGGCGCCGTAGCCGATGATGATGGCGGCGTGGTGGATGTCGCGACAGTCACCCGCTTCTACGGCAAGGCCAGCGAGGGTGCGGAGGCCTGCAGCGACGAGCGCCTGGTGGACTGCTCCGGTGGCCATGGCCATGGGGATAGGCAGGCGGGCACCGAAGACTTCGCTGCCGGAGACGGCGGCGCGGTCGGAGATGAGGAGGATGCGTGCGCCGTTGCGAACGAGGTCAATGGCCTGGCCGCAGATGACATCGAGGGCGGCCTCGAGGGTGATGCTGGGCGAGTAAACGCACTCGAGGACTTCTACGGCGAGCTCTTCGGCGTGGGGATGGGTTCCGGCGCGGAGGGCGGCGACATGGGCGAGCGAAAGGTAGGGCGAGTTGAGCGAGAGGCCTGCCAGGGGCGCGTCTTTATCCAGCATGTGCGACCAAGGGCCGAGGCGGGTGTGGAGAGAGACGACGCAGGCTTCGCGGAGGGGATCGATGGCCGGGTTGGTGACCTGGGCGAAGCGCTGGCGGAAGTAGCCGTACAGGGGGCGCGGGGTCTTGGCGAGGAAGGCGAGCGGGGTGTCGTCTCCCATGGACCAGACGACGTCTTTGCCGTCGGCGGCCATGGGCTGGAGGATCATCTTGACGTCTTCGCGGGTGTAGCCGAAGCCGCGCTGCCAGTCGAGGATCTCGGCCGCAGAGCAGGTGATGCCGGTGTCCTCGGGGGCGAAGGCGATGGACTCGACGCGCGTGGTGTAGGTTGCGCCGGAGTCGAAGACGCTGAGGAGCTCCTCGTCCTCATAGAGGCGGCCGTCGATGAGGTCGACGGCGAGCATCTGGCCGGGTCCGAGGCGTCCGCTGTGAATGACGGTTTCGGGGTCGAGGTCGACGAGCCCGGCTTCAGAGCCGGCGACGACGAGGCCGGCGTCGGTGATTGCGAAGCGGCAGGGGCGGAGGCCGTTGCGATCGAGCGCGGCTCCGACGACGCGGCCGTCGGAGAAGGCGATGGCGGCGGGGCCGTCCCAGGGCTCGACACAGTCGGCATGGTAGCGGAGGAAGCTGGACTCGTGCTGGAACTTGACGGCTGGCGGCAGGAGCATGCGGACGGCTTCAGAGAGCGAGCGGCCGTTCTTCGAGATGAGCTCGATGGTCTCGTCGAGGGAGGTGGAGTCGGTGCCGTTTTTGGTGAGGACGGGTTTGCACTCGACGGGGAGGGTGGAATCGCGTGCTGCCATGCGGGCGCGGTTGCCCCAGACGGTGTTGATTTCGCCGTTGTGGGCGAACATGCGGCCGGGCTGGGCGCGATCCCACGAGGGGGCGGTGTTGGTGGCGTAGCGCTGGTGGAAGATGGCGAAGGTAGAGGTGAAGCGGGGGTCGAGGAGGTCGGGGTAGAAAGTACTGAGGAGCGAGCCCGAGCACATGGCCTTGTAGACGATGGTCTGGGAGGAGAGCGAACAGATGTAGCCGGTGACGTGGCCGGCCTCGTGGGCGCGCTCGAACTGTTTGCGCGAGAGATAGAGGCGACGCTCCATGGTGCTTTGGGGGTCGGGGATTTCGGTGAGCTTGTCGGCGATGAGCACCTGGCGGATGCGCGGCATGGCGCTGAGAGCGATCTCGCCGAGGGCGTCGGGACGTGTGGGGACGTCGCGCCAGGTGAGGATTTCGAGGTCGTGCGAGGCGAGACAGCGCTCGAGTAGGGCTTCGGCGCGGATTTCGGTGGCTGGCAGGAAAAGGGAGCCCACGCCGAGGATACGGTCGTCGGCGAGTTGGGTGCCGGTCTCGGCGAGCAAAAGCTCACGCGGGACGGCGGCCATGATACCGACGCCGTCGCTGCTTTTGCCGTCAGCCGCGGTGGCCCCGCGATGGGCGAGGCGGGAGAGGGCCGTGAGGGCGTCGTGGAGGATGCTGTGGGATGGGATCTTCGTGGTGGTGGCTACGAAGCCGACGCCGCAGGAGTCCGAGTCGAAGCGCGGGTC
>CAZZZP010000068.1:0-24588 GCA_964658635.1 Lichenicola sp. | reverse complement strand
CAAAGGACGCGAAGGAGAAGCTGCAAAGGACGCGAGGAAGGCAAAGCAAGGAAAGGCTGCAAGGGACGTGAGGAAGATGGACGCGAGGAAGACGAAGACGAGGGCGAGGGAGATGGGTGGTACAAAGGACCGTAAGGAAAGCAAGGAAAGAGTGGGGAAAGGGTGGAGGTAGGCAATGGCTAGGTTGGTGCGGGGTGGAAGGGAGGGGTGTCCTCGGGGATGGGGAGACGGGATAATCGAGGGATTATGAGTGCTGTGCGGGCTGGAGCCGGTAATGTACGGCTGGTGCGGGAGTTTGGCGACTACCTGCGGGTGGAGAAGGGGCTGCGACCGGCCTCGGTTGAGGCGTATCTGCGGGATCTGGAGCAGTTTGCCGAGTATGTGGAGACGCGTGGCGGGCGGCCGGAGGGGGTGCTGATCTCGGCGACGCAGGCCGAGGTAAGCGGGTTTATGCAGGAGCTTGCGGCGAACGGGGTGGAGTCACGTTCTGTGGCGCGGAAGGTGAGTGGTTTGCGCGGGTTCTTTCGCTGGCTGCTGATGGACAAGCGGATCGGGCATGATCCGACGCTGAATGTGGAGACGCCGTCGAGCTGGAAGGTGCTGCCGAAGTCGCTTGCCGAGACCGAGGTGAAGGGCATGCTGGAGCGCACGGGCAATGCGGCGCATGCGGCGGATGCGGACGGGGTTGCGCTGCGGGATCACGCGATTCTGGAGTTGCTCTATGCGGGCGGGCTGCGGGTGGGCGAGATCTGCTCGCTGAAGGTGGAGGATGTCCGGCTGGACGAGCAGCGGGCGCAGGTACGGGGCAAGGGCGACAAGGAACGGATTGTTCCGCTGGGGCGGCAGGCGTGCGAGGCGCTTGAACAGTATATGGAGCGGGGCCGGCCGGGTCTGGTGAAGTCCGGCGCGGGGATGCAGCGGGCTATGTTTTTGAGCGTGCGGGGACGTGCGCTGACCAGGCAGTGGGTGTGGGAGATGGTTCGTTCGTGCTCGGATGGGAAGCATGCTTCGCCGCATACGCTGCGGCATAGCTGTGCGACGCACATGGTGGAGCATGGGGCGGATCTGCGGAGTGTGCAGACGTTTCTGGGGCATGCGGATATTGCGACGACGCAGGTATATACGCATGTGGCGCTGGGACATCTGAAGGCGGTGCACCGGAAGCATCATCCGAGGGGGAAGGGAACGGGGAGCAGGGGCCAGGGCTCGGGAGAAGCGGCGTGAGCGCGGCGGCAAAGCGGACGGAGTTCGAGGAGGCGGCTGAGGCCTTTCTGCGGGTGCTGGGTGCGGAGCGCGGTGCGAGCGAGCATACGGTGCGGGCGTACACGCGCGAGGTGCGGGACTTTGCCGGGCACCTGGGCGAGTCGCTGGGGAAACAGGGCAAGCTGAAGGCGGTGGAGCATCTGCATATCCGCGCGTATCTGGGGGTGTTGTATGAGCGCGGGCTGGGGAAGGCGAGTGCGGCGCGTGCGCTGGCGGCGATTCGAAGCTGGTTCAAGTGGCTTGCGAAGGAGGGCCGAGTGCTGCAGAATCCTGCGCTGCTGGTGAGCACGCCGAAACGGCCGCTGCATCTGCCGCGGGTGCCGAGCGTGGAGGAGGTGAACCGCGTTCTGAACGGGCTGGATGGAGGTGAGGCGGAGGATGCGGGGGCGTGGCCGGAGCGAGACCGGGTGATCTTCGAGCTGCTCTATGGGTGCGGAATTCGGAACTCGGAGCTGTGCGGTCTGGATATGCGGCACGTGCGGTGGGCGGATGATGCGGTGCTGGTGCGGGGCAAGGGGAAGAAGGAAAGGCTGGTTCCGCTGGGTGATGAGGCCGCGCGGGCGCTCAGGGAGTATCTGCCGGGGCGCGAGGCGAAGCTGGTGGCGGCGGGGAAAGGGGCGATGATCCAGGACGGTCCGCTGATGATGAACCTGCGAATGCGCGGGACGTGCCGGCTGACGACGCGGAGTGTGGGGCGGATTGTGAAGGCGATTGCGCAGAGCCGGGGACTGGCGGCGGATGTGCATCCGCACACGCTGCGGCATGCGTTTGGGACGCACATGCTGGAGGAGGGGGCGGATCTGCGGGCGATCCAGGAGATGCTGGGGCATGAGCGGCTGTCGACGACGCAGAGGTATACGCAGCTGACGGTGGGTCAGGTGCAGAGAGTTTATGAGGAGACGCATCCGCGGGCTTTGTAGGGAGGGTCTGCGAACTAAAGGGTTTTCAGGCGGGTGAGGATCTCTTCGGGCGGGGCGGAGTTTTCGAGGGCTTCGCGTGCGGTGCGGCTGCCTTCGCTTACCTGTTCGAGCAGGAGGTCGTAGGCCTGGTCGAGTCGGGTGAGGGCGATGGCGGTGAGCAGGGTGCCGCGGAAGTCGGGATCGCGAGTCTGCTTCCAGGCATCGCGCAGGGTATTGAAGGCGAGGGCGGTGCGGGTTTCGGCGATGGCGAAGGCGGCTTCGGAGCTGGTCTCGTCGGGGGCGAGCGGGTGGAGGAATTTTGCGGCCCAGGGTATGGCCGAGACTCCCTCCAGGTGGAGGACGCCGGAGTAGCATGCGCCGAGGAGCTCGGGTGCGCCGGAGCCGAGTTCGGCGCGGAGACGGAGGAGGAGGGCTGCGGAGTCGTTGCCGATCTGCTCGATGGCGCGGATAGCGTTGACCATAACGGTGTCTTCCTTGTCGGCGAGGAGCGGGAGCAGGTGGGTGAGGACCTGGGTGTTGGAGAGGCCGCGGCACTGGACGAGGGCGAGGGCGCAGAGGCCGCGGAGGTTGCTGGCGGTGTCACTGGAGCCTCCCCAGACGGGCTCGAGCTGGATGTGGGTCATGCCAGCGAGGAAGAGCTCGGGTTCCTGGTATTCGAAGGCGGCGAGGGTTTTGGCGAGTGCGTTTTTGGCCCAGCATTGCGGATCGGACTTGGCGGGCGCTTTGAAGAAGCGCTGGAGGGTTTCGGCGAGGAGGTCGGTGAGGTTGCGGAGGTCGTGGTCGGCGGCGAGCTTGGCGGCCTTGGCGACGATGAAGTTGTTTTTGGAGGCGATGGCCTTGCGGAGGGGTAGCTCGGCTTCGTTTGGGGAGGATGAGGAGAGGGCTTCGAGGGCGGCGAGTTCGTCGTCGAAGGAGCGGGCCATGGTGGGATTTTACGGTGTGGCAACGGCAAGTGCGCGCTTGCACGGGGCGGGCCGGACTTCGTGCGGTGTTGGAGGGCTTCGCCGCTTTATTGCGACTGGAAGTCGCGGAGCTGTTGCAGGCTGGCGGTGGTTTCGGCTGGGTTCGGGGACTCGTCTTCGTCGTTCCAGCCGATGGTGTCGGAGTGGTGGCTGTGCTGGACGACGATGCCGTCGGGGCGTGCGAGCACGATGAGGTCGTCGAGGAAGAGTCCGTAGTTGAGCTTGGGCTGGGGTGGGAGCCAGCCGATCTGGCCGCGGACGGGGACGAGCGAATCGTCGCCGAAGAGCGTGCGGGCTGCGTAGCCGGTGCAGTTGAGGATGACGGGCTCGGGGAGTTGGGTGAGGTCGGCTGGGGTGTGGAACTCGCGTCTGGTGAGGGTGCCGCCGTGAGTTTGGAACTCTTCGGTGAGGCGGACGACGAGGTGGGTGATGTCGAACATCATTTCACTGCGCCGGCGGACCCAGGCGCTGGGGAAGGGATGTGTGCCGGGGCCGAAGTCCTGAGCGGGGTGGGCGAGGTCGGCGGTGCGGCCTCTGTAGATGGCGAAGCCGAGCGGGTTGGCGGCGCAGCGTAGCTGGTCGAAGGCTTCGGGATGGATTTCCGAGGGGGTGTAGCGGTCGTTGAAGATGACGGGCGAGTTTGGCTCAGCGTAGAGGGTCTGGAATTGGAGCCAGGAGGCGCGGGTCATCTGCTCCCATTGGTCGAGGAACTCCGGCGCGGCGGCTCGGGTGAGGGCGACGCGGGAGTCGGGGGTCCAGGAGCCGGTTGCGCGAAAGCTGCGAGTTTCGGTCGGGAGGTCTTTGGTGTAGATGGTGACTGAGCGGCAGCCGGCGCGCTGGGCGAGGATGGCGGCGGTGAGTCCGAGGGCTCCGCAGCCGATGACGGCGAGGTCGATTCGGGATGGGTCTCGGCCGGCGAGCGCGAGCTTGAGGGCGGCTTCGCCGGATCCCCAGGAGAGCGACCAGCCGGAGCCGCCGTGGCCGTAGTTGTGGACGACGAGCTTGTCACCGAGGGGTTCGGCCTCGATGCGCGGCCCGGCGGGGCGGAAGGGGCGGGTGCAGACGGTGATTTTTGCGAGGCGACGCTCGTCGGCGTGGATGGGCGCGAGCGCGGGAAGCCGCAGATGGGGCTCGAGGGAGTTCGCCATTAGTAACGTGGGATGGTGGGGTCGATGGTTCGGGACCACTCGTCGATACCGCCGGTGAGCGACTGGACGTGCTCGAAGCCTTCGCGGCGGAGCCACGTGGTGACCGAGAGGGAGCGCATGCCATGGTGGCAGAGGACGACGATGGGCTGGTCGGGGTCGAGTTCGGCGTGGGCGCGGCTGGGGATGTCCCCCATCGGGATGAATGTGGCGCCGGGGATGGAGGCGGTGTTAGCCTCCCATGGTTCGCGTACGTCCAATAGGAGTGGCGCCTTGTCGTCGCCGCCGCTGGCGGAAGAGGTTCGGAGTTTCTTAAACTCCTCAGGGGTGATCTCTGGAGACAGCATAGGAAGAGCATAATTGCTGAATCGACTTGAAGCGACCAAAGGCTGCATCAGAAGATGTAAAGCCTTTTCAGGAGATAGAGTTGCAGGAAAAAGTGTTGATTGTGGAAGACGAGCTGCACGCACGCACCGGGCTGACGGAGCTGGTTGCGAGTTGGGGTTATCGTACGCGTGGCGCGGCTGATGGTGCAGAGGGGCTGGAGCAGGTGATCTCGTGGTCGCCTGCGATCGTTGTGACGGACCTCAAGATGCCCCGCATGGACGGTATGGAGCTTTTGCGCCGGATTGGCGACCTGCCGCAACGTTTGTGCGTGGTGATGCTGACGGCGCAGGGTTCGATCGAGAGTGCGGTGGAGGCGATGCGTTCGGGTGCGTGGGATTATCTGCCGAAGCCGGTCGATCCGACGCGTTTGCGCGGGATTCTCGAGAGCGCGAGCCGGCAGCGGGAAGCTGAGCAGATGGAGCCAGAGGAGTTGGTCGCGGGAGTTGCGCGTCCGATGAAGCGGCCGGATGCGCTGGGACAGCTTGTGGGATCGTCTCCGGAGATGAAGGCGGTGTTCTCGTTGATTGAGCGCGTGGCGAGCTCAAATGTGAGTGTGCTGGTGACGGGCGAGAGCGGGACCGGCAAGGAACTGGTGGCAAGGGCTCTGCACGACCTGAGCGGCCGGCGCAACAAGCCGTTTGTGGCGGTGAATTGCGCTGCGATTCCGGAGACTCTGATTGAGAGCGAGATCTTTGGACATGAGAAAGGCGCGTTCACGGGGGCACAGGAACGCCGTGCGGGCTGCTTTGAGCTGGCCGAAGAGGGGACGCTGCTGCTGGATGAGATTGGCGAGATGCCGGCGGGCACGCAGGCGAAGCTGCTGCGGGTGCTTGAAGACCGTAAGCTTCGTCGTCTGGGTTCGAAGGCTGAGACGCCAGTCGATGTACGGGTCATCGCAGCGACGAACAAAGATCCGGAGCAGGCGGTGGCGTCAGGAGAGCTGCGCGGCGACCTTTATTACCGACTGAATGTCTTCAACATCCAGATGCCGCCGCTGCGGTCGCATATCGGCGACCTGGAGGCGATTGCCATCAAGATGATCGCGGACATGAACGAGAAGCATGACTGTCATGTCACGGGCATCTCGGACGAACTGCTGCGGAAGCTGAAGAGCTATCGCTGGCCGGGGAATGTGCGCGAACTTCGCAATACGATCGAGCGCGCGGTGGTGCTTTCAGGTAACGGGGAACTGGGCGTGACGCATCTGCCGGCGGGATTTGGCGACAATACGGTGCGGTCATCGGTGGACAGTGACACGGCGGTGCACGTGGAGGTTGGGACGACTGTCGACGAGGCGGAACGGCAGTTGATTATGAAGACGCTGACCTCGACGCACAACAACAAGACACGGGCCGCTGAGATTCTGGGCATCAGTACGAAGACATTGCAGAATAAGCTGAAAGAGTACGCGAGCGACGACCGTGAGTAGCAAAGGCAGTAAAGGGGCCCCGAGATGCGGCTGAAGACCAAGCTGGTGCTGGCTGCGACGTCGGTGACGTTTGCGATCGTCCTTGTGCTCTCCCTGCTATTTCTGAACGAATTGCTGCGCCAGAGGATTGCGCAGACGGCTTCGAGCAACGACATCCTGGCGCGTCAGCTGTTTATGATGACGCGCCAGGCGATCGAGGTTCAGCTGCCGGCGAAGCCGCCTGCGGAGGCGACGGAGGACTCATTTCACGAGGCGGTGGCGGATGCGCTGCGCAGCCACCAGCCGCTGATCGATACGATGAGTTCATTTGTGAAGTACAGCCCCGCGGTGCAGGACGTGAGCGTGACGGACGCGCATGGCTTGACGCTGGTAAGCACAGACCCGCTGATGTGGGACCAGCAGGCGACGGCGCGAATGAGCTTCAACCGGCTGCGGGATGAGTGGGTCTTCGACCAGATGCGCGAATTGCTGGGCAAACCGCGTGTGCTGGATGTATCGATGCCTCTGGACCGGAATTCGAAGCCGTTCCTGGTGGTGCACATCGGGGTGCGGTCGAGCTTTCTGAAGAACAATTATGTGCCCTGGCTGGAAGATGGGCTACTGCTGGCGTTGTTTTGCGGCGTTTTCACGATGCTGGCGGCTGGCTTGCTGGCGAGCATGGCGCTGCGTCCGATCGAGGAGATCAGCCGGCGGCTGGAGGGTCTTGCCGGGCAGGAGAGTGAGCCTCTGCCGCTGCCGCAGCCGGGGATACTCGGGCTTTCGTCGGGCCGGCCGGATGCGGTGGTTCGGGTGACACGCACGATTGAACGGCTGGGCGTGCAGATGCAGACGACCGAGGCAGGTTATACGGATCTGCAGGCCAATCTGGCGCAGATGCTGGATACGCTGCGCGATGGCGTGCTGCTGTTTACCGGGGAGGACCGGGCGGCGATGGTGTCGGATGCGGTAGCGAACTTCGTCGAGACGGATGGGCGGCCGCTGGTGGGGCAGACGCTGTCGCAGATCTTCCGACCTGAGACGGCGCTGGGACGAGCTGTGCTCGATGCGTACGCGCAGGACATCAATGTGAGCGGGGTGATGGCTCGGCTGGAAGACGGGCGGGAGGTGGAGATCTCGATCGACCATATCGACAGCGGCCGGGAACGCGTGAGCAAGATGGGGACTCTTTTGACGCTGCGCGATGCGGGTTCTGCGATGCGGCTTGAGAAGGAGCTGGAGGTTTCACGGCGGTTGGCGGCGGTGGGGCGGCTGACCGCAGGTGTTGGGCACGAGGTGAAGAATCCGATCAACGCGATGGTGGTGCATCTGGAGTTGCTGAAAGGCAAGCTGGCATCGGCACCTGGGGCGTTGAATGGTGCGCAACGTCATGTGGACATTCTGGCTGGGGAGATGGAGCGGCTGGACCGCGTGGTGCAGACGCTGGCGGACTTTACGCGGCCGATGGAGTTGCACCTAAAGGATGTCGATCTAAGCAGTATTGCCCGCGCGGTGATGGAGTTGACGGGCGCCGAGATGGAGGAGCACAAGGTCTACTGGCAGAACAATCTCGATTCTGTGATGGTGAGAGCGGACGGAGAGCTGCTGCGGCAGGCGCTGCTGAACCTTGCGCTGAATGGGATGCAGGCGATGGAGCGTGGTGGTGTGATGCGGATTCATGTGAAGCGGGAGCGCGAGCATGCGGTGCTGACGATCTCTGATGATGGCAGTGGTATTCCGCCTGAATTGATGCCACGAATCTTTGAGCTTTATTTTACGACTAAACCAAAGGGTAGCGGGATTGGGCTGGCGATGACGTACCGCATTGTGCAGATGCACGGAGGCTCGATGGAGGTACAGTCAGAAGTGGGGCTGGGGACGATCTTCACGATACGGCTTCCGGTGATCTACGCGACGACGAAGGGCTCGCCAGCAGGAGTGAGCGGAGTGGCAAGTGGGAGATGGGCATGAAGTGGGTGCAACTGGGTTGCCGATGGTTGGTGACGTGCGCGCTTTGCGCGGGCGTGACGGGCTGCCACAAAAGCGTGCCTGTGCCCGTGCCCCCGGTTGCCCCGACGACGACAGTTCCGCTGACGCAGGCTCCTGAGCCGGACAAGCCGGTGCTGGTGCAATCGATGCCGGTTTACCCTACACCACTGCCGAGCAAGCCGGTCCAGCCGGTGCGTGTGAAGAAGGTTCGAAAGAAGGTTGCGGAAACGCCGGCGGTGGCCGGTGCTCCAGCGCCCAGTGCGCCTGTACCTGTCCCTGCACCTGCACCTGCGCAGGTGGCAAATGCGGGAGCGGCACCGGCGGAGAGCGTGATTGGTTCGCTGACAGCTGGCGGAGATGCTGCACCGGCTGAGAAGCAGAAGGCTGCCGACGAGATTGTGCTGGTGGAGAAGCGGCTGGGGACGCTTTCGCAGAATACGCTGGACGATCAGAAGGAAGGTTTGCTGCGGGTGAGGAGCTTTCTTCGTCAGGCGCACGAGGCGCTGAAGTCTGGCGATGCGGACGGCGCAAATACGCTGGCTACGAAGGCCGAGGTGCTGCTGGACGATCTGTTGAAGTAGGTTGTCTGCGATCGGCGGGGCTTATTCTCCCGCGGTGGAACGACGGCAAAAAAGAAAGCTCCAGGAGCCCGTGAAACTCGGTTGGGCGGGAATGAAACTCGCTGGAGTGAGACCACTTTACGCTGCTGGTGGCTCTATCGTTTGTTAAATGAGGCACTTCGGGTTTTTTGGCGTTCCGAATCGGGAACTGAATGTGCGGGGACGACGTGCTGAGGAGGCATACTCTGGAGGTGCGCCGGAATAGGCCTGGGGAGGGCTTTCGCATGAGACGCCTGCTGATGTTGCTGCTGTTTTTGCTTGCGCCGTGCGCCGGGTTTGCTCACGTGGGTTCGAAGGATGTTTTCGAGACGGTGAAAGCGGGGCCGTATACGTTTTTTGTGACGATTCGACCGCCTAACGTGGTGCCTGGGGTGGCGACTGTGGAGATCCGGAGCACGGGTGCGGAGGTGACGGGGATGCGGATTACGCCTTTGCCGGTGACGGGCGAGGCTTCGAAGCATGCCCCGGCGGCTGATGTGATGGAGCGGAATCGTGCAGACCAGGCGTTCTTCACCGGGACGGTGTGGATGATGGCTGGCGGTACGTGGCAGGTTCGGATCGCGGCAGAGGGGGTCGCGGGGCCTGCGTTGGCTTCCGTGCCGGTGGTGGCGGTGCCGGTTACGGTGTTGAAGATGCGGAGGCCTCTGGGTTTTGGGCTGGCTCTGCTTGGGCTGTTCCTGGTGATTTCGCTGGCCGGTGTCATAGCGGCCTCAGTGCGGGAGGCGCGGCTCGCTCCTGGAACGGTGCCGGATGCGAAGCTGCGGCGGCGGGGCGGGATTGCGCTGGCGGGGAGTCTGGGCGTGCTTGCGCTGGTCGTCTGGCTGGGAGGAAAGTGGTGGAACGTCGAGGCGGCGGACTATGCGGAGCACGTCTACAGGCCTTCGCCGACGACGGCGACGCTTACCGGGAACGTGCTGAATCTGGTGGTGCATCCTGTGCCGACGAAGGATCTGCTGCATCCGAATCCGAAGACCGTTTACCTGGCGGATCATGGGAAGCTGATGCATCTGTATGCGATCCGCGAGCCGGAGATGGATGCGGCGTTCCACCTGCATCCGCAGCTTGTGGGAGAGACGGAGTTCCGGGATGTGCTGCCTTCGCTGCCGGCGGGGCGCTACAAGCTGTTTGGGGATGTGGTGCATTCGAACGGCTTTCCGGAGACGTTGCTTGCCGAGGTGGATATACCTGACGGGATGGCGGGGGCGCCACTGGCTGCGGAGGATGCAGAGGCTTTGCCGGCGCCGCTGAGCTGGGGAATGCTGGAGGAAAGCTACCGGCTGCCGGATGGCTACAGGATGGTGTGGGCGAGGCCGGCGAAGCTGACGGCGAGTACCGGGTACAGCTTCCGGTTTACGCTGCTGGACCCGCAGGGCAGGCCGGCGACTGGGATGGAGCCGTACCTGGGGATGGCGGGGCATGCGGCGTTTGTGAAGACGGATGGGAGTGTGTTTGCGCACACGCATCCAGATGGCTCGGCTGCGATGCCGGACGTGATGCTGGCCGAGGAGAGCATGGGGGCTGTGCCGGTGATGGAGGCGGTGAAGGTCGAGCCGGTGGTGAGCTTTCCTTATGGCTTTCCCACTTCGGGGCGATACAGGATTTTTATTCAGATGAAGCATTCCGGGGTTGTCGAGACGGGCGTGTTTGACGCGGATGTGAAGTAGTGCGCGAACCGATGGTGCGATTTACATAGGGCGGCGAAGGCCGAAGCGTGACCGACGTGGCCCGCGATATACTTGTCGCATGTCGATCGTCAAAGACGCCGCAGCCATTGCCAAGGGTATGTCCATCACCTTCAAGGAGATGTTTCAGCCTACCGAAGTCGAGAACTACCCGGATGGTAAGGGGCCGATGCGCGGCGCGGTGTTTCAGCAGCGCTTTCGCGGCAAGCACCAACTGCAGCGCGACGAGAACGGGCTGGAGAAGTGCGTAGCTTGCTTTTTGTGCGCGGCGGCGTGCCCGTCGAACTGTATCTACATCGAGGCGGCGGAGAATACGGAGGAGGTTCGTATTTCCTCGGCCGAGCGCTATGCGAAGGTCTACAACATTGATTACAACAGGTGTATCTTCTGCGGATACTGTGTTGAGGCTTGCCCGACGGACGCGATCACGCATGGGCATGGATTTGAGCTTGCGAGCCTGAATGCGACGAGCCTGGTGATGCGCAAGGAGGACCTGCTGGTGAACATTCAGCCGGCGATGCCGCTGACCTCGCAATCGAACACCGACGTAACAGATCGCCTGCGCTGAGACGATGGAACCGATCCTGTCGCCCTGGCGTTCCGCGCTGACGCGCTACATCGAAGCAGAGGCCAGGCCGGTGGAGAAGTATGGTCACCAGGTGCGGCTGTACATCCTGACGGGGCAGATTGGCGAGGGGCTGGGCTACGACGATGACGTCGTGTGCGCGGCGACCTGGCTTCACGATCTGGGTGTCTTTACCGGGCACCGGCCGGAGGAACTGGCCAAGCTGGAGGCGTGGGACAGCGTGAGTTATGCGATGCTGCGGGCGCCGGAGCTGCTGACAGGATTTGGCTTTCCGGTGGGGAAGATCGCCGCCGTGGTCGAGTGTATACGAACACACCAGCCCCACTTCAATCCACAGACGATTGAAGCGACGATTCTGCGCGATGCGGACATCCTGGAGCAGCTGGGTGCCGTGGGGGCAATGCGGACGATCTGCAAGGTGGGCCGGGACACGCGGTTTCAAACGTTTAGCGATGCGGTGAAGTCTCTGCGGCGTGCGGTTGAGACGCTGCCTCCGTTGCTTCAGCTGGATCGGGCGAAGATGCTGGCTGAACCGCGGATTTCGGCGCTGCAAGCGTTTCTGGATGCTGCCGATGGAGAGGCTCAGGTGTTGTTCTAAGCTGACTGTTTGCAGCCCGATATAATCGAGCCTGGCGCTTTTATGCGCGGCTGTTCTGGCGGTTTTGCAACTTAGCCGTGCCTTCAGCCATCAGGGAGACATGAAGAAAACTCGCCAACATCCGCTTGAGGCGATCCTCAGACAGCGCATTGCGATCATCGATGGTGCGATGGGGACGACGATTCGCACCTACGGCATGAAGGAAGCGGACATTCGTGGCGAGCGATTCGCAGGCTCGACGAAGGACCTGCTGAATAATGGGGACCTGTTCTCGTTGACGCAGCCGAAGATGATCGGCGATATTCATCGACGGTTTCTTGAGGCCGGGGCAGATATTATTGAGACCAATACCTTTGGCGCCACGACGATCACGCAGAGTGAGTTCTTTGTCGATGATCCACGAGAGCATGGCGGGCGTAAGGATCCGGAGTTTTACCAGAAGATCATCGACGACAAGGCGCTGCAGAAGCTGGCTTGGGACATCAACTACACCTCGGCGCAGCAGTGCAGGGAGTGGGCGGACCGGGTGGCGAACGAGACGGGGCGGCAGCGGTTTGTCGCGGGCGCGATCGGGCCATTGACGGTTTCGCTTTCAAATTCGCCGGATGCGGACGACTCGGGCTTTCGCGTGGTGACGTTCGACCAGGTCAAGACGGCGTACATGGAGCAGGTGCGTGCGTTGATCGCGGGTGGGTCTGACCTGCTGCTGGTTGAGACGATCTTCGACTCGTTGAATGCGAAGGCGGCGTTGGTGGCGATACGCGAGGTCTTCGATGCCGACGGTAAGGAATTGCCGATCATGATTTCGGCGGCAGTCGGGCGCGGTGGGGAAACGCTGATCTCGGCCCAGACGACGGAGGCTTTCTGGACGGCAGTGGAGCATGTGAAGCCGCTTTCGGTGGGGTTGAACTGCTCGCTTGGGCCGGACCTGATGTACCCCTTCCTTTCGGAGCTTTCCGAGAAGGCGCATGTGGCGATCTCCTGCTATCCGAATGCGGGTTTGCCGAATCCTCTTTCCGAGACGGGCTTTGACCTTGGGCCGGATGACATGGCGCGTTTTCTGGGTGGGTTCGCGAAGGATGGATTGATCAACATTGCGGGTGGATGCTGCGGGAACACGCCGGCGCACATAGCGGCGATTGCGAAGGCGCTTGAGGGCAGGGAGCCACGCCGGCTTGAGTTTGCGGAGGCTGAAGCGGCCGAGATTGTGAGCGTGGCTTGAGCGGGACGGACAGGAACAACGTGACATTGAAAGTAAAGCCGCTGCGGCTGTCGGGCTCGCAGCCGTTTACGCAGCAGCCGGGCGTCTTCATGATGATTGGCGAGCGGACGAATGTGGCCGGGTCGCCGAAGTTCGCGAAGCTGATCAAGGAAGGCAAATACGAAGAGGCGGTCAGCGTTGCGCGGCAGCAGGTGGAGAACGGCGCGAATGTGATCGACATCTGCATGGACGAGGGGATGATCGACGGCGTGGCCGCGATGACTCGCTACCTGCAGTTGCTGGCGAGCGAGCCCGAGGTGGCGAAGGTTCCGTTCATGGTGGACTCCTCGAAGTGGGAGGTTATCGAGTCCGGGCTGAAGACGCTGCAAGGCAAGGGTATCGTCAATTCGATTTCGCTGAAGGAAGGCGAGGAGAATTTCCGGCAGAATGCGGCGCGGGTGCTGAAGTACGGCGCGGCGGTCGTTGTGATGGCGTTCGATGAGCAGGGCCAGGCCGCGACGTTTGAGGAGAAGATCCGCATCTGCGAGCGAGCATATCGGATGTTGGTGGATGAGGTCGGGTTTCCGCCGCAGGACATCATCTTTGACCCGAACATCCTCACGGTAGCGACGGGCATGGAGGAGCACAACAACTACGCGGTCGACTTCATCAATGCGACGCGGTGGATCAAGCAGAACCTGCCGCATGCGAAGGTGAGTGGCGGCGTTTCGAACATCTCGTTCAGCTTTCGTGGCAACAATAAGGTGCGTGAAGCGATGCACTCGGCATTTCTATTTCACGCGATTGGCGCGGGAATGGACATGGGCATCGTCAATGCGGGAATGCTGGAGCTGTACGACCAGATTGACCCCGAACTGAAGGTGCTGGTGGAGGACGTGCTGCTGAACCGGCGGCCGGACGCGACGGAACGGCTGGTGGAGTTTGGGGAATCGCTGAAGGGCGTGGGGACGGCTGTCAGCGAGAAGAAGGCGGAGGAGTGGCGCGCGGGCACGGTCGAGGAGCGGCTTTCGCACGCGCTGGTGAAGGGGATCGACACGTACATCGACGCCGATACGGAAGAGGCCAGGCAGAAGCTTGAGCGGCCGCTGCTGGTGATCGAAGGTCCGCTGATGGATGGGATGAGCGTGGTCGGCGACCTGTTTGGCGCCGGCAAGATGTTTCTGCCGCAGGTGGTGAAGTCGGCTCGCGTGATGAAGAAGGCGGTGGCCCACCTGACGCCGTACATGGAGGCGGAGAAGCTGGCGATGGAGGCAGCTGGGCAGGTAGTGAAGGCTCAGGGCAAGATCGTGCTGGCAACGGTGAAGGGTGATGTTCACGACATTGGCAAGAACATTGTGGGCGTGGTGCTGGCGTGCAACAACTACGAAGTGATCGACATGGGGGTGATGGTTTCGTCCGAGAAGATCCTGGAGCGTGCGCGCACGGAGAAGGCTGACCTGATCGGGTTGAGCGGGCTGATTACGCCATCGCTGGACGAGATGGTGCATGTGGCGAAGGAGATGGAGCGCCAGGGGTTCAGGATTCCGCTGCTGGTGGGTGGCGCGACGACGAGCCGGGCGCATACGGCAATCAAGATTGCGCCGCACTACAGTCAGCCGGTGGTGCATGTGCTGGACGCAAGCCGCGCGGTGCCGGTGACGACGAGCCTGCTGAGCGACGACGGCAAGGCCGACTTTGTTGAGCAGCACCGGACGGAGTACGAGGCGATACGCAGGCAGCATGCGGCGCCGAAGCAAAAGGTGGTGCCGTTGGCAGAGGCTCGCAGGCGGCGGACGCCGATCGAGTGGCGGGTTGAGGATGTTCCTTCGCCGGAGTTTACCGGCGTGCGGGTGCTGGATGATTTTCCCCTGGAAACGCTGCGCGAGTATATCGACTGGTCGCCGTTTTTTCATACGTGGGGGCTGAAGGGGATCTATCCGCGCATTCTCGAGAATGAGTCGAACGGGGAGCAGGCCCGGCAGGTCTTCAAGGATGGCAACGCGCTGCTTGACCGGATCATTGGAAGCAAGCTGCTGCACGCCCGGGGCGTTTACGGGCTGTTTCCGGCGAATGCCATGGGTGACGATGTGGCTCTTTATCGCGACTGCAAGCGGACTGAAGAGCGCATGCGCTTTCACTTTCTAAGACAGCAGGCGAACCGGGAGGGCAGTGAACCGTGTCGTTCGCTGGCGGACTTTATCGCACCTATTGAGACCGGGCTGCGGGATCACATCGGAGCGTTCGCGGTGACGTCTGGGATCGGGCTGAAGGAGATCACGGAGAAGTTTCGGGCGGAGAACGATGACTATCACGCGATTATGGCTGAGGCGATCGCGGACCGGTTGGCTGAGGCCTTTGCAGAGTGCCTGCATAAGCGAGTTCGGGATGAGTGGGGTTATGGGCGGGCGGAGCACCTTAGCCCGTCGGAGATGATCCAGGAGAGCTACCAAGGGATCCGTCCTGCACCGGGTTACCCGGCTTGTCCGGATCACACGGAGAAGGGTTCGATCTGGGAGCTTCTGGATGTGGAGCAGGCGACCGGGATCCAGCTGACAGAGTCATTCGCGATGTGGCCGGGATCGAGCGTGAGCGGCATCTACTTCGCGCATCCGGAGGCGCGTTTTTTCAGCCTTGGCAAGATCGATCTCGACCAGGTAGAGGATTACAGCGAGCGGAAGGGCGAGTCGGTCGAGTGGGTGGAGCGCTGGCTGGGGCAGAATCTGAATTACGACCCCGCGGATTGATCCCTGATGCCGGTGCAGTTTGCCGATGCTGTGCGCCCGCCATTAGACTGTGGATACACTACAGACAGCAGCGCCGTTCATGGGATCTCGGCTCCATGGGGTGAAGTTTGTCTGGGTTGTTATCAGGGACCCCGAATGCCGACTGCCAGCTCCAATCAGAAATCCATACTTCATATCTGTAAGCGCGAAGTGCTGCGGCCGATTCGCGATCAGATTTTGCGCCTCTCCGGTTTGGTCGTGGATTCGACCTGCGATATTGCGGAAGGTCTCAGGTTGTTCCGCCAGGTGGTGCCTGATCTTGTGTTGATCGACGTTGAAGGCGAGGAGGCGGTGCACGCGGCTGAGCGCCTGTGCTCGGAGATCAAGACGATCCATCACGGGCAGAATGTCGCGTTTGTGTGCAACTGGCGGGTAGCCGTGTTGACCGATTGCCCGGATGAGATTCTGCGGACAGAGTTCGATCCGGCTGCGTTCGTGGCGGGTGTTCACAAGGCGCTTGAAGCTCGTTAGCTGTTGACGAGATGCATGCTTCCACAAGCCCGGCTTGCGTCGGGCTTATGAGCGTGGTACAAGTGTTGTATTCCAGTCGGTGCGAGCCGATTTGAATTTCATGCAGAGTGGTTGAGGGACGAGCCCTTTGACGCCACGACAACCGGACAGAACAAAGGCGTACCGGTGTCAACTCTCTCCTGGAGACAGGGAACATGAGATTCGGAGCAAGCGTTATCAGGATTTGGGGCAGTAAGCCCGATCCGGATAAAAGCGACCCCGCACCTCAATCTTCCCATTTACAGTTGAGCGACGTCATCGCAAGCGGCCCTTCTTCCACGAGGAGAGCTGAGCGATGGAGTATTCCTGTAGCAAGTATGAGCTGAAGTGCAATGAGTGCGGCCGACGTTTCGGCAACCGTCCGCTGTCTGGATGCCCGGATTGCCTGGCGCCACTGGAGATTGCGTACGATCTGGATCTCGTCAAGCGGGAAGGGAATTTTACTCGCGCTGCAATCCAGGCCGGCCCACACAATATCTGGCGCTACGCGGCGCTTTTACCCATTCCTGATGGTTTTGAGCCGGATCTTCCGGTGGGTTTTACACCTCTGCTTCGCTCGCGCCAGCTTGGCCGCCGGATCGGCGCGGAGAACTTGTTTATCAAGAACGATGCTGTCTGCTTTCCGACACTTTCGTTCAAGGACCGGGTGGTTTCGGTTGCGCTGGCGAATGCGCAGAAGTTTGGGTTCGAGACGGTGGGCTGCTCGTCGACGGGGAATCTGGCGAACTCGGTGGCTGCCCAGGCGGCCAGGCTGGGGCTGAAGGCGACGATCCTGGTGCCTGCGGATCTCGAGCCTGCGAAGATTCTGAATACGCTGGTGTATGGGGCGCGTCTGGTGCGTGTTGACGGGAACTATGACCACGTGAACCGCCTTTGCACCCTGATCGCGGATGAGTACAGCTATGGCTTTGTGAATGTTAATCTGCGGCCATACTATGCCGAGGGCTCGAAGACGCAGGGCTACGAGATTGCGGAGCAGCTTGGCTGGCGGCTGCCGGACAACGTCGTCTGCCCCATGGCCGGCGGGTCGCTGATCCGCAAGCTGAAGAAGGCGTTTGGCGAGCTTGTGGCGCTTGGTCTGGTTGAAGACAAGCCGGTGAAGTTCTTCGGGGCGCAGGCGACCGGGTGCTCGCCCATCTCGCACTCGGTTCGCGAGGGCTGGGACTACATTGAACCGCAGCGCCCGAATACGATTGCACGGTCGCTTGCGATCGGCAACCCGGCGGATGGGCCGGCTGCGTCGAAGATGATTCAATCGACGGGTGGCTGGGCCGAGGATGTGTCGGACGTGGAGATCGTTTCAGGGATCCAGGAGCTTGCCGAGACGGAAGGTATCTTTACCGAGACTGCGGGCGGTGTGACGACGGCGGTGGCCGCCCGCTTGTACGCGCAGGGGCGCATTGGACGGGATGAGACGACCGTCATCTGCGTTACGGGCAACGGGCTGAAGACGACTGACGCGATCGCTGACCGATTTGTGCTGGACCGTGCGGTCAAGCCGCGGCTGGCTGACTTTGCAGACTATCTGGCGGAACTCGAGGGCGTGGTTCATCCTGCGCTTGTGGGTGCACTCTAGCGTCATCTTGACATGGCGGAGGATCTACCTCCGCCCGGCAAACAGAAGGAGCAAGACCATTTCAATCAAGATCATACTTCCGACTGCTTTTCAGCGGCATACAGACGGGCAGAAGCAGCTTACGAGCGAGGCGGCGAACCTGCCCGGCCTGATCGCCGACATTGACGAAAACTTTCCCGCGCTTTCGACCCAGATCAAGGATGAGACGGGGAAGCTGCGGCGCTTCATCAACATCTATGTCAACGACGAGGATATCCGCTTTTTGGGTGGAGAGACGTATGCATTTCAGGATGGCGACGAGGTGATGCTGATTCCGTCGATCGCCGGCGGCTGAGGATCGAAAGACCCGAGCCGTGGCTTACGTAAGCACGATAAGGGTGACCGGAGGGTGACTTCGGGGCTTGCGGCGGGGAGCGAAATTATGTACCCGAGAGCAACGTTTTCAGGTATTTACGGCTCTCATGCTTTGTAATCGACGCTCACGCCGCTGCGAACGATATCGCGACCGGGGCACACAGCGCGAACAAGTCTCCCCGAAAGAAGGTTCCCATGTTCCTGATCCTCGCCGTCGTTCTCGTCGTCCTCTATGTTGGTGGTCTCGTGACCATGAAGTCCGCCGGTCTGCTCATCCACCTGCTTCTGCTTTTCGCGATCATCTCGATCGTGATGCACTTCGTCACTGGGCGTCGCGCAGCCTAACTTTCCCTCTCTCTGGACGTAGCAAGGCCCTATCCGGTGGATAGGGCCTTCTTGCGTATCGCTTTACTGATGTGCGAGAGGCTGGGGGCTGGGAAGGACTGGCGGGATGACGTTGGCGAGCGCGGCGGGCGACTCCTCTTCGAGTCCCACCAGCTTTTCCTCCAGAGCGATCTGCAGGACCTCGTCCATCTGCTCGACGAAATGGAGCTTCATCGAGGATTTGAGCAGTTCGGGCAGGTCGGCCAAGTCCTTGCGGTTGGCCGCGGGCAGGATCGCCTCGAAGATCCCAGCGCGATGGGCCGCGAGGAGCTTCTCCTTGAGGCCACCGATGGCGAGAACTTTGCCGCGTAAGGTGATCTCGCCGGTCATGGCAATGTCGCGGCGCACCTTGATCTTGGTGAGCGCGCTGGCAAGGCCTGTGGCGATGGTGATGCCGGCCGAGGGACCGTCCTTGGGCGTGGCACCCTCCGGAACGTGGACGTGAATGTCGATGTTCCGGTAGAAGTCACGCTGCAGGCCGAGGTGCGAGGAACGCGAACGGATGTAGCTCAGTGCGGCTTCGACCGACTCCTTCATGACGTCGCCGAGCTGGCCGGTGGCAGTCATCTTGCCCTTGCCGTCGAGCACCTGCACTTCGGTCTGGAGGATGGTTCCACCGACTGAAGTCCATGCGAGACCTGTGACGAGGCCGACTTCACTCTTCTGGTGCACTTCGGAGTCCTGGAACTTGGCTACGCCGAGCAGACCTTCGAGAGTCTCGTCCGTGACGACCTCACGGTGGGCTGCACCCGTTTCCGGACCGCCCTGGACCACCTTGCGAGCGACCTTGCGACCTACGTTGCCGATCTCGCGTTCGAGGTTGCGTACACCGGCCTCACGGGTGTAGCCGCGGATGAGTGCCTTCAGGGCTGAATCCTCAAGGACGATCTGTTCCTCGCTGAGCCCGTTGGCCTCACGCTGCTTCTTGACGAGGTACTGCTTTGCGATCTCGAGCTTCTCGATCTCGGTGTAGCCATGAAGGCGGATGATCTCCATGCGGTCCTGTAGCGGGCCGGGGATGGTGTCGAGAACGTTGGCGGTAGCTACGAAGAGCACCTGCGAAAGATCGTACTCAACGTCGAGGTAGTGATCCTGGAATGAGGTGTTTTGTTCGGGGTCGAGAACCTCGAGCAGGGCGCTGGCCGGGTCGCCGCGGAAGTCCGAGGCCATCTTGTCGATCTCGTCTAGCATGAAGACGGGATTTTTGGTGCCGGCTTTCTTCATGGACTGGATGATCTGGCCGGGGAGCGCGCCGATATAGGTGCGTCTGTGACCGCGGATCTCGGCTTCGTCGCGTACGCCGCCGAGCGACATGCGCACGAAGCGCCGACCTGTCGCCTTGGCGATGGACTGGCCGAGCGACGTCTTGCCTACGCCTGGAGGTCCGACGAAGCAGAGGATCGATCCCTTGGGATTCTTGACGAGCTGACGGACGGCGAGGAACTCGAGGATGCGCTCCTTGATCTTCTCAAGACCGTAATGGTCTTCATTGAGGATCTTCTCGGCGTGCTCGATGGAGCGGATTTCCTTGGAGCGCTTTTTCCACGGCACGGCGAGGAGCCAGTCAAGGTAGTTGCGCGAGACGGTCGACTCGGCAGACATCGGGGGCATTGCCTCGAGCTTCTTGAGCTCGAGCATGCTCTTCTCGAGAACGTCCTTGGGCATGCCCGCAGTTTCGATCTTCTTCTTGAGCTCGTCGAATTCGCTCTTTTCGCCGCGGCCAAGCTCCTTCTGTATGGCCTTGATCTTCTCGTTGAGGTAGTACTCTTTCTGCGCCTTTTCCATCTGCCGCTTGACGCGGCTCTGGACGGTGCGATCGATGTTGAGCTTTTCGATGGCGACGTCGAGGACGTCTGCGATTCTTGCGAGGCGAATTTCCGGATCGAACACTTCCAGAAGTTCCTGCTTCTCCTCGATCGAAAGCTGCAGGTTGGCTGCGATGGAATCGGCGAGCTTGGCGGGTTCGTCGCCGCGGACGCTGGCCGTCATGGTTTCATAGTTGAGGCTTTGCTGCAGCTTTACGTATTGCTCAAAGAGCGTGTGGACGCGCTGCATCATGACCTCTACCTGAGGGGTCATTTCGAGCCGGGTCGGACCGGTGCGGACGGTTGCGACGAAGAATCCGTCCTCATCGTTGACCTCCATGGCGCGGGCGCGTTCTACACCCTCGACGAGCACCTTGATATTGCCATCGGGCATCTTGACGCTCTGCACGATGTTACCGATGGTTCCAGTCTCAAAGATGTCATCCGCGCTGGGTTCGTCGACGCTGGCGTCGTGCTGCGTGGCGAGGAAGATCTTGCGATCCCCCGTGAGGGCCTCTTCCAAAGCTCTTACACTTGATTCGCGGCCCACAACAAACGGGGTCATCATGTGCGGAAAGATCACCATGTCCCGGATTGGCATCATGGGAAGCTTCCGAACGTCTCGGCTCAGTACCTCTTCATTGTTGGCTTTCATATCTCTCCTGAGTTTAGACGGTGGAATGTGCCCCAGCGGTGCAAACGTAACGCTCCGCATTTGCACGATTGTAATTCTTTCTACAGGGCGAAATGAGGGGCGTCACAGCCCTGTCAAAAGGTGGTGCAGCCTGACAGCAAGAATGTGTTGAAACGGGAGGGGGAGGGCAATGCAAAGGGTTTAAATGGAACGAATCCCGGGTGGATTGGCAAGACACACCGGCTGGTCGACGGAAGTTTGGTCAGTAGACTACACATTCCAGAAACGGGAAAAGGCTCCAGCGAGTGGAGCCTTTTCGTTCGTGAGGACGAGGAAAGTCCTAACCGGCCTTCTCAAGGAGCATAGGAAGTGTAAGCGAGTGCTTCTTGACCATCTCTGAGGTGATGGCCAGCTCCTTGACCTTTTTGTTGCCGGGAACGTAGTACATGAGGTCGAGCATGAGCTCTTCAAGAATCATGCGCAGACCGCGGGCACCCACTTTGCGCTGGAGGGCTTCGCGTGCGATCTCACGAGCTGCGTCGTCGGTAAAGGTGACTTTGACTCCCTCATACTCGAACAGCTTGATGTACTGCTTCAGGATGGCATTCTTGGGCTTGGTGAGGATGTCGATGAGGGCAACCTCGTCAAGTTCCTCGAGGACACCGAGGACCGGCAGCCGGCCGACGAATTCTGGGATCAGTCCGTACTTTAGCAAGTCCTGGGGCTCCGCCTGACGAAGTAGTTCAGCGTCGCGCTGGGCACGGATCGGGGTGACATCGGTCTCGGTCGTCTCTGCTTCGCCGGCGGTCTTGAAACCGAGCGCTTTCTTTCCGACGCGACGTCCGATCACCTTCTCGAGGCCTACGAAGGCGCCACCGCAGATGAAGAGGATGTTGGTGGTGTCGACCGCGGTGAACTCCTGGTGCGGGTGCTTGCGTCCACCCTGGGGCGGAACGTTGGCGACTGTCCCTTCGAGGAGCTTGAGCAGCGCCTGTTGGACGCCTTCTCCGCTGACGTCACGGGTGATCGACGGATTCTCGTCTTTACGGCCGATCTTGTCGATTTCATCGATGTAGATGATGCCCTGCTGGGCGCGGACGACGTCTCCGTCGGCAGCCTGCAGCAGCTTGAGGATGATGTTTTCGACGTCTTCTCCGACGTAGCCGGCCTCGGTGAGGGTGGTGGCATCGACGATGGCGAACGGCACATCGAGCACCTTGGCGAGCGTCTGGGCGAGAAGCGTTTTGCCCGAGCCGGTGGGTCCGACGAGCAGAATATTGGACTTGGCAAGTTCGACGTCGTTGCCGCGCGTCTTGTTCATCTGAATCCGCTTGTAATGATTGTAGACGGCGACCGCAAGCTTCTTCTTGGTTTGATCCTGGCCGATGACGTATTCATCAAGGAAGGCGCGAACCTCCTGCGGCTTGGGCATGTGGATTGGTGTGGCACCCTGAACGACTTCTCCGCGATCGTCCTCGAGAATGGAGTTGCAGACGGCAACACATTCATCGCAGATGTAGGCCCTTGGATAGTCCGATGGGGAACTGATCAACTTTGCAACTGCATCCTGCGATTTGTGGCAGAAAGAGCAACGCAACGATTCGTCCGAGCTTCGAGATGTTTTCATAGCTTCCAGTGACCCCTAGTGAATCTCTTGTTGCGTCACGCTAGCAAGTTTACACCTTGTTCAACCCCCAATGGAGAGGGAGGCGCTACCACGTCTACGTGATGGTAACGCCTCCTTTTTGGGGTGGGGTGGAAGAACAAGGCTGCGGGGCGTTGGAGGATAGTTCCTTTTAGCCGCGTGGGCGGTCGATGATGTCGTCGATGATGCCGTATTCCTTCGCCTGCGGAGCGGTCATGATGAAGTCGCGTTCGACGTCGCGCTCGATTTGGGCGAGGGGCTGGCCGGTGCTCTTCGCCATGAGGGTGTTTGTGATCTCACGAATACGAAGGATCTCGCGGGCGTGGATGTCGATGTCTGTCGCCTGTCCGCTGAGGCCGCCCATGCTGGGCTGGTGGATGAGGATGCGAGAATTCGGCAGGGCAAAACGCTTGCCCTTCTTTCCGGCCATCAGGAGGAAGGCGCCCATGGAGGCTGCCTGGCCGATGCAGAAGGTAACCACATCATTCTTGATGTACTGCATCGTGTCGTAGATTGCGAGACCCGCGGTGATCGAGCCGCCGGGCGAGTTGATGTACATCTGGATGTCTTTTTCCGGGTCTTCGCCGCTCAAAAAGAGCATCTGCGCGATGATGACGTTGGCTACGTTGTCATCGATCGGCGTACCGAGAAAGATGATGTTGTCCCGCAGCAGACGGCTGTAGATGTCGTAGGTGCGTTCGCCGCGGCTCGTCTGCTCTACTACGTAAGGAATCAAACCCATTGCGTTCTCCTGTTCCAAACCTGCCAAGCCGTTGAAGAATCGGGCGGTTTGCTCCCCCGGGGGAGCAAACCGCCCGCCAGACTACTTCGCCAGCTTCTCGTACATGTGGGTTCCGGTCTTCTCGCGCCGCATCTGCTCGCGGACCCGGCCCATTGAACCATCCTTCTCCATCTGCTCGCGCATGCCTTCGAGGGGCTGGCGGGTTTGGAGAGAGGCCATCAGGATTTCGCGCTCGAGCTCGTCGCCGGTCACCTCGATGTTTTCTCGGTCCGCGATCTGGTCGAGGATGAGCGACGCCTTTACCTCGCCCACAGCCTGGTCGCGCTGTGCGGCGCGAAGCCGGACGAAGTCGAGCTTGCGCATGTCGTCTGCCGTCATGCCCTGCTGGGCGAGGGCGCGCAGTCCGCGGTCGAGGCGCGCGTCGATCTGCTGCTGCACGAAGGTCTCGGGAACGGGGAACTGGAAGCGCTGAATCCACTCGCCAAGCATCTTTTCCTTGGCTGCGGTCTCGAGTGCATCCTTCTTTCGGCCGGAGGCGTGCTCGCGGAGCTGGGTTTCGAAGTCAGCCCAGGTCTCGTAGCTGCCGATCTGCTTGGCGAGCTCGTCGTCCTTCTCGGGGAAGGTCTTCGACTTGATCGCTTTCACGGTCAGATCGTAGTTGACGGTCTGACCGGCGAGGCGAGGCTCGCCGAACTCAGCAGGGTAGGTGACCTCGAAGCTCATCTCCTGGCCGGTCTTTTTACCGCGGAGGACTTCGGTGAAGGCGGGCAGGGTGTTCTTGCCGCCCACTTCGATCAGGACGTCCTCTCCCGTGATGGGCTCGGCTTCGGTCCCGTTTTGCAGACCTTCTTCGCCTGCAGTTTGAGCGAGGTCCTGAATGACGCCCTTGAACTCGATCTCTGCCCAATCGCCATCGTGGAGTTCGCGATCCTCTTCGACCGGCTCTACGGTGCCGTGGGCATCCATGACGCGTGCGAGTTCGGCTTCGAATTCGTCGTCGGTGAGGGTGGTTTCGGGCTTGCTGACCTCGACACTGTCGTATCCGTTGACGTCGATCTGCGGAAGAACCTCAAAGGCCGCCTTGAAGGTGAGCGGGGCTCCATCTTCAAGCAGCAGATTGGTAAGCTGGGGCTGCGAGATCGGGTTGAGGTTCTGGGAGACGATCTCCTTGCGGAAGCGCTCGGAGACGAGTTCGTCGAGAACCTCCTGCCGGACGTCCTTGGCGAAGCGGTTTTTTATGACGGTCTCCGGGACCTTCCCGACGCGGAAACCGGGGATGCGGGCCAGCTTTTGATACTTCTTTGTGACGCGCTTGAATGCCTTGGAAACGGTTTCGGCGTCTACCTCGATGCCAATTTCGCGAACCAGCTCGGGGTTCAGGGTCGGCTGGGTTGCGT
>CAZZZP010000067.1:0-24818 GCA_964658635.1 Lichenicola sp. | reverse complement strand
ACTCCCGCCGCAACGCACTCCGCGTCTCACCCTTCTTCCCATCCACGTCCTTCATCCCCAGGCCTCCAGCCGCTCCAGCATCCCACGCAGCACGTCACAGGCAGCTTGCACATCTTCAACCCGAACCGCCTCATCGGGATGATGACTCACCCCACCCGGCGTCCTCACAAACAACATCGTCGATGGCACCTTCTCTGCCAGAATCATCGCATCATGGCCGGCTCCCGAGACCATCGAATGCAACCCCTGCCCGCAGCCCCGAACCGCTTCCGCCAACTCCGCGCAAAGCCGATCATCCATCGCCACCGCATCCTGCCGGCTCGTCTCCCGCCAGGCCACGGACACACCCCGAGCCCCGCCCGCAAGCTCAGCAGCCGCAACCAACTCCGCCACCGCACGCTCCCTCACCCCATCCAACGCATGCCGCACATCGAGAGACACCACCGCCGCGGCCGCAATCACGTTCACCGCCCCGGGCGTCACCTTGATCGACCCCACCGTAGCCACCATCCCCTCCACGCCACCCGCGTACCGCTCCACCGCCCCCACCCACGCCGCCGCGGCCGCCAGCGCATCCCGCCGCAGGTGCATGGGAGTCGTTCCCGCGTGATTCGCCGCCCCGCTGAAGGTCAGCTCCAACCGCGTCTGGCCAGCAACCGCACTCACCACCCCCAGTGGCAATCCGAGCGCCTCGAGCACCGGCCCCTGCTCGATGTGGCACTCCACAAAAGCAAACGTCCCCGCCGTGAGCCCCGTGCCCCACCTTCGGGACAGCTCCACCGTCCCTAAGGTGGGTTCCCCCATAAACTCCCGCACAGCAGCAGCCACACTCACCCCATCCTCATCTACCCGGCCAAGCTCCGCCTCCCCCAGCGTCCCCACTACCGCCCGGCTCCCGATAAACGGCAGCCTAAACCTAACCCCCTCCTCCTCCGAGAAAGCGATCACCTCCACTGCATACCGCAGCCGCCGGCCCGCTAACCCACGCACCAGCTCAAGCCCCAAAGCCACGCCCAGCACCCCATCAAACGCCCCCGCATTCGGCACCGTATCGATGTGAGACCCAACCAGCAGCACCGGTGCCCCCTCCCGCGCCGCTGCGTAAAACCCACGCAGATTCCCCACCCCATCCACCCGGACCTGCATCCCCAGCGCCCTCATCTCTGCCGCCAGCAGCACATGCACCTCCCGCGTAGCCGGCGAAAGAAACAGCCGCTCGATCGTCCCCGGCACATCCGTCAAAGCCGCCACCCGCGCACAAAGCCCCAGCACATACTCCGCCGGACCCAAACCAGCTTCACCACTCATTGTGCGCACCCACTCGATATGTGCATCATGCCAACCAATCCTTTGCCCCGATCTCGATCTATCCACCGGACTCCTGCCCGATCCCGCCGGAAGCATTCCACCCATCCTGAGCGGGGGACCTCGCAAGCCTCACCGCGAGGGACCTCGACGAAGGACCCATCTCTTCTCCCACCGCGCAAAACTGCCATCACCCCCGCACCTCCAGCCCACGCGCTCCCCCCACAAACTCCCCCTCACGAAACACCTCAACCCCGCGCACAAACGTGCGCTTCACCCGCCCCCGCAGACTCTCCCCCAAATAAGGCGAAACCCTGTGCCGGAAATGAAGATCCTTTGCCCCCACCACAAACTCCTCCTCCGGCCCAAACACCACCAGATCCGCATCCATCCCCACAGCAATCGCACCCTTGCGCCCGCTCAACCCCGCCAGCCGCGCCGGCGCCGACCCCATCCACCGCACCACATCCACCAGCCCAAACCCGCGCGCCGAAGCCTCCGTCCAAACCACCGGCAAACTCAACGACACCCCGGCAATCCCGCCCCACGCCGTCCGGAACGACCCATCTCTTCCCTTCATCTCCGGCGGACACGGCGAGTGGTCGCTCGCCACCAGGTCGATCGTTCCGTCGCCCAGCGCCACCCAAAGCAGGTCGCCATTGTCAGCCGAGCGGATTGGAGGCGCACACTTCAGCAGCGTAGTCCCATCCGCAATGTCGTCCGCAGCAAAGTGCAGGTAATGCGGACAAGTCTCGACCGTCAGCTTCAAACCCTCGGCCTTCGCGGCACGCAGCATCGGCAGCGCCAGCGCACTCGACAGGTGCACAATGTGTACCCACACCCCGAACTCCCGGCAGAGCCCGATCATCAACTCGATCGCCTGCAGCTCCGCCTCATCCGGCCGCGACGCCAGGTACGTCCCATACTGTCTCCAGTCCGCGCCAGCCAGCCGCGCCGCAGCCGCCTCGCAAGGTCCCGCCAGCTCCGCATGCACCAGCAGCGGCAGCCCCGTCCGGGCAATCAAAGGCATGGCCGCGCGCAGTTCCGCCTCGTCGATCAGCCCGAACCCATCACACCCCGGATAAAGCAGAAAGCACTTGTAGCCCGGTACACCCGCCGCGGCCAGCGCCAGTAAATGCTCCTGGTTTCCGTTGACCGCCCCGCCCCACGGCCGCCAATCAACGGTCGACTTCCCGCCGGCCGCCGCCCGTTTCACCTCAAGCGACTCCACCGTCGTCGTCTCCGGCAGGCAGTTCAACGGCATATCGATCACCGTCGTCATGCCCCCGGCAGCCGCCGCCCGCGTCCCGGTCGCGAAACCCTCCCACTCCGTGCGCCCCGGCTCATTCAGATGGACATGCGCATCGATCAGTCCCGGCAGCAACGCATCCTCGCCGCAATCCACCACGGCACACCCGGCCGGGACCTCCTCCAGCGCGCCAACCCGCACAATCCGCCCACTTGCGGCGTCCGCCACCACGCAACCCGGACGGACTCCGTCAGCAAACACGACACGTCGCGATTGAAAGGCCAGAAGAGACATGGTTGTGCCTCTAACCTACATCAGGCCGCTCCGCCCAATGCACAAAACTCCGCCAAAACCGCGTGTCAAGCCCTGCAGCCTCGCAAAAAGATCCTAAACCCAACAAAAGAAACAACTTGTTTGCTCAAAATAGTTGGCGTAGCTACCCCATGCAAAAGACTAGAATTAAATCAGTGGGCGAATAGAGTCAGAAGGCTCTTCTCCTCTCCGCGGCCATGGAGTTCCCGAACGGAAGTCCAGACTTAAACCATCTGTTTTGAATACTTTGGGTACTTGAGTCTAGGGTGGGGGCGGGTACTCTTCCACGGATCGACCCCCCGGGGCCTATGCCAACGAAAGGGTCAAAGAGGAAGCGCAGGGTGCGATACGGCTTGAACCCGGAACCGTCACGACCACAGGTCCAGACTCCATGTATCAAAGTCCGGACTTAAACCACCTGTTTTGAATACTTTGGGTACTTTAGCCCAGGGGGTGGGGGTACCCCTAAGGCTCGGTCTGCTCCCGGTGATCCACATACGTCTCCGTAAATGGCCGCTTCCGGAAGGTCGTCCAGAAGTAGTTCATCGTGTACCGCACCCCGATCCGCAACATGCCCTCGCTCTTCAGCCGTCGCGCCGACGAGAACATCTTCAGCTGGAAGGTAAACACCACCTTGCCCACCCGGTTCAACCGCCGCGCAACATCCGTGTCCTCGCCATAGAAGGCAATGTCGGTATTGAAGCCGCCAATCGACTCGAGCGCCGCCCGCCGCAGTACAAAGTTGCCACCCTGCACCATCGACCCGGCACGCAGCACATACCGGTTCAATACATAAATGCTGAACGCGATCAGGTAGAAGATCTGCACACTGAATCGCTCCGACCGCTTCAGATCGTAGTAAATCACCGGCCCGCTGAACGCCACCATCTCCGGTAAGCGCTCAAACTCCGCCAGAACCTTCGCCACCCAACCCGGCGTCAGCCGCGAATCCGCATCCACATTCGCAATCAGCTCGCCCGTACTCGCCAGGAACCCCGCCTGCCGAGCCCACGGCAACCCCTTCCGCATCTCATCCACCACCACCACCCCGGGATAAGAAAGCGCCACCTCGCGAGTCCGGTCGGAACTCGCATTGTTCACAACAACAATCTCCACCTGGTTCCCCAGGCGGCCCGTCTGCCCCAGGATCGACTCCAGGCATGCCGGCAAGTAGCTCTCTTCGTTGTAGGCAGGAATGACGAAGCTCAGACGCACATCGTTCACCTTAGGCCCGCAGTGTTACAACCACGCAACAGCAGCGCGATGAACACCTTGCACCGGCTACTGAGGCATCACCGCACCCGCCTTCACCCACTGCGCCACCACCGCAATATCCGCATCCGACAGCTTCGGCCGCTTCGGTGGCATGTCCATCGGGTCGTCCGCAGGCCCCTGGTGCCGGATCAGCCTCACCAGCAGCGACTTGTCCGGATCTCCGGGCACCAGCGCACTGCCATCGTGTCCACCCTTCAACATCGCCTCGCGGGTATCCAGGTTCAACCCCCCGCGCCGGTTGAGCCCGCCGTGGCAACGTGCACAGTTTGCATCGAGGATGGGCTTCACACGCGTCGTGTAATACTCCGGCCGGCTTGCATCCTCATCCGCGCCCACGGCCCCAAAGCCCCATGCCATCAATGAGATAGCGGCTAAAGCGAAAGCTGTACCGACTCCCCGCATCCACGCTCCTATTAGTGAACCCGTCAACAGTACCGAACTCAATACTTACACAGCAGACTTGCTGAATCTAGAGTCGAAAGTGCTCTGGTTTTGTTCCGCGACCATCCCAACGGATGCGCGATCACGCCGTAAAACTCGCACTACTTACCATGCTCGGCCTGGTCACTCCGGCTGCGTTCGCGCACCCCCACCACAAAGCCGCTGGCCGGCCAGTCGCTCAGACTGTCCCGTCCGCAGCGTCGCGACCTCCCGCTAAGCGTCACTCCGCAGCCGCGCGAGCAGCTCTTGAACCTGCAGCTATAAAGCACCCAAAGGTCCACACTCGCAAGACTGCCCCGCAGCAGACCGAACCCGAAGTTCGCGCCGTAGCCACCGCGTCGCAACCGCGGCCCGTCGATCCGCCCTTGCCGGAGATCCACGTAAACCACAACCGCAAGCTTCACCTCAAGCCCGGCGCAACGCCCGCTCCAGACCAGACTCCCGGCCCGACAGGCGCCCAGAACAGCACTGCCATTCCCGCTCCCATCGCAGTCGTGCTGCCCAAGCCCGGCGAAGAGCCCGCTCCTCCCACCTTGAAGAAGGTGCGCCTGCCCAGGCAGATCTTCCCCGTCGTCTCGGTCGCTCCAGACCCGGTACCCGTGCTCATACCCGCCCTCTACACCCGCCGCGGCCGCCTCATCATGCCGCCTGCGCTCAAGGGCTCGCACGAGATCCTGCTCCATCAGAACGAGATGGCGGACCGCGAGGGCCTCGTACGTATCCTGGACGATAACGACCTGGAGCGCATGCGCAGCTCCCGGATGCTGGTCCCCATCCCCGTCAGCAGCGGTCTGGAAGTCGATCAACGCCTACCCGCCAACCGTCGCTACACTCGTCCTTGGACCGCGCAGTTCCTGGCCGCAGTTGGGCGCGCCCACTATGCACGCTTTCACTCACCCTTGCAGGTCAACTCCGCCGTTCGTACCGTGGAGGTCCAGCAGCACCTGCTCGAGACGAACGGAAACGCCGCACCCACCGAGGGGTCCACGGCATCGCCTCACCTCACCGGACAGGCCGTCGACATCGCCAAGCATGGACTCTCGATGGCGGAGATCGCCTGGCTTCGGGGGTACCTTCTGCCCTTGGTGCAGCAGGGCAAGGTCGATGTGGAAGAAGAGTTCCAGCAGTCCTGCTTTCACATCAGCGTCTACCGCCAGTACGTGCCGCAGGCAGCACCAAAGCGCGTGAGCACGCACCGTCGATCCGTTAGTCAAGTCCTCGCGGTCGCTCTCCCCTAGCCAAGAGGACAGCCCAGGCCGACCGCTGGTAAACTGCCGCCATGGTCCCTTCGGAGTTTGAGTACAAAGTGCTGCACCTTACCGACCACCTTGATCACTTGAGCGGAGCCGACCTCACCATTGACGTTCAGGCCAAGCTCGGGTGGGAGATTCAGGAGATCTTTACCCGGCGCACCGCCGACGCAGAGTTTGTCTACGCGCTCCTCCGTCGAACCCGCAAACGTGATTAGCTCAGCTTAGTGGGCGTCAGCCTTGAAGATCTGGTCGGCGAAGAAGTTCTGTACCTTGGCTTGGTCGCGAAGCATTTCGAAGTAAGCAGCCTTGAGTAGTTGCGAACGCGCGTCCTTGAGACCCTGGCGGATTCGCTGTTGGACTTGCGGTTCCGATAGATTGTGTTGCCCGGCCGGCTCCTTAGAGATCAGCTGGAAGATCGCATAGCCACTGGCCTTCTTCGGATCCTGGGGGTCGGAAAAGAATGGAATGATATCTGTCGCCTGACCCGGCTTCAGCTTCGAAATGGCCGCATAAACGTTTCCATCCGACTGAAGCTGACGTTCCGAGATCGACCCCATGTCGCCTCCGTTGGTGGAGGTCTGCGGGTTCTCTGAAAAATTCATCGCCAACGAACCGAAATCCTCACCCGAGTCCACGCGATTTTTCAGCGCCTCGATCTTCTTGCGAGCCTCTTCGTCATTTGTCGCCTTCGACCCCTGCAGATTCGCAGGCTGTGCATTCTTGGGCGGCGGTGAGTTAGTCACCAGGATCTGGGCAATGTGGTACTGGGTCTCGACATTGTTGAATTCGGCTTTATGCGAATTGAAGTAGCTCGTAATATCGGCATCCGACACAGTAATCTTCGACACAATCTCCTTGTTCAGGAGTTTATTGAAGGTCAGCGTGCGCCGGATGTCCCGCTTGAACTCGTCGACCGTCGTGTGATGTTCGGCGAGCCGCTGCTGAAACTGCTCTTCACTATAAGGAGCCTTTGCCTCGGCGACCTTCGCGTCTACCTCGGCTGGCGTTGCAGTCAGATTCAACTTGGCCGCACGCTGTTCAACGATCTCCTGTGTGATCAGCTGTCCAAGCAGGCTTAGACGAAGTGAGTCCGCCTGCTCTTGCGACGGCTTCTCCTCCTGAGCGGAGTCCCCGAGCTGATCGTTGTATGCCTTCTCAAGTTCGGACGTCGTAATCGGGTGACCATTGACCGTGGCAACAACGTCAGCCGGTGGCGCCTGGTGACAGCCGGTGAAGGTGAGCATCAGAGCCAGCGCCGCAGAGGTCGCGAATGCAGGCTTCAAAGAGTGCGGCTTGCAGGTGCTGCTGGAGCTGGAAATCGGCACTATTGGACAGCCTCGTAATCTCACACCCTCTATTGTCTGATATTTAAGCAAAACTTGTCTGCACGCGGCATGGTGAGAACGTAACCAACCTTCCGACGAAAAGAACTATCCTTCTGCAATGGCTTCAGGAACTCTGACGGACCCTCAGGAGATGCCCCACGCTGGGACCGTCCGCCCGGCCCATTTCTTCGCCGATCTCTATACCTTCCAGTGGTCAGCCATCGAATACAGACTCCCGGCCGTCAGCGCCGCCGCAGTCGCGATCTGCCTGTTTACAGGAATCCTCGCCGGCCACCCGGGAGCCGGCCTCGTGGCGGGCGGCGGTGCCCTCACGATCGGCTTCGGAGCGAACCAGCGAATCTCCGATTCCCGTGTGCTGCCGATGATCCTGGCGAGCCTTTCAATGGGCTTCGCCACACTGGTCGGCACTATAGTGGGTCATCGCAGTTATGCGCTGCTCGGAGCCTCCGCTGTGGCTGCAGCCATTTATGGCGTACTTACTATCCGGGCCGCCGGTCTCGCCTGGGTCGGTCAGCAGGCGTCGATCGCGCTTTTCGTCGCATCGGCATTTCCGATGGAGCCCAAACCCGCACTCGAGCGATCAAGCCTGATCCTGCTCGGCGGCGCAATCCAGATCTTGATGACCACCGCCGGTCTGCGCATGATGCCGGAGTTGCAAAAGGATCTTCTCGCCATTCCGCGCAGCCTCTACTGTTCCTTCTATCAGCAGAGAGCCGAGTTTCTCAGGCGGCTCACCCAACTGCCCAAGGTCCTGCCCGCTCCCGACCGCAAAGCCGCTGCCATCTACGCCACGCGTCTTGTGTTGACCGTCGTCGCAGCTTCAGAACTCTACCGGCGACTCGGAATTCAGTCCGGGTACTGGATCCCCATGACCGCGCTGCTGGTACAGAAGCCGGCGTTCTACGAAACTTTGACTCGAGCCCTGATGCGGGTTGCTGGAACACTGGGAGGAGCCACCCTCGCCACCCTTGTAGCCGCGCACGTTCCACTCGGGCCCTGGTGGCTGGCTAGTCTCGCTACCTTCTTCGCATACTGGGCCCTCGCCACGATTCAGGTCAACTACGCGCTCTACAGCGTGTTTCTGACAAGCTACATCGTCTTCCTGCTTTCACTGAACCAGATTCCCGGACCTGAGATCGCCCATCGTCGTGCCTTGTGCACCGCAGCAGGAGCCGGCATCGCACTCGTAATCCACCTGGACCAGTTGCACAGGCACCGGTCTGCGAAGGCTTAGCCGTCCTGAAAAGCGGAGAAGTACCGCCATCGCGAATGTGGCGAGGAAGAGCGCATGGAAAGAGAGGTGCTCCCGGTTGGGCCGCGGATTGTCTCCGCGCGCAGGCAGCACTTCGTAGGTCCCGGCTTACATGGCTGTCATCTCGTCCTTCACCTGCTGCGAAGCGCCGAAAAAGTAGGCCCACCACATCATGACAGCGCAAAATACCGTCAACCAGCCACTAGGTGGCTACAGATTGCGGTCGGGGGCCGAATCGATAGAGGAACACAAAAGCAACCGCGACGCCTGGGAAGATGGCATTCACGAGTGTCGCGAGTAAGAACTTCCGCTTTCCTACCGCAAGTTGCAACTGCTGTCCACGGGTCCAACCTGGAATGTTGTGCCAGTCATGCAGCGTAATCACGAGAAATTGCGCAGTGATACGGACAGAAGAGACAAGCTGCAGCGTCATATGCATGGTGCAGCCGATATAGGCGCGCATGTATCAGTCGACAACGACTTATGAGTCTTCGGACACTGGCGAACATCATTATCGCAATAGCAC
This sequence comes from Lichenicola sp., assembly GCA_964658635.1. GTDB lineage: Bacteria > Acidobacteriota > Terriglobia > Terriglobales > Acidobacteriaceae > Edaphobacter. Next base: position 15,859 of record CAZZZP010000067.1, on the reverse strand, counting down.
TGGAGGACAACATTGAAGACGACAGGCAACACAGTTTTTATCACGGGCGGAGGCTCCGGAATCGGACGCGGACTGGCCGAGGCATTTCACAAGGCGGGCAACAAAGTCATCATCTCGGGCCGCAGGCGGTCGATGCTCGACGAGGTCACCGCGGCCAATCCGGGCATGAGCGCGGTCGAGCTCGACATTCAGAAGCCCGAAAGCATCGCAGCTGTCACATCCAGGTTGCTGGCCGAGTACCCGGACCTGAACGTGTTGATCAACAACTCCGGCATCATGCGGGTAGACGCGGTCTCGAGCGTGCTGGACGACACCATCCTCACCTCCACGGTTGAGACCAACCTGTACGGTCCCCTGCGAATGACGTCCGCTCTCGTGGAGCACCTGAAGAAACAGCCTTCGGCAGCGGTGATCAACGTGACCTCTGGCTTGGCGTTCGTGCCGCTCGCCATGACAGCTGTTTATTGCACCACAAAGGCTGCATTGCACTCTTACACGCAGTCGCTACGCTTCCAGCTGCGCAAAACCAATGTCAAGGTGCTCGAGCTTGCCCCGCCCTATGTGCAGACAGAGCTCATGGGTGAACGTCAGAAGTCAGACCCGCGTGCCATGCCGCTGGACGCCTTCATAGCAGAGTCGATGGAGTTGCTGGCCAGCGATAACGACGAGATTCTTGTCGAAAACGTCAAACCACTGCGTAATTCGGTGGGTCCGGATGAAAGGCAGTTTGTTACTCAATTCAACGAGATGATGTCTGCGCACTGACAACCCACAGCAGGAGCTGCATCGTAACTGCCAGGAGATCTAAATGGCTGAGAAAGTACAAAAAACGATGGCCGAGTGGCGCGCGCTGCTTACCCCGGAACAATTCCACGTCATGTTCGAGAAGGGAACGGAGCGCGCTTTCACCGGCGCCTTGGTCAATCATCACGACGATGGAACCTACCACTGCGGCGCTTGCAACGCCCCACTGTTTACCTCGGAAACAAAGTTTGAGTCTGGCTCAGGCTGGCCAAGCTTCTATCAACCAGTTTCGAAGGATGCTGTGATAGAGCACGAAGACCGCAGCTACGGTATGCGCCGGGTCGAAGTGAATTGCGCAACATGCGGGGCACACCTTGGGCACGTCTTTCCGGATGGACCTCGACCGACAGGCGAGCGCTTCTGCATCAACTCGGCTTCGCTGGCATTCGAGAAGAACTAGATAGGCCTACTACAGAAACAAACATTAGTAGGTGCCAGGGGATAGAGGAAGCTCACTGAGCCTAACACCTCCCCGGCTCCCGGGGGGGGGGGGGCCGAACTAAGGTCATTCGCGAATGAAGGAAAGAAGACGACGCTCGAAGCTTTATGGCTTTGCGTCGTCTTTTCCGACAAAGCTTCTATCTGCCTCTACGGCGCTTGCTAGCCCTTTACGATCTTGCCCGACTTGATGCAGCCGGTGCAAACCCGCATGCGGGTGGAGTTCGGATTCCCGGCAACCTTCGCCTTTACCGGCCGCAGGTTTACGCTCCAGCGGCGGCGGGTCTTGTTGTTTGCATGCGAGACGTTGTTGCCGGACTGCGGACCTTTGCCGCAGAGTTCACATTTGGCTGCCATTGCTTTGGTGCTCCTGATCTTTTTCGCAGAATCTTCCCGCTATAACCCCGTAACAACATCCGCGCAGACTGCTTATGAATGTTTCCCAGGAGGGGAAGTGGTAGGCACGAGCGGATTCGAACCGCTGACCTCTACCGTGTCAAGGTAGCGCTCTAACCAACTGAGCTACGCGCCTCCGTGCGTCGTTTCAGTATAAACAGAAAACCGCGAGGAGGCAAGAGCCCAGTCTGCAGAAAGTACGGAGTGCGTTAGCATGTGGGTAACGTCCAAGTGCAATTCCTGAGACAATTCGCGGCTGCTCCAAATATGCTGACGATGCTGCGGCTGTTTTCTTTGCCATTCCTCGTCAACATGATCTTGGACGGGCATTGGACGTGGGGTTTCTCGCTTATGATGGTGGCCGGTACGACTGACGCATTCGACGGTTTGCTGGCGCGCTGGCTTCACCAACACACACGCCTAGGCCAATATCTCGATCCCATCGCAGACAAGCTTCTGCTCAGCACACTCTTCCTGACGTTAACCCATGCCGGCCTCATTCAGAGGTATGTCGCGGTGTTGGTCTTCAGTCGTGACCTAGGCATCCTGCTTATCTCCACCTTACTTTTTGTAACGAACACCCTCAAAGACTTCAGGCCCTCGATCTTCGGCAAAGTGAATACGGCGGTGCAGATCCTTGCCATGGTCACGGTGATGGCGGGACAGGTCTGGCCGATCCCGCACCTTCCAGAGTTCAACCTCTGGCTGCTGCGCCTAATAGCCGTGCTTGCCCCGTTATCGGCTGCCCAATACGCCTGGATTGTCATCCGGCGAGTGTCGACACCGATCGATCCTCCCACGGAACGAATGCCGGCACCTTAGTCCCCTCGAACCTGTCAAATGATAACGAGAGCTGTGAGTTGCGCCGCGGGTGGGCTCGCCGTACACTATTTAGGACCGGACTAGTCCTCATTCCTGCACGTCTCCGGTACGCAACCTATGCTACGTCTCACCAAAAAAGCCGACTACGGGTTGATGGCGCTAAAGTATCTCGCCGAGCAGTCAATCGCGCCTATTGGACCAGACACCGCGAGTATTGCCAATGCGCAGTCAGCGAAGGATATAGCGGACGCCTACCACATTCCACCGCAGCTCCTGGCCAAGATTCTCCAGACACTGGCGCGGGCTGGTCTGTTGGTCTCCCACGCCGGGACCAATGGTGGCTATGCTCTGGCCCGTTCGGCAGCCGAGATTTCTGCTTTTGAAGTAATACGGGCGATAGACGGACCGCTTTTTATCACCAGCTGCATCACCATTCACGGGACATGCGACCTGGCCGGACACTGCACCATCAAAGAGCCATTGCGCAAGGTGAACGACTCGATCACGAACCTCTTGAGCGCAATTAAGATTGCTGACCTCATTGAGATCTCCGACGCGGTGGAGACCGGAAACATGGTGGGCGGGGGCCTAGTCTCGATCATGCAGGAAACGGGAAGCCGGCGCGTCTAGATTCGACAAGTTTGACAGATTCAGGAGACATAAGAGATGAACCAACAGATGGCAGAGAAGATGGAACTTACGTCAGACATGACTCACAACGGCGTTGTGATCACCGAATCGAAGGAGCCCCTCCCCCCAGGTGTGCAGCTCCCAATCTATATGGATAATCACGCGACAACTCCGATGGATCCCCGCGTGCTGGATGCCATGCTTCCCTACTTCGGGCGAATCTTCGGAAACGCAGCCAGTCGCAATCACCAGTTTGGCTGGGAGGCCGAGCAGGCCGTCGATAAAGCGCGCGAACAGATTGCCAAACTGATCGGCTGCACCCCGAAGGAGATTATCTTCACCTCGGGCGCCACCGAGTCCAACAATCTCGCGATTAAGGGCATCGCCGAGATGTATAAGGAGCGCGGCAATCACATCATCACCCAGGTGACCGAGCATAAAGCTGTACTTGATACCTGCAAAAAGCTTGAGCGCCAGGGATTTGAGGTCACCTACCTGCCGGTTGAGACCGACGGCCTGGTGTCCCTCGACAAGTTGAAGGCTGCCATCACCGATAAGACAATCCTTGTGACGATAATGTTCGCCAACAATGAGATCGGCGTCATTCAACCGGTTGAGGAGATTGGCGCTCTCTGCCACGAGAAGAACATCATCTTCCACACGGATGCCGTGCAGGTTGTCGGCAAGATCCCAGTCAACGTGCAGACCATGAACATCGATGTGCTCTCCTTGACCGCGCACAAGATCTACGGGCCTAAGGGTGTGGGAGCGCTCTATGTTCGACGGCGCAATCCGCGTGTGCAGATCACCGAGCAGATCAATGGTGGTGGCCACGAGCGGGGTATGCGCTCCGGCACACTGAACGTTCCAGGCATCGTGGGACTCGGCGCAGCCTGCGAGATTGCAATGAATGAGATGGAGGCCGAAGGCAAACGCCAGGCCGACCTGCGCGATTACCTCAAGCAGAAGTTCGAGAATGCGCTCGACTACGTCCACGTCAATGGCAACATGGATCATCATCTGCCGGGCAATCTCAACATGAGCTTCGTGCACGTCGAGGGCGAAAGTCTCCTGATGGGAATCAACGACATCGCCGTTTCATCGGGTTCAGCATGTACTTCTGCGACGCTTGAGCCATCGTATGTCTTAAAAGCTCTCGGGCTCGGTGATGACGTGGCACACTCGTCGATTCGCTTCGGGCTTGGCCGCTTCAACAACAAGGCTGAAGTCGATTACGTCTCGGATAAGGTCATTGATGTGGTGAAACATCTGCGCGAGATGAGCCCGCTCTACGAAATGGTCAAGGAAGGCATCGACCTTTCGAAGATCGAATGGGCCGCACACTAGAAAAGTTTTTGGAGATTTGTCAGGACCGGCTGAATAGACGAAACATCTAACGAATATAAGTCCAGGAGACACGGAAATGGCATACAGCGACAAGGTAGTGGATCACTACAGCAATCCCCGTAACGTGGGCCAACTCGACAAGACTTCCGACGAAGTCGGAACCGGCCTCGTCGGCGCACCGGAGTGCGGCGACGTCATGCGCCTGCAGATTCGTGTAAACCCGGAGACACAGGTCATCGAAGACGCCAAGTTCAAGACCTTCGGCTGCGGCTCGGCGATCGCCTCCAGCTCGCTCGCTACCGAGTGGGTCAAGGGGAAGACTGTCTCCGAAGCCCTGCAGATCTCAAACACCGACATCGTCAAGGAGCTTGCACTTCCCCCGGTAAAGATCCACTGCTCAGTGCTTGCCGAAGACGCGATCAGGGCTGCCATCGGGGATTGGAAGAAGAAGAATCACGTAGCTGAGACCGAGGGCGCGGCACTCGCTGCCGCTCACTAAGCTCCAATCAGATACGCGGCGGCCTGGCGGAGACGCCGGGCCGTCGCCGTCTGGCGAAAAGAAAAGACATTCGAGGAAGTCCTACATGGCAATGGTGACCCTACAAACCGCAGCCGAGCGTGATGCCCAGCACAACGCCGCTCCGAAAGACCCACTCGATGGGATGACTTTGCTCACAGCGGACGGTCAGCAGCCTCGCGCTAAGCAGGCAATCGAAATCACGAAAAACGCGCTCAAACGCATTCGCGTAGCGATGGCGAAGGAAGGCATCTCGCCTACCGACGGCGGCCTTCGCGTTGGCATTACAGGCGGTGGCTGCTCCGGCCTTAGCTACAACATCCGATTCGACACCAAACCGCGAGAGCGGGACCGTACGTTCATCTTTGGAGGAGGAGTCGAAACTCCGGGCGACCCGTTTGGCGCTCAAGCTGTGCGCATCTTTGTCGATCCGAAAAGCTTTCTCTACCTGGCTGGCATGGTACTGGATTTTGAAGAGACGCTGATGCGGCAGGGTTTCAACTTCATCAATCCGAACTCGACCAAAAGCTGCGGGTGCGGAAGCAGTTTCTCCGCGTAGAGCTTCTGCTAAAAGATAAGGCTCCCGATATGGAGCCTCTCTTTCTTGCGGCTATTCCGGTCGCGGGACGGGCTTCAATCTGGCCGCACCCTGAAACGGCAGCATCCAGCCGGGGTACTCGGGAGGCAGAGCACTGACCTCGTCCAGTCTCTTCATCTCGTCTTCAGTGAGCTTCAAATCGACTGCTGCAAGATTATCGGCAAGCTGATCTGGCCGCTTGGCTCCGATGATCACGGACGTGACTACGGGTTTTGCCAGCAGCCACGCAAGCGATACTCGTGCTGCCGAGCAGTCGCGTGCTTCGGCGATCGGCTTGATGGCGTCGAGGATCGTCCACGTCCGCTCCTTGTCCACCAGTGGGAAGTCGAACTCGGACCGGCGTGAGCCTTCAGGTTTCTGGTTCTCGCGGCTGAACTTGCCGGAGAGCAGGCCTCCTGCGAGCGGGCTCCAAACCAGCAGGCCCGTCTTTTCTGCCTCCAGCAGAGGCACGATCTCGCGCTCCAGATCACGCCCGGCGATCGAATAGTAAGCCTGCAGTACGTCAAAACGCGCAAGATTTCGGAACTCAGAAATAGTCAGCGCCTTCGCAATCTTCCAGGCGAGCCAGTTGGACACGCCGATGTAACGAACCTTGCCGGTGCTGACCAGCGTATCCAGAGCACGCAGAGTCTCTTCAATCGGCGTGATCGTGTCGTTACCGTGAATCTGATAGAGGTCGATGTGATCGGTCTGCAGACGCTTGAGACTGGCGTCGATGGCGTCCATGATATGACCACGCGATGCGCCCACGTCATTGCGGCCGGGCCCAACACGTCCATACACTTTGCTCGCGATCACGACATCCTTGCGCGCGATGTTGAGATTCTTGAGCGACTGGCCAAGCGTCTTCTCGCTCTCACCCTCCGAGTAAACGTCTGCCGTATCGAAGAAGTTGATGCCAGCTTCAAGTGATGATTTGATGAGATCATCCGCACCTGCCTGATCGACAGTTCCGATCTTGGACCAGAAGCCGGAGCCTCCGTGGAACGTCATCGTGCCGAGGCAAAGGGTCGAGACAAGCAGACCGGTATTGCCGAGTGTCTTGTATTCCATGCTGCATCCTCAGGCCGAGTGGGTCGGCGTGGTGATTTGACGCTCCGATCTTCACCCATGACTCAGGCGTTATCCTGACGAGATGGCAAATCCGGATTATTTTTCCTTCTTTTCACTTCCGCGACACTTAAACGTCGATCTTCCAACACTCGAGAAGGCCTTCTACGCGCAGTCGCGGAAACTGCATCCGGATCGCTTTGCATCTCGCTCGCTCTCAGAGCAGGAGGCTGCGCTCGCGCAATCGTCCCTCTTGAATGATGCCTACCGCACCCTGAAGGATCCCATTCTCCGCACCCAGTACCTGCTAACCCTCGAAGGCGTGGCATTGGAGGAGCAATCGAAGACAGCCACCGAGTTGGCACGCACTTCGGGAACCGCAAAGAAGCAGCTGATCCCGCCCGAGCTGCTTGAAGAGGTATTCGAGTTGAACATGCAACTCATGGAGATGAAAGCCGCGAAAGAGTTCGGCGACGAGGCTGACCCGGATCTGCGCAGAGATCTTGAAGCGGCAGCAAAAGGTTTTGCTGCAAGGATGGCCGGCACACAAAGCGAATTGCAACAGCTTTGGACACGGTGGGATCAGGCTGTCGAAACTGGCGACAACTCTTCGCGCACAGCCGTCAGGGACGCCCTGGTTACGCTGCTCAACAAGCGAAGCTATCTACGCAATCTGGTTCGCGATGTCAATGCAGCCCTCGAGTAGACTGCCCGGCTGGCCGGGCCAGGGTGCTACCCTTTCCTCATGTCTCCCGCACGAACTCTGCAGCGCTTCTGGGCCGAACGTCCTCGGCTGATCCTTGCTGTGCTCATGGTTTGTGCGCTTCTCTCCGCCGCCATAGGGGTGTGGAATGGCAGTCATCGCAGCCAGGACTTTCAGTACAGTGGCGAGCGGGTTCTTTTGCAGCATGTCGACCCTTGGGCCGACTTTCTGGCCGGCGATCCGCATCATGATTTTCCCCTGACGCAGATCCCTAATTATCTGGCTATTCTTTACGTCGTTCTGGTGCCGTACGGCCTGCTCTCACTCGGCGCCGCGCGAACTGCGTGGGCGCTGACCAATCTCCTCTTCGCCATCGTAAGTGGGCGCTGGGTGGCACGCTTCTACGGCATGCGCGGTGGAGCTGTGACAGCCGTGATCTGCCTTCTGCTCATGTCTACGGCAACCCGCAATACGCTAGGAAACGGGCAGCAGGGACTGCTCGTCCTCTTCTTCTGGAGCCTGATGTTGTGGGTTGCGGAGCGACGCTCCGGCGGATCGGTCAACGGCCAGGCCGAGCTGCTGGGAGCCTCTTATTTCAAATTCACATTCGGGCCTCCGCTGCTGTTGTTTGTGCTCTTTCGCTGGGGCATACGAGCCGCGCTCTTTACTCTGGTTCCTGCTCTCACGGCGCTGCTGCTGGTCTGGCTATGGCTGGGTCACGACCCCCATTCATTCATCACACTTGCGGTGGAGCCGCTCCAGGTAGCGAAACACGGCTTCACTCCGGACTGGGGTGACCCGAACCTGATGAATGTCTCCGAGATCTTGATGCGCAATAAGCCGGAGAACGTCAGGAACGGGATCGAGCTGGTCCTGGCACTCGCCGTCTGTATCCCGCTCTCCTATTTCGCCTTCAAAAGACACCGTGCAGCGTCGCTGCAGTGGCACATGGCATTGCTGGCCACGATGAGCTTCAGCTTTTTCAAACATCACACGTACGACGCCGTGGTCCTTCTTTTTCCGCTTTGCTTCGGACTTAGCCGCTGTCAGCAACGTTCAGGCCGCTGGATAGTTGGGCTCATCGCCTATCTTTTCTACGGAGAGCGTATTCTTGAGGCCGCTCATCTCCATCGCTGGTGGTTCTGTGTGCCGGATTTTCTTGCGCTAATGGCAGTGCTGATCCTCACCTACCGAATCCGCGACGACAACATGAACGAGCATCAGGATCGCGTTCTAAACCGAGTTACCGCCTGACAACGCAAACTTCTGCAGCTGGCCGAGGTGGTTCAGATCGTGGCCGGCGATCATATCAAGGATCGTCTGAAACGTAAGCGGCCCTCGCTCCGGGTGAAACGCTTCCCGGCTGAGGTCGGTCTGGCTCAGGGTTCCGATCAGTTTGAGGTTCCAACCACGGTTGGCGCGAAACAGTTCAAAGGCCGAGGGCAGGTCGTAGCCGGAGTAATGGTGCGACCAGGCGCTCTGGTCGAAGGGCTGGAGCAGGGCGGCCTCGCCGGCAGGCGCAGCAAGCGTCTGGCGCAGACGAAAACTGAAGGCAAGTTCGCAATCAGCAAGGTGTGCCAGGATCTCACGTGGGCTCCACTTGCCAGGGCCGATCGGGCTGTCGCGCTGCTCAGGGCTCAGAGCCTCTATTGCCTGATGAAGTAGCCCTGGGGTTGACGCGAGGACGGCTCATGCGTCCTGCGAGCCGAGCTGTTGAGCATATGGGTTGACAGAGGTCGTCATTTCAAAACGGTAGCACGGCGGTTGCGAGACAATGGAGCTTGCGGCCCGGCTAAGGCATCAGAATAGGCTGGCAGCGGCGGACAATAAAGAGGATTGAAGCATATGGCAGAAGCACGCAGCATTGTGGTTGGCATCGACTTGGGTACAACAAACTCGCTGGTGGCGTTCATGCAGGACGGCACTCCGGTGGTTATTCCCGGCGAGGACGGCGAGCATTTGCTGCCGTCGGTTGTCGCCTGGACCGATGAGGGCGTGCGCGTGGGTAATTCGGCGCGCGCGACGCTGGTGAGCGACGCAGGCTCGGCCGTATATTCTGCAAAGCGATTGATGGGACGTGATCTCGAAGACATTCAGGACGAGTTGAAGCTCTTTCCCTTCCGCCTTACTGAGGGTGCAAAAGCAGGGGAGGTGCTGCGCCTGAACGTAGGCGGGCTCACGATGACGCCACCGGAGGTGTCAGCCTACGTGTTGCAGCAGCTGAAGAAGAATGCTGAACGATTCTTTGGAACGGCAGTGACAAAGGCGGTAATAACCGTCCCTGCCTATTTCAACGACGCTCAACGACAGGCGACCAAGGACGCGGGGCGCATCGCAGGACTCGAGGTCCTACGGCTGGTGAATGAACCGACCGCAGCCGCGCTCGCCTATGGTCTGGATAAGAGTCGGGATGGAGTGGTCGCAGTGTATGACTTCGGCGGGGGCACCTTTGACATCTCGATCCTGAAGCTGCATGAAGGGATCTTCGAGGTGATTGCTACCGGTGGAGACACCCACTTGGGCGGTGATGACATTGATAACCTGCTGATCGCAATCGCACTCGACGACATCGCAGGCGGTGAAGGTATCGACGTGCGCTCGAGTCCTGAAGCCATTCAGCAAGTGCGCAAGGCTGTGATCGAGGCAAAAATCGCACTTTCGGAGCGTACCTCAGCCGTCATCAGCGTTGCGCTGCCGAACCAAAAACACTATAACCGCGAGATCACGCGTGGCCAGTTCGAACAGTTGATCGCACCGGTAGTGGGCCGGACGGCAGGACCGGTGAAGCAGGCGCTGAAGGATGCGGGGCTGGTGCCGGAGCAGATTGACCAAGTGGTGATGGTGGGAGGATCTACACGGATTCCGGCGGTGCGTGCGCTGGTTACGGGGTTGTTTGGCCTGGAGGCTCGGGGCAAGAAGCTGCATACGGAGCTGAACCCGGATGAGGTGGTTGCGCTTGGGGCGGCGGTGCAGGCGCAGATCCTGGGCGGAGGCTCGGCCGCGACCGACGACCTGCTGCTGCTGGACGTGACGCCGCTCTCGCTCGGCATCGAGGCGCTTGGCGGCGTGGTGGCGAAGATCATCCAGCGCAACTCGACGATCCCGGCGAGCGCGACCGAGCACTTCACCACCGGCGTGGATGGACAGACCAACGTGGCGATCCACGTGGTGCAGGGTGAGCGCGAGCTGGCGAAGGATTGCCGTTCACTGGCGCGGTTCGACCTGAAGGGCATTCCTCCGATGGTTGCAGGATTGCCGCGCATCGAGGTCAAGTTCCTCATCGACGCCAACGGGATTCTCCACGTGTCGGCGCGCGAGCAGCGTAGCGGCACGGAGGCGCAGATCGACGTCAAACCCACTTACGGCCTGACCGATGGGCAGGTCGAGGAGATGATCCTGGCATCTTTCGATAACGCAGAGGAAGACATCACGAACCGGCAGGTGATCGAGGCGACCAACGAGGCCCAGACGATCCTCGATGCAGTGGACAAGGGCAAGAAGCACGCGGCGTGGCAGCAGCTTTCATCCAGCGAACTGGACAAGATCGCGGTCGCGGAGGCCGAAGTGAAGGCCGCGATCAAGGGCGGAGACTACAAGGTTATCCGCGCGGCGATCGAGCGCCTGGACAAGGCGACGCGACGGTTTGCGGAGCTGATGATGGACTCCGCGGTCTCGGGTGCGATGAAGGGGCAGACGATGGAGCAGGCTGGAGCCTCGATGGGCAAGGGACCTTCGGCTCCGCATGCGTTTGCGCCGGCGCAGTTTGAGGACAACGCGATCGTCAAGGCTGAGCAGGATGTCGAGACTCCGGGCGAGTCTACTGAGGATTAGGAGGTGCAGGAGCTTGCCGTGTGCGAGCGGCGGTCACTGCGTGACTTACCTTTGCATCGCGTGTTCGCCGATGCGGGAGCGGTAGAATGGGGAGATTATGTCTGAAGCGAAAGTTTTGCCGCCTGTCGATCTGTCGAAGCCGGTTGCCGAAGGATTGGTTCGGGTTACATTTCTGCCCGAGAATAAGACGGTCGAGTTCCCTTTCGGGACGATGCCCTACGAGGGACACGGAGAGCCGATGAGCTTTCTCGATGTGGCCGAGAATTACGATATTTTTCTCGACCATGCGTGCGGGGGGGTGTGTGCCTGTACGACATGCCATCTCTGGGTCAAGGAGGGTGCGAAGGGCATCTCCGAGGCCGAAGACAAAGAACTGGACCGGATGGAGACGGCTGCGGACATCCAGTTGAACAGCCGGCTGGGGTGCCAGGCCATCATCGAGAAGCCGGGTGCCTACGTGGTCGAGATCCCGAAGTGGAACCGGAACTACGTCCAGGAGGGCAAGCCGGTCGAAGGGGCTCCAGCCCGGGATTACGGGAAGATCGCGGAGTAAGTACCCCTCCCCCACCCCCCGGGTTAAAGTACCCAAAGTCTTCAAAACAGGGAGTTTAAGTCTGGACTTGCGAAGCAAGGGCCGCCGATGGATTTGTCCATCTGGCGGCTTTTCCGCTTCTACTTTGATTGTAAATGCGACGTCAAGCGTTTACGCGGCGGGCGGACTAGAGCAGATTAGCTGTTGCTGTGGAGTGGAGGGATCGTGCAGAGCCGTTTTCCTTGAAAGAAAACGGCGTCGATATCTGAACCTCCCTGTACAGCCACAGCTAATCTACTCTAGTTGTTCTTCTCGGGGAGCTGGACCTGGTCGGCCTTGAGGGCGTGGCGCACCTTTTCGACCTTGGTGCCGTGGACGCGGATGGCCTCGTGGAGGAGTTGGCCGGTGGTCTTGAGCTCCTGGGTCCAGTAGTGGATGTCGGAGGCGAGCTTGGGGTTGATCTCTGTCTCGCTCGAGGGGACGGGGTGGCCGTGCTCGGTTTTCTGGTGCTCGATGGGCTCCGCGCTTGCGATGAGGTTGCTGTCTGAAACTGATTTCGCCATGAATATTCCTCTCGTTCTACCTGTAGGTTGATGTGACGGGAGGGGACGGGGATGTCCGGGCGGCGGGGGTTGGGCAGCAGCCAGCCCATGCGGCGGGCGAGCGGAGCGGGGCGCATGGCCGGTGGGACAACGGGGGTTCAGTGGTTGGCAACGTGCGGGGCAGGCTGCCTGGCGGGTGCGGGACGCCATCGCCGGCATGGCGGCGGTGGGGCCTAGCTGCTCCATCATGGACATGAGGGTACAGTGGGACCAGCTCTCGGCGATCTTGCCGTTTTCGAGCCGGAAGATGCTGGAGCCGGTTATGGTGGCCCTGCGGTTGGTGGGGGGCATGCCTAGGAAATTGCCTTTGTGGGTGCCGTGTGCGGACCAGTGGGTGACGACCTCGTTGCGCTCGGAGATGGTGTCGTCGATGGTGAATTTGAGGTCGGGGAAGGCGGCGCGACAGGTTTCGAGGTGGTTGCGGAGGTTGCACGCCCCGGAGGTGAGGTGGCGGAAGACGGGGTCTTAAAGCCGGACGTTGTCGGCGATGATCTCGGAGACGACGTCGGTTTTTGCCCAGGTTCCAGCATTCGTCCGAGTAGCGCTGGACGATTTTACGGTTGTTTGTGGGACTGTTTGCGGGATTGGTGTTGTGTGTGGCCATGGTGGGCCCTCCTTTTCTGGCTGGGAGTGTACGCCGGGAGAGGGTGGCGGGGCGGTGATGCTGGTCACAGGACCGTTTCGGGGTTTAGTGAGGATTGCACAGAAGATGTAGCGAATGATGCTGGTGCTCGTTACTCAAAGTGGATAGAGTGGCTCATCCAGAGAAATACCTTTGAGGCCCCATTTGAAGATTCTTGCCTGCACTCTTGTCTACCTGCTCTCTGCCGGAGACTCTGCCTTCGCTCAACAAGCCACTCCCACCACCGATTCCGGTCAGACGGCGGCGACTGCCCCGGCCACGGTTCCCGTTGCCGGGGCTCCGAATACGCTGCTCGATGGGACGCCGGTGAAGCTGCGGCTTGCCGAAAACCTGACGTCCGCGACGGCGAAGACGGGGCAGCAGGTCTCGTTCGAGACCACGGAAGAGGTCGATGTGAACGGCGTGCCCGTGATCCTGAAAGGCGCGAAGGCAATGGCGACTATCACCGATGCTGCGAGCAAGAAGAGCATGGGCAGGGGCGGGAAGCTGGACGTCAATGTGAACTCGGTGCGGCTGGCCGACGGCGAGAACGCGCAACTTCGCGCGGTGAGCGACGCCAAGGGCGGCGGCCACGTGGGCGCGATGACGGGCGCGATGGTGGCCACGGCGATCGTCTTCTTCCCTGCTGCCCCGTTGTTTCTGTTCGTGCACGGCAAGGACATCACGATCCCGCAGGGGACGGAGGTGACGGCGTTTGTGCAAGGCGACATGAAGCTCGATATGGCGAAGTTGGCACCTGCGGGTTCAGGAAGCGCGCAACTGGTTCAGTCTTCGTACAGCCCAACAGCTTCTGCGTCGAGTCTCACTGTGGAATCGAGTGTTGCCGGAGCGGAGATCGAGGTGGACGGCGCATTTGTGGGGAGTACGCCTTCGACGGTGTCGGTCACGCCGGGCCAGCATACGATTTCGGTCAAGAAGAAGGGGTATGCGGAGTGGAGCAAGACAATGAATGTGTCGGGGAGCAGTGTGCGGTTGAATGCTGAGCTTGAAGCGAAGCCCTAACAAGTGACGTGGATGCCGCACTTCTCAAAACCGAGAGGTGGGGCCAGCCTCTGACCTGATGATTCGTTGCTGCGGCCTTAACTATGCGGTTCTGATCTCTGCGAGCAGATCCGGGTGCCGTTCGAGGACTTTGAGCAGCTTGATAAGAGCGAGCGGCGGCCTGGTTTTTCCGTTTTCGTGACGCGAGAAGACGTTAACGCCGCCTCCGAAGATCTCAGCTGCCTCCCGCTGATCGAGCGCGAGTTTCTTGCGGACGCTCACGTTGAACTCGGGATCGACGATGGAGGCGTTTACCTGCTTGTTGAAGTCCAGCATCATGGAGCTTGCGCGGGCGGATTCCGCCGCATCGAGAATGGACTCACCGCAGGCTGAACAGAAGTCTCCCGTGACCGCCGGGATGAACGTGCTCTCGCCCTTGCAGGTGTAAGGGATGTCGCGGGTGTCGTGAAGCAACTCCGTCTTGTCGCAGATTGCACATTTGATGGTTAAAGCTCTTTGAAAGAGACGACGAGCAGGTCGTCGATGACGGTCAGCTTGAGATAGACCTCGCGGCTGAGGTCATGGACCGGTAGACCTCATGCGAGGACCTGGCGGTCGGCATGGATGGTCATGGATTTGTAGAAGTCGCCTGGTGTCAGGGCCAGTTCGACGCCGAGGGTTCCCTTAAAGTCAAAGCCGAGCGCTGCGCCGCCTGCGAGGGCAGAGAACGTGGAGCGAACCTTACCCTGTCCGATCAGACCTTTGCGACTGAAAGCTGACAATGGGCAAAAGCTTCTCTCGGGAAGGCAGCTATAACCTACTTGTTTTTTCTGCGCCGTGCGAGGTGGGACAAGCAGGGTCGTTTTCGCGAATCGCTGTGTCCTTTCAGCCTGAGGTAGGTGGGTTGCGCAAGATTAGCATTTCGTTCTTTCCGAAATGCCGAATTTCAAGGAACTTTGGTAAAGCACACATTAGTCGTTGTCCGGCTCAGTTCGCGACCGGCACTTTCTCGACTGAGTCGATGACCAGCATCGCAACAGGGATCTTCTGCGGCTTCAGCCGGAGCCCCGCAGCCTGCTTGAGAGCTGACTCGAGCGGGGGCAGGTCACTCTCAGCTTCCGGCTCCGAATTGTAATCAAAATCGATGTCGTAGCTACCGGTCAGCCCCGTCTGGTCCGCGACCGGGAAGCCTGCCGCCGGGGTCAGATACTGAGCCAGTTGCTGCATGGAACAGTTATAGGCATGCAGATGTCCCGCAGATACCGGGTGGCGTTCTCCCGCGAAATGGCCTGCCGAAGCCGATTTCAGGTGTGCACCATCCGGTGCAACCAAGAGAGCATATCCACGCCCGGAGCGCGTCTCCATATGGGTCACCAGATGGAAGCGCTCCTGCAGCAGTTGCTGAAGGCACGGCTTCAACTCCTCTCGCGTCAATGCCACGCCCTCTGGCGGCTTAGCATCCACATCATAAAGGTTGCTGTCCATCCACCCCGGCTTATTGGCGATCTGGCTGTCATCGATTCCAAAGGCCAGCTGCATAAGCCGCACGAGCGAGACGTGGCTGGCGGTGAAACGGCCAATCCCGGGACGGCTCCAGTAGCCGGTCTGTGGGTCGGCATCAGGTGGCGCAGCTTTAACGGTGGCCACTTCAAATGCGGGTTTCGGCCCTTGTGCGACGACTAAACGGAAGAAGGACCAAAGCATAACGAAGAGAACGACTCGGCGAACGCGGGGCGATTGTAGGGGTAGCCTCATGGTTGACTTTCCTAGATCTCTCGGTTGATTTGCGCACTACTGCGCCATCAGAGTACGTTGCTTTTCGCACAACGCACAATCGTCGGATTGCGCTCTAGGCTCCGTACATCCGGATTAATCGTCTCGCGATTAAGCATCGATCGGTCGTGCCTGGGAGGATTGAGTCCGTAGAGTTCTGTAGAAGCTGTTGATGGCTTGGATTGAGCGAGC
>CAZZZP010000066.1:0-25157 GCA_964658635.1 Lichenicola sp. | reverse complement strand
CCCTTCCTCGCCGGCGCCACCCGCTCCGAGCTCATGACCATCATGACCTCCGGCATGGCCCACGTCTCGGGCGGCATCATGGCCGCATACATCAGCTTCGGCATCAACGCCCAGGACCTACTCTCCGCCGTCATCATGACCGCGCCCGGCACCATCCTCGTAGCCAAGATGCTCGTCCCAGAGACAGAAGTCCCCGCCACAGCCGGCACCGTCCACATGCCGCCCAACGAGGAGCACAAAAACGAAAACCTCATCGCCGCCATCGCACGCGGCACCATCGACGGCGGCCAGCTCGCCTTCAACGTCGCCATCATGCTCATCAGCTTCGTCGCCCTCGTCGGCCTCTTCAACGCCATCATGCTCGGCATCTCCAACTTCACCTGGGCGCACGGCCATATCCGATTCCCGCACTCGCTCAACGCCATCCTCGGCGTCGTCGGCGCGCCGGTAGCCTGGCTCATCGGCATCCCCTGGCACGACTGCAAGCAGATCGGCAACCTGCTCGGCACCCGCACCATGATCAACGAGTTCGTCGCCTTCACCCAGCTCGGCGCGCTCAAATCCTCACTCGCCCCACGCACCTTCTCGATCGCCACCTTCGCCCTCTGCGGCTTCGCCAACGTAGGCTCCATCGGCATGCAGATCGGGGGCATCGGCGCCCTCGTCCCCAACCGCCGCAACGACCTCGCCCAGCTCGGCGTCCGCGCCATGCTCGCCGGCACCATGGCAAACCTCATGTCGGCGGCCATCGTCTCCATGCTGATCGGCTAGAAGCACATCGCTTCATAACCGGCGATCGATCACCGGGCGTTGACCACCACGCAACACGGGATCCCGCCGGCTGATCAGTCTGCCTGCGCGAGTCACGGCAGCTTAAATATCACCAGGTCTGCCGAGAGGTCAGATCGAATGGCACTCGCCAGGGGAAACCCATATTTGTTGAGGTCCCGTCCCCATCACAGCCGAAGATGTGACCAACGGCAACCCCGCACCAGACGGCTACCTGCTCGCGGCGCGGCGGCTGAACTCCCGGCCGGAGCATTGCGTCATCTGCGAAGACACCCTCGCAGGCATCCTCGCCGGACGTGCCGCCGGTATGAGCGTCCTTGCACTTCTGACCACATGGTCGCCGGAACACCCGCTCGACGCTGACTGCATCACGTCTTTCGACAAAGTACGCTTTTTGTTCGAGGAGGCCTGACAACCTCATTGCCATGAATTTGCGCAGTTCAGTACCTTCCTCAAGGTCGCTCCCCGGCAACTCCACCTCCGAGCCCAAGCCAACCCCAAGCTGCTACGATTCCACCCATGTCAGCCCTGCGCCAAGCCGTCCTGCTCGCCTGCTCCGTCGTTCTATTCGTCAGCATGTCGGCGCCCTGCCAATCGCAGGCGCCACGCCCCGCTCCACCGGTCCGCGATCCCCTGAACCCAGCTTACGTCTCCGCCAAAGAGCTGCCGGACTCGACCATCCCGCCGCCAACGCTCGATGGCAACTTCATCCTCGGGCCCACTCACTCCCCCGCGGCCGCAATGACCCCGGCCTCATCCGTTCCCCGCGGCACCGTCTCCACCTTCACGCTCTCCTCCTCCGAAAGCAAGCTCTACCCGGGCATCGGCCGCGATCCGGGCACGTTCGGCACGCCCGACCCCGCAGACCCGGCGAAGCTCATCGTCACCACCAGCCATCCCGCCCCCTACACCCGGCGCGTCACCGTCTATCTTCCCGCCCTGCACGTCCCGGGCGCTATCCTGCCCTTCATCGTCGGAGCCGACGGCCCTGATAACGCACTCTTCACCGCACTCGATTCCCTCATCGCCGCGCACCGCATCCCCGTCATGGCAGCCATCTCCATTAGCAATGGATCGGGCGACGCCCAGGGCAGCGAACGTGGCCTCGAATACGACACCATGTCCGGCCGATACGCCGAGTTCGTCGAAACCGAGATCATCCCGCGAGTCGAAGCCGAGTACTACGTCAAGCTCTCTCGCGATCCCGAAGCCAGAGCCACCATGGGTGGCAGCTCCGGAGGTTCATGCGCCCTGATCATGGCCTGGTACCACCCGGAGCTCTACCACCGCGTCCTCACCTACTCCGGCACCTTCATCAACCAGCAATGGCCCTCCAACCCGCAAACCCCGCACGGCGCATGGGAGTTCCACGAACACCTCATCCCCGCAAATCCCATAAAGCCAATCCGCGTCTGGATGGAGGTCGGCGACCGCGACCTCTACAACCCAAATGCCATGCGCGACAACATGCACGACTGGGTCCTCGCCAACGAAAACATGGCCCGCGTCCTGGCTGCGAAGGGCTACCATTACCAGTTCCTCTTCGCGCGCAACGCCGGCCACGTGGATCAGGCTGTAAAACTGCAGACCCTGCCCGAAGCGCTCGAGTACATCTGGCAGGATTACCGACCTTCACAAGCACCAGGCTACATGCGCAGTCACCCCTAAAATCAGTCCCCTCGGCAGGATGAGACTCACTCATCTCGGCAGCGAAAACCAGCTACTTGCCAGGATCGTTGAACGCTGCAAAGTCCACACCGCGCCAAAGAAACTGAGTCAACAACTTTCCCTGGGCGGGCTCAACGTCAGAGTTAGCTGGTATCGGCAGACCAAGTGTTCTATAAAGCGAAAATCGGTAAAGATCGAACGTCGCTTCAAGCAACTCGCCATAGTCCCGTGCAGCGTCGACCATCCACGCATAAGAAGCAACCAGTGCAATCACCGCGACAGGCAATGCCCACCACGACCACACGATCCAGATCGCAAACAGGCCACCCCACAGAAATGACCGTGCGCCCACGTCCAGCCCCGAGCGCGCAGTCGAAACATTCTCACGCGCGTCGCCCGGGATCAGCAGCCATAAGCGTGCCCAGCATATCCGTGGGTCAAGCCCATACTTGGCATAGATCCGCCGCTCCGACGCCCGCAGAATATTTCCCAGCCGCGTGGGCATAATCTCCGCTGGGTCAGGCGGCAGCCAGTGGTGCCGCCCATCCGCAGCGACGTAAACTTCACGTTCGACTGAAGTAACAGTATTGTCCTCGACTTTAGGTGCCAGCGCCTGCAGCACCGCCTCATCGCTGTTGTACTGATCCCGAAAGACTCGTTGCTCACGTTCACTCAGCCAGCCGGGCCAGTGATATCCCTCGACCAGGCGGATCACCCCTGGTTCGAGGCGCTGCGCTATGGCGGCTGATGAAGTCACCAGCAGCAGCCACGCCGCGCCAAGCACCACAATCTCCGCTTCCTTCAACGTCCCCAGCACACCCAGGACCATGGCCCAGTGTGCATGCGAATAGAACACCACCCCACCCGCCCAGAACACGTATGCGGGTGCGTAGAGTTGTGCCACGAATTGTTCGGCGACCTTTCCACCGACACTGCCAAGAAAGCTGTCAGCCATATCTATGGAGAAGGAACAAGATTCAAGCCGTGTGTTGGACAAGCCGGGACCGGTGTGCCCGCGGACATGCGATACCAGCTGTAATCACCCTGCGGACATGCATACTTGCGAGCCGCTACAGGAACAGGATCACCCGCCGGATTTTGAAAACTGAACGCACGACTCACTTCCGGCGGCTGTTGTTGCTTCAGAAATTCCCTAAGCCAGTCCCGGGTAGCCTCATGCAGCCGCAAAGAATGAATAATCAGGCTTCGTGTATTCTGCTTCTCCTCCGGCAACGCTTCAAGGTACTGCGCAAGCTGCTTGTCGACCGCCTCCGCATCCTCTGGGATCAATCCGGGCAGATAAGGCCGGATGCTGCGTGCCGCTTCGTGAATTGCATCGTCGCTCATACTCCTACACAGACCTTTCCTGACCAGAATAGGTAAACGCGGCCCAGTAGTGTGGATGAGCATAACCCCGCTCCCCTGGCGCAAGCAACGCCAAATGCTGATAGAGCAAATTCATCGCATCGAGATCGAAGACCTCTCTTCCTCCAAAAACCGGAAGCAGCGTCTCACAAAACTTCACCTTCTCATCATTCGTCGTGTCACGCAGCCACTGTTGCGCCTCCTGAAGCGCATCCTGAGCCTGCATCAGCGAGACCCGCAAGCGGTAATAGAAACGCAGAATCAGGACACAGGCCGCACTATCATCGACATTCCAACCGGTCGCGATCACAGCCGCCGCGCCTGCCCCGAGCAAAGCCGAACTGAGACTGACCGCCTGATCAGAGCCTCTGCGGGTGCTCTTCCCCGATTCACACGCAGAAAGCACGACCATGCGCGCGTGAGAAAAGTCCATCCGCACCAGATCATAAAGCGGGAGCACCTCCTCATCCGCGAAGAGAATCATGCTGTCGTTCGCATACTGGAAATTTGAGAAGGCGTGGCACGAGAGGTGAATCACCCCCGCTCCACCCACCGCAGTCTGAAAGGCCCCGACCGTCGCAGCGCTTCCGGAAAGAATTTGCTTCGAGGGAAAGGTCGAGGACGCAACTGCGGTCTCAGACTCCGCATACACAAGCGGCGGAGCCTGCTTCGACTTCGGATCGGCAACTCCTAAAAAGAGTTCGGGAGTAGCAGTCAACGCCGGTCTTAGAAGCACACGCGCGCTGGGTGCATAGCTAAGCGTGAAGGAGTCGCCCAGATAGCGCCGCCCCGTCGGTCGACTCGCATCCTCAATCCATGCGGACCCAAAAGGCAGCTGTGAAAGCTCGCCCCTGGCAATAAGAACGATCCGCCCACCGTGCACCAGCTTTTCCAGTGTTGGCTGCAGGACCTCACCCAGCCACTGGCCGCACTCATCCAGCGGTCGAAACCATAACCCACGATTCTCTCTCCCGGCATCCATCTGCCAGAAGCTATATGCAGCGATTAGTCCTCCTTTACCCGGATCCCCCGGCCCCGGGATAAACCCTCCAGCATATGCAAACCCTTCAAGTTCTTTCGAAACTTCCAACTCACCATGAAGCCTGGCCGCAACTACATCAGACGTCAGCTTCGGCAGCAAACCCACCTGCGCGCACGGGTTCTGCTTCGGATCAAGCGTCAGCACATATCCAGCCGATGCGTTCGTCACCAGGTAGACCAGCGGGCTTACAGCCGCTGCATCCAGCAGCTGACGCCATCGCGGGGCCACCATGCCGCCGCGTCCGCAGTCCAGCACAACCATCGGCTGCCGCTCCAAAGCAAGCATCGCCTCCTGCGCCAGCCCCACGCTCGCCCAGGCACATGCCACTTCGTTGTTGACTTCCTCGACCAGGTTCATCCAGGACGGCCGGTGCCAGCGCTTGATCTCCGTATGACCTCCAATCACGCCACCGTCTCCAATCCAGGTCGTGCTCTCCTGAATCAGATCAAGCGTGAAGAGGCCGTCGACCCTTAGCTGCTCATAGAGCGAATCGAAAATCTCGTTGCAGTAAGGAAACGCACGCAGGGGCTCCAGTTTGACCCACTCCGCCGCGGCCAGTGCGCCTTCGAGCAGATCACGACTCGCTCCATGCCTCGCTGCCACCGCATAAGCCTCGGCCACCCGAACCGCATCATCACCGTGCCACCTCAGAGCATATCCAAGACGTCGATACACGGCCGCAGTATCGGGCGACCCGGAAACAAGCAACCCAGCAGCTCTCTCGCACTGGCTCACCGCCTCTTCGCGCATCGCAGCATCCCGCTTGAACCTCGACAACAGGATCAACGCCTCCCCCAGCCGTGCCAGACACAGCGGCAAGCGTGGCGCGTGTTCCTCCATCGAGTCCGCTGCCCGCTGAAGAATTCGCACAGCCGCAGCAGCTGTTTTCTCCAGGCCCATGAAGACGATCGGCGCCCCCTCATACGTCTCCTCAGGGTGTTCAGCAGCGGAGGCCCAAAGATAGTAACCGTACCCGACCGCCATCTGGCAATCGGCAGTACCCGCCGCCGGCTTGTGATCGTCAACCGCCTTCCCAGCCACCTGGATCGCGAGTTCCAGCGTCTCCTTGACGGGAAAGAGTCGAAAGCGATCCATCAGCGCTTCGGCGTATGCGGCTATAAACTTCAAGCAGACGACGCTCTCAGGCCCGTTCAAAACCGCCAATGCTTTGATGGACTCGTCGATCTGCGGCAAGCTGCCGCTGCGACGGTAAAATTCGTGGCACGCGCTCCCATAAACGTAACAACACAACGCCGGCGGCTTGGCCTTCGCATATCGGCTCGGCAGCACAAGCCCATAAGCTTCCTGCAACTCAGCCACATTCCCAAATCTCCGATAGTGCAGCAGCAAGGTCAGCGCGAATCCCGGTACGGGTGGCTCGAACGGACCCGGTCCCACCCCTTTGATCAATCCTTCCCAGATGTTCTTCGCCGTTCCCAATGCACCAGGATCGCCTAAGCTCTCATACACTTCCGTCAGCGTCTCGGCATAGATCGCCGAAATCCCCAGGGGAATATTCGGCTGGCTGTCGAACGCCAGTTTCGCAGCCCGCGCGCTGGCAAGAATATCCGAGGCCGCCCCACGAAGCAGGTAACGTCGACGAAAGCCACGCGACAAACGAATGGATGCCTCCATTCGCCCGGACGCAGGAATCCCAGTTTCAAGAGCCCCGCTTAGACCAGCGATCGCCGCGTCAAGCTCGTCCGCCGGGACGTCACCGCTCACAGCCGCATTCAGCCTTTCCACGGCCTCGATCCAGCTTGTAGAGTCCATCATTCCTCTGATCCAGCCAGGTTATCGTCACGAAGAAAGACGCAGGTTTGCAGTCGCAGCTTTGCGACAACTTACCACTATAAGCAGCAAATGGAGGGGGCCTGTATGCGGATCTAGAGTCGCTGCATAATGATTCCAACAGAGTGTTTCACTGGTTGGCCGTTTTGTCGAAGCCTCTTTTTGCCCGCTCTTCTTCTACTCGGAAAGGCAGTGACTCAACCAACGAACAGGATGGACCGTCCGCACCATGACACCCGCAGACTTCCGCCACATCGCCCTCTCCCTCCCGGCGCAGAAGAGTCCTCCCACATGGGCGCCCCGGACTTCCGCGTCGGCGGCCGCATCTTCGCCACCCTGGCCCATCAGAAGCTCGGCTTTGGCAACCTCATGCTCACCCCGGCACAGCAGGCCGAGTTCCTCGCCGGAGCACCCGAACTCTTCCTGCCCGTCCATGGCGGTTGGGGACGCATGGGCGCAACCCACATCCGGCTCGACCAGGCCGACCAACTCTCTCTCACCGGGGCCCTGCACACCGCATGGCAGCACCGCATCCAACAGAACGAGGCCGTCGCTAAAAAGAAGCCGAGGCCTCGAAAAAGATAAGCGAGACCACCATGCGTTCTCTTCTTCTGCTCACGCTGTTGACACCCCTGACACCAGTCGCCCAATCCGGCCCCCCGCTCGCCGCACTCAAGGACAACCATCGCGTCCTTCTGCTCTTCGCAGCTTCAGAGCAGGACAAGTCCTACCAGCAGCAGGTCGAAATTCTCAAGACCCACACCCCGGAGATGCAGGCGCGCGACCTCCTTCCCCTGCCGATGCTGGCCAAGGCCGCGCAGGACTCGCAACAGGCCGACCTGCGCCACCGCTTCCACGTCGACCCGGATAAGTTCACGGTCATCCTCATCGGCAAGGACGGCAGTGAAAAGCTGCGCCGTCACGCCCCTCTCACCGCCGAGCAGTTGGAGAAAACCATCGACGCCATGCCCATGCGCAAGGACGAGATGCGCCAGAAGCCCTGACCCACCAAACCTGCAGGCCCGCTCTACTTCGAAAGCTGTTGCACGAAGAAGTTCGCCACGTCCGTATACATCTCGCGCGACTCCGGCAGCTTCACATCATTCCAAAAGGCGTGCGGCAGCCCCTCAAACACCACCAACCGCGCATCCACGCCCGCCCTTAGGTAGGCCCGGTGCAGGATCGTCGTCCCGCTCAGCAGCATGTCCCGCGTACTCGTCACAAACAGCGTCGGTGGCATCCCCTTCAGGTCCGCATACACCGGCGAGATCACCGGGTCCTTACGGTCGAGCGTCCCCAGGTACTCCGTCGACATCGGCTTCCCATCCGGCAGCGGCAGCTCTCCAACCAACCCTCGCCCCGTGTAGATCGCATCCGTATCCGTCTTCTGGCTGAAGTCTCCCAACCCCGAGAACACACCCAGCGCCGCCGGCTCCGGCAGCCCAAGCTGCCTCAGCTTCACCGACATCTCCGCCGTCAGAATCGCACCCGCCGACGTCCCATAGATCCCAATATGCGCCGGCTTGTAAGTCTTCAGCAGCTCCTTGTACACCGCCACCGCATCGTCCAGCCCTGCCGGGTAAGGATGCTCCGGAGCCAGCCGGTAAAGCACCGCCACAACCCGCGAGCGCGTAAGATTCGCAATCGGAATGCTCTCCGTCAGCGAGCCCGAGTCCGAGTTGAACCCGCCGCCATGCAGGTTGATCAGCACCCACCCCTTGCGCTCATCCGCAAGCGGCGTAATGTCACGAACCGGCACTCCCGCAATCGCCGTCTCCTTCACATTCACCGGATACACTGCCTTCGACTTCTCCCCCGCGCCATTCTGCCACGTGTCCGTCGTACTCCGCCGCTCTCCCAGAGTCTGCTTCTTGTCCGGATAGTTATTCCGCAGCGAAGCCTGCGCCTCCGCGCTCAGGGTCGTCGGTATCGGAACTACCCGCGTAATATGCGCCGTCCCATCCGCATCCACCACGCTCGAATTCGTCTGGACTGCAGCATCCACTGCCTGGCCTTGCGCATTCAAAGGCATCATCGCCAAAGCTCCTGCAAACATCGTCACGAACGGGAAAGTTATCGATCTCATACGAGTCATCGTGCCAACCACCCTACCAATCTTTTCCCCCGCGCGAAAGTCGGCCACGCGAATCGTTTACGATTCAGCGATGGAACCCAGCCTCTTCGACAAAGCCCAGGCCGCCGCCGCCCATATTCGCGCCCTCGCGCCCACTCAACCCCATGTCGGCATCATCCTCGGCTCCGGGCTAGGCGGCTTCGGCTCCCAGGTCGAAAGCGCAATCACCATCCCCTACTCCGAAATCCCGCATTTCCCACGCTCCACCGTCGAAGGCCACCACGGCAACCTCATCCTCGGCACCGTCGCCGGAGTTCCAGTCGCCGTCATGCAGGGCCGCGTCCACGCCTACGAGGGCTACCCACTCGATGAAGTCACCTTCCCCACCCGCGTCCTCGGCCTGCTCGGCTGCCGCACCCTCATCGTCACCAACGCCGCCGGAGGCATCAACCCCGGCTACAAGCCCGGCTCCCTCGTCTGCATCACAGACCACATCAACCTCACCGGCACCAACGCCGCCCTCGGCCCCAACGAGCCCCGCTTCGCCCTCACCCCCGCTGCCGGCCTTCGCTTCTTCGACATGAGCTCCGCCTACACCCCGGCCCTCCGCACCATCGCCCACCAGGCCGCCGCAGCCCACGGTTTAACCCTCGAAGAAGGCGTCTACCTCGCCGTCCTCGGCCCCTCCTTCGAAACCCCCGCCGAGATCCGCGCCTTCCGCACCCTCGGCGCAGACCTCGTCGGCATGTCCACTGTCCACGAAGTCATCATCGCCCGCCACATGGGCCTCCATGTCCTCGGCCTTTCGCTCGTCACCAACTTCGCCGCCGGTGTCACCCCCGACCTCATCCACCACGAGGACGTCATGGAGATCGGCCGCATCGCCGAGGCCCGCTTCACCGCCCTCATCCAGGCCATCCTCCCGCAGCTCAACTCCACCTCGTAGCTTGTCGCTCCCCAAAGCAAACCTCTTGTACTCTCACCGGACTAAATCATTGGTTCCCTGTCCCGGCGGGTCCAACTTCCCCCCAGCCGCCTCGACCAACTAATCTCTAGAGGTGACCTCCGCCACTCTCCCCGCCTCCAGCACACCCCTCATCCTCGGCATCGGCGGATGTTCCGGCTCCGGCAAAACCACCCTCGCCCGCGAACTCGCACGCGAACTCTCCGCCACCCTGCTCCCCCTCGATCTCTACTACCACGACCTCTCCCATCTCCCCCTCGAAGAGCGAGCCCGCCAGAACTTTGACCATCCCGACTCGCTCGAACACGAACTCCTCGTCGCTCACGTAAAAGATCTCGCCGCCGGCCGCACCATCCAGGCCCCGCGTTACGACTTCGCCACCCACACCCGCATCCCCAACGCCTCCGACCCCGTGGCCCCCGCAACCGTCGTCATCGTCGAAGGCATCCTCGCCCTCCACTACGCAGCCCTCCGCGCCCAGTATCATGCCGCCGTCTTCGTCCAGGCGCCCCACGAGATCTGCCTCAAACGCCGTATCCACCGCGACATCCACGAGCGCGGCCGAACCGAAGCCTCCGTCCGCGACCAGTTCTGGGCCACCGCCCATCCCATGGCAGAGCGCTTCGTCCTCCCCTCAGCCGCGCACGCCAGCCTCATCGTAGACGGCACCGAATCGCTCGACTGGTCCGTCGAACAGGTCCTCTCGAACCTGAGAAGGAAAGCCGACCTGCCGCGCAATCCCCTCCACCCCCGCTAGCTCCTCGTACATCCCCACCACTGCATCCCGCGCATTCATCGCCAGCGCAAACCGGTCCGCCCCTAAGACTCGCTCCGCCCCGAACCGCACCCGCACCTTCACCTGCCGCAGCCCAAGCGCGCAAAACAGGTGCGGCCCAAACTCCGCATCCCCCACAAAACACACATCCTCGGCAACCGTCGCGTGCGTATCCCGGGCGTCAAGCTCGTAAACCAGCGCAGCCGTCCGCACCGGCACGCCCTCGTCCACCACGGACTTAAACAGCCCGCGCCGGAACGGCAGAACAGTCTCCCCGCTCGTCGTCGTCCCTTCGGGGAAAAACAGCACCGGCAGCCCGCTGCGAAACGCCTCGCGCATCATCGCATTTACCTCCGCGCGCGTCTGCTTCTGCCCACCCTTCACATCCGAGCGTTCGACATACACCGTCCCCGCCTGCGCCGTGATCCACCCCAGCAGCGGCCAGCCCCTTACCTCCACCTTCGAAACCATCACAAAAGGCCGCAGCGAGGAGCACACCAGGATATCCAGGTAGCTCAAATGATTCGCCACCACCGCCAGCCCGCCCGCCCCTGCCTCCGGCAGCTCCCCTTCCACCACGCACTGGATCCCCAGCGCCCGAACTATCCGCCGGCACCAGCGGCTCACCCACACCGCGCCCGCAGGTCCCCGCCGCATCCCGCAGAACACCCGCCGCATCTGCCCGTCCGCGACCGCGGCCAGCAGCAACGCCACAAACATGACGCTCCTCAGAACACTTCTAACAATCCTCAACTTGGCTCGCTACTCCTAGCAGCCCTCGAGAAACCGCTTCGCAACCCGCGGATGCAGCGTCTGCAGATCCAGAAGCGTCAGGAAATCAATCGTCTTGAACTCCCAGTCGATCGCCGGCTCCGAGCAGATCTTCGCCCCAATCGTAAGATACGCCCGCAACAGCTTCGGCGGCCGAACTTCCTCCTCGCTCGCCAGCCGCGCATACGGCAGCACATACTTCGCCGTCGGCAGCGTCATCAGCTCCGGCTCCACCATGTAGTTCTTCAGAGACTTGTAAACCGCATGTCCGAGCGCATTATCGAGCGACGGCAGCGAGCAGCATCCCATCATGTACCGCCCCCCATTGCCGATCACAAACCGCGCAATCCCGCGCCACAACAGGTGCAGCACCTCGCTCGAACGATGATCCCGATGGATGCACGCCCGCCCAAGCTCCACAATCTGCGAACGCATCGCCTCATACGGCGTAAAGTCGAACTCCTGCTCGCTGTAATACCCGAAATGCCGCGCCGCCACATCGCCCATCTGCAGCCGGTACGTCCCGATCACCTGCTTCGTCTCCCTGTGCTCGACAATCAGGTGATCGCACACTACGTCATACCTGTCCGTGTCCAGCCCATCCACATAAGCCGATTCCAACCCCTCGTTCATCTCCAGGTTGAAAACAACAAAGCGCAGCCGGTAAGCCGCTGCGCGTTCCTGTTCCGTAATCGCCAGCCGGACCACATACGGCCCAGCCTCCAGCCACACACTCCGACGCGGTGGCAACTGACGTACATCGGCTCTTACCTCGAGCAGAACATCAACCGGATGGCTGGCTGCAGGCATGCGCATGACCTCAGGACTGACTCAGGGTTACAACCTCAGTCTGCCCCGCGCTCTGTTACGGAACATGGCTGCACGATGAAGATCCGTTGAATCATGCATGGTGCATCTTCTACTGCCCTTTTGCTCTTTCAGCCAGCATCGGCATCCGCAAGCGCCAACTCACCCTGCGACACAGCCTCCCCAAACCCGCTCAGCGCAAGCACCGCCCCCCGAGCCTCCACCGCCGCTGCCTTCCTGTGCAGCACGTCACTCGAAAACCGGATCGGCTCACCGGAAAACCGCACCGTCGCATGCGCCCCCTTCAAGCCCAGAAACCGGAACACATGCGCCCACATCGAGCGCTCACCCCACCAGCACATATCGTCTTCCTCCACGATTCCTGGCCCATTGTCCTCGTCCAGCGTGTAATGCAGAAACGCCGCCGTCACCGGCTCATCCACATCCATCGCCTGGGCCAGCAGACCCGAGTGAAACGGCAGCAGCTCCCGCCCGTTCGTCGTCGTGCCCTCGGGAAAAAACACCACCGGCAGCCCCGCCTCCGCCGCCGCCTGCATCTGCCCGCGCGCCTTCAACGCCGATCCCCCGCGGCCCCGCTCGACATAGATCGTCCCCGCCATCGTCGTCATCCAGCCCAGAACAGGAACCTTCTCAATCTCCGCCTTCGAACAGAAGACGCATGGACTCAGCGCCGCGAACACCACAATATCGATATAACTCAGATGATTTGAGATCACCGCGCCGCGCCCTGGGAAAGCCCCCTCTACCGTCAGCTCAAGCCCGAGCCCGCGCAGCGCGGTGCTGCAAAAGCGGTGCAGCCACTCCGCCCGCTCCCGTCGCGTCTCGGGCCGAAGCACAATCAGTTCTCCACCAAATCGAACGAAATACCCCATCAGCTTGATGCTGCGCACCACGGAACGGAACCAACTCACTTGCGCCAACCCACCTTTCGCTGCCTTTTTGCAGTCTATCCTTACAACGGTGTCTGACTCTTCCGGCACCCAAGGGCTTGCGTGAATCAGACCTCCACCACAACCCGCGACCGGCAACTTCCCACGCCCCAGCCAACCCTCCAGCCAGACCCGAACGCCTCATTCTTCCAGCGCCACATCATCGGCCCCATCCTCGATCTCCTGCGCGTCGGCTGCAGTCCACGCAAACTCGCATGGTCGCTCGTTGCCGGTCTCGTGGTTGGAGTAAACCCGCTCCTCGGCTCGACGACCCTGCTCTGCCTCGCTATCGCAGCTCTACTGCGCCTCAACCTCGTCGCCTCGCAGATCACCAATCACATCGTCTACCCGCTGCAGCTCGCCCTCTTCTTCGTCTTCATCCGCATCGGTGACGTCGTCTTCCACACCGGCAAGATTCCCCTCGACCGCCACGAGCTCTTCTACGGAGCCAGGCACCATCCCATCGCCACCACCCGCATTCTCTGGACCTGGGAATGGCACGCGCTCATCGTCTGGGTCATCGCCAGCCTCATCGCAGCGCCTATCCTCGTCGCCATGATCACCCCGGTGCTCAACCGCCTGCACGAGCGCATGCACCGCAACGATCGTGCCCACGCCTGACCGCCCGCCCTCCGCTCAGTTCCCCGCAGGCGCAGCCACCCTCTGCGAGTTCCTGTACTGCGGCACAGGATCCCCACTCTTTACCCACGCCGTATAGATCACATCGCGCAACTCGGTCGCTCCCGCTGCCAGCCGAGCGTCGATAAATGCGCGGCTCTCCGCCGACCCCGCCCCGCTGAACCCGCCCGCCTTCTCCAACTTGTAGCTCTGCTCGACCAGCGTGTTCGACCGCCGGATGTACTTCACATAATCGTCAAAAAAGTCCGCAAGAACAGCAGGCTGCGCGCCCATCAGCGGCGCCACATCCTTCACCGGGTTCACATTCGCCAATACAAACTCCGATTCCATCTGCGCATGGATCCGGTGTTCCGTCGTATACCCATTCGGATTCGCGCCCTGCCAGCCGTTGTACTGGATCGTCGTATGCAGCGGGTTCGCCGCATCCGCCACAAAGTGCCCGAGAATCCCCGCGCAGAACAGGATCTCCGCCTCGACCGGCTTCGTATCCTTGCCCGCAGCTTTCAGACCGCGATACTCCCGCATCGCGGCCTTCACCCGCTCATACCACTCCGTCGCAGCCCACGGCTGCAGCCCAACCTTCTCAGGCGATAACGGCAGATCCGGATGCTCCTTCTGCGCCACCGCAAGCGCACGCACAAAGTCATAGCGCCTCCGCGGCAGCGGCCCGCCAATCATGTCCGCCCACTCCAGATCGATAAAGTGCTCCGGCGACCCGGCCGCGCTCAACTCCGCCTCCGCCTGCGACTTCCAACGATCCGGCTCCGGCCCGTAGTACTCCATCGCATCCTGCGCGTATGCCGACCGCAGGAACTCCGGCACATCGGCCGGCAGCTTGCTCGCCGCCAGCCGATTGATCATGCGATGCCCGTCATTGCCCCAGCTGAGCCCCGTCTGCACCAGCACTAACGGCACCAGCGTTGCAGCCACCACAAATCTCCCAAATCCGTTCAATCCCATGAGCGCAGTATAAAGTCAGCAAACTCCATCAAAGATGAAAACCGCCCTGCGCGGGCCGTGGTCACTTCGTGACTTACATCTGCTTCGCGTGCCGACCGAAGAGAGGGCCACGCGAAGCTCTAAAAAAAGCGCGTGAACGCCCGCCGCCCGCGCAGGGCGCCCTTTACACCACCACGGCCGCGCCAACCTCCGCCCGGCTCCCAAATACCCGCCTGTAGCGTTCCACCTCGCTCGCCGGACCTGTCGCCTTGCGCGCATTGTCTGACAACTTCACCGTCGGCACCCCATCCGCGCTCGTCAGCTTGCACACCAGGCTCAGCGGCCCCAATGTATCCTCGCCCCGCGGATGACATCCCCGGAAGTCGTTCGTCAGCAGCGTTCCCCAGCCCGCACTGAACCGGATCCGCTCGCTGAAATACGAATGCAGCCGCACAATATCGTCCACATCCAGCCCATCGCTCGCAATCAGCCGCTTCTTCTTCGGATCCCGGCCACGACTCTCCAGCCACTCGATATACTCGTCCCCCGCCACCACCGGGTCCTTCGAATCGATCCTCTGCCCCGTCCAGTCCGCCGCCCAGTCCGGTGCACCCTCCAGGAACTGCGTCGTGCCAAAAGTATCCGGCAGCATGATCAACAGCGCCCCGCCGTAGCTCTTCTGCCAAAGCTCCAGCACCCTGTACTGCGACTGCCGCAACTCCTCGTCGCTCCCCCGCGACGCCATCGCCGCCAGCGCCATCGGCAGCTCGTGCGCATTTGTGCCAATCGCCTCCAGGTCATGCTTGTACGCCAGCGCCGTGTTCGAAGTCCCGGTAAAGCTTTCCTGGCCGTTCCGGTTCAGCGACACCCGCATCGCCATCACGCAGTATTCCTGCCACAAAAAGCTGTGCCGCCGCCTGGTCCCGAAATCCGAAACCCGCAGCCCCGGAATCGACCGAAGCTTCTCGATCTTGTCCCAAAGCCGCGTCTTCGCACGCGCGTACAACACGTCCAGTTCAAGCTCGGTCAGCTCCGCCAGAGCAGCCCGCGTCTTCAGTTCACTGACGATCGCAAGCGCATAAACCTCCCACATCGTTACCGAGGTCCAAAGCCCCGAAAACTGCAGCACAAGCTGTCCGTCAGCCTCGGAAACCACATAGTCGCTCAGCCTGAAGTCATCCTCGAGCCACTCCAGAAATGCCGGCTCAAAGATCGACCTCGTCCCGTAAAACGTATTACCCGCCAGCCACACCAGCTCACTCCGCCGAAACCGCAGCTGCCGCACATGCTCCATCTGCTCGATCAGCGCCGCCGCGCCCACCCGCTCCGCCAGCCGCACCTGAACCGTCCGGTTCACCACCTCGCTCGTCACCCGCACCCGGGGAAAGTTCTTCCAGATGAACTGCAGCATCAGCAGCTTGTAAAAATCCGTATCCAGCAGCGATCGAACAATCGGGTCCAGCTTCCAGTTGTGATTGTGCGCCCGTTCGGCAAAGTTCACATTCATGCCACCAGCCTAACTCCTTTACCTCCCAGCCTGCTCAAAGCACATCGCGCAGCACAACTTCACAGGATCGCAGGCTGCCTCAGGTCTTAAACCCACACCTCCCGCCGTCGTCTATCGACCACACCTCCTTCCGCGCAGCTTCCTCGGCCCGCCCGAAAATTTTCTGTTCCACACCTAAAGTTCCACGCAGAACTCCCGATATTTCCAGTGTTTAGCGCTCAAAAAGCGCTCTCTTCGGGACTCGTCCCCCAACTCGGTCCGGGGTACGGAACAGACAAAAGTGGGATATTCCCGCCTTTCCAGCTTCGCCATGCTGATGAAGCAATCGGCCAGATACGCCAGGAGACTCCCCTTGTCACATCTTGTTTTGTCCCAGAATGGAACCGAGCTTCAAGATTCATCCCGTAATGGGATTCGCCACGATCAAACGTTCCAGAATGGAACGTCCCGCCGCAAAAACACCACCCTCTGGCGCCTCCTCACCCTCGCCACCCTCCTGCTCTGCCTCAAACCACAGCACGCCGCCGCACAGGCCGCAAACTTCCCCGGAACCACCTCCGTCGGGACCTCCTCGGGCGCTCTCCAGCTCACCATCCCCCTCGCCCACGGCGGCACCATCGCCTCTGTAAAACTCCTCGGCCAGGGCTCGCCCAACGTCGACTTCGTCCGCCCACCACTCAACGGCGGCCTCGACACATGCGCCCCCGGCGGCCAGACCTGCACCCTCTCCGTCGTCTTCTCGCCCTCCTCGCCCGGAGACCGCCGCGGCGCCGTCGTCCTGCTCGACAGCAGCAACAACGTCCTCGCCACCCAGCTCCTCGCCGCTCGCTCCACCGGCTCCGTCGGAGTCTTCGTCCCCGGCATCATCTCCACCGTCGCCGGAGACGCCACCTGGACCTACGATAACGACGGTCGCCAGGCCACCGATTCCGCCATCTACCTGCCCTTCGGCATCGCCGTCAACGCCGCCGGCGACCTCTTCATCGCTGACTCCTCAAACGAGCGCATCCGCAAGGTAGACGGCTCCACCGGCATCATCTCCACCTTTGCCGGAAGCGGCGTGCTCGGTTCAACCGGAGACGGCGCACTCGCCACCTCGGCCAATCTCAACAAACCCACCTCCGTCGCCCTTGACCCCGCCGGAAACCTCTACTTCGCGGACGCCGGCAACAACGTCATCCGCCGCGTCGACGCCTTCAACGGAATCATCACCCGTATCGCCGGAACCTCCGGCCAGCGCGGCTACACCGGGGACAACGGCCCGGCCACCTCGGCCACCTTCACCACGCCCAACGGCATCGCCTTCGACGCCAGCGGCAATCTCTACGTCGCCGACACCGGCAACCACGTCATCCGCATGATCAGCACCACCGGCACCATCACCACCGTCGCCGGCACCGGTGCCCCGGGCTTCAACGGAGACAACCAGCCCGCCACCCAGGCTCAGCTCTCCGCTCCCTGGTCCGTCACACCCATCACCGGCGGCGGCTTTTACATAGCCGACCAGAACAACGCCCGCATCCGCAAGGTTGACCTCTCCGGCAACATCTCCACCATCGCCGGCACCACCCCCGGAAGCAGCGGCGACGGCGGCCAGGCCACTGCCGCCCAGCTCTACGAACCCGCCGCCGTGCTCGTCGACGTCGCCGGCAACCTCTACATTGCAGACTCCGGCAACAACACCGTCCGCCGCATCAACGCCAACACCGGCGTCATCACCACCTTCGCCGGCAACGGCGCCGAGTCCGTCCTCGGCGACTTTGGTCCCGCCAACCAGGCCAACCTCTACGGCCCCTACGGCTTCGCTCTCGATCCCCTCGGCAACCTCTACATCGCCGACGTCTTCCACAACCGCATCCGCAAGGTAGCCGCAAACACCGCCTACCTGCAGTATCCCGTCATGCGTGTCGATCGCGTCTCCGCGCCCATGACGCAGTCGCTTGAAAACGATGGCAACGCCCCGCTCAACATCTCCTCCTTCAACGCCGTATCCAACTCGCAGCTCGACGCCGGCACCACCACCTGCAGCGTCAGTTCCCTGCTCGCGCCTCTCGCCCAGTGCACCATCGGCATCGACTTCGCTCCCACTGTCACCGGGGGCGGCGTCAACGGAAACCTCAATGTCGTCTCCGACTCCGGAAACTCGCCCGGCGTCATCAATCTCCAGGGCAACGTCCTCGACGTCAATCCCACCGTCACCACCCTTACCTCCGGCACCAACCCCAGTGTCACCGGTACGCCCGTCGTCTTCTCCGTCTCTGTCACCAGCCAGGGCGTCACCCCCACCGGAACCATCACACTGCTCGACGGCACCAATGTAATCGCCACCAGCACGCTCCAGTCCGGCGGCCTCGGCACCTTCACCGTCTCGAGTCTCACCCACGGCAGCCACTCCCTCACCGCCTCCTATGCCGGCGACTCTCAGAACGCAGCCACTGTCTCCCCCGTCCTCGTCCAGGTCGTCAAGGATCAGCTCGCACCCACCACCACCAGCCTTGTCTCGGCCGCAAGCCCCACCATCGCCGGTACCACCGCCACCTTCACCGCAACCGTCAACGTCGTCACCGCGAACTCCGGCGTAGGCAACATCGGCGGCACCATCTCCCTCCGGCAGGGTGCCAACACCATCGCCGTCGGCAACATCAACGCCGCCACTGCTACCGGCAGCACCGCAAACGCCACCATCACCCTCACCGACCTGCCCGTAGGAACGGACAGCATCGTCGCCGTTTATTCCGGTAACTCCGCCTACCTCACCAGCAGCTCGGCTCCGCTTGCCCAGACCGTCAACATCGCCACCTCGTTCGCTGCCATCAGCACCGCCGGAAGCCCGTCCACGGCCGGCTCACCGCTCACCCTCAGGGCCACGCTCACCTCGAATGGCGCCCTCCCCACCGGTAACGTCACCTTCATGGACGGAGCAACCAGTCTCGGCATCGCACAGCTCAACGCCCAGGGCATCGCTCTCCTCACCGTGCCGGGCCACTTCTGGACCGTCGGGAACCACTCCCTCACCGCCGTCTACCCGGGCGACACCAATAACACCCCCAGCACCTCGAGCCCCTTCGTCCAGGCCATCAACATCGCCTCCACCAGCACCACGCTCGCCACCTCACTCACCCCGGCCGGACTCGGTGCCAACATCACCTTCACCGCCGCGGTCACGGGCACCGGCGGCGCGCTTACCGGCTCCGTCCAGTTCTTTGACGGCAGCAACCTCATCGGCTCGGCGCCGCTCAGCGCCACTACCCCGGCAACCGCCTCCATCAGCACCACCAGCCTCGGTGTAGGAGCGCATCCCATCACCGCCGTCTACTCCGGCGACTCGCTCGACCAGACCTCCGCCTCGCCCGCGCTCTCTGAGACCATCCAGGCCGCGAGCATCGCCACCTCCATCCAGGCCAGCGCCAACCCCGTCATCCTCAACGCCCCACTCACCATCGCCGTCCGCATCACCGGCAGCGGCTCCGTCCCCGTCGGCACCGTCACTCTGCTCGACGGAGCCTCCCCCGTCGCCACTCTTCCCGTCCCCGCCAACGGTGTAGTGCTCTTCAACAATCCCGCACTCCCCATCGGCACCCACTCCATCACCGGCGTCTACTCGGGCGACATCAACCACGCCGCCGCAACCACCACCGTCCTGACCGAAACCATTCAGCAGGCCACCACCACCACCATCTCCTCCAGCCTGCCCAGCCTCGTGGCCGGCAAGCCCGTCACCCTCACCGGCATCGTCACCGGACTCTCCAGCCGGCCCGTCACCGGCACCATCGTCCTCACCGACGGCGGCAACACCATCGCCTCCATCGCACCCGACGCCAACGGAGCCGTTACCTTCACCACCGCCAACCTCGCGCCCGGCACCCACGTCCTCATCGCCCACTACACCGGCGACACCCTCGACGCTGCCAGCGCCTCCAACTCCGCCACCGTCAACGTCACCATCGCAACCACCGCAACCACCTTCGCCACCAGCGGCAATCCCGTCAACTCGGGCTCGCCCCTCACCCTCACCTCCTCCGTCACCGGCAACGGCGGCCTGCCCACCGGCTCCGTCGCCTTCATGGATGGAGGCAGCGTCATCTCCTCCGTCCAGCTCACCCCATCCGGAACCGCCAGCCTCACCCTCTCCACCCTCGCACCCGGCATCCACCAGCTCACCGCACACTACTCAGGAGACACGCTCGACAACGCCAGCTTCTCCCCCACCATCGCTCAGCAGATCGTCCAGAAGACGACCGTAGCCCTCACCTCAAGCGCCAATCCATCCCTCCTCCAGGACACCGTCGTCCTCACCGTCAAGGTCTCAAACGGCGTCCCCACCGCTGAGCCCACCGGTTCCGTCACCATCACGGACGGCTCCACTACGCTTGCCACCCTCATCGTCGACAACACCGGTACCGCCTCCTTCAACTGGCAGGCGCCCGCGCTCGGAGCTCACACCCTCACCGCGCAGTACGCCGGCGACAACCAGAACTCACCCGCGGGCTCGACACCGCTCACCCAGTCCGTCACCCTGCGGCCCAGCACCGTCAGCTTCACCTCTTCCTCGAACGAAATCCCGCTCGGCCAGACCATCACCATGATCTCGGTCGTTCAGGGACACGGCTCGACCCCGCCAACAGGCACCGTCACCTGGAGCGCCGGATCGGTCGTCCTCGGCTCGGCCACCATTGACGCCACCGGCCTCGCCTCGGCCAACATCAACCCGCCGCAGGGAACCCTGAACGTCGTCGCCAAGTACGCCGGCGACTCGCTCTACGCGCCCTCCGACTCCGCCGCCATCTCTATCGCCGTCGGTCCCCCAATCGAGTTCGTCGTCGGCGTCAACCCCGGTAAGATGTCGCTCACCAGCGGTGGCCACGGCTCGCTCAACATCAACATCACCACCGCTCAGAACTTCACCGACACCCTGGCGCTCGGCTGCACTGGCCTTCCGGTCGACGCAACCTGCACCTTCTCGCAAAATGAGATCGCCGTCGCCAACGGAGCGGCACCCAGCCTCACCGTCATGGTCGATACCGGAACCCCGCTCGGCGCCGGCCCATCCGCCCGCGCCACCCACCCCGGTGCCTCCTCCACCGCATACGAATGTGCCCTGCCGGCGGGTGCCGTACTCGCTCTCCTGCTCGGCCTCAACCGCCGCCGGCTCGGCAAGCTGAACGGCAAGCTTCTCCTCCTGTCCATGCTCGTCCTCCTCGGAGCAGGCTCAACCGTTCTCTCCGGCTGCGCCTCCAGCTTCAGTCAGAACGCAACCGCCGCCGGCAGCTACACCTTCCAGGTCGTCGCTACCGGCAACAAGACCGGCGTCTCGCAGCTTGCAACCGTGCAGCTCACGGTGACCAAGTAAAGCCATGATCACTCTACTTCGTCGCCTCACACCCGCCGCCGCTCTCACCGCAACCCTGTTCGCCGGCCTTCACCGGGCCGGCGCCCAGGCCGCCTACACCGCAACCGGCCCCGGAACCTACGCCTCGGTCGGCGTCACCTTCTCCGGATACCAGCAGGACTACGGCAAGCATTACGTCGGCGGAATCACCCTCTTCGCCAACGCAAACCTCACCCGCCGACTCGGCGTAGAAGCCGAGTTCCGCGACCTCGCAGCCCACACCGAAGAAGACGTCAAGGAACGCACCTACCTCGCAGGCGTCCGCTACGCCGTCCTCCCACACACCTGGCGACCCTACGTGAAACTGCTCGCCGGACGCG
This sequence comes from Lichenicola sp., assembly GCA_964658635.1. GTDB lineage: Bacteria > Acidobacteriota > Terriglobia > Terriglobales > Acidobacteriaceae > Edaphobacter. The sequence goes on along the minus strand of CAZZZP010000066.1, from coordinate 3,367 downwards.
GCGAACTCGACTTCCCTTTCCACTACGCCAAGGGATCCTACTTCGTCGTAGCGCCGGGCGCGGGCGTCGATCTCCGCATCCCCAACTCGCGCTTCATCCTCCGCGCAGTAGACGCCGAGTACCAGCTCTGGCCCCAGTTCACCTTCGGCGAACTCCACCCCTACGGCATCAGCACAGGCATCAGCTACCAGGTCTTCGCCCCCTCAGAATCCCCCCGCGGCCGCCACTTCAGACACTGACCCACGACCGGAGTAGGAATCCGGGTGCGTCGGCTGAACCGACTTATAGATCTCCTACCCAGCTCCGTGCTCCACCTTCGGGACAGTTCCACCATCCGTAAGGTGGGGCATCAAGGGGATCCACAGAACGACCGGTGAGAGCCTGAAAGCTGCTACTGAACCGACCCCCTCGGCCGCAACCTCTTCAACTCATTCGCACACGCAATCCCGTTCAGCGCCGCAAGCTTCAGATTATCCGCCGCTAACCACAGCCAGAACTTCCGACCCACATCCGCACCCGCCGGGCGCACCAGCACCATCACATCTTCCTGCCCGGCCGCACTGAGATTACTCGGCGGATCGGACTCCTCAAGCACTACATCGATTCCTTCGCCCGCCAGCGCCGCCTCGAGCTCGCTCACCCCGGCCGGGTTCTCAAGCTCCACCAGCACCGAGATCACATACCCGTGAAACACCGGAGCATGCACCACCTGCGCGCTCAGCTCCGGCAGATTCGTACCGGCCACTGCATAGTGCCGCACAATCCGCGCAGCCGCCCCGGCGAGGTCCACCTTCGCCGACTCGCCCAGCAAAGGCAGCACGTTGAACGCAACCTGCGCGTCGTACTGCTCACGCGGCAGGCTCTGAAACGCCAGCAGATTGACCGTCTGCTGGTGCAGCTCGTCCATCGCCTCGCGTCCATGCTCGGACGCCGGCTCGAAGACCGTCGCCGCCAGGCTCAAAACCTTCAGCTTCGACCGCAGCCGCTCCGCAGCCAGCGCAAGCATCACGGCGGCCGGCGTCGCCGAAACCACCGCTGAGGTCGTCAGGTTCAGAACGCCGTCCGCTCGCGTCCCCATAGCCGCCCGCACAAAGGGCGCACGCACCAGAACACCCGGCTCCCCCTCAAGCGCATAGGTCATGTCGACAATGCTCGCGCCCTTTACCCGCGCTTCGCCCCAGTGTGTCTTCGTCGTGTCCGGATCACCGGTGAAAAAGACAAAATCCATGCGATCGAACGACGTGTCGTCCAGCTGCTGGATCACGACAGCCTCATCTCCCACCGCCGCAACCGTGCCCAGCGCATCGTCATCGTCAAGCAGCAGCACGTCGCTCGTCGCCAGCAACGACTCGCCCAGTTCATCGGCCAGTTCCTTGCCCGCAAGCGAAGACGCCCCTACGATTGCAATGCGGTACATTCCTTCAGCCATTCCTAATGCCTCATCTCTGCAGCCAGCCTGCGCTTCCGACCCCATCCGTAGGCCAGCCTGGCGATGACGCCAGAGACCAGGTACCCCAGCGAGATCGAAATCAGCGCAAACTCCGAAAACTTCACAATAACCGCGATCACCAGCGCCATCAGCACAAAAAATTGAAACGGCTTCCGCCCGCTCGATTCAATCTCCTTGCCGCTCCAGAAACGCCAGCTGCTCACCATCAAAAATCCGGTTCCCAAAATGAGAAGAAGCCACACAATCGAAACCCGCGGATCATGAATCGGGCTCCCGTCGTACAAGTGAATCACCGAAGCGATCACACCCGCACCCGCAGGAATCGGCATACCCACAAAATACTTCCGCCCCGGCCGCCCCGGATTCCGCGGCTGTGGATTCACGCTGATATTGAACCGCGCCAGCCGGCACGCGCCGCAGATCAGAAACAGAAAACACACCACCACGCCAAACGGCAGCACCGCGTTCCGCACCGCCGGCAAAAACTCCAGCGGCAGCATCCGGAAGCCCCAGACCCACGCCAGCAGCGCCGGCGCCACGCCAAACGTCACCACGTCCGCAAGCGAATCCAGCTCCTTGCCGAAGTCGCTCGTCGTCCGCGTCATCCGCGCCACACGCCCGTCCACTCCATCAAAAAGAATGGCAAACCCGATCGCCAGCGCCGCCCGGTTGAACGCATAATCATCCCCGCCCGCGCCCCGCACCGTCTCCGTAATCGCATAAAAACCCGCGGCAATGTTCCCCGCCGTAAACAGCGATGGCAGCACATACATCCCGCGGCTGGGATGCCGGCGCACGACCGTCTCATACTCTTCCGTCCCTGAAGACTGCACCTCGCCGGCTCCCGAAGCCATCAGGCTTGCCCCACGCCTTCGCCCGCTTCCAGCACGCCACTTTCAATCGCGCCAAGCACCGTCTTCCCACCCACAACCTTCGTTCCCACCGAAACCCGCAGATTCGCCGCCGCCGGCATCAGCACGTCGCACCGCGAGCCAAACTTGATCAGCCCCATCCTCTGCCCGCGCACCACCCGGTCACCTTCCTTCAGATTGCACACGATCCGCCGAGCCAGCAGCCCCGCAATCTGCTTGAACGAAACCTCGTACCCGTCACCCGCGATCGTCACCATCGTCTGCTCGTTGGTCAGCACAGACTCCGGAGCCATCGCGTTCATAAACCCGCCCTCACGATGAGACACCACCGTCACCGTCCCCGAGATCGGCACCCGGTTCACGTGCACATTGAACACACTCAAAAAGATGCTCACGCGCAGCCGGCTTCCACCGTTCGTCTCCATCCACTCCGCCTCGGTCACCACCCCGTCAGCCGGAGAAACGATCAGACCCTCGCCCTGCGGAATCGTCCGTTCCGGATCGCGAAAGAACCACAGAAAAAACAGGGCCAGCAGCACGGGAGGAATCGCCAGCCAAATTGAACCCGTCAACACCTCGGCCACCACCGCGACCGCTATCAGTCCTGCTCCGTAAAGCCAACCATCCTTAACCATAGATCATGATTATACGTCGCCACCCACACGCAAATCCCTACCCCGGATGCCTCACAACCAGCAGCTTCTTCATCAACACAGCATCCTCCGCCGGCTCCGCGTAATACCCCGCCCGTCGACCCACCTCGACAAACCCCAGCCCCTCGTACAGCCGCCGCGCCCCCGCACTCGAAGCCCTTACCTCAAGCTCCATCTCCCCTGCGCCGCGCTCCCCGCACCACTCCACCACCGCCTCCACCAGCGCCCGCCCAACCCCCTCCCCCTGCCGCGCCGCCGCCACCCCCACGCTCTCAAGCTCTCCCACTCCCGCCACCATCATCCCCACCGCAAACCCCACCACCACCCCGCCGTCCTCCGCCACCAGCAGGCACCGGGCCACCGGCCCCTCCCCACCCACAATCCTCAGATAC
>CAZZZP010000065.1:0-25598 GCA_964658635.1 Lichenicola sp. | reverse complement strand
GTAGGGACGTGCAAAGGGACCTGGATGGAGGAAAGGATCAAGCTGGTCGGGGCTTGATCCTTTTCAAGTGCGGAGAAGGTTTCCGGCTAGTTTTCCGGCTGGGGCTTGGGTGAGACGTGAAGCGAGACGGACTGCATCTCGTTTCCATTCATGACGGCGACGAGGATGCAGGGTTGGGAGAGGCCTTCGCTTGCTTCGATCTGCCAGGGCATGAGGTTGATTCCGTGCCGGATGGTATGGGTTTGCTGCTGCATGTGCCGCTCCATGACCGCCTGAGATGGTGGTGATGGAATGACTGTGGCAGAGCCGGATTCATCCGGCAATAACATTTGTGGGTCATCGGGCGGGGAATCAGGGTAGATTCCTGGCCTGGTGGGCGCATCAGAGGGCTGCGAGGATCTCTCGGTGGAACGGACACGGCCCATGCGCTGGAAGGGATTCCTGATCGGAATTCCTGCCATTCGAGGCTCATGATGGACATGGCGTCTTCGGCGAAGATGAGGGCATAGCCGGCATCGAAGGCGGCTCGGGCGGTGGGATCGACACCCATGTTGGTCTTCGGACGGCCTGGTGAGGCTTTGCCGGGATGAGGTGCCGCTGCGGGGCCTGGATGCGGATGGGGAAGTGAGGATGCAGCTTGTGGGCGGCGGGCGGTGCGGGTAGTCTCAGAGGCGGGTCGCGCTGGGCGTGGCCGGGAGGATTGCGATGAAATTTTTTCATGCTGCAGTTGCGGTTGGTGTTCTGAGTCTTCCTGTGGTCGGGTATGGCCAGGCTCCTGCGCAGCCTTCGGGGCCGGCGGCTGAGGCGCAAAGAGCCTACAACGCGGTCAAGCCGAATATTTTGAAGGCTGCCGACAAGATGCCGGCCGATGCTTACGGCTATAAACCGACGCCTGAGGTTCGTGCGTTTGCGCGGGTTGTGAACCACGTGACCGAGGCGCAGATGCGGGTGTGCTCGGCGATGAACGGGAGCACTGTCGATCCGAAGATGGTGCCGGCCGAGGGTGCGGATAAGGACGCGGTCGTGGCGGCGTTGAAGGCTTCCTTTGCCGAGTGCGACAAGGCTTACGGGGCGTTGACCGATGGCGGATTGATGGATGTGGTGACGCTTGGGCCGATGGGCAAGCGGTCGCGGGTGGGTGCGGCGTGGGGGAATGTTTCGCATGACAATGAGCAGTATGCGACGCTGGCGCTTTATCTGCGGCTGAAGGGGCTGGTTCCGCCTAGTTCGGAGAAGTAGGGAGCCGCAGATTCTGTGCTGAAACGAACCCAGGTCTCAGAGGGGAGACCTGGGGCACCCGGCTTCGGTGGCGGGATCCTAGTATTCGAGGATGTGCGGGGCGGGGTAGGTGAGGGTGCCGTCGTGCTTGATGTAGTACATGAAGAGGCGCTGATCGAGCAGGGGCTTGTTGGTGGTGCGGACGGTGACGGCTACGATGATGCCGGTGCCGAAGGTGCCTGAGCCGTCGGTCTTGGAGATGTCGATGTGGTGGGTGGCGATGGGGCCTCCGACGGGGCTTTCCGAGGTCCAGTCCTCGGTGAAGCGGCTGAGGGGGTAGTCGGCGTACTTGTTGGGGTGCTGCTGCCAGTTGGCGTCGTTGTTGTAGATGCCGTAGGCGGTGGGGTAGTCCTTTGCCTCAAGCGCGGTGAGGAACTTGCTGACACGATGTTCGACGGGCAGGTTGGAGAAGAGCCAGCCGTGGCCGAGCATGAAGCCGGCGAGGGTCAGGATTACGAGCAGGGCGAAGGTGGCGGCGGAGCCGATCAGGAGGTTTTTCTGGAGGCGTTCTTTGCGTTCGTTGTAGATTGGGGCGTTGAGCAGCGTCATCGGCTTACCTCTTCTTTACTGTTAGACACCATAGCGCGTCCAAATGGGTTTCTGCTGGTCCGGATGAAGCGGAAAAGCATCTTGAAGCAGCTCGCACTGGACGGTTGGGTCTTTGGCGGGACCGATCAGGTAGATGGAGACGATGTCGAAGCGGAGGACGATGGGGTTTTCGCGCCGGCGGGGGAGGGTGCGGAGATAGGCGCGTGCCATGCGGCGGAGCATGTTGCGTTTGGTGTCGTCGATGGCGGAGGCGGCGGGGGTGAGGTCTCGGGCGGTGCGGGTTTTGACTTCTATGATTGCGAGGGTTGGGCCGTCCCAGGCGATGAGGTCGAGGTCTCCATTGAGTTCGGGTGAGCGCCAGCGGCGTTCGACGACGGTGTAGTTGTGGCGGCGGAGAAAGAAGAGTGCTTCGAACTCTCCTCGCTCGCCGGTGCGGAGGTGTGCGGAGCGGTCGGGCGGCGGGTGAAGGTAGCGGGCGAGGCGGTTGAGTTGCAGGAGTTGGTCGTGTTGGAGGCTAAGCCAGAGGCGGGTGAGCGGGCCTGCGGATTGTCGGGCGCCGGTCTTCATGATGGCTGAACTATACAGCTTGCGGGTGGGAATTGGCCGGCCGGCGGATTGCCCTCAGGTGCTTATCCTGAGATACTTGATTGTGCACACCACGCACAACCCAAACAGTTCATTCAAGAGGTCGCGGACATGTCTGCAAAGTACATCTTTGTAACTGGCGGCGTCGTGTCTTCACTTGGCAAGGGTCTGGCCGCGGCTTCGATCGGGTGCCTTCTGGAAGCGCGGGGCATCAAGGTCAATCTCATGAAATTTGACCCGTACCTGAATGTGGATCCGGGCACGATGAGTCCGTTTCAGCATGGCGAGGTGTTTGTCACCGACGATGGCGCGGAGACGGATCTTGACCTCGGCCACTATGAGCGATTTACGCATGCGAAGCTGACGCGGGACAACAACCTGACGACGGGCCGGATCTATGAGCAGATCATCACCAAGGAGCGGCGCGGGGACTATCTGGGCAAGACGGTGCAGGTGATTCCGCACGTCACGAACGAGATTAAGAACGCGATGCGGAAGGTGGCGCAGGACTGCGAGGTTGCGATCGTCGAGATTGGCGGCACAGTGGGTGACATCGAGTCGCTGCCATTCCTGGAGGCGATTCGACAGATGCGGCAGGAACTGGGCCGGGAGAATACATGCTTCGCGCACATGACGCTGGTGCCGTGGATTGCGGCGGCGCAGGAGCTGAAGACGAAGCCGACGCAGCACTCGGTGAAGGAGATGCTTTCGATCGGAATTCAGCCGGATATCCTGCTTTGCCGTGCGGACCGGGTGGTGCCTCGGGAGATGCGGTCGAAGATTGCGGCGTTCTGCAATGTCGAGGACAAGGCGGTGATCGTGGCGCGGGATGTGCCGTCGATCTACGAGGTTCCACTGAACCTGGCGGAGCAGGGTGTGGACTCGCTTGCGCTGAAATATCTGCACCTGGATAACAAGGAAGCCGACCTCTCGAAGTGGCAGGATATCGTCTACCGGGCCTATAACCCGAAGGACGAGGTGGCGATCGCGATTGTTGGCAAGTACGTGGAGTATGAGGACAGCTACAAGTCGCTGAAAGAGGCGCTGGTTCATGGGGCGCTGGCGCATAACCTGAAGCTGCAGGTGACGTGGATCGAGGCCGAGGGGCTGGAGGCGCACAACTACGAAGAGCAGCTTGCGGGGTTTGACGGCATCCTGGTGCCGGGCGGGTTCGGCAAGCGCGGCATTGAGGGGATGTTGAATGCGATTCGGTATGCGCGCGAGAAGCAGGTACCGTACTTCGGAATCTGCCTGGGCATGCAGACGGCGTGTATCGAGTATGCGCGGAATGTCTGCGGGCTGACGGGGGCGAATTCGGGTGAGTTCGATCCGGCGACGCCGCACCGGATTATCTACAAGCTGCGCGAGTTGACGGGCGTGGAAGAGATGGGCGGCACGATGCGGCTGGGTGCGTGGACGTGCGTGATCGAGCCGGGTTCGCTTGCCGCCGAGGCCTATGGGGCGACCGAGATTTCCGAGCGTCACCGGCACCGGTACGAGTTCAACCGGGAGTATGAGGCGGTGCTGACGGGCGGTGGGCTAAGGCTTACGGGGACGACTCCGGACGCGACGTATGTCGAGATTGTGGAGATTCCGTCGCACCCGTTTTTTCTGGGGTGCCAGTTTCATCCGGAGTTCAAGTCGAAGCCGCTGGAGCCTCATCCGCTGTTCAAGGCTTTCGTTGGCGCGGCTTACAAGCATCGCGAAGGACATGCGGGGAGCATTGTGCACGAGGCGGAGACACCGCATACAGCGGTTCCGGCTGCGAAAGCTTAGGACTGTTCCCAAGTTGAGAGCATGGAACCCGTTCTGCGCAGTGGGGCAGGAGCGGGTTCTTTGTTTTGTCAGTCGCCCGGTATTCTAGGAGTATGCGACGTGCGTTGTTCGGTTTTGTCTTGTTGCTGGCGCCGGCTGCGCGTTCTGCCAAAGCGGTCGAGGTGCATGTGACGGCTCCGGCGCTGGAGCGGACGCTGGCGCACCAGTTGTTCAACCAGGCGGGTCCGGATGGGAAGCTGGACCGGCATTATCTGCGCGGGAATGCGGGGACGGCGTGTTCGGTGTATTCCGATGACCCGCATGTGTCATTTCGGGATGACCGGGTAGTGGTTACGTTGAAGACGCATGCAAGGCTGGGTTTCGGCAAGGCATGTTTTGGGATATCGCTTTCAACCGAGTCGCAGGTGTCGTTCATTCCGGTAGCGGAGGGGGAGTCGGTCGGTTTTCGCGATGCGCGGATCGAACATCTTTCCGATAACAGGGAACTGGACATGCTGATGGAGCCGTTCCTTTCGAAGAAGTTGCCGCAGGAGATGAAGGTGAATGCGGCGGAGATGATGCGGAACCTGCTGGTGAAGGCTCCGGATTCGACGGGGTACAAGCTGACGCTTTCGATGCTGAAGCTGCATTCGATGCTGGTGGATGGCCAGGAGCTTGTGGTTGACCTGGACGCCAACATTCGGGTGGAGTGAGCGGGAACCGACTCGGACGATGATGACCTCGTATCGCTAAGGCGGCGGGGCGCCGATATCCCGAATGGTGAGAATCGGGGAATGATGCGGGCTAGATTTTTTGCGGGACTGGTTGGTCTTGGTGTAGTGGGTCTGTCGGGTTGTGGAAGCGGCGTGGTGAAGGCGACGGCTGTGCCGGTTGCGCCAGCGGCGCCTAGGAGTACGACGACCTATGTGTTGACGGTGAATTCCGCCGAGCCTTCGAGCGGTGTAGCCCTGACGGTCACTCCGTCTGACGTGAGTGGAAGCGGATCCGGGACGAGTAGTTTTTCGCGGACTTTTGGTGCGGGGACGGTGGTGACGGTCACGGCCCCGGTGTCCGCGCTGGGCAACAACTTTGCGTCCTGGACAGGATGTGCGTCGGCTGCGGCGAACGTGTGTACTTTGACGATGAATGCGAACACGACGCTGTTGGCGAACTATATATCTCCGGCCCCTCCGACGGCGACGCTGACGGTGAATTCGACCGACCCGGCGTCCGGAGTTCCGGTGGCGATCGCGCCCGTGGACAATAACGGCGCGGGCGATGGGAGCACGTTTGTTTCGCGCGTCTACAACGTCGGGACGGCAGTTGCGGTGACGGCTCCGCAGACGGTGGGGATCAGCGCCTTTACGTCGTGGGCGGGATGCAGCAGTGTGACGGGGCTTAGCTGCCATGTGATTTTGAGCTCGGACGCTACGGTTACGGCGAATTACACGGCGAATGCGGTGATTGGCGTCGTGGTTACGCCGGGGACGCCGAGCGTGGTGATTGGCGGCACGCAGCAGTTTGTAGCCGGGGTGACGGGATCCGGCGTCTTTGGGACAGGTGTGACGTGGGCGGTTACGGGGCCGAGTGGCTGGACGGGCGATGTGGGGACGATCGACGCGAAGGGGCTGTATGTGACGCCGTATCCTGCGCCTGCATGGGTGACGGTGACGGCGACGAGTACTTTCGATTCGACGAAAGTTGGAATTGCCACGGTGATGCTGACGCAGCCTGCGGTGGCAGCGGGGCCCGCGCTTTGGGTGGACGCCGGCCATCCCGGCGCTGCGATCAGCCCGCTTATTTATGGGCTGAACGGGTTCGGACTGGACCAGACGACGGTGGCGAAGGCTAATCCTTCGATGGTGCGCTGGGGTGGGGATAATACTTCGCGCTACAACTACAAGACGAATGTGACGAACTCCGCGCAGGACTACTATTTCGAGAATTTTGCCGGTGCGGGGCATTATCCGCTGGGGCCGACTGGAAGCTTCGACGAGATGGTGGAGGCGGCTTCGGCTGCGGGTGTGGAGGTGGTGGGGAACGCGCCGGTGATCGGCTGGGTTTCCAACAGCGATAAGAGCGCGTCGGCATGCAGTTTTCAGAAAGCGATGTACCCGAACCAGCAGAGCTATCACGGGGTTTGCGGCAATGGGACGAACCTGGATAAGACGGGGCTGACGGGTGACGATACGCTGGCGCTGCTGACGAGTGTGAAGGCAGCTGCTCCGGCGCCTCCGGCTGCGAGTGCGGTGATCTCGCCTTCTTGGGTGGGTGACTGGGTGGGTGATGTTGTTGCGGAGCATGGGGCGGGGAATCCTGCGAGCGGCGCGGGGACAGGAGTGGCGCACTGGGACCTGGATAACGAGCCGGAGTACTGGAACTCGGTGCATCGGGATGTGCACCCGCTTCCGATGACGTATGACGAGCTGACCCAGGGCGGGATCGGGACGGCGCTTGCGATCAAGACGGCCGATCCGACTGCGCTGGTGAGCGGGCCGGTGATCTCGGGCTGGGAGAACTATTTCTACTCGACGAAGGACCTGGTTTCGGGCTATCCGACGGGGCCCTGCTATGAGTTCTGGAGCAATCCTGTGGACCGGATGGCGCATGGAGGTATGCCGCTGGTGGAGTACTACATGCAGCAGATGAAGGCGGCCGAGGCGAAGTATGGGCAGCGGCTGCTGGATTATGTGGATGTTCACGCCTACTTTGCGGGGAGTTACAACGGGGCGTCGGTTGGGCTGACGACGGCGGGCAATACGGCGGAGCAGCAGGTTCGGCTGAACTCGACTCGGGTGTTCTGGGATCCGACGTATATGGATGCGCACTATACGTCGCCGAACTACTCCACGGATGCGAATCACACGACGGGGTGCAATGCGCCGGTTGCGGCGGTTCAGCTGATTCCTATGCTGGAGGGATGGGTGGCGCGGGATTATCCGGGGACGAAGACGTCGATCGACGAGTATAACTTCGGCGGTCTGGAGTCGATCAACGGGGCGCTGGCCGAGGCGGATGTGCTGGGCATCTTCGGCAAGTACGGGCTCGATAAGGGGATGCTTTGGCCGAGCGGAAGCTATTCGACGGAGCTTCCGGGGACGCTGGCGATGGCGATGTACCGCAACTATGACGGGGCGAAGTCCGGCTTTGGAGATACGGTGCTGCCCTCGACGAGTGCGGATCAGGGGAGGCTGGCAGTTTACGGGGCACGGCGGACGAGTGACGGTGCGTTGACGGCGATCGTGATCAACAAGACTTACGGCGATCTGACGAGTACCCTGGCTTTGCCAGGGCTGACGGCTGCGGGACCGGCGCAGGTTTATCTGTATAGCAGCGCAAACCTGGCGGCGATTGCGCGTGGGGCTGCGGTGCCGGTTGCGGGTCCGGCAGGTACGGGCACGGTGAGTACGAGTTTTCCAGCGCAGTCGATTACGTTACTTGTGATCCCGGCAAAGTAGCAGCTTTGTTGTCAGGAGGACGAGAGGGTAGACTCAAACGCACAAATGACGTCCTCCTCACGTGTTCTTCTCTCTGCTGGCTTGGTGATCGGTTTATTGGGATGTGGTCTTCGCGCCGCGGGTGCGCAGGGGAACGCGGCTGCTGATCCGGCTGTCCGCACGGTGCCGTATGCGAACAGCTATCCTTCGGGCGCTCCGCCGACTCCGGTCTGGAGCCCGGATGGCCGGCTGCTGACATATATCGCGGGCGACACGCAGGTGGGGCAGATCGGCGACCTGATCCAGGTGGAGGCTGGAACGGGCCGCGCGAGTGTGCTGGCGACGGCGCAGCAGTTGGGCGCGCTGGGATCGGACCAGATCAGCGAGAAGGATAAGGACCACCGGAGCCGGTACTCGATGTCGAGTTTCCTTTGGGCGGACGACTCGAAGCACCTGCTGCTCGACCAGGGCGGGAAGCTGTGGCTGTACGACATTGCCGCGGGAACGGGGACGCTGGTGGTCGACACCGGGGCGGGTTCGGGGGACGACCCGAAGTTTTCGCCGGATGCGAAGTTGGTGTCTTATCTGCGGAATCACAATCTCTATGTGCACCCGGTAGCGGATGGCGGGGCAAAAGAGACGGCGTTGACGAACGACACTTTGCCTACGCTGCTGAATGGCGAGGTGGACTGGGTTTACCTGGAAGAACTGAACGTGCGCAGTCACTACTTCTGGGCTCCGGATTCGTCTGCGATTGCGTATCTGCAGATGGATGAGGCGAAGGTGCCGGAGTACCCCATTGTCGACTTTATCCCGACGCACGCGACAATTGATATGCAGCGCTATCCTCAGCCGGGCGATGCGAATCCTGGGGTGCGGGTGGGGGTGGTGGCTGCGCAGGGAGGGCCGACGCGCTGGGTGACGCTGCCATTCAGCCAGAATAACGACTACATCCCGCGGTTTGGCTGGGTGGATGCGCATACGCTCTGGATCGAGGTCATGCGCCGGGATCAGAAGAGCCGGAGCCTGTTCCTGGCGGATGCGGGGACGGGTGAGGCGCGCGAAGTGTATACGGACTCGGATCCGAAGTACCTGGGCGATGATTATGAATTGACGATGCTACCCCGGGGGCGGTTTGTGACGACCAGCTGGCGCGACGGGCATACCCATCTCTATCTTTACGGCTTTGACGAGAAGCGGCCTTTGGCCGGATCGGCGAAGCTGGTGCGGCAGCTGACGTCGGGCGATTTCGATGTGCTTTCGATGGAGGGTTTCGACCAGAGGACGGAGACGTTCTTTTATAGCTCGAACCAAGGTGACCCGGTGGAGGCGCAGCTCTGGCGGGTGAAGCTGGATGGGAGTGCGCCGGGCGAGGTGAGCAAAGAAGAGGGTTCGCACGACACGCTGATTGCACCGGATCATCAGCATTATTCAGACTTCTACGGAACTGCTGCGGTGCCGCCGGTCGGCCGGGTGTGTGCGGTTGAGGGGACCGACTCTTGCAAGGCGTTCTGGAGGTCGAACCCGGTTCCGGAGGCTACGGGGGTGAGTCGTTCGATTGTGACGTTTACGGCGGCTGACGGGAAGACGAAGTTATACGGGACGCTGACGATGCCCGCGGGGAAGTCGGCGACGGGATCGGTGCCAATCATCCTGAATCCCTATGGGGGGCCTTTGTCAACGCCGGGAGTGACGGATAGCTGGAGCTCTCCGCTGTTCGATGAGCTGATGGCGCAGCATGGCTTCGCCGTGCTGAACGTGGATAACCGGGGCGGAGGTGGACGAGGACGCGATTTTCAGCAGGTGGCTCAGGGTAACTTTGGCGCGCCGCAGCTCGCGGACCAGCTTGTGGCGCTCGACCAGGCGCTGGCGCGGTACCCGCAGTTTGACGCGAAGCGTGTCGGGTGGTGGGGCTGGAGCTGGGGCGGGACGTTTACGCTGTACGCGATGACGCACTCGGACCGGATCAAGGCTGGGGTGGCGGTGGCTCCGGTGACGGACTTCCGCAACTACGATTCGATCTACACGGAGCGCTACCTGGGGCTGCCAGCCGAACATATCGACGCGTACCGGGCGGCCTCGGTGACGACGTCGGCGGCGAGTTTGAGGGGCAGGGTGCTGATCGCGCTGGGAACGGGGGACGACAACGTCCACATGGCGAACACGGTGCAGTTTCTGGAGCCGCTGATTGAGGCGGGGATACCGTACGACCTGCAGCTTTTCCCGCGCAAAACGCATGCGATCGGCGGGTTTACGTCGCGCAACGAGCTGTTTGAGAGGATTCTGTACCAGTTCGAGACGTATCTCAAGTAGCTCAGCGGCATACACTTAGCGAAATCAGGCATCATACCTTTTCTATGACGACCCAGTATCAATCCGGGCAGGGCTCCTCTTTCTCGATTCTCGGTTTCCTGATGGCGCTGGTGCTGGGAGCTGTGCTGCTGGGTGTGTTTATGCACCGTGCGACGAGTGGGCTGGCGGGGCGGTTGGCAACGCTGATCTCGGGCCGGACAGACCACTTTGAGGTGACGGTGCCGGTGGTGGTGGACAAGATCCAGGCGCTGAACCGGCTGGAGACGGTGAGCTACTCGCTCGACACGGTGGTCGAGAATGGGAAGTCGAGCCCGGTGTTTCCGGATGTGCTGGCGGGGGACAAAATTCTGCTGGTGGTGCACGGGCAAGCGATTGCAGGGATTGATCTTTCGAAGCTGAAGCCGGAGGATGTTCGGATTGACGGGGCGAATTCGCGGTCGATCCATGTGACTCTGCCGGCGTCCGAGATCTTTGTGACGAAGCTGGATAACGCCAAGACGAAGGTGTATGCGCGTTCGACGGGATTGCTGGTGCCGGCGGATCAGAATCTGGAGTCAGACGCGCGTGCGAAGGCGGAGCAGCAGTTGCAGGGGGCGGCGCTGTCGGATGGGATTCTGGATGTGGCGAGGAAGAATGCGCGTGCGTCGATTGCGCTGATGCTGGGCGGGCTTGGCTTTGATCACGTTGACGTGTCTTAGCTCGTCATAATTGCTGGGCTGCCGATATGAAACCGGGGCGCCTGTTTGTTACTGGGGATGTACATAACCCAAAAGCTTGATTGTTCCTGGAGGAATGCCTTGCGATATGATCCAACCACCATGTTGTCCAAGCTCACATCCCGACTCTCCGGCCAGAAACTCGAAGACATGCCTGCGCTACTTGCTGCTACGGCGAACGAAGCACTCCAGGACGCGCTCCATGGCGTCATGGAAGAAGGTCTTCCTGACTTTGAAAATTCCACATTGTTTCGTACGATCGGCTGGGTGACTGCCGGACTGGGCGCTGTCGCGTTTGGTCTGTTTGTGGGCCGCGAGTTGCGTCAGCGATACAAGTTCAACCGGCGTACGCCTTATGATTTTTATGCTCATTCCGCGGACGAGACGCAGGATATGGAGTTCGGCGTCGGGATCTAGAGAGTTCGCGTAAGGATTCGGAAACCGCTGGTGAAAACAGCGCTCTGATGTGAGATCCGGGGGTAACCCGTCCAGTGAGAAGCCCCGAGGCTACTTTAGCCCCGGGGCCTTGCTGTTTGCGCCGCTGTTTTGGTCAGGCTTTGTAAAACTCGCTGCGCTTGCGCGAGTAGAAAAAGTATACGAAGAGGCCGATCACGAGCCAGACGAAGAAGCGGATCCAGGTGACTGCGGGCAGGCCGGTCATCAGGAGGACGCAGAAGAGCGTGCTGAGGACGGGAATCACGGGGCCGAAGGGGACGCGGAAGCCGCGGTGGCGGCCGGGATCCTTGTAGCGAAGGACGATGACGCCAATGGAGACGAGGACGAAGGCGAAGAGAGTGCCGATGTTGGACATCTCGGCGAAGGTGCCTACGTCGAAGAGGCCGGAGGGGATGGCGACGAGGATTCCGGCGACCCAGGTTGCGAAGGCCGGGGTCCGGAATTTGGGGTGGACGGAGGAGAAGATGTCAGGAAGGAGCCGGTCGCGTGACATGGCGAACCAGACGCGTGCCTGGCCGAGCTGGAAGACGAGGATGGATGAGACCATGCCGACGAGCGCGCCCAGCAGGACGGCGAGGCGAACGAAATGGAGGCGATGTCCACCTGGGGTGAGCGAAAGGCGCTTGAGAGCGTTGACGACGGGTGCGCCGTCTCCAGCGACCGACTGCCAGGGGACCATTCCGGTGAGAACGGCGGCGACTCCAATGTAGAGGATGGTGCAGACGATGAGGGTGCAGACGATGCCGATAGGTACGTCGCGCCGCGGGTTCTTGCACTCCTCGGAGGCGGTGGAGACGGAGTCGAAGCCAATGTAGGTGAAGAAGATGATGGAGCCGCCGGCGAGGACTCCTGTCCAGCCATTGGGCGAGAAGGGATGGTAGTGCGACGACCTGATGAAGGACATGCCGAACGAGATGAAGAGCAGGATGGCGGCGATTTTGACGAGCACCATGATGTTGTTGGTGCGGGCGGACTCGCGGATACCGCGGACGAGGACGACGGTGAGCAGGAGGACGACGAGGAAGGCGGGGATGTCGAAGCCCATGTGCCAGCCTGGCGCGTAGATGTCCTTGCCGGCGAGGTCCTGCAGGCCGAGCGGGAGGTAGGCGGGGGAGAGCCACTTGGGGCTTACGCCGAGGTTGAGCCAGTCGAGGAGGTCGACGATGTGGGCGGCGAAGCCTACGGAGACGCTCATGTTTGAGAAGGCGTACTCGAGGATGAGGTCCCAGCCGATGATCCAGGCGATGAGCTCGCCGAGGGTGGCGTAGGTGTAGGTGTATGCGGAGCCGGCGATGGGGATCATGCTTGCGAGCTCGGCGTAGCAGAGGCCGGTGAGGGCGCAGACGATGGCGACGAGGACGAGCGAGAGGGCGAGGGCTGGACCTGCGCCTGGCCGGCCAGCGACGGCGCCACTGGTGTGGTGCAGCCACCCGACGATGAGGTCGAGGATGGGCGAACCCTTCCAGTCGGCGATCTTGGCGGGATTGCCGCCGATTGCGGTGCCGATGACGGTAAAGATGCCGGAGCCGATGACGGCACCGATGCCGAGTGCGGTAAGTGAGACGGGACCAAGCGATTTACTGAGCGCGTGTTCTGGGCGCTCGGACTCGGAGATCAGTTTGTCGATCGACTTTGTGGCGAAGATTTGTCGCGGCAAGAGTTTTGGGTCGCTCCGGAGCCTTGAGGTGTGGGTGTTAACACCACCTTACAACGCTGGGGCACGCACGCAACGGAATATGGTTTGGAAAAGTACCGGCTGTTTGAGAATCGTTGGACGCGACAAAGACACGGGATGAGAACCGCAGTTGAGCGGGGCATGCCGTGGAATGGTCTTTGTGATGGGGTGAGAATCGCCACGCCGGGGGCCTCGAGAGGGATCGGCGTGGCGCACCAGCGCGCTAGAGGCTAGCGCTTGGACTGACCGCGTGAGGCCTTCTTGACCTTGGCCTTGTTCTCGCCACGGGCACCGGTGCGGGGTGCCTTGGGAGCAGCCTTGCGACGTGCAGCACGCTTGATCTTCTTGCGCTCTTCTTTATCGGTGATGCTCTTGGTATTTGCCATGGGTGCTGATCTCTTTTCGAAAGGTTTGCGGGCGAGTTGGGAGCGGACTTTTGTTCGCTGGATGGCGAAGACTTAGAGTCGCTCGAGCTGGGCGAACTTCTCAACCAGCTTCTTTACACCGTGCTGTTGAAATTGTACTGTAATCTTCGCGTCTTCCCCGTCTCCTTCGCGTTGAAAGACGACTCCCTCGCCGTATTTCGGGTGACGAACGCGAACTCCCTTGGCTAAACCGGTCTTTCCGGTCTGTTCGGGGATGTCAAGTTTGGGCCGGGAGAACTTTGCGCCTGGAGCTCCACCGCGCGCGGCGAAGAAGCTGGCGACGTTATCGAGGGATTTCGAGGGTGTCTGCGGACGAGTAAACCCTCCGGTGACGGCTGCACGAGCGGCGGCGCGGGACCCGGTGTCCTGGCTTTCGTCCTCGTAAGAGTAGTGGCGCTCGCCTTCTTCCTGGTTTGGTTTCTGACCGAAGCGGCCGCGCTGTGGATAGGGGGTGGAGTAGGAAGAGGAAGAGAACTGGGGTTGCTGCGGCGGGCTGCCGAGGTCTTCGACCAGGCGTCCAGGGACCTCTTCGAGGAAGCGCGAGGGGATGGAGGCCTCCGGCATGTCGTTGCCGTAGCGGCGGCGATAGCGGGCGCGGGTCATGACGAGGGTGTCCATGGCGCGGGTCATGCCGACGTAGCAGAGGCGGCGTTCTTCTTCGAGGCCGGTGGGATCGGTGAAGGTGCGGGAGTGGGGGAAGAGGCCTTCTTCCATGCCGGCGAGGAAAACGAGGGGAAATTCGAGGCCCTTGGCGGCATGGAGGGTCATGAGGGTAACGCGGGCGTCGGCGGAGTACTGGTCAGCATCCGAGACGAGGGCGGCGTGGTCGAGAAATTCGGCGAGCGACTCTCCGCGTTCCTGTGCATCCTGTGCAGCGTTGGCGAGTTCCTTGAGGTTTTCAATGCGCGAGAAGGATTCGGGTGTGGCCTCTTCTTCGAGAGCGCGGATGAAGCCGGAGCGATCGTTGAGGAACTTGATGAGTTCGGGCAGGGTTGCGGCGTCACCGGGCTTGCGGAAGGCTGGGCGCTCGGGTTCGGAGGCAGGTGCTTCGCTTGCTGTGGCGCGGCGTGCGGCCTCTGAGGCACTCGATGCGGAAGCCTTGAGCGGCACGGGAGCGAAGGGGTTGAAGCTGGCGGCGTCGATGCCGTGTGCAGCGTCCGAGTCGGTTGAGTTCTCAGCGGAGAGAGTCGAGAGCTCTTCGCTTGGGCCGAAGTCGAAGCCGAAGTTGAAGCTGGTGTCGAAGGAGTTGACGGCTGCTTCCTCTCCCCCTGTTTCGAGCGCATCTTGTTCTGGAACGAGTTCAGTTGCGAATGCGGATGGATCGAAAGACTCGTCTGCCTCGGAGTCATCTTTGGGGGCGAGATCATGCGAGAGCTTTTCTGCGAAGCCCGGGCCCAGCATGGCGCGTGCGTCCTCGATGAGGCGCTTGAAGCCGCTGAGGGCCTGCAGTGCACGTGCGGGAAGGAGCCGCTCTTCAATGGCCTTGCCGATGGCGTCCCAGGTGCTGATGCCGGTGGTGAGGGCCATGCGTTCGAGGGTTTCCATGGTGGTTTTGCCGATGCCGCGCGGAGGCGAGTTGACGCTGCGTCCGAGGGCGATGGAGTCGTGCGGGTTCTGCACGAGCTTCATGTAACTGAGAATGTCCTTGATTTCGGCGCGGTCGTAGAAGGAGAAGCCGCCGACCATGTGGTACTGCACGCCGTAGCGGCGGAGGGCTTCTTCGACGAGCCGGGACTGCGAGTTGGTGCGATAGAGGACTGCGCAGCGTGCGGGCTCGTCCATCTCGCTCTGCTGCGTTTCGCGGAGGTAGCGCTTGATGCGATCGGCGATGAAGAGTGCTTCGTTTTCGCCATCGGGGGCTTCGTACAAGCCGATCAGCGAACCGCCAGTGCGTGCGGTCCAGAGATTCTTGCCTTTGCGCTGTGTGTTCTGCGCGACGACCGCGGAAGCGCCTTCGAGGATCATCTGGGTGGAGCGGTAGTTCTGCTCGAGGCGGATGGTGCGTGCGTTGGGGAAGTCTTTCTCGAAGTCGAGGATGTTCTTGATGTCGGCGCCGCGCCAACTGTAGATGGACTGGTCTTCATCGCCGACGACACAGACGTTGAAGTGATCGCCCGCGAGCAGCTTCATAAGCTCGTACTGAGGCTTGTTCGTGTCCTGGTACTCGTCGATCATGACGTAGCGATAGCGGCGGTTGTAGCGATCGCGCGTCTCCTTGCTGGTCTTGAGCAGACGCACGGTTTCAAGCAGGAGATCGTCGAAGTCGAGCGCGTTCGCCTTGTTGAGTTCCTCGCGATAGATTTTGAAGATGTGCGCGATCTTCTCTTCCATGGGATTGGTGGAGGCGAGGAAGTATTCCTGGGGATCGATCATGTGGTTCTTCGCCCAGGAGATTCGACCGAGTGCGACGCGCGGCTTAAGCGACTTGTCATCGATGCCTAGGCGTTTGAGGGCGGTCTTTACGACGGCCTGCTGGTCGGTCTCGTCGTAGATGGCGAAGGAGCGGGTGAGCCCTTTGCCGTTCACCTGCAATGCCTCGATATCGCGACGCAACACGCGCACGCAGAAGCTGTGGAAAGTGGAGAGCGTGGGACGTGCAAGGGAGGTGTGGCCGAGGATCTTTTCGACGCGTTCGCCCATCTCCTTGGCGGCCTTATTGGTGAAGGTGACGGCGAGGATCTGGTCGGCGGGTACGCCTCGCTCCTCGATGAGGAAGGCGATGCGGTGGGTGACGACGCGGGTTTTGCCGGAGCCGGCGCCGGCGAGCAGGAGGACTGGACCGTCAACGGCCTGGATGCCTTCCTGCTGTTGAGGGTTCATTTTTTCGAGAAGACGCGAGGCCATGCGGGGTGGATACTCCAACGCTCATGTTAAGCGTTTACAGGCGTGGCGTCCAAGAGAGCCGGATTGGTGTCCGATTCAGCGGGTAAATTCTTCTTGAGTACGACGAAGGCGAGGTCATTGCGCAGGGGGCGTCCAAAGCGATCGTCGCCGTATGGAAAGGGCTGAGTTTCGCCGGTGCGGATGTAGCCGCGGCGTTCGTACCACGCGATGAGCGTGTCGCGCACGTTGACGACGGTCATGCGCATGACGTGTGCTCCACGTTTCCGTGCGAAAGTTTCGGCTGCTGCGAGGAGTGTGCGCCCGAGGCTGCGATTCTGCAGTTCGGGGCGGATGGTGAGCAGGCCGAGGTACCAGGTTTCGGAGCTTGTGGGTTCGAGCCATATGGTGCCGAGAATTGGGCCTTCAGAAGAATCGCGATAGAGGAGCAGGTGAGCATTGGGCTTGACCGCGAGGTCTTCCTTGAGGCGATCTTCGGTCAGACGCGGGCCTTCGATGAGAGAGGCTTCGGAGTTCCAGCCTGCGTTCGTTCCACCGCCGCGGTAAGCGAGGTTTGCGAGCTCTGTGACAGCAGCGTAGTCGGCCGGGGTGATCGGCGTGAGATACATCATGCCAGTTTAGGTGATTTGTTAAAACAAGAAAAATGCTGAGGAATTTTGAACTTTTGTGGAACTGTGTGGAACTACTTCGCGTAACTCTGATCACGACAAGGCTGACTGAACCATGGCGGACAGCATAAGTCGAATCAGTTTTACCGGAAGAAATAAAAGGGAGATTCCAATGATCTATACGTCCCTCGCTGTCATCGCGTTGTCCGCCTCCACTGCTGTGTCGCCGTTGTCAAAGCTGGTGCATCTTCATATGCACACGCCGCAAACCGACAGCCGTATCAGCCTAACCTTGCACAACACTACGCCTTACTTTCAGGACGTCGCGATCAATGGCCGCACTTATACCATCAACGGGCATCAAGGGCTTGTCATCAAGGCGCCTGCGGGCACGAAGATCTACGCCGCAAGTTCCATGGGGCAGCATCATCGCGGTGAGTTGATCTCGGAACTTGGCACGGAACTGAGCGAGAAGGAGATTGATCTGAAATAGGTGTTGCTCTCCATGTCTGGCGAAACTATAAGCGGCCACGTGGTTCGTGACGCCGAGTGTTAGATTCTTGCCGGACGCTGCATGCTTTTCTGCCTGTCTGAAGTTATGTGAGTGAATGGGTGTCATCCATCGGGATGACAGCATTTTGGAGAGTCGCGCGGCATTCGACCTCCGAAGAGACTCTATCAACGCTGGCGGAATCCAGGATACGCAAGTGCAGGGGGAGCCCAGGTGAACGCACCCGGCGCTCCTTGCTGCGATAATGGTCCATGTCCGAAATTGCGCACATCAACTCCGCTATCAGAAGTGTGGCTGTGTTCTGCGCCTCCGCAAATGGCGCAAAGCCGGAGTACCTTGCGGCTGCCGAGGAATTGGGGCAGGAGCTGGCTGAACGAAAGATTGGGTTGATTTATGGTGGTGCGAAGGTTGGCCTGATGCGCGCCGTGGCGGAGGCTGCTCTCGCTCACGGAGGGCACGTGGTGGGCATCATTCCCGAGGTGTTGGTCGACCTTGAAGTGGCGCATGACGAACTGAGCGAACTGCATGTCACATCAACCATGCACACGCGCAAGGCCCTGATAGGCGATCGCTCTGATGCGTTCATTATTCTGCCGGGCGGCTACGGAACGATGGAAGAGATGTTTGAAGTGCTCGCTTGGCAGACTTTGCGGATCCACGATAAGCGGATCATCCTGCTGAATACGGCGGGCTTTTATGAGACGCTGCTGTCGTTTCTAGATCACTGTGTGACGGAAGGTGTATTGAAAACGCAGAATCGAAGGATTCTCGAAGTAGCTTCGACCGTTGGGGATGTGATGAAATTGCTGGGCCTGTAGAGGCAGTTGCGAGGAGACTCGCAACTGCTTCTACCAGAGGACGCCCTTGATGGGAACTTCTGGCTGCGGAAGCTCTGATTCATCCAGAAGCTGTCGCAGGTTGATCTCGATTGTGGTCGTGATCTGCTTGAGAGGGACGTCGTAGATCTTGTTGTCGAAGGGATCTTCAAGATCGCGTCCGATCTTGTCGAGCGCGAGAAACATGAAACCTACGAGCGTCGATCCGAGTGGTGTGAACCATCCGAGATTTTCAACCATTCCCACAGGCAGCAGGATGCAATAGATGCGCACGAAGAGCATAGGGAAGAAGTCATACTGCTTTGGCAGGGGACAGTTCTTGATGCGTTCCGATCCTCCCTGTGCGTCCATGAGGTCGTCGAGGTTACGGTCCATGGACTGCCATTCGAGGTTGTTAATCCATCCGTTGTGGCGAGCCTCGCGCAGTTTTCTTCCCATGATGCGCTGTATGCCGAGCGAGACATTTTTCTCAGTCCGCAGCTTCGTTAAGTCAGATGGCTCAACCAGCGATTGGATCTCGGGAAACGGATCGAGACCGCGCAACTGCTGCCGCAATGCGTGGACGAAAGCGATCTGATAGTGGATGAGGTGGGTCTTCAAACCATCCATTTCAGCGATATCGCTCCCTGCCTTCTCAGGGTCGGGATGCAGGGTAGCGCAGACCTGACGTCCCAAGCTTCGGCTGTTGTTGACGATCTGTCCCCAGAGCGTCCGAGCCTCCCACCAACGGCCGTAGGCGGAGTTATTTCGAAAACCCACGATGATGCCAATGGCAGTACCGTAGAGGGCAAGCGGCACGTTCTTCGAGCCAATCCACTCCCAGTGCATTACCTTGAAGGCCAGAACGACGAGTAAATCCCACGCCACGAGCGCGAAGAGAGGAGCCCCGACATACTGAATCATGTGACGGAGTTGCGGAGACTTGGGAACAATCATCCGCCGACGCCGACCGTTTCATCCACACTGCTTTTGAGGCTTGCAAGAACGAACTCGCGTTCCCCATCCTGCACGATACGAACCTCCCCCGTACCGATCTCATAGACCCAGCCGGAGAGGCTGATCTGCCCGCTTGCGAGAGCACCCGCCACGCTGGGGTGGGTTTTGACGTGAGACATCTGCATGAGGACATTTTCTTCGGTGAGCCGACGAAGACGCGCCTTCGGATCCTCGCCCGCGGTGGCCTGTGTATCCGCGATGCGTAGAGCAGCCTGGCCATTGGTCAGCCAGCTCTTGACGGTGGGCATGCTGTCTGTCGATTCGGGATTCAAGAGAGCCTTCATGGCTCCACAATCGGAGTGGCCGCAGATCATGACGTGCTGGACCTTGAGAGCGCTGACGGCGTACTCGATGACCGCACTGACGCCGCCGAGCATCTCGCCATAGGCAGGGACCATGTTGCCGATGTTTCGGGTGATGAAGACTTCTCCAGGCCCAGCACCGGTGATGGATTCGACGTCAACGCGCGAGTCGGCACAGGCGATGACCAAGGTGTGTGGCTTCTGTGGAGTGCTCGCTGCGTGCAGGTATTCTGCGGCGCGCTCGGAGTGGATCTCAGTCTGGAAGCGTCGTGCGCCCTCTTTGAGCCGATCTAAGACTTTGTTCTGTTCCATAGCCAGGTCCCCTTGTGAGTTCGTTTTGCCTGATTCGTAAACGACGGTGTCGCTCATTATGAATCATGGTCTTGGACGGAATGAATCTTTCAAAGGGTGACATAGTTTCTGGCACCGATTCAAAAAACTTGTCTTCGGTGCGAACGCTACACCTCCTCCGTAAGGCCCTCCGGGGCAACTTATAAGGGTTTGCGGCCATCAGCTTACTAAGCGAATAGAAAGCGAATTTGCAGGAGAGTCTATGGCAGAGCGGAAAGTTGTGCTGGATAAACCAGATGTAAAGGACGATGCGGCAGAGGCTTTGCGGCTGGCGACTGAGCGTGCGGAACGCGCTGAGCTGGAGCTTATGAAATTGAAACAGACAACTGCGCCCTCGTCCGCCAAGCCGCAGGCTTCGACCGACGATGCTGAGCTCAAGACGCCTCCAAGCCCGAGCACAAGAGATAGTGAACCCGGGGTTGAGGGCGGCGTTGACGAGCTCAGAAAAGATTCGATGATGGCTCATTTGCTGGATTCACTTGAGGCTGGCAAGGATATCGGTCACTATGGAAGGCTTGTTTTCGCCATGGTGGCGCGGCACTTCCTGCCCCATGATGAGGTTCTTGCATGGATGATGAAGGACCGCGATGTCGATGAGGAGAAGGCGCTGTTGATGTTGCGCCAAGTGGAGGGTAAGGACTACAGCCCACCGCGGCGGGACAAGATTTTGTCTTACCAATCGCAGCAGGAGTTTCCGATTCTGCCTTTTCCCGAGGATCCGGACTGCGGAAATCTGTATCGCAACCTGAAGTTTCCGCAGGAGATCTACGAGCACATCGGTCACTACCAGGAAGCGAAGATGGAGTCTGAGGTCTAGATCGTTTGAGTGGGCTTGCATGCGCCGCATTGACATATGCGGCGCATGTAGTCCCAAGAGTAGATGCCGCTCTCGTGGCCGTCGTTCCACTTGAAGCGGAGGGCGTACTTGCCGACCGGTGTGACTTCGATGGGGCGCGGTGGAGCCTCATACATGACAAGTGGACCGCCGGGCTTCGGCTTTGCAATCCCAGGCGGGCGGCCTGACTTGGTGCGTTCTTCATTGCATGTGGCGCACGGACATGCGTTGCGCAGCCAGGCGAAGTTCCAGGAGCTGCGATGGCCGTCTTTCCAGTCTATGGAGACGCCTGTGCCTTCGGACTTCATGACGCGAACCTTGGCCGGGGTGACGGACTCGACGGGGAGACGGACCTCGGCGGCAGACTCTCGCCGAGCGGTCTCTTCACTGACAATGCGGATGCCTTCGTGGCTCATGATGTGCTCTCTTTGGGTTTTGCTAGTACTGTTTCCAGAAGAAGTAGCCGGCGATGGTGACGCCGGTGACGACGACGACGACGCGCAGGATGGCAGGGTTCATGCGCCGTGCATACTGTGCGCCGATAAAGCCGCCGAAACCGGCGAACACCATGGAGATGAGGCAGTAGTGCCATAAGATTCGGCCAGTGATGATGAAGGTGAAGATGGCGCACAGGTTGGACGCGCACGCTGCGACAACTTTCATGGCGTTGAGCTGGTGCATGTGTTCCATGCCGAAGAGGGCGAGGACGGTCATGATGAGGAAGCCGCCACCTGCGCCGAAGTATCCGATATAGAAGCAGATAGGCAGCAGGGCAAAGAAGAGGGCGACCTGGTTGATGCGGGGCTCGCCATGGTGTTCGATTTCGCTTTTGACGGAGCGGCTGCGCAGCCAACGTGAGACCGGGCCCGAGATGCCAAAGATGAGCGCGCCCATGAGCAGGAGCCACGGGATGAGGTGCATGAAGGTGACCTGGCGGGTGTGCAGGAGGATTTCGGCGCCGGCTACCCCACCGATGACGGATGTGAAGATAACGAGCGGAAGCAAGTCGAGGCGGACGTCACCACGCAGGGCGGCGAGCGATGTGAGTTGGCCGGGCCAGAGGGCAACTGTGTTGGTTGCGTTGGCTTCGATTGGCGTGACGCCGACGCCCAGCATCGCGGGAAAAGAGATGAACGAGCCACCGCCGGCCATGGCGTTCATGATCCCGGCAAGAAGCGACGCGAGGATGAGCCAGAGAAAGCGCCAGTGAGCGATGAGGGCGGGAAGCATCCTTTTTCCATTGTATCGGGCTATTTCTGCGTGAGTTCGCCGGGCATCTTCGGGGTTGCGGCGATCAGGCGCTGGGTGTAGGGCTCGCGGGGGTGCTCGCAGACGTCGAGGACGGGGCCGGTCTCGACGAGATGGCCGCGCTCCATGACGGCTACGCGGTCGCAGAGATAACGCACGAGCGGCATGGAGTGCGAGATGAAAAGGTAGGTGAGGCCATGGGTGCGTTGCAGGTCGCGGAGTAGGTTAATGACCTGTGCGCCGACCGAGACGTCAAGCGCGCTGACGGGTTCGTCGAGTGCGAGGAAGTCGGGTTTAAGGGCGAGAGCGCGGGCGATGTTGATGCGCTGGCGCTGGCCCCCGGAGAACTCGTGGGGGTAGCGTGGGAGGACGTCGGGCTCGAGTCCTACTTCGTGCATCAGTTCGTTGAGTCGGGTGGCGACGTGCTCGCGTGAGAAGCCGCCCTGGATGGCGAAGGGCTCGGCGACGATGGTGCGGATGCTCATTCGTGGGTTGAGGGCGGCGAAGGGATCCTGGAAGACCATTTGCATGCGGCGGCGAAGCCTGCGGAGGTCATGCTTTCCGGCAGCGAGCACGTTTGTACCGTCGAAGGTTACAGATCCTGAGGTGGGTTCGACGAGGCGCAGAAGCATGCGCGCGATGGTGCTTTTACCGGAGCCGGATTCGCCTACGAGCCCAAGGGTTTCGCCGCGATGGATGGCGAGTGAGAAATCGTTGACGACGGTAGAGGCGCCGTACCGCTTGACGAGGTTGCGTGCTTCGACAAGCGGTGCGGCGTGAGGTTCAGGCATCTTCAGCTGAGCCTCGGGTGCAGCTTGTGGAAGCCCGTTGCATCCTGGTAGGCGCGGGCAAAGGCTGCGAGGCGTGCGTCCGAGTAGAGGCCGCCGAGGAAGGTGAGCGAGACGGGGGTGCCGGGTCCACCTGCATCGTAGAAGTCGTCGTCATCGGCCTTGGGAGCGGGTGGCGCGTCGTCGCCGCGCAGACCGTTTGGCACGATGACGGCGGGCTGACCGGTGAGGTTGGTGGCTACGAGTTGTTCGCCGGATGAGGGGGTGACGATGACGTCTACGGTCTTGAAGAGCTCGTCCATCGTCTTGATGGCCAGCGCGCGTCCACGCATGGCCTGGATGTAGTCGACTGCGGAGTAGAAGCGTGCGACACGAAAGCCGTTGGGCCAGTCGTAGGGCTCCTGGCCGGCGAGAAGCTTGTCGCGGCCACTGCGGGTAAGCTCGTCGAAGGCGGCTGCGCCCTCGGCCTCGAGGGGGGGAACCATAGCGCCGAAGGGAAGCTTGGGGATTTCGACCGGGGTGAGGGTTACACCAAGCTTGTTGCGCAGGACGTCGAGAGCGGTGGTGGCGAACTTGAGGTCGTACCGGGCGCGGGTAAAGCCAGCCTGCATGCGCGCGAGGCGTTTCCTGTAGGCGTCCATTTCCTTGTCTCCGCCGGCGGTGGGAGCTTTGAGGTCAGGCGCTTTGGGTGCATCGAAGGCGGACTTGATGAAGCCCACGCGCAGCTTCTTCCAGTTGAATCCGGTGTTCCAATTGAAGGCCGCGGGCTGGACTGCGAGGTCGTGGCCGTCCTGACCGTAGATGGCGCTGAGGACGATGGCGCAGTCTTCGACAGCGCGGCAGATGGGGCCGATCTTGTCCATGGTCCAGCTGAGTGCCATGGCGCCGGTGCGGGGGACGAAGCCGAAGGTGGGGCGCAGGCCGGTGACGCCGCACCGTGTGCTGGGGCTCGAGATAGAACCGAGGGTTTCAGTGCCAATGGCGAAGCCGACAAGGCCCGCGGCGGTGGCGCTGGCGGACCCTGCGGAGGAGCCGCTCGAGCCCTGCTGGGTATTCCAGGGATTGCGCGTGCGTTCGCCGGGCTTGCCGGAGTTCTTCGGGTATCCCCAGAGATCGCCCTGGGCGAGTGCACCCATACTGAGCTTGGCGACGAGGACTGCGCCTGCTCGATCGAGGCGTTTGACGACTTCAGCATCCTCTTCGAAGGTCTGGTTCTCAAAGCCTGCGGCGCCCCAGGTGGTGGGATAGCCTTTGACGGCGAGGAGATCCTTCGCCCCCCATGGGATGCCGTGGAGGGGGCCACGGTACTTGCCGGCGGCGATCTCGGCGTCAGCTTGTGCGGCTTGCTTGAGGGCGCGGTCCTCGGTGAGGTTGATGACGCAGTGAAGCTTCGGGTCGAAGCGCTTGAGGCGGGCCAGGTACATCTTTGTGAGGGCGGTGGCGGAGACGCGCTTGGTGCGGACCAGTTCGGCGAGCTCGCGCAAGGTGAGGAAGGCGAGGGCTTCGGCGTTCGCGTCGGAGCTGCCATGGTCGGTGAGGTCGACGCGTGGGGCAGGGCTGATGCGGGGGGGCTGCTTCGCAGTATCGAGCACCATGTCGCCGGGGACGGGATTGAAGACGAAGGCTGGCGAGACAGCGTTGGGCAGGGCGAGCTTGCGGATCTCAAGGACGTCGTCGCGCTGGGAGTTCAGGCCTTCGACCATGGCGGCCTTGAGGTTGTCGTCGATGTGAATGCCGGCGATGGTGGCTGCGGATTCGATCATGTCCGATGTGATCTTCGGCAGATCGGAGGTGGGGGCTGGCGATTGCTGAGCTTCAGCGGCGGGGGGCGAGGCGATGGCCAGGAGCGCGCCCGGGAAAAGGGTCGAGCCGAGGCCGGCGGCGGAGCACAAGGCCAGGAAGCGCCGGCGAGCCGGCTGGAGGGAGGATTCTGACGAGGTCATGAAACGCATTATTGCATTGGGAGCAGGGGATGATCTTTCGTAGATTGCGTGCTCGGTCCCGTGACGGTGGCGAGGTAGTCTGCGAGGCTTTGTTTTGAGCGCGGTGTGTAGGCGGCTGATTCGACATCAACTTCTGCCACGCGGTCGATGCGGAAGGTTCGGAAGCCGTTGCGGAGCTCGCACCAAGGGACGAGCGTCCAGACTCCGGACCAGAAGAACAGGCCGAGCGGACGCACCTCGCGGCGGGTCTGAGGGGCGAGGATGGCTGCATGCAGCTGATCGAGGCGCAGACGGTGCTCGTCCGACATGAGGGAGCCGGGTGGTTACATCTGGATGGCGGTGAGGCGGTCGCGCAAGTCGGAAGGCAGCACGGCTTCGATGCGCTGGAGAGCGGTTCCTGCTGCGTCGACGGATTCGACTGCGCCCCAAGCCTGGACCAGGCGGGCGCCTAGGACGAGCTCGGTGAGTTCGGCAGAGGTGAACAGGAGTGGCGGGAGATCGAAATCGCGCGCCGAGCAGGAGTTCGTGGAATCAACGGTTGTAAAGACCGTCCGAGTCGCGAGCGGGGAGGGGCTTTCGAACGCTGTTGGCATGATCGACTCCTTCAGCATGACCGGATTGCTGGAGGTATGCTCGGTTATCCCTGCCGACAGCATTCTGTCAGTA
Source organism: Lichenicola sp. (assembly GCA_964658635.1). Classification (GTDB taxonomy): domain Bacteria; phylum Acidobacteriota; class Terriglobia; order Terriglobales; family Acidobacteriaceae; genus Edaphobacter. The sequence goes on along the minus strand of CAZZZP010000065.1, from coordinate 484 downwards.
GATTGTTGATCGTTGATAGAAACACTAAAGCCGAGCAATGGCTCGGCTTTAGTGCGAAGAGGAAGGAGCTAGATGTCGAGGTTCTTGACATCCAGGGCATTCTCTTCGATGAACTTGCGGCGGCTTTCGACATCTTCGCCCATGAGTGTGGTGAAGATCTCTTCGGTCGCTGCGATGTCCTCGAGCTTGACTTGCATGAGAGTGCGTCGTTCAGGGTCCATGGTGGTCTCCCAAAGCTGGGGTGCGGTCATCTCGCCGAGACCTTTGTAGCGCTGGACCTGGTACTCCTTGCGGCCCTGCTCGATGACGTAGTCGAAGACCTCACGGGGCGTCTTCTTCTCGACGGGATCCTGGCTGGCGCGGCTGTTGCGCTTGGCCGCTGGCTTGACTTCGGCCGCGGTGCCGGGTGCTGCGGCGATGGTATCGTTGACGCCCTCTTCCTGGGCGATCTCGTCGGCTTCATCAAGTGCTGCCTGGGTGACTT
>CAZZZP010000064.1:23539-25780 GCA_964658635.1 Lichenicola sp. | reverse complement strand
TCCTTCTTTACCTGCGCCGATTGCAGGCGTGGTTCTTGCCGTTACCGGCCTGAACGATTTTCGACGGAAGCCTCGGAGCCGGACGCGATCTGTTCTGGCGGCAAACCCAGAGTTTACCTCTTCAGTTTCTGGGAGCCATTACATTGCCCCAGGCGATCTGTACACGATGTACGACATGAACAGCCTGCTCGGACAAGGCGTGAACGGCGCAGGTGTAAAGATCGCCGTTATGGGTCAGGTAGCGATCATCACGAGCGATGTATTGGCCTTCCGCTCAGCTTCGGGATTGTCGACCTCCAATCTTCCGGTCACCACCACCTACGGCACGGCGCCGCTGGCACCAACGACGAATGGTACGAATGGCGGACCGACTTACAGCGACCTCGACGAGTCGCAGCTTGACGTGGAGTGGGCCGGCGCCACTGCACCCGGTGCATCGATACTTTTTGTTAACGGGCAGGACGTCTTTGCCAATGCGCTGACCGGCGCAATCGACAACAACATTGCTCCGATTCTGACCATAAGTTATGGCGGTTGCGAATCGCAATTCGGGACGGCAGGAGAAGCGCAATTGAATACCCTTTTTCAGCAGGCCAACGCTCAAGGTCAGACGATTCTCGGACCGGCCGGAGATTCGGGCGCGACTGACTGCGATTACCAGGTCAGTGTGGCGAAGCAGGGGCTTGCTGTCGACTTTCCAGCGAGTTCACCTTATGTAACGGGCGTGGGCGGAACAAGCTTCATCGAAGGCGCAGGCACCCACTGGAATGTGGCCAACGGAATCAACTCCGGATCTGCTTTGTCTTATGTACCCGAGCAGAACTGGAATGAGTCCTTCCTGACGAAGAGGACATGTGGAGGAACCACGAACCTTTGTGGGCTTTCGGCTGGAGGCGGAGGTGCTAGCGTGCTTTACGCGAAGCCGGCGTGGCAAATTGGAAGAGGCGTTCCTGTCGATGCGTCGCGCGACGTTCCTGATGTCGCGTTGGATGCCGATCCGGACCATGACGGCTATCTCTTCTGTTCCCAAGGATCGTGCACGAACGGTTACCGCGACGCCAACCAAAATCTCAATGTTGTTGGGGGAACTTCAGTCGCAACGCCTATCTTTGCGGGGATCCTTGGGCTGCTCGAACAGAAGCTGCAAGCGTCAATAGGGAATGCTAATCCAACAATTTACGGCTTGGCTAATAGCACCTATGCGAGCACGGTATTTCACGATGTGACGATAGGCAACAATGCGAGCCCATGTACAGCCGGTACCGTCGGCTGTGCACCAGGCAGCCTCAGTTACTTCGCAGCCAATGCGCTGACTTACCCGGCGTATGCAGGTGTCACGGGCACCATTCCATATCCCGCGATTGGGTACATCGCGCACAACGGGTATGATCTCGTGTCGGGCTGGGGCTCCATGGATGTAGGCAATATGTTGGCGGCTTGGGCTCTTGTGAGCCCGACGGGCACGACCCAGGCCACGGTTGCGAGTATAACGACGCTCAAGGGTTCAGCCGCTAGCGGGATTGCTGGTGTGTCGCTCACCTTTACTGCGACCGTCGCGTCAGGGAGTACAAGCGTGAGCGTGGTGCCTACTGGAACGCTACAGCTCGCGGTGGACGGAACTGCCATCGGCGCAGCGATCGTACTGAGCAACGGCTCAGCTACCTTCCCCGCGTATGCTGCAGTGGGCCTGGCTTCGGGCAGTCACACCTTCACCGCAACCTACTCCGGAGATCACAATTACGCAGCTTCGAAGGGCTCTGCCACGGTAGACATCACTGCAGCTCTAAGTTCGGACTTCATCTTGTCTCCGGCTATTTCGACCGTGACCGTCGCAAGCGGCGCAACGGCCAATGGTCTCACCCTCACAATCTCCCCGCTAAACGGTTTTACCGGGCCAGTAACTTTGACGGCAACAACGAGTTCGTCCTTGCTGACTGCGACATTCGCATTCTCAAACGACCCGGTGACGATTAGGGGGACAACAGCCGGAACGACCGTCTTGACGCTCGAGGCGTTTAGCACCCAACTGCAAAAGAGAACGGGGCGGCTAAGAGGGTCGACCCAATCAGCCAAGACCTGCTCTGCTGGACCTTGGGAAATTACAGGGGCTGTATTTTCGCTAGCGGGTCTATCAGTGTTTTCAGTTCCGCGGAGGAGGCGTCGGCGGATGTCTGCAGTGGCGCTGATCGGGCTGCTTTCATTCGGTCTGCTTGCGACTTCAGGTTGTGGAAGCGCGCCTGT
>CAZZZP010000064.1:0-23529 GCA_964658635.1 Lichenicola sp. | reverse complement strand
TACACGATGTGCGACATGAACAGCATGCTCGGACAAGGCGTGAACGGCGCAGGTGGAAAGATCGCCGTTATGGGGTCAGGTAGCGATCATTACGAGCGATGTATTGGCCTTCCGCTCAGCTTTGGCTTTGTCGACCTCCAATCTTTCTGACCATTTGTTGCGGCGGCTGCGAATCGCAATTCTATGCCATCATCGTGACAGCGACAGGCGCGAATGCTTCAGGAACGACACTGAGCCACACGTCGAACATAAGTTTTGTTGTGCAGTAAAGAAAGCACAATGGTGCGGAGGTCGGGTAGCCGAGCAGAACCTCCGATCAGGTAGCCGATGCCAGTTCCAAAAGAAACTCCTGAGCGTTGAAGGGGATGCCGTGCTGGGGTACGCGCGTGTACTCTCCGTCTGGACCGAGTACACGCGCCTTCACATTGTCACGAAGATAGGAGTCAAGAATTTCTAGGCGAAGTCGTTTTGCAAGGCTTTCGTCGAGAACCGGATAAACAACCTCGCATCGTTCGTAAAGGTTGCGAGCCATCCAGTCGGCGCTTCCGCAGAAGACCTCACTCTTTCCGGCGTTTTCGAAATAGAAAATCCGGCTGTGTTCGAGCAGACGACCGACGATTGAACGAACCCTGATCGTCTCGCTGATGCCCTTGACTCCGGGACGAAGTGAACACATCCCGCGGACAATAAGGTCAATCTGGACTCCAGCCTGAGATGCGGCGTAGAGCGCCTCAACCGTCTTTCGGTCAAGCAGGCCATTCACCTTAGCGATGATGCTAGCTGATTTTCCTGCCCGGGCATGTCCCGCCTCGCGTCCGATGAGGCGAAGGAAATCGTCCGCCAAGGTCAGAGGAGCGACCATAAGTGGCAGGTACTCCTCTTTCTCGGCCTCAGCCTCGGCTGTCAGGTAGTTGAAGACACGTTGAGCGGCCATGGTAATCTCAGGGCGCGCCGTCAGCATGCTGATGTCTGTGTAGAAGCGGGCGGTAACCGGGTTGTAGTTTCCGGTTCCGAGGTGGGCGTAGCGGCGGACGTGACCATCGGGGTCACGGCGTACCAAGAGGGCCAACTTGCAGTGGGTCTTGCGGCCAACAATGCCGTGAAAGACACCCACCCCGGCATCTTCAAGTTCTCGAGCCCAGCGGATGTTGGAGTCTTCGTCGAATCGGGCCATCAACTCGACAACCACGGTTACGTCTTTGCTTTGAGCGGCCTGAATGAGCGCCCGAAAGATTGGCGAGTCCTTGCTCGTGCGATAGAGGGTCTGCTTCATCGAGATGACCTGCGGGTCGCAGGCGCCAATGTTTATGAATTCCTCTACGGTGCGGTAGCTGTCAAACGGGTGGTGAAGAAGCACGTCGCGTTTGCGAAGTTCGGCAAATATATCCTCTGATTTAGGCGAGATTCTGAAGCTACGGCCAACGAACAGAGGGTATTTCAACCCGGGGAGCTTCGTGTCCGAATAGATGTTCATCAACCGGGAGAGGTTTACAGGACCCGCAGTTCTGATTACCTGCCACGGATCCAGCTCGAAGTTGATACGGAGACGCTCGACGATTTCGTCGCTTGCCGTGTTCTCAATCTCCAGACGAACGGCGTCGCCCTTGCGTCGATTGTGGAGTTCTTCGCGGACACTTTCTAGTACGCTTCGGCTCTCTTCTTCCTGCATGTACAGATTGCTATTGCGTGTAACACGGAAGGCTGCCTTGCCGAGCACCTCATATCCGCGATACATCTTTTCGACCTTTGCTTCGATCAATTCGTGCAGGAATATGAAGTTAGCTTTACTGTCGGCAGATGGGACAGAAATGACACGAGGGAGGCTGCGCGGGACCGTAACTACCCCTAAGACAGGCGCAGGCCGTTTGCCATCCGGTGTGCGGCGCTTATGCCGCAAAAGCAGGGCAATGCAGAGCGCTTTGTTAAGAACGCGTGGGAACGGGTGAGAGGGATCAATGGTGACCGGCGTGAGCAGCGGGTCGACCTCGTCTTCATAGAACTTTTCGACAAAGGTCCTCGCATCTCCGTCCAGCTTTTTCCATCGACGGATGATAATCCCTGCGTCCTCCAAGCAAGGGAGCAGGAGATTATTCCAGCAGTCATATTGTCGTTTTACAAAGGCGGCTATGTTCACGCTGAGAATGTCGAGGCGTTCTCCGGGCGTCTGACCGCCTTCATCTGCGCTTTGTGCTTGGTTATACCCTTCTTCGATCTGTTGCAGAATTCCGGCAACGCGGATCTCTACAAATTCATCGAGGTTGCTTGCCGTGATGGCGAGGAATTTAACTCGTTCGAGAAGCGGATTCTTGTCATCCTCAGCCTCTTCGAGGACGCGTTTGTTGAACTTAAGCCAGCTTTCGTCTCGGCTAAAGAACATGCCATTGAGTGAGCCAGGAGCACCTGACCCGCGGGGATGGTCCGCATGAATCCGTTGCGCAGACTTCTTTTTGGGAATCTTACCTGGAACCTTCTTCGCTCTTTTTCTCGCTGCCGATGCTCTAGACGGAAGATCGGGCAGGAGTTCATCGACGTCGGTATTTGCCGACCTACCAACGTGCTCTTCTCCTACTACCTCTTGGAAATTTCCAGCATCGATTTGATTGTTCTTCATGTACGTGGATTGAGCTTAGCCGAAGGAGATGAACTTTCCAAAAATCTATGTTGAAATCCTGGGCGCTTGTCAGGTTGGTAGAGAGTCGCTGCCCACAAAGTAGCGGGGCGGAGAGTGGTCTCCGCCCCGCTTGATCACGTCTAGTGGGTTCTACTGATGCCGGTGCATCTTCCATCCAAGATATTTGCTGGTCGCTTCTTGCACGCTGGCGGCGACTTCGGCAAAGTTAGCTGCGACATGGTGCTCGAACCCGTTTTCGCAGATGAAGCGGAGCAGTTCCTGCAGCTTAGGTATTTCGACAACACCCGCTCCGCCGAAGGTGTTTAGCGGATCGTCGGTGAATCTTCCTTCTCCAACATAACCAGTGATGGTCCCGTGGAACTCATCAGTTGAGAATCGTGCATAGCTCATGGCGCCAGGCTTAACGGTTCCGTCAAGGGTCCCGAAGGTATTGTTCTTGCCTACCGTGCCGGCAATGATCTGCTGGAAATCCATCTTAACTTCTTTAAAGAAGTGCTTCGGTAGATTGGAACAGTGGAAGCAGACTGCTTTGTCTGGATTGTCGCCATAGTTGTTGTTCCAGTCGAGTAGAGCGCTGGGGCTCTCGCTGGCCAGGGTAAGTGCGTACATAGAGAGCGTACCCATGGTGTCCACCTCGCACGCGCTGGGAAGCAGGTTTTCGCTCATCATGCTCATCACAGTACAGGGAACAACGCCGAAGTACTCTTCCATCGAGGTCCAGCACTGCACCGAGCTGACGGTGAGTTCGCTCGACTTCATCCAGCCATCGATGACTGCGCCGAGTTTTGACATCTTGATGAGTGCAGCTTCAGGGACCTGGCTGGTTGAGACGTACTTCCTGATGAGGTCGAGCTTCGCGGCGACGACGTCGTCTGTGTCTTTCAGACGTTCTATCCGTCCAAAAATCTCGCTTAGGTCAAGTGTTTCGACGGTGATTCCGCTCTTCTCAAGCAGCTTTTCAGAGTAACGGACGGTATTAAAGGCGGTCGGACGGGCTCCAATCGCGCCGAGGCGAAGGTTCTTGAAACCTCTCACCACCCTACAGATAGCAGAGAAGTCGGCTAGATCCGCCTTGAATTCGTCCGAATCCGGCGCCTCCGTGTGAAGGCGGGTAAGGGTATAGGGGATGCCGTACTGCTTGAGATTGTTGCAGATCGACATCTTGCCGCAAAAACTGTCACGACGAAAGGCGATAGTCATCTTGCTGGCATTGTCCGGTGTCGCCTGGATAAGAACGGGAACCTGCAGGTTCGCCAGGCGGAGGGCATCGGCGAGACCACGTTCCTCACCGAAGTTTGGCAGGGTTATGATGAGGCCGTCGATTTCATCGGCATGCTGTTTAAAGAGTGCCGCGCATTTTTTGGCGTCTTCGTAGGTCTCTACCGCGCCATGGGCAGTGTGCTCGGGAGTGAGGACGATCGGTTTGATTCCCGCACCCTCAAGTGCTGCGATCATCTCAAGGCGGCCGCTCGTTGCGAGGTGGCTTGGGAAGAACCCACGGTTTCCCACCAGAACGCCTAATGTCATCTGCTTACCCATTACTTCTCCTCTTACCGCCCCGCATCCTGGCCGTGGACGTGTTTCGATCTTTCAGCTTATCAGTAGACATAAAGCGATTTAACGGACGTCAGGCAAGTGGTCTAGTGCTTGCCTGGGCGGAAACGAATGGTGTAGAAGAGGCCGAAGAGGCCGAGAAAAACTCCCCACCAGAGAGTTGGCTGAAGGTTTGCGAGCACGGTGCTTGGCTGGTGTCCAAAGTGCTCGTATACGCCGGTTCCTGTGAGCACAATCCCGTAGGCAAGCATCAGGATGCCGCAGAAAAACCAGATGGAGAGCGATTCAGAGGGATGAACTTCATGCTCTACTCCCTGGGGCGGGTTATCGAGAGATGGAACGGTCGGATGCGGCTTTGGATCCTGCGTTTCGTCCATGGTGACTCCTGATGGCAAGTTTGCAGCCAGTGGTTGACGGGTCTAGAAGAAGATGAGGTTCAGGATGAAGAAGACTACGATGACAACGACTGCCCAGAATAGCGGCTTGTCCCAAATATTCTTCGCGCCGTCATCCGGTAAGGGCGTAACGCCGTAGACAAGATTGGCTAGGGCAGAGTCCGGCATCTGCTTGCCCAGCATGCTGACGACGACGGTAACAACGACACAGATAACCCAGCTCCAGAGAGCGCGGTAGAGATTTTCTGCCATGGGCTGTGCGTCCGGGCTCATCGCGACGAAACGCAGGTTGTGAATGTCCAACTTCACCCAGACGAACATGGCGATAGAAGCCGCGGTCCCGGCAAGCAAACCCCAGAAACCCCCAGCCTTGGTCGCGCGCTTCCAAAGCATCCCAAGGATCACGGTGCCAAAGAGGGGCGCGATAAAGAAGCTGAAGAGCGCCTGCACATAGTCCATGATCGACGCGGCGTTCATGACCAAGTATGCGGTCATGATGGATATGAGCATGCCGACCACGGTCGAGATGCGACCCATAGAGACGTAGTGGCTGTCCGAAGCTTTTTTATTGATGAAGGCGCCGTAGATGTCATAGGTCCAGACAGTTGAGAAGGCACTGACATTTCCGGCCATGCCGCTCATGAACCCGGCCACTAGAGCCGTGATGCCCAGTCCAAGGAGACCTGGGCCACAGTAGCGGATCAGCATCAGCGGCAGCACGTTATCGTAACTCTGCTGGCCGGTGGCTTTCGCGATATCAGCGGGCACTAGATGGAAGAGGGCGGTCCCGTCCGGGTTGTGAAGTCCAAGAGCGATCAGACCCGGAACAATCACGATGAGAGGTACAGCCATCTTGAAGGCGGCGCCGATCACTGGGGCCATCTTTGCGGCCCTGAGATTGTTGGCGCTGAGAACACGCTGCACTACGAGGAAGTCAGTCGTCCAGTAGCCAAAGCTAATGACGAAGCCCAGACCGAAAACGATTCCGGTCCAGTGAACGCCCATCGGGTTATCGCGGAAGTGGCCCAGAGTCGTCCACATATGCGTGTAGTTAGCATTCCCGACATTGACTGCGATATTCTTTTTGAGTTGCCCCCACCCGCCGGCTTCGATGAGGCCGAGAATCGGAATCATTGCTGCGCCGGCCCAGATGAGGACAAACTGGAGGACTTCGTTAATGATGGCCGAACGCAGGCCCCCCAACATCACGTAAAGCGCTACGGTCCCGGCACCAACCCAGATCGAAAATGTTATGTTCCAGCCGAGGACCGTCTGCATCACGACCGCCATCGCGTACATGTTCACGCCACTCATCAGAATGGTCATGATTCCGAACGACCCTGCGCTGAGTGCGCGTGCGCCTTCGCCGAAGCGCAGATGGAGGTAGCCGGGAACGGAATGTGTCTTTGAAATGTAGTAAAAGGGCATCATAACGATGCCGAGAAAGAGCATCGCTGGAATGGCACCAATCCAGTACCAGTGTGCCGCCAGCATGCCGTATTCGTAGGCTGCGCCTGCCCAGCCCATCAACTCAAGAGATCCAAGATTGGCCGAGACGAAACTGAGGCCGGCAATCCAGGCTGACATTTCGCGTCCGGCGAGGAAGAACTCCTCACTTGTATTGGTCGAGCCTTTAACGTAAAAGCCAATGAAGACCACGAGCGCGAAGTAGAGCGCGAGAATGACAACGTCGACTGGCGAAAGGTGCGTCAGTTGTGTGGACGCTAGCCACAGGGCTGGCAGAAGATGCATAAGTGGGGTGTCCTCGGTCGGTGCTGCCTAACGCGGCCGCGACGACGCGGTTAGCGTTGTGTATGCAACGGTGCAACTATATAACGCCGGAGCCACAACCTGCCAACCCAAAAGTAAACCGCTTTAACGAAATACCTCGTCTGCCGCTAGCAACCCAGCCTTCCAATCCGGAATCTACGTTTTTACAGTCCAGTGTCACGCGGCCAGTTTTTTGTGCTTTTCATGCGCTTCCCCCGTCGCGCTGCCTCGAATTTGCTGTTCAAGATCTAGGAGAATCCGATGAATATTCGCAATTTTAAGTTTGGCACCCTCGCCTTGGCGACTGCCCTTGCCTTAGGTACCTCCGCCGCCACCGCGTTTGCTCAGACCGATGGCAGCGCAAAGCAGGACATGAAGTCTGCTGGCCACGAGACCAAAGATGCGGTCGTAGATACCGGACATGGCATCAAGACCGGCACAAAGAAGGGTTATCGCAAGACGAAGCATGGCATCAAGAAGGGCTATCACAAAACAGTCAACACCCTTGATCCGCACAAAAACTCACAGGATGCTAACCACCAGTAGTGGAATCCACAAAAAGCCCGGCTTCTTGTCAGTTAGAAGCCGGGCTTTTCTATGCCTGGAGAAAATTTCCGGATTTGAGTAGTGTCGTCGGCCATATTATGCGAGCAGAAAGGACGACGAGAGCTATCCAGTAAAGGTCTGCTCCTAGCAAGTGTAGAACCTGCATCCAGGTTGGAGCGAGAAGCAACACGTCAAGCGGGCCCAGAACGAACTGAGTGGCTAGGAAGAAGACAACCGCACGGCTTGTCCGGTCCCGGCGAGGCTGAGAACGAACCAATAAAATCGCACAAACTAGACCTACTAGCGCCGCAGCCGGATGCAGCCAGCGCATGCGAATGAGGATGGGAGCGTTGGCTGCAAAATCCTGAGCCAGACCCGAAACGAGAGTCTGAGAAGGGAAGAGGGTGTCGGCCAGAGCGGCTAGCGAACCCGTTGCTCCCACCAAGATGGTTGCAAGAATAGCTGTCCAAGCGATCGAGGGACTCACTCGCGCTCCAACAACGTCATTCTCTCCGTCCCGCAGGAACCACGCGGTGAGCGCGATGGCTCCCATCAGGAGCATGGTGTTTGTAAAGTGGATGGACTGGGCTATCGTGCGACTGGTCGAGGCATTGTTCTCAACCCAGTGCCTTAGGACCAGCGCAGCTCCAAGCAATGCTTCAGTAATCAGAAAGAAAACAGACCAGAGAACTGCCCGGCGAGCGCGGTGGCCATTGGGGGTGATCGCGAAGGTCCAGACTGCGAGCGCAACGAGCATGAAGGTGACGATGCCGGAGGTCGAGCGGTGGATAAACTCGATCAGAGTCGCAAGGCGGGCGTGGTGGAGAGGATTGATGTAGCCGTTGCAGAGTGGCCAATTGGGCCCGCAACCACCACCGGAACCGGTCGCGCGCACCACTGCACCCCACAGAACAACCAGCACAAATAATGCCAGAACGACCCAAGCATAGCGGGAGGCCGCCCGTGTGTGATGCCGCGGCGCGATGATCGTTGCCGATGCCATATCTGTATTCTAGTCTGCTTAGTATGCCTTAGACGCACGATTTACCTGCCGCTCGCAAGCTCTTTTGCCCGCATGGTAGCCCGCTTAACCGCTTTTATCAGCGTGACACGCAAGCCGCCTTCTTCGAGTTCCAGAATGCCATCGACGGTACACCCAGCAGGCGTGGTGACCTGGTCCTTCAACAGTGCGGGATGGTAACCGGTTTCGAGCACCATACGAGCAGATCCAAGAGTCGTCTGCGCCGCTAGCAGAGTGGCAACATCGCGTGGCAGGCCTACATTAACGCCAGCTTCAGCAAGCGCCTCGATGATGATGTAGAGAAAGGCGGGTCCAGAACCACTCAGGCCTGTCACAGCATCCATGTGGCGCTCGTCGACGATGACTGTGCGACCTACAGTGGCGAAGATCCTCTGCGCGATAGCCATCTGCTCGGGCAAGCAGAACTTCCCTGGACAGAGTGCCGTAACACCTGCGGCGATCATCGCCGGGGTATTTGGCATCGCGCGAACAGCCGCGATATCGCATGCTGCAGCTTCCTCGATTGCGAGGGTTGTCACGGATGCGGCGAAAGAGATGAGTAGTTTCTTCGAAGAAAGCCCCGCGCGGATCTGTTCGATAAGCGCTGGCACCTGAACCGGTTTTACTCCGAGGAGGATGACGTCGGCCCAACTTGCAGCGGCTAGGTTGTCTGTCGTGACGTCGATGCCGAATTGGGCGGCCAAAGCCGTGGCCCGCTCCTGATGCTGCACCGTGGCGGCGATCTGGTCCGGAGCAAGCAGATAATTTTTTAGGAAACCCTGCAACAGGATTCCTCCCATCTTTCCGGCGCCCAGCACAGCAACTTTCAGTCCCGGCAGTAATGGTTGCGGAACACGCGCTTCATATCCTGTATCAGCCATCCCAGCAGCCTACCAGAAAGCTACTTGCTGGTTTTGATCCAGGCGTCCGTCCGCTGCTCAAGCACGTCCATCGGGAGCGCGCCGGAGCCTAGGACAAGATCGTGGAAGGACTTCAGGTCGAACTTCGGGCCAAGCGCCGCCTTTGCCCGGCTACGCAGTTCGAGGATCTTCAATTGACCCAGCTTATAGCCGAGTGCCTGACCGGGCCATGCGATGTACCGGTCGACCTCTGCTTGAACGTTGGTCTCATCGATGGCAGAGTGCTCATGGAAGAAGTCGACCATCTGCTGACGGGTCCAGTGCTGGGAGTGGACGCCGGTATCGACCACCAGGCGGATGGCACGCCACTCATCAGCTTCGAGACGGCCGTAGTCGCTGATGGGTTCCTGATACAAGCCAACCTCCTTTCCGAGACGTTCAGCGTAAAGTGCCCAGCCCTCGACAAAGGCAGTGTAGCCGAGGTACTTTCGAAACTCCGGCAGGCCAGTTAGCTCCTCAGCGATCGAAATCTGCAGATGGTGTCCCGGGATCCCCTCGTGGTAAGAGACGGCTTCGATAGGTGCCAGCGCTCGCCCAGCAAAATGATACGTGTTGATGTTGACGCGGCCAGGCCGGCTCCCGTCGGCTGTCCCCTGAGCGTACCAGGCCGCAGCCTGATCCTTGCCGAGGTACTCGGGCATCTCGACAACCTCAAGTGGGGCCTTAGGCTGGTGACCGAAAAGCTCGGGCAGTCGTGGGGTCATCTGTGCTTCGTACTTGCGGTAGCGATCTAGGAGATCCTGCTTGGAGGCTGGGTGCTGCTTCGGGTCTTTCGCCATGGCATCACCGAAGCTTTTGACGTCTGGGTAGCCGAGCTTTTTGACGATCGCCAACATTTCGGCCTCGTCCTGCTTCACCTCATCGAGACCGATTTGGTGGATCTGGGCGGGTGTCTTATTGAGGGTCGTCGAGCGGCGGACACAGAAAGCGTAATAGGCATCGCCATCTTTCATAGCCCAGACACCCGGATCCTTGCGACCCGCGGGTATCTCGACCGCCTGGATGAACTTGGCGAAACGAACGTAGGCTGGAAGCACGTCTTCCTGGATCGCAGCCAGAGTCTCCTGCGTGATGCGCTTGCGTGCGGATGTGTCGATGCTCGCGGGAAATTTCTGGAGTGGAGTAGCGAAGGCGCTCTTCGCTGGTTCCTGCGCGGCAAGGTCTTGTGTCTGCTTAAGCACCTTCTCCATGAGGTATGCCGGCTGCACACGGTTGTCGTCGATCCCGGACATAAGGTTCTCCGTAGCCTGGCGCAATTGAATTGGCATCTTCCGCAGGCGAGCGATGTAGTCGTCATAGTCCTTCACGGTCTCAAAGGGCCAATCGACGATCTGGGCGGCAAGATCTGTGTGGATGCCGTGGAACTGGTTGACTGGGAACTCCCACTCTTTGAATCGAGCGGCCTCTTCTTGTTCGATGAGTTCGCGAAGCATTAGATCGGCTGAGAGCTTTTCTTGGTCGCTCAGGCCAGTGGTATCGATGGCCGAGAGCCTCGCGAGAAAGTCTCGCCGACGCCTGAGTTTCTCGTTGAGAGCCCGAGGAGACAGGTCAGCGAGAAGGTCATTGTAGCGTCGGTCGCCAAGCGAGGAGGCGAACTCAGGCTGACTTTTAAGGTCATCTTCCCAGATTTCCTTGAGGAGACCGCTGAGTGCCGCTCCACGGAGGCTTGCTGTCCCCCCTGCTGCCTGTCCTGAAAGAGGCCCCGATTGGATGCCACAAATAGCCACAAGACCTAAAATCCAGAAGTTCCTCATCTCTCAAGTTTACAGCGAGCGATTAAGTATCCGTTGTCGAATCAGCGGCCTCGAGCATGCGGTAAAGGGTAGACCGGCTGATGCCGAGCAGTTCCGCTGCTCGCAGCTTGTTCCCGGAACAGCGTTGCAGGACATCAAAGACGTGCCGCTGCATGACCTTCTCTAGACGAACGCCGCCGGGATCGGAAATCTCGGCAACACGAAGCTCGGGTAAAGCAGCCGCCACGATCTCTCCGCGCTGTTTACTCAGCTGGCTTACGACGCTCCAAAGTTCACCCAGATTACCGGGCCAGGTATGACGTGCGAGCGCCCGCATGGCCTCTTCGCTGAGCCAGCCTGGAGCCTGGACTCGCGCCATCATGGATTGCGTAAGCAGTTCGAAATCTTCCATACGATCTCGGAGTGTGGCCACCCTGATCTCGAGAGCGCCGACGCGTGAAGACAGGTTCTGACGAAGTCTTCCCGTGGCGAGCATGCCGCGAAGATCGCACTCGCTGGCAAATATGATGCGGGTTTCACGCTGGATCAGCCTCAGTCGCCTGGCGAGGTGATCCTGCAGCGCGGGATCGAGACGCTCGAGCCCGTGCAGGAAGAGAAGTCCACTCAGATCGACTGGCTCGACTCCCTCGGCAAAGTGTGCAATGTCGAGGGCACGGAAACAGCCTGTTTTCGGGCCGCTGAGACGGTGCATTTCGCGGGCCACCGATGCTTTTCCAACACCTCGTTCACCCGTAATGAGCGCTGTACGGAAGTGGGGAGATATGCGAGTTACCTGCAACCGGAGACGGGTCGCGGCGGCTCCCTTCCCAACGAAGATCTCGTCGGCATAGGCTTGAACGTCGCTTGCGTCTGAACTCTGAGTCGTCATAGGCCTAAACCACATATCGGCTTAAGCTCGATCGCTCTTAAGTTAGTGGAACACGAAGAAAGGGCAGAATCGCCGAAGCGAACCTGCCCCAACCAGATTAAGTTCTCCGTTTATGCGGTCGTGCGTGCACAGTAGGTGTCGAAGGCGCGCGCCAGTTCCTGTGCAATTGCGGGTGCGGTCGAGGTCTCGATCGCCGACCGCTGCATCAGGTAAACGAGCTGTCCGTCCCGCAGGATAGCGATTGCGGGAGAGGTGGGCGGGTGGCCTGCGAAGTAGCCACGAGCCTTCTCTGTTGCTTCGCGATCCTGACCAGCGAATACGGTCACAGCGTGATCGGGCTTCGTGCCGTGCTGCATGGCTAGGCGAACGCCGGGGCGCATCTTGCCTGCTGCGCAACCGCAGATGGAATTGACCACAACCATCGTCGTGCCCGGCTGAGCCAAAGCCGAGTCCACATCGGCTGCCGTGCGTGCTTCGCTTACACCTGCGCGCGTCAGTTCCTCGCGCATCGGAATCACCATAATCTCTGGATACATATATTTTCCCTCGGGGCTTCTCAGCCTGCTTTATTGTAGCGGGTTGGTCTTCAGGCTGCGTTAGGTTCGTTTGATGAAGCTGATTTGCCGTAATCTAGACGACGTGCAAGTTGAAGAAAATGTCTTTTTGGCACCGTTCACAAGCCTCCGTATTGGCGGGAAAGCTCGTTTTTTTACGCACGTTCGTTCAGAAGAGGATCTGATTTCCGCTATCACCTTTACTCGCAGCAACCATTTACAAGCATTTGTACTCGGAGGCGGGTCGAATCTGGTCGTCGCGGACGAGCTTTTCCCCGGAATCGTCCTGAAGATCGCGCTTCCGCAAAGCATCGAGCGCAAGGATGCGAAGAACGTGTTCTATTTTGAGGTGTCTGCAGGAACCGAATGGGACGTTCTGGTACGGTCTGTCTGCGATCAGGGAATTTGTGGTACGGAGTGCATGGCGGGGATCCCAGGTCTCGTAGGCGGGTCACCAATCCAGAACATCGGCGCCTATGGTCAGGAGGTCTCGCAGGCGGTTGATGCCGTGCGGGCGCTGGACCTTGCAACCCTGAACTTCGTTGAGCTCGGCCGCGAAGAGTGTGGATTCGGCTATCGAACCAGCATTTTCAACTCGACCCACAAGGGACGGTACATCGTTACCTCTGTTCGTTTTCGCTTTGATCCGGGAGCTCGGCCAAACTTGACCTATGCCGATCTCGCCAGCTTGCGCGGCACCGACCCCAGTCCAAGAGACGTTTACGATGCGGTGCGTGCGATTCGCGATTCTAAGGGCATGCTGATCGACTCGCTGCGACTGCGTCCAGAATCGCGATCGGCTGGTTCTTTTTTCAAGAATCCTGTAATGCCTGCGTCTACACTCAGCCAGATCGCACAAGCGTTTCGGGTTGAGCTTTCAGAAATTCCTCACTGGTCCATGCCCTCCGGCGAAGTAAAGCTGTCGGCCGCGTGGCTGATTGAGCGCTCCGGCTTTCCTAAAGGATTCGTCATGAGACCGGATGCGCCTGTAGGAATCTCACCCCGGCACACACTTGCACTCATTAATAGATCAGGTCATGCGAGTTGTGCTGAACTGCTCGAGCTCCGCGATCATCTTGTAACAATCGTCGAAGGATTGATCGGCGTCCGGTTGGAGCAGGAGCCTATCATGCTGGGGTAAACCCGATGGAGCTACCGTAGGAGATTTAGGAGCGCGTTTCGTTCCGCCGCAAGAATATCGCCGACGGGACCCTGCGAGAGGACTCGTCCGTTGTCAATGCGAACCACTTCAGCGCCCAGCAGGAATGCTTCGCCAACATTATGGGTGACACTCACAATCGGCTGAGATCCCCTCCATGTACGGAGATCACAGATAAGTTGATCGCGAATAGCGGTGTCTAGGCCGGTGAACGGCTCGTCCAAAAGAAGATGACCCGACCTCAGACCAGCTGCCGCGCGTATCACACCGATGCGTTGTCTTTGCCCACCCGAGAGTTGGTCGGGATGGCGCCCGGCAAGTTCTTGGAGCTTGAAATGCCGGATGACGCTTTCAAGCGTCTCAGCGTGCCTACCGATCCCGGATAGCAGGTTGGCGCCCACACTCATACGAGGGAAAAGCATGGTACGTTGGGGTGCCCAGCGCATAGGCCGCTCATGAGGTGGGAGGAACACGCCGCGCTTAGAGTCAAATACAACTGTGTCGTCGATCACGATTCTTCCCGATTCGGGTCGCAGGAGACCGGCGATGGCGCGCAACACCGAAGTCTTGCCGCTCCCGGACGGCCCAAAGAGAATCGTCCAGGGTGCGCTCGTGACAAAGTCGATACGAAGATCAAGGGTCCCTAAATGGTGACAGAGGCTGACTTCAAGCCTCTGCTTAGTCGCCATTGACTATCCTCTTCGGAGAGAGACCGGAACGAACATAGACTACGCTCAAGGCGACAACTGAGAAAGCGAGAAGAAGGAGCGAAAGGTGCTCCGCACCCGAGTAGTCGCCGTTCTGGACACGGTCGTAAAGTGCAATGGAAAGGGTCCGGGTAACACCCGGAATATTACCGCCCACCATAAGGACGACACCGAACTCTCCCACAGTGTGGGTGAAGGTGAGAACAGCGCTCGTTAGCAATGAGTCACGGGACATTGGCATTGCAATGGAACGAAACTGCTGTAGAGGCGACATGCCAAGGCCGGCCGCACCGTCAAAGTACCCAGAATCAATCCCCCTGAAACCCACGACCAAGGGTTGGACTGCAAATGGAAGCGAATACAGAAGGCTACCGACAATCAGCCCAGTTAGGCTAAAGGCCAGCGTGTGCCCAAGCAGGTTCGTTACGGCTCTTCCAACGGCTGTGGACGGTCCCAGCCCAACTAGAAGATAAAAGCCGACCACCGTAGGAGGCAGGACCAACGGCAAAGCGACAATTGCTTGAACGAGCGATCTGACGAGACCATCTCCCCGTGCGATCCACCACGCCAGAGGAAGTCCGGCCAGCAGAAGAACTCCTGTCGTGACTGTCGCGAGGCGCAGGGTGAGCCAGATGGCATCAGCTTCCATCTTTCGATTCTATACGGATGAAGGTGGAGCTTACTCGATTGCGCTCAGTCCAAAGTCCCTCATGTGGTCCTGAACTTCTGGTGAGGTCATCCAGGCGAGAAACGCCTTGCCTTCAACCAGATGCTGGGATTTTTTCATAACAATCGCGCACTGCCGGATCTTTGGATAGACCAGTGGCACCAGCACGTAACTGCCGATCGCCTTCAATTGCGGTGACTCTGCCAATGTAAGAGAGATGAATCCAAGTTGAGCATTACCTGAGGCAACAAATTGCGCTGTCTGACTGACATTTTCGGCTACAACAAGCTTGGGTTTGATCGCGTCGAGCGTCTTCATGGTTCGCATGGCAGCATACGCGGCCGAACCGTATGGAGCGTGGAACTCGTCTGCGACAGCGACCCGGGTGACACGAGGATCGGTGAGCAACTCAATACTCAAGGAATGCAGGGGAGAGTCCTTGCGTTCCCAGAGAACCAATGTTCCCTTTGCATAGGGGACCGGGCCAGCCTCGGCAGCAAGGCCCGCAGCGACAACCTTCTCGGGAAACGTGTAATCCGCGGCAAGGAATACGTCAAATGGAGCGCCATTGACTATCTGGGTCGCCAGTGCACTCGAACTGGCGAACGACACCTTGAGCTTAATGCCGGTCTTTTTTTGGTAGGCGGCGGCGAATGCTGTCATGACGGGCTGAAGATCGGATGCGGCGGCAACGCTCAGCTCGGTGGTCTTCTGCGCCTCTAGTGGTTGGTCTGGAACTGCGCCGCTCAGGAGTACAAGTAAGGCAAACGACGAAACCTTCATTCTCTATCTCCGCTCTTCATATAACCTGTAAGTGTCCATGAACCCAACTCACCAACTACGATGCACAGGGTGCGCGGCTCGCATAGCCGGTTTCGACGTACCGCCCGATTTTCGCTGCTCTCAGTGTAGTTCTCTGTTTGAGGTCATTTACAGCTGGAACGAGACGGGAAGCCGCGATCTTCCGAACCCCTCCGCACTGCGCTGGCTTTGGCAAGAGCGCCGCACGTCAACCCAGGCAATCGATCAGTCCGGCGTGTGGCGTTTCCGCGATCTCCTGCCGATCCTTTCGAATATGGAAAGCGCTGTGACACTTCGGGAGGGGAATACTCCCTTGTACGAGTTGCCGCGCGCGGCGAAGGCGCTCGGAATACACTGGATCCTTGCCAAGCACCAGGGTATGAACCCGACGGGTTCCTTCAAAGACACAGGCATGACGGCCGCATTATCGGTCGCCGCGGAGCGAAATTTCGAGTGGGTGGCCTGCGCGTCAACTGGAAACACGTCAGCAGCCATGGCGGCGTATGCTGCACGCGCCGGACTCCGTTCGATTGTTTTCATTCCAGAAGGTAAGATCGCGTGGGGCAAGCTGTCACAGTCGATGGACTACGGCGCTCTGACCGTTCAGCTGAAGACAGACTTTGACGGTTGCGTGCGGCTGGTCAACGAACTTGTCCGAGCTCACCCGATTTACTTGCTCAACTCTGTGAATCCGTATCGGCTTGAAGGGCAGAAGACGCCTGCCTTTGAGCTACTGGAGCAGATGGACTGGCAAGTTCCCGAGCATGTAATTGTACCCGGTGGCAACCTCGCTAACTCGTCCGCTCTTGCAAAAGGCATGGCTGAGGCCAAGCTGCTTGGGTTGATCCCACGGGTACCTCGCATCTCCATCATCCAGGCAGAGGGTGCGAACCCTCTGTTCACCTCGATGCATGACAATGGCGGAACGAAACTTCATCCAGTCAAGGCCAATACGCGAGCGTCCGCCATCCAGATCGGCAACCCTGCTTCGTGGCGAAAGGCAGTCAACGCCCTGCAGTCAACCGGAGGCTGGTGTGAACAGGTCTCAGAAGCAGAGATCGCTTTGGCGAAGGCTGAGATCGGGGCAGAGGGAATCGGCTGCGAACCCGCCTCTGCAGTAACCCTTGCCGGTTTGAAAAAGCTGGTCGCGGACGGACGCGTGCAGCAGGAAGAACGCTGCGTGCTTCTATTGACCGGGCACACGCTGAAAGATTCGGATTACACGATTCAGTTCCATCGCAACGAACTCCTTTCCGAGACGGAGAAGAGGTTGTTGACAACATCAGCGCAGGAGCAGTTGCAGGCCTTGCAGAAGCCGCCGCTTGTGCTGGATGCCGACCGGGATGTTGTCCTGCGAACGCTGGAAGCACAGATGCGCATGCAGATGGTCTAGAATACCGGGTTCCTGGGACCTGCATCTCAGGGTTGAGGCCCATGTATAACCAAAACGTCTTTCCATGCAGTCTGTGCCTTCTTGTATATCTCAGCTCCGCTTCGGGGCAAGAGAAGTCAGTCGGTCCTGTTATCTCCCAGGATCAGAATGGGTTCGTCAGGCGCTTCATCACGTTCTACCACAATGACTGGTTTACCAAGCCGGCCGACACGGCTCCTCCCGCCCGGCGGGGGCTACCGCAGCCACTCGACTCGCCTCCCTTTCCGAGCGCGGACTGGTCATACGGCGGTTCGCCGGTGATTGGAGAGTCTGATACGAACTCCTACCCACTGATGAGCGCTATCAACGGGGGGAGGGGCCGAACCAAGCTCTATGGCTGGGTTGAGCCGACCGTGAACGGAAGTACGTCAGCTCACAGCAATGCACCGGAGGCCAACTACATCTACCCTAATCAGGTCGAACTCAACCAGGCAGTCATTTACCTCGAACGCCTTCCGGATACAGTGCAGCGCGATCATATCGACATTGGCTACCACCTGACCGGGCTTTATGGCACCGATTACCGGTACACAACCGACAAGGGCTACTTCAGCTCGCAATTCGTGCAACACGGGTACCAGTATGGTTTCGACCCATCCATGGAGTATGTTGATGTCTACCTGCCAAAGGTAGCGCAAGGAATGAACATCAGGATCGGACGCTTTATCTCAGTTCCTGGTATTGAGGCACAACTTTCGCCCAACAACTACTTCTTCTCCCACTCACTTCTGTACGGAGTGGATCCATTCACAGATACGGGGATTATGGCGACTGTGCAGACCACGTTCCAATCCCTTATTCAAATAGGCGTGACTGCCTCGCATGACGTTGCACCGTGGACGAGTGACGCTAAACCTTCTCTGACAGCCTGCTTCAGCCACAGCACCAGATCGGTGAATGACAACGTTTATTTGTGCGCCAATGGAATCAATGATGGGCAGTACGCATTCAATAACGTCCAGCAATATGACGGTACTTGGTATCACAGGTTTTCGAAGCATTGGCACTCAGCTACGGAGGCATATGTCATGTACCAGCGGAATGTGCCTTCTGTCGCAAAGCCGAACTTGATCGAGGCGGGTACGAGCGGAGCGGTTTGCCTTGGCGGTCACACCCGCTGCCTCGCCCCGGAGTGGGCCATAGTGAATTACATCAATATGGAGCGGAACGGACGCGATTTTCTTGGCTTTCGCTCCGACTTACTGAACGATAAGAAGGGTCAGCGGACCGGATACCAAACCAAATACACCGAAAACACACTTTCCTTCAGTAGGTGGGTTGGAAGCACCGTTCAAGTCAGGCCCGAGGTCAGATTTGATCACGCGTGGGATCGAAATGCATACGACAGGGGCACACGACAGAGCCAGTTTACTGTTGCGAGTGACTTGATCTTCCACTTTTAGAGCGAGATCTTCTTATGGCCCGCTAAGATGGAACCAGACCATGAACTCTCTACATCTGCGCCTGCCCGCGACTTCGGCGAATCTTGGCCCCGGCTTCGATGCCTTGGGTCTCGCCATGAACCTGTTTCTGGACATCGAGGCTCACGAAAGCTCTGAGATGAAGATTGTTGGTACAGGCCGAAGCACGGAAGTGGTCAGCTCCCTGAGACGCAACCTGATGTTAGCAACTTACCGCGCGCTGCTTCCATACGGGCCGATGCTCGAGCTGAGGATTCATAACGAGATTCCTCTCGGAATGGGATGCGGCAGTTCCGCAGCAGCTTTGCTGGCAGGGGTACATCTGGCAAACCACTTCGGGAGCCTCCGAATGACGCCCCAGGAGGTGCTCGAAGAAGCATGTGCACGTGAGGGACACCCTGACAACGTAGCTGCTTGCTTTTACGGCGCCCTGACGCTTTCGTCTATGCAGGGCCGAGTGGTTACTGCAGCGACACTAGGTGAAGATTTGTCGTGGGACCTGGTTCTTGCGCTGCCCCGCCATTCGCTCTCCACATCCAAGGCTCGGGCGCTGCTTCCGGAGACATACTCGAGAGCAGATGCCGTGCAGAATGTTCAGGCGGTTGCGCTGCTCGTCGCCGCCTTCACACAACATCGTCCGGAACTTCTAACTTATGCGACGCGCGATCAGATGCACCAGCCTTACCGAAGTTCGGTTTGCCCATTGCTCCCGCAACTTTTGCCGCTTGCAGGAACGAACGGCATCTATTCTGTGACCTTATCCGGGGCTGGACCGTCCGTGTTGTTGATCACCGAACGCAATGCCTCACATGACATCCTAAAACGCGCGATCCTGAGCGTGGCCGATGCCGACACGGAGATTGTGTTTACTTCGATCGCCAAGCTGTAAGTACCAGATCGGGAATGTCTTTAGTAAAAGTTACTAAAGTTTCCCACAACAGAGAGAAAAAGACTTTACAGGTTGCGAGGCGGTAGGTACATTCTGGTTGTGTGCAGTTCTGGGGAGGGCTGCTACACCGCCCGTCGACCTTGCTTAGCGAGGTCCGGGCGTTTCTCTTTTAACCGTAGCCGTCTATCGGCCGCTGGTGCATCGTGAGCCGTGCTTCTGCATCTATTATGTGAATGCCGGTGAAATTAGCGGCGGGAGGATGGAACTACATGGCAGGACAATTTGTCACCGAAGTAAACGATTCGAACTTTGAGCAGGATGTGCTCAAGTCAACTCAGCCTGTTCTTGTTGATTTCTGGGCAGCTTGGTGTGGGCCATGCCGCGCGCTTGCTCCGGTCGTAGACGAGGTGGCTGCTCAATATAATGGACAACTGAAAGTTATGAAGATGGACGTCGATAAGAATAGTGCGACACCCTCTCGCTACGGGATTCGTGGGATTCCGGCCCTGCTCATCTTCAAAGATGGGAAGGTCGCAGACCAGATTGTTGGTTTTGTACCGAAAGACACCATTGACAAGTCAGTGACCAAGGTCCTCGCAACTTCAAACGTAAGCGTGTAGGTGGAAGCAAGCTAATGTAGCATCCGGTGCCTCGAAAGCTCGCCCACTCGTTTGGGCGAGCTTTTTCGCACCATCAGATCGGCAGCGATAGAATTGAGAGATGCTGGAATGGACCCTGATCCGGGAGACCATGGTGGCTTTTTTCATCCTGGCCAACAGCTTCTTTGTCGCCGCCGAGTTTGCGCTTGTCAGCATACGTGAGACTCGCGTGGAACAACTCATCGCGCTTGGCCGGCCGGGCGCGCGGACAGTGCTTCAGTTGAAGCGGTCCATGGATGACTTTCTTCCTGCGGTACAGTTCGGGGTAACTCTTGCAGCGCTCGCACTTGGCTGGATCGGGGAGCCTGCGCTCGCGGAGATTATCGAATACCTGGCGAGTCACCTGCTTCCGCACCTTCCGCCGCATTTCACCAGCTACTCCAACGCCCTTGCGGTGGTATTAGCGTTCGCAATCATCACCTACTTTGAAGTGTTACTTGGAGAATTGGTTCCTAAATCGTTGGCATTGCAGCGCGCCGAGAGGATTGCTCTTGCGGTTGCGGGTCCGATGGATGTCTTCATACGAATGACACGGCCGGCAGTCCGGATGATGAATGCTTCTGCGACGCTGGTGCTCCGGCTTTTCAAGGCGCCCCTGCACGGAGAGGGTGCGGTTCACTCTCCTGAGGAGTTGAAACTGATCGCTACCGCCACGCGCCGAATGGGGCTCCTTCCGTCTTTTCAGGAAGAGATCATTCATCGTGCTATCGAACTCTCCCACGTCGTTGTCCGCGAGATCATGACACCACGGGGCAGGATCTTTGCGCTGCCGGCTAGTATGTCGCTCGAGCAGGCGAGCGCACGCATTGTGGATGAGCAGCACACGCGCGTTCCGGTCTTTGACCAAAGACAGGGTCCCGATCACATTGTGGGTGTCGTGCATTCGAAGGATGTCGCGAGACTGATGCATTTTCGTGCGACCGCGCTTGGGCTTGGCGCGCGTGGCGAGTCGGGTCTGATTTTGCGCGATTTGATGCGCGAGGTGCCCTTCGTGCCGGAGACCAAACTGGCAGTCGAGATGCTGCAGGAATTCCAGCAGGGAAGGCGTCATCTGGCGATCGTGGTTGACGAGTTCGGTTCCACCTCGGGACTCGTCACTGCAGAGGATCTCTTGGAACAGATTGTCGGCGAACTTGAGGACGAGTTCGATCTGAATACGCGGGACCAGGTGACGACGGCTACGGGTGGGATCACTTTGGAGGGAAGCACCACATTACGCGATCTCTCGACCAGACTGGATTGGGAGTTTCCTCGTCAGCCTGGTATTGAAACGCTTGCGGGATTCGTGCTGTCGGAACTTGGCCACATTCCTCTGGCCGGGGAGAAGGTCATCCACGCGGGACGGGTGTTTCGCGTGGCGGAGATGGCGGGACGCCGGATAGCAAAGATTGACGTGGGTCCTCAATCTGTAAAGTCCAGCGAGGTGGATGCTTCTTCGACTGAGGACGACGGCCTTGAGGTGACCGCCTGATGGTCGAAAACCGAGGCTTGTCGTCTGCTCCGAAGCGCCTGTTATACACCCTGCCGGTCCTTTGGATTGTGGTCTCGACAGTGTTTTTGCTGATTCACCTTGTGCCGGGCGATCCTGTTGTCCAGATGCTTGGCGAGGGTGCAACCGCGGCCGACGTGACAGCTTTACGACATGCGTACGGTTTCGACGCGCCGCTTGGTACGCAGTATTTTCGTTACCTGGGTGGGGTCTTGCATGCCGATCTTGGGCAATCTCTGCGTCTGCGGGACTCGGTGCTCCACCTGATAGCGCAGCGTTATCCCTACACACTTGCATTGGCTGCCAGCGCGCTCATTATTGGGCTGGCATTGGCCATTCCTGCAGGAGTGTGGTCCGCGGTGCACCGCGATAGGTGGCAGGACAGGGCTGTTGGAGCGGTTTCGTTGGTGGGATTGTCGTTTCCTAATTTTGCATTGGGGCCGATTCTGATTTTAATTTTTTCGATTCGGTTGGGATGGTTGCCGGTGTCGGGGCCGGGGGCGGGGTGGGGGTTTTTCACGCACCTGGTGCTGCCGGCGGTGACGCTGGGAAGTGGACTGGCGGCGCTGCTGACGCGGATGGTGCGGACGGCGATGCTGGAGGAGTTGAGCCAGGACTACATCCGTACCGCGCGTGCGAAAGGACTCTCAGAAAATCGAGTCGTTTATTTTCATGCACTTAGGAATGCTCTGGTGCCTATACTGACGGTTGTGGGGCTGCAGTTCGGGAGTCTGCTGGCGGGTGCGATCGTGACGGAGTCGATATTTTCTCTTCCCGGGATCGGGAGATTGACGCTTTCTGCGATCTCAAACCGCGATTACGCGTTGGTTCAGGGCTGCATTCTGGCGATTGGGCTGACGTATGTTGCGGTCAATCTGGTCACGGATATCGCGTATACGGTTGCAAATCCACGCATGAAAGCGTGAAAAAGGGCTCGGTTTGATGGGGTTTTCGATGCGCGTTTGGGTGTGTTTCTGGGCTTTTTGGAGTGCGTTTTGCGCGGCGGGAACATCGGCGCAGACGATGCAGGTACCAAAGCCGGTCCCGGTACCCGGTCTGCATTCCCGCGGATCGGCCCCCGACCCTGCCGAACCGGCGGCGAGAGAAGTCGAGGACACGCGGGATCGCCTCAGATTCCACCTGACAAATGGATGGAACCTGTCATTACAGGATGGCGAGGTTTCAACGTTCCACATGGATGCGCGAACGGCGCCGCGTCGCTCGCAGTTCCGGATGGTGGCGTCGCTCGGGTTCAATCCGTACCCGCAGTCGACGTTTGAGGGAGCGCTTTTCTATGTGTCGTCTACCCCACATATGACGGCTGCAGCGTGCGCGCTCGAGACAAAACAGAAGCCGTCCATTCCGCTGCCGCCCGTGGTGATCGACGACGTGAGCTTCTCACGCGGGAAGGATGAGCGGGGGAAGATCTGCACGGAGGCGAGGGACCTGGCCTACACTACGATGCGTGGAGGGTCGTGCCTTCGGTTCGATCTGGCGATCAACAGCTTTTGTGGCGGGGAGGTTTCGGGTGCGCAAGACCTGAGTGAGGAGCAAATGGGTGCACTTTTCAGTCGACTGGAGGGGATTTTGAAGACGGTGAAGTTTACGTCCGGGAAGTGAACGTGTGGAGTTGAGATCGCGTGGGCTTGAAGCGAGGTGCAGGAAGAGGGGCCAGAGTTTCCCGATTCGAGCCGGGGCCGGAGGTCCTGGGCTGAATTGCTGAGCTTCAGGTGAGGATCAGGCTCCCGGTTTCGGGACTGGATGCGATTCGCGTCAGTTGGGGATTGCGAGTTCCACGAGGCGGGCTTGGAGAGTCGGGTAGAGATCGACGAGGGCGAGGGTGACGGGGAGGCGGAAGCGGCGTGGGCCGGCGCTGCCCGGGTTGAGGTAGAGAACACCCTGGCGGGTCTCGATGAGTGGCTTGTGGGAGTGGCCGCTGACGATCACGTCCAAGCCCGCGCTGGCGGGCTTGATGGCGAGATCGTTGACGGAGTGGATGAGGTAGAAGAGCTTTCCGCCGAGTTCGATGAAGTCAGTTTCGGGGAGGGCCGCGCAGGGGCCGGTGGTGTCAATGTTGCCGCGGATGGCGGTGACGGGTGCGATGCGGCGTAAGGTGTCGAGGATTTCGATCTCGCCTACGTCGCCGGCGTGCAGGATGTGGTCGACGCCCTGAAGAGCTTCGATGGCCTGTGGACGAAGGAGGCCATGGGTGTCCGAGATGACTCCGATTCTCATGTTTAGAGCAGATTAGCTGTTGCTGTGGAGTGGAGGGATCGTGCAGAGCCGTTTTC
>CAZZZP010000063.1:0-26025 GCA_964658635.1 Lichenicola sp. | reverse complement strand
CGTCCCTTCTAACGCCCCGTCCCACTTATAGAGTAAGCGAAAGAGCTTTCGCTGGCGTGATTCTTTCGTCGGGTCTACCCCTTGCCACTTCTTGCGCTTTAACAAGTTTCTACCTGGCTGAGGAGTATCGTTTGGCGTGGGAAGACCGAAAGAGGGCTGGAGCAAGCACGACCCCGACGCCGCGTGATGCGGATGGGGGATAGGCAGAGGCGCATGCGATGTGGCGCACTATGGTTCAGCTTTGAAAGAGGCAACAGAGATGCAGAAGATTGAAGCAGTGATCCAGCCATCGAAGCTGGACGAGGTAAAAGACGCCCTGATTGAGGCGGGCATCGAGGGCATCACAGTGCTCGAAGCGCGCGGGCACGGTCGTCAGAAAGGGCACACGGAGTTCTACCGCGGGCGCGAGTATGCGGTGGATCTGCTGCCCAAGGTGAAGCTCGAGATGGTAGTACAGGACTCCATGGTGGAGCGTGCGATCCATGCGATCATGAGTGCGGCGCGGACCGGAAAGATCGGGGATGGCAAGATTTTTGTCTCGAAAATCGACGAAGCGATCCGGATCCGAAACGACGAACGCGGCGAGATCGCGCTATAAGTTCCAGCTGAACCCGCTGCGGATGATAGGCTTCGCGAAGAGGTGCTTGCTTTAACTCATTCGGGAGACGGAGTCAGAGCAGATGGATGAAAGCGACGCGCTGGGAAGCGAACCTGCTGCCCTCATCAGGCCAGGTAGCCGAAAGCTGCACTACCAGGATGAGATGGACGAGATCCGTGCGCAGTTCGAAGCGCGAGCGGAGAAACTTGGTGCGGGTGAAGAGGCGGTCGCGGCGCGAAGTGCCGCCGTGGATGCCGTGGTGCAGGCGGTGTGGGCGGAGATTGTCCGCGCCGATGCTCGTCTGGCCTCCGGCGTCACCCTCGCGGCGGTCGGCGGCTACGGACGGCGGGAACTGTTCCCGTTCTCAGATGTGGATCTGTTGATCCTGCTCGATCCGAAGGTTCCGGAAAGCGCGGTCAAGGATTCTGTCGGGGGGCTCAGTCAGACCCTCTGGGATGCCGGCCTGCGAGCTTCGGCCATGACGCGAAACCTGTCGGAGTGCGAGCGATTTAATCCGGCCAACGTCGAATTCACCCTTTCCCTGCTCGATGCCCGCTGGGTCTCGGGCGACCAGGCTCTCTTCAGCAAGCTGGTTCAGAAGGTGCTCCGCAAGCTGCTCTCCCGCGAACACGTGAAGATCAGCGCACGCCTGCTCGAGGTCACGCGGGCTCGCCACAGCCGCTACGGTGAGACGTTGTTCCACCTGGAGCCTAACGTGAAGGAGTGCCGTGGAGGGCTGCGTGACGCACATGTCTGCGCCTGGCTGGCCCGGCTCCAGGAGAGTGACGCCGAAGGCGCAGGTAACATCGGTCCACCGTCCAAGGAGTTCATCGAAGCACGGGAGTTCCTCGTGCTGGTGCGTGCGTTTCTGCATTTTCGCCATGGCCGCGATGACAACACGCTGGACTGGCAGGCTCAGGATGTGGCAGCTGAACTCGCCCTCGGCGGCGCCGGAGGGCAGGGAATCAGCATCGACGCTGCTTACTGGATGCGCCACTACTTCCGCCATGCACGCGCGATCGAACGAAGAATCGGGCAATATTTGGATGAGACGCGCGACGTGAAAGCCCCATCGCGAATCGCGTCTCTGTCCGGCGCCGGCCGCAAGGTGCAGGATATTCGAGAGCAGGGCTTCGAGGTGAGGCAGAATCGAATCTCGCTTGTCGCGGGCGTCCGCAATCCAGCCAACGATCCCGAAATCGTGCTCGCCATCTTCGCGGCAATGGCGAGAACGGGTGCGCGGCTGACCGCGGACACCGACGCCAGGCTCGAACAGGCGCTTCCCCTGCTTTCGGCCAATCTTGAGGACGGGCCCCACCTATGGCGACACATGCAGGCAATCCTGCTCGGGCCTTTTGCCGGTCGTGCGCTGCGTTCCATGCACGCGCTGGGCATTCTTGAACTGCTGATACCGGAGTTTCACGGCATCGACGCGCTCGTCATCCGCGACGCCTACCACCGGTACACGGTGGACGAACACACATTCGTCGTCCTCGACACGCTCCACGCGCTCACCTCGGCCTCTGCCGGGCCTGTCGAAATGGAGCCCTGGGCAAACCGGTTCGCGGGTCTGTTCCGCGATCTGCCTCACCCCGAATTGCTTCTGCTGGCCTCGCTGCTGCACGATACCGGAAAAGGTCACGCCACGGCCCAGCACAGCCTCGAGTCTGCGCGCATGGCGGCCAACGTACTCGGGCGGCTTGAACTGGATACCTACGAGACAGGGTTGGTGCTCGACCTCATTCGCAACCACCTGGAGATGTCCGCGGCCCTGCGGCGGGATGTCTTCGACCAGGAGACCATCCGCGCCTTCGCCGCTCATGTTCCGAATCCGGAAGGCCTCCGCATGCTGGCGTTGTTTACCTTTGCCGATATCGCCGCTGTGCATCCGGACGCGCTGACCCCCTGGAAGGCAGAGAATCTTTGGCGTCTCTACCAGGCCACCGCGCAATATCTCGACCGTCATGTGGATGAGCGAAGGGTTGCTTCCGACGCGGAAACGGCGGTTGGCGAGGTGTTGCTGCGGATTCATGCGCTTCTGCCCGGGCGGCGCGCAGAGGTGACGCATTTTCTCGAAGGCTTTCCACGGCGCTATCTTCAGACGCGAACGCCCGAGACGATCGCCGCGCACGCGAGGATGGCTGGTCTGCTCGAAAGGGGCGGCATCGAGTTGCATTTCCGCTGGGCCGCGGGCATGAGCGAACTGACGCTGGTCACGACCGATCGCCCCGGCCTGTTTGCAGCCGTCGCCGGGGCGCTCGCCGCCTGGGGCATGAACATCGTGACCGCGGACGCCTTCAGCAACGCCCACGGCATCGTCGTGGACACATTTCGCTTCACCGATACCTTCAGAACACTCGAGTTGAACGAGCCGGAGCGCGAGCGCTTTATCGCGAGTGTACGGTCGATCGTCACCGGCTCTGCGGACCTGGAGGCGCTGCTCGCATCCCGCCGACGAGGCCGCAAAAAGACCCCGAAGATCAAAGTCGATACCCGCATTGACTTCGATCAGCTTGCCTCGACCCACAGCACCCTGCTTGAGGTGGTTGCGCAGGATACGCCCGGGCTTCTTCACGC
Organism: Lichenicola sp.; assembly: GCA_964658635.1. Taxonomy (GTDB): domain Bacteria; phylum Acidobacteriota; class Terriglobia; order Terriglobales; family Acidobacteriaceae; genus Edaphobacter. Next base: position 22,850 of record CAZZZP010000063.1, on the reverse strand, counting down.
CCTCTCGCTTACCCTGGCCGGACAGAAGTGCAATATCGAGGTCGCGCTGATCGACACCGAGGGCGAGATGGCGATCGACGTCTTTTATCTGACGCGGCTTGGAGGTAAGCTCGATTCCGGGCAGAAAGCAACCCTCAGGGCGGCTCTGTTGGAGGCGATCGAACTCAATGCACGATAGGGTATGGGCCATCACCATTCTGCCGTTACTGGGCGGGCTTGCCGCAGGCGCGACAGCTGCCGCGCAGCCTCCCGCCAGGAGTGCTTCACCAGCATGCCGGCTGGCTACCATCGAGGGCCAGCTGGAAGCCGGGAAGACCTGGAGGCGCCCCATTGGCAATGGCCTTGCCGTCTGGTTTGAGCCGATCGCTGCTGGCTGGATCCTCCGCGTCATTCCGGCTGCGGGGCCGCTCGGCGACCACGACTATGCGGAACTTGCGACGCCACCCTATCGCTCCGTGACGCCGCTCTCGATCTCAACTGACTTTTCTTTCCGCGCACAGGATGCTGTCGGATGGAATCCCAGGCGCTTCCACTTCGCGACCTCCTCCGAGGAGTTCAGCAAGCTGCTCGATGTTTACCAACGGTATACACAAGCCGGTGCCTCACCACCGGCGCCGCTCGAGGTCGAGCTGTCCGGCGATATTTCAGAGGCATCCGAAGGCACCCTGACGATCCTTGACGCAAGACTCGTTCCTGGCATGGCCGACCAATGGCGCATGGCTGGCGCCGTCGCTTCGCACTTCGCAACCACGGCCCACACTCTGGTCAATCCTGTGGACGGCAAGCCAAGTGCGCTGGGAAAGCTGCTGTGGTTGAGCTTCCGGCTCGAGTTCGAACTGCCAAAGAATTTCTCCCCGGTCGCTGGACTTAAGGTTTTGCCCCATCTTTGCAGCAATCGTTAACAACCCGCGACTTCTGTGACGCATCTCTCAGAAAGAAAGCATGCCAGCACGAAATTTCTTCCCCATGTTTCAGGAAGCAATGCGTCTGGGGGTCTTATCATCAAATCATGACAAGTTCTCCATCAGGTTCGTCCTCAGGCTCGGCAGCAGCAACATCGAGCGAGACTCAGAGCAACCGCGCTTCGGATCGGTACTTCTTCGGTGCGCTTGACAGCTTCGGTCAGAACCAGGCCAAGTTGAACGAGGTGAACTGGGGCGACGATCAGCCCGAAGGCGTAGTGCTTGCCTCGCTGGACGCCGCGATCAACTGGGTGAGGAAGAACTCGGTCTGGCCCATGACTTTTGGCCTTGCATGCTGTGCCATTGAGATGATGTCGATGGGCGGCTCGCGTTATGACATTGCACGTTTCGGTGCGGAAGTTTTTCGTCCGTCGCCGCGTCAAAGCGACCTGATGATCATCGCAGGGCGCGTGTCGCAGAAGATGGCCCCCGTGATCCGGCGCCTGTATGAGCAGATGCCGGAACCAAAGTGGGTCATCTCCATGGGAGCGTGCGCCACCTCAGGTGGTGTGTTCAACAACTACGCCCTCCTGCAGGGCGTGAATCAGATCATCCCGGTCGATATTTATGTTCCGGGATGCCCACCGCGTCCAGAGCAGCTTCTGTATGCGATCACTTTGCTGCAGGAGAAGATCCAGAACGAGCGTGGCACGATCCGCCGGACACTTAATCTAGGTTAGGTACTCTGCAGGACTTCGACGACGCCTCTTCAGGTGCATGTCATCCGAAGAGGCTGCAAGACACGGCAAGATCATAAGGAACGCTTTCTGTTTCGGATCAAAACCGGTCTTGTGTGAGGGTAATGGTTCCAGGGACTATTTTATGTCGGCGACTTGGTTCCGGCGCGGTAGACTTTGATGAACTGATGACAAGAGTGATGCGAGCCGCCTTGAAGGCTCGTGAATAGAGATTGCACTTATTTTTTGTGGAGGAAACGAATGGTTTATCGCCCTTTTCGTCATATTGGCCGGATAGGTCTGGCTGCATGCGCAGTCACCCTCGGAGTCGCAAGCCTGAGCGCGCAGACCGCGCCCAGCACCCCTGCCGCCCCAGCAGCCCCCATGGGGCCCAACCCATCCCGCGTGGATGTTTTTCTGGGATACTCCTACTTTGGCGCTCATGGCGAGGTTAAGCCGGGTTACCTTCCCTATTCCTCAGTGAACCTCGGAGCAATCGGCAGCGGCGCATACTACTTCAACAAGTATGTCGGTGGCGAAGTTGTCGGTGTTGCGCATCCTGACGGACAGAATGACGGTCTCTATACAGGCAGCGCAGGTCTGATCGTTCGTGCACCCATGCAGAACTTCACCGTGTTTGCTCACGGCCTGGTCGGCGGCGCACGGATCACTGGACCAAACAACAGCAACCCTGCCGCGTTTGAGCACGAGCCCTGGACGTGGGGCACCGCTTTGACTGCTGGCGGTGGCATGGACTATGACCTTCCGTTCTTCGACAACAAGTTCTCCATTCGCTTGTTCCAGGCTGACTACCGCTACGTCCATGCCGATTTCGGCCCGTACACGCAGATTCCGACCAGCGGCCCTCTCGGTGGTCGCGCTAACCTCAACGGCGTCGACCTGTCGGCCGGTATCGTGGCTCATTTCGGCCACATCATTCCGCCTCCTCCTGTCACCTACGCCTGCGTAGTGGCTCCGACGACGATCTTCCCGGGTGACCCGGTCACGGCTACCGGGACCGCGATAAACCTGAACCCCAAGAAGACGGCGACATACAGCTGGACTTCGACCGGCGGCACGGTTTCCGGTACCAGCAATGTTGCTAACATCGACACCAAGGATGCACAGCCCGGGACCTACACGGTCAAGGGTCACGTCTCCGAAGGCACGAAGCCCGGCATGATGGCAGACTGCTCGGCCGACTTCACGGTAAAGGAATTCGAGCCGCCGACCCTGAGCTGCGCTGCGAACCCCTCCACGGTGAACCCGGGTGATTCGGCAACGGTCACCGCAACCGGTGTCAGCCCCCAGAACCGTCCTCTGACCTACAGCTACAGCGCATCGGCTGGCAGCATCAGCGGAACCACCCCGACCGCGACGCTCTCGACGACCGGTGCCGCTCCTGGCACGATCAACATCACCTGCAACGTTGTCGATGACAAGGGTCACTCGGCTACCTCGCAGGCGACTGTGACCGTGATGGCGCCTCCGCCGCCGCCGAAGCCGACGACCAGCAACCTTTGCTCCATCAGCTTCGACCGCGACACCAAGCGTCCGACGCGTGTGGATAACGAAGGCAAGGCCTGCCTCGACGATCTCGCCCTCAACCTCCAGCGCAGCTCTGACGCTACGATCGATCTCATCGGAAACGCCGGTGCAAGCGAGAAGATGGGACCCAAGAAGGCTGCTGAGCGCGCTGTCAACACCAAGGACTACCTGGTCACCGAGAAGGGCATCGATGCTTCACGCGTCAAGGTCTTCACGGGCACGACCGATGGCAAGACGGTAACGTCGACCCTGGTCCCGGCCGGTGCTGATACCTCCGCCATCACCGCGACTCCGATTGACGAGTCGACCGTGAAGGCACAGCCCCGCAAGGCGGTTGCCAAGAAGCACCACCACAAGAAGTAGAGCGAAAGCTCTCCGCTTGCGGTAAGCGACAGAGGCTGGTTGAGCTTAGGCTCAACCAGCCTCTGTCTTTTGCTGAACTGACCCGACTGCGTGATCGCGCCTTCGCCGTTTACGTCTAAACTTAAAGAATTGTCCCAGGAGAAACTTTGATGTTCTGCCGTCTCGGTCTGCGTGCGGGTGTTGTGCTGGTGCTTGGCTTGGCGTCCCTGTTTCCGCGGGCCGGGAAGGCCGCAAGCTGGCTTCCATTCGGCCCCGATGGCGGCGATGCGCGGCGCATCCAGGCGGACCCTTCAGATCATACGCACCTCTACCTGGGAACCGTGACCGGCTGGATCTACGAGTCGCGCGACACCGGCGCGAACTGGCACCGTCTCTCCCGCGTAGCCAAGCGTGACGACCTCGTGCTCGACAACATCATCATCGACCAGCACGACCCCAGGCACCTTATCGTCGGAGCATTTGCCCTCAGCCATCCAGACGGCGGCTTGTTTATCAGCACCGACGCGGGCCGCACCTGGACCTCGCAGGCCGAGATGCGTGGCCAGTCGATCCGGTCGCTGGCCGTGGCGCCAAGCGATCCTAAAACTCTGATCGCGGGCACGCTGAGCGGCGTATTCCGCTCCGAGGATGGTGGCGCCCGCTGGAAGCAGATCAGCCCGGTCGACAGCACGGAGATTCACGAGGTGGAGTCGGTCGCGATCGATCCCCAGGACCCGAAGGTGATCTACGCCGGAACCTGGCACCTACCCTGGAAGACAACCGACGGCGGGGAACACTGGAACAGTATCAAGGAAGGCATCATCGAGGATTCGGACGTCTTCTCGATCATCGTCGATCCAAAAAGCCCGCAGACGGTCTACGCAAGCGCCTGCTCAGGAATTTACAAGAGCGACAATGCCGGTGACCTGTTCCACAAGATTCAGGGTATCCCCTCGACGGCCCGCCGTACGCGTGTGCTCCTGCAGGACCCTAATAACTTGGCTATCGTCTTTGCCGGCACGACGGAGGGGCTTTGGCGAACAGACGACGCTGGAAAGACCTGGAACCGGTTGACCGGGCCCGAAGTCATCGTCAATGACGTTGAAGTCGACACTGCCGACTCGAAAAGGGTCCTCATCGCCACCGACCGCGGCGGAGTGCTCGCCTCCGAGGACGGCGGTACCACATTTCACCCGTCAAACACCGGTTTCTCAACTCGCCAGATCACCGCCATCAAGCGCGATGTGAACCACCCTGCCCGGGTACTTGTCGGTGTGGTCAATGACAAGGAGTGGGGCGGCGTCTTCGAGAGCGACAATGGCGGAACGCAGTGGCAGCAGCTCAGCAGCGGGCTGGGCGGCCGGGACATCTTCTCGCTGGGCCAGGCGCCCGACGGCACCATGCTGGCCGGAACCAGCCACGGCATCTTCCGCCTCGACCAGGCGGCCGGCACCTGGGTCAGGATAGAGGCGACGCCTCACTTCGCCGCTCCCGCCGGCACCGCGAGGCCCGCTGCATTGGCTGTACGTGGCCCGGCACCCATTGCGCGCAACCAATATGTCAGGAGCGGTGCGGCACACGGTGCAGCGAAGGCTGCACAGGCGAAGCGGAAACCCGCAGGGCACGCGATCTCTCCTGCTGCGCAGAAGAAGCTTGCGAAGGCGCCCCGATCGACTGTCGCGCGCGCTGCCCACCCCTCACGGTCGACCGCGAAGACTGGTCAGAGCGGCAGGATCTCTGTACCGCGCGATAACTTGCCAGCAACCAGCCCGGCACCAGCAGCTTCCGACGGCAAAGGCTTCGACGGCAGCGTCTACACGATCGTCACCTCCGGCTCAAGGGTCCTGGCCGCGACCTCGATCGGCCTGATGAGCAGCTCGGACAACGGCCTCACCTGGGTGCTCTCGGGACCGGAGCGCAGCGATAGCTGGCGCCTGCTCGCTGCCGCCAGGTCTTCGGTAATTGCGGCTTCGCTCTACGGCCTCTCCTCCTCCAGTGACGGCGGCGTGACATGGACCGGGGTCGTTCTGCCCGAAGGATTAACCCAGGTTGCCGCCATCGCAACCGAGCCCAATGGCGAGATGTGGGTCGGTGGACGCGAGGGCATCTACGTCTCTTCCGACGCAGGCCACAGCTGGGCGACCCCCAAGAACCTCTTCCTCAACGCGGTCAACAGTATCTTCTACGACGACACGGCCAACCGCATGGTGATCACCACCAGTGGCTACAGCGACATCGTCTTCCTCGTCAAGCTGCCCGACAAGTCCGTCACCTTCGCCGACACCGGCTGGAGCCTCCGTTTCGCGCGTCCCATGGGCGATTACCTGATCGCTGCCACTCTCTACGACGGCATCATCGTCCAGCCGCAGATGGTCAACTCTCCCATGCCTGGTACGGCTCAGCAGCCACCTGCAAGCTCAACTTTGCACGACACCAACGGCCCACCCGCGTCACGCTAGTCGAGGCGTGCGCGCAGGCATAGAATTGTGCTATGAGCTTCTCTTCGAACCCTGCCGCCAAGCCGCGCCACTCCTTTCAGACCGATGATCCGGCACTCGTTCCGGTCGCCCGGAAGGTGCTCGACGGAGAGCGTCTCAACTTCGACGACGGCGTAGCACTGTACGGATCGGGAGATATCCTCGCCGTCGGCTGGCTGGCCAACCACGTGCGCGAGCGGATGCACGGCGACCTCGCCTACTTCAACGTAAACCGCCACATCAATCCCACCAACGTCTGCGTCGCCTCATGCCGCCTGTGCGCCTTCGGCAAGAAGAAAGGCGAAGCCGGCACCTACACCATGGCACTCGAAGAGGCCTGGGAGACCGCCGCGACCGGCATCACAGACGCCGTCACCGAGTTCCACATCGTGGGCGGCCTGCACCCCGACCTGCCGTTTGAATACTTCCTGGACCTCGTCCGCGGCCTGAAAGAGCGTTTCCCCAAGGTCCACGTCAAGGCGTTCACCATGGTCGAGGTCTCCTTCCTCGCCAAACGCGCCAGGCTTTCGATCGTCGAGACACTCCAGAAGATGAAAGATGCAGGTGTTGACTCGATGCCTGGCGGCGGCGCCGAAATCTTCGCCGATCGCATCCGGCACATCATCTGCGACCACAAGATCGATGGCTCCGACTGGCTCGAGACCGCGAAACTGGCGCACCAGATGGGCTTCAAGTCGAACGCGACCATGCTCTATGGTCACGTCGAATCGGACGAAGACCGCGTCGACCACCTCATGCGTCTGCGCGCGGTTCAGGATGAGACCGGCGGATTCCAGACCTTCATCCCGCTCTCCTTCCATCCCGACAACACCGCTCTCGCGCACATCCCAAAATCGAGCGGCATGCTCGATATCCGCCAGATCGCCGTCAGCCGGCTCATCCTCGACAACTTCCCGCACATCAAGAGCTACTGGCAGATGGTCACACCCAAGATGGCGCAGATCTCGCTCCGCTTCGGCGCGGACGACGTCGACGGCACGGTCATCGAGGAGAAGATCTACCACGATGCCGGCGCCACAACGCCTCAGGGCATGCGCCGCGCCGATCTCGTCCGCATGATTACCGAGGCTGGCCGTATTCCATTCGAACGCGATACCATGTATCGCGCGGTTACAAGATCTGAAGACACGTTCACTGTCTCTGCCTGATGCCTCTATCCTGGACACTTCGCGCAGGCTGCGAAGCTGACATAACGGCGATGTACCTGCTCGACCTGAAGTGCTTCGACGAGCCCTTCCGCTTCGACATGCGCGCCATGCGCCGGTTCGTCATGTATCGCGGAGCCATCGTGATCCTGGCCGAAGCAGCAGATCATCTCGTCGGATTCGTGGTCGTTCACCTCATCCGCAGGGCCAACCGGAAGCTGGGCTACGTCGTCACTCTGGACGTTGCAGCGGACTATCGCCGGCAAGGCCTCGCCCGGGCTCTCGTGTCCGCCGCTGAGGCTCGGGCAGCAGACGCGGGTGCGGGTGCCATGGTGCTCCACGTCTTCGAGCGGAACGCTCCCGCCGTCGCCTTCTACGAACGTGAGGGCTACACCCGGCACGAGTTCTGCCCCGGATTCTACGGACAGGATCTGGACGCATGGATCCACGGCAAGACACTCGTAGAACCAGTCACCTCTCAGCCAGGGAACTGACCGCACTCTCTACCTTTTGCCGAAGACCTCACCCATTCGGCGAATCTGCGCACCCACCCCGCGGAGCTTCTCCTCGATGCGTTCGTAGCCTCGGTCCATATGGTAGACACGGTCGAGAATCGACTCTCCGTCCGCCACCAGCGCGGCGATGACGAGCGACGCCGAAGCACGCAAATCCGAGCACATCACGGCCGCCGACTGCAGCTCCGTCTTGCCCCGAACTGTCGCCGTGCGGCCCTGCACGGAGATATTCGCGCCCATGCGGTTCAGTTCCTGAACGTGCATGAACCGGTTCTCGAAGATGTTCTCGGTGATAGTCGAGGTGCCTTCACACTGCGTCGCCAGTGCCATGAACTGGGCCTGCATGTCGGTAGGGAAGCCGGGATACTCTTCGGTCGTGATATCGGCGGCCTTCAGCTGCCCGCCCGACCGGACGCGCACATTGTCAGTGCCGACCTCGATCTTCACGCCGCACTGCTCAAGCTTCGTGATCAGGGAGCCGAGGTGACGCGGGTCGCAGCAGTCGACGTTCAGGTCTCCGCCCGTGATCGCGCCCGCCATCAGGAAGGTGCCGGCCTCGATGCGGTCGGGATTGATGCGGTGGCGCGCACCGTGGAGCCTGGCCACACCCTTTACCGTGATGGTCGAGGTGCCGGCGCCATGGATCTGTGCGCCCATGGCCTGCAGCAGTGCCGCCAGGTCGGTCACCTCAGGCTCGCGCGCGCAGTTCTCCAGGATAGTCTCGCCTTCCGCAAGCGTGGCCGCCATCAGGATATCCTCCGTGCCGGTGACGGTGATCTTGTCGAAGACGATATGGGCACCGCGCAGACGATCGACGCGCGCTTCAAGATACCCGTGATCCTGTGTAATGGTCGCACCCATGGCCTCCAGCGCCTTGAGGTGCAGGTCGATGGGCCGTCCGCCAATGGCGCATCCGCCGGGCATCGCCACCCGTGCCACGCCGGTACGTGCGATCAGCGGCCCCAGCACCAGCGAACTCGCGCGCATCGTCTTGACGATCTCGTACTTTGCCACCGGATCGGACAGGACACCGCACTTGATGTGGGTGCGATGCTGGGCGCGGCCATACCCCAGTTGGACCTCGGCTCCCATCGAGACCAGCAGCTTCCGCTCGGTTTCAATGTCCTGTACCTGCGGGATATTCTCGAGGATCAGCTCCTCTTCGGTAAGAATGGCAGCGGCCATGCACGGAAGCGCTGAGTTCTTCGCTCCGGAGACTTTGATGGTGCCGAGAAGGGGGTTGCCGCCGCGAACTACAAACTTATCCATTCCCCTAGTTTATCGGGGAGTAACGAGGAAATGGGTATTGAAGCAGGTTCGGACTGGACGTCCGCGGAATTCCATTCAGGATAGAGCCGCGGACGCTGGTAATGGTTAAAGTTCGAGGCGCGAATCGTCGATCGCCAGCCGTACATTGCCGTCCGACTTCGCCAGTCGGCGCACGGCCTCCATCTTGTCGACCTTCGCCTTCAGCATGACAACAGCGATGGGAATCGACTTGCCCGCAGACTTGATGGTGCGAATCGCCGTTTCGCGGTCGATCCCGCACAGTACCATCAGCACGCGAATGCCACGCTCGACCAGTTTCGCGTTCTTCATGTGAACGTTCACCATCAGGTTGTCGTAGACATAGCCGAGGCGCGTCATCGCTCCCGTCGTGATCATGTTCAGGATCATCTTCTGGGCACTGGACGCCTTCATGCGGGTCGATCCGGAGATGACTTCTGGGCCGACCTCGGCAATGACCACTGTATCCGACACGTCGGCAAGCGGGGAACCCTCGTTGCAGACGATGCAGGCCGTCTTTGCTCCACGTGCCCTTGCGTATTCCACCGCACCAACCACGTACGGTGTACGCCCCGACGCCGACACTCCGATGACGATGTCCTTCCGCGTCGGACGTCGCCGTGCAATGTCCCGCTGACCGATCTCGGGCGAGTCTTCATTCACGTCGGACGCGCTGGCAAGGGCCTTGGGGCCACCAGCCATGATGTATTGAACCTGGGCCGGCGCAGTCGAGAAGGTAGGCGGACATTCGCTCGCATCGAGTGACGCGATCCGTCCGCTCGAGCCCGCACCAACGTAAATCAGGCGTCCCCCATCCCGCAGCGAGCGAGCCACCGTGTCGATGACGATCGCGATCTCGGGGAGGGCCTTCTTTACGGCAGCCGCAACTTTTGCGTCTTCGTGGGAGATAATCCGTGCAATCTCGAGTGCGCTCTTTGTATCAAGGCCCTGAGATGCGGTATTGGGACTCTCTGTAGTCAGCGTTGAGAGGTCATCAAGGCCACGGTAGGTGGCTTGACGGTCAGGCTTCTCGTTCTGCTCTGAGGAGGGGTGCTCGGTCATGGTGAGTGTAGCCATAGCGGTGTCCGTCGAATGTTTCTATAGTAGCCCGTCGTTGGGTAGGATGCACTTATTGATGTGCCCGGCGAGGTTCATCCTCCCAGTCGACGGAGAATAACTGGGATGAATGCACTAAGCCCTCGCTTACGTTAAGCTTGTTCTGCTGCTGCCGTTCGATTGTCACTTCGCGTGGCCAGAACATCGAATAGCATGAAGTGTGTAGTAGATGAAGTTTCCCATGAAGTACGCAAATGGATGAGCTGAACAAGTCTCCGGAGCAGCCACCCGAATTCCCCTCAAAGGGAAGCGGTCCCTTGCTGCGCGCGTGGATGCGGGACCTGCTGCTCTCCATTTTGGTGAGCGCCTTTATCATCACCTTCCTCTACCAGCCAGTGCGGGTAGAAGGCACCTCGATGCTGCCCAACCTCGAAGACCAGGACCGCCTCTTTATCAACAAATTCGCCTTCCACCTGGGCGATATTCATCGTGGCGACGTGGTCGTCTTCCGCTATCCCCGCGACCAGACGAAGAGTTACATCAAGCGCGTGATCGGCCTTCCAGGGGACGAGGTTCGCATCGATCACGGCCGTGTTCTGCTCAACGGCATCGAGTTGCCTGAACCCTATGTGCCGGCCCGCTATGCGGACGATCGCTCTCATCCGGCGCTCAAGGTGCCGCCCGGCGAATACTTTGTCATGGGCGACCACCGTTCTATCTCGAGCGATAGCCGGGAATTCGGGCCGGTCCGCAAATCCCTGATCTACGGCAAGGCAGCATTCGTATACTGGCCAATGGACCAGGCCGGTGTCGTCCACTAAAACAGCAGCGCTGACCCTACTTCATCGCCGGATACTTGATAATCCGGCTAAAGGTCTCCGGGTCCAGTGACGCACCGCCCACCAGCGCTCCATCGATATCAGGCTGACACATCAGCATCGCCGTATTCTCCGGCTTGACCGATCCGCCGTAAATGATGCGGATCGCGGCCGCGCGTTCGTGGCCTATGCGTTCGCCGGTCTCGCGGCGGATGATCTTGTGTGCCTCCTGCACCTGCGACGGGGTGGCGGTCGACCCCGTACCAATCGCCCAGACCGGCTCGTACGCGATGATGAGCTTGCCCGTGCCTTCGGGTTCGACTCCGTTCAGCGCACATGCAATCTGCCAGCGGAGCACAGCCTCGGTCAGTCCCGTCTGGCGCTTGTCCAGCGTCTCTCCGACGCAGACGATCGGCGTCAGGTCATGCGCGATGGCGGCTTTCAGCTTCCAGTTCACCATGTCGTCGGTCTCGTGCGCGTAGATCCGGCGCTCCGAGTGCCCGAGCAGAACGTGGGTGCAATTGATACTCGCAAGCATGGTGGGCGAGGTCTGACCGGTATAGGGGCCTTCGTTCATCCAGTGCATCGTCTGCGCCCCGGCAAAGACGTTCGTGCCCTGGATGCGATCCAGCACGTAGCCCAGCGAGGACATCGTAGGGAACAGGGCAATCTCGTCGCGTTCGTGCGCTTCGACAAGGGGGAGGAAAGCGTCAAGGAAGGCGAGCGACTCCCGCGGAGTCTTGTACATCTTCCAGTTGCCGGCGATCAGGGGTTTACGCATGCAAATTCAGTCTCTCAGGCCGCCATCAGGGCCGGTTCGTCAGCGCCTCAACGCCGGGTAGGGTCTTGCCTTCGAGGAACTCGAGTGAAGCTCCGCCTCCAGTTGAAATGTGGGTAATCTTGTCGGCGTACCCGGACTTCTGGATAGCCGATACCGAGTCTCCGCCTCCCACAATCGTGGTTGCATCCTCGTTCTTCGCCACAGCCTTGGCAATCGCATTCGTTCCGTGCGCGAAGGCAGGGAACTCGAAGACACCCATCGGTCCGTTCCACAAAACCGTCTCCGCATTTGCAATCTCGGCCGAGAAGAGTGCCACCGTCTTCGGACCGATATCGAGTGCCATGAGATCGTCGGGAAAAGGTCCGTCACCCTCGAAGACCGAACTCCTCGCGTGTGCATGGAAGCGGTCTGCCAGGCAGTGATCGACCGGCAGCAGGAACTTGACCCCCTTGGCAGCAGCAGATTCAAGTGTCTTCCGTGCGAGTTCAATCTTGTCTTCCTCGACCAGCGACTTGCCCGTCGCCTGGCCCTTCGCTCGCAGGAAGGTATATGCCATGCCGCCGCCGATCAGGATCGCATCGGCCTTATGGATCAGGCTCTCAATCACTTCGATCTTGTCCGACACCTTGGCACCCCCAATAATCGCGACGAACGGCCGATTCGGATCTGTGAGCGCCTTGCCTAGGTGCTGCAGCTCCGACTCCATCAGCAGACCGGCAGCTGACTCCGCGACCAAGTGCGTGATGCCCTCGGTCGACGCGTGCGCCCGGTGCGCCGAGCCAAAGGCGTCGTTGACGTACACGTCGCAAAGCGAGGCAAGCTGCTTTGCGAAGTCAGGGTCATTCGCCTCCTCCTCAGCATGAAAACGCAGATTTTCAAGCAGCAGCGTCTGGCCAGGCTCAAGCTGCGCAACCAGCTCCTCGGTGACGCTGCCCACGCAGTCCGGCGCGAAGCCGACATTTTCTTCCTCGCCCAGCACGTGATCGAGCAGCTTGCGCAGGCGGTCGACCACCGGCCGCAGGCTCATCTCCGCAACCCGCTTGCCCTTCGGCCGACCCAGGTGCGAACACAGAATCACCCGGGCCTTACGGCGAACGGCGTACTCAATCGTAGGAACGGTCTCGCGAATGCGAGTGTCGTCCAGAATGCGTATCCCCTCGCCCGTGTCTTTCGAGAGCGGAACATTGAAGTCGACGCGGATCAGCACGCGCTTGTCGGTCAGGTCGAGGTCGCGGATCGAGAGCTTGTTCATACGTCTCCCTTATAGCATCCGGACGGTGTGTTAGGCCGACGGAAAACCCGGAGTGTGAGCGTATCAATCCGCCTCCTGGCCACCCGGAATCAGCGCATCCACCTCGATCTCAACCTTCCACCGTGGATCGATCAGCCCGGCAACGATCACCATCGTCGCAGCCGGCTTCACCAGCGAGAAGAACTTCCCGTGCACCCTCCCCGCGGCCTCCCAGTCGTTCCGGTCCGTCAGGTAAATCCGCGTACGCACGACATGCTCAAAACTCGTGCCCGCATCCTTCAACGCGCCCGCGATGATCGTCAGGCACTGGTCGGTCTGCCCGGCGATGTCCGCATCGTCGCATCCCACCGGCCCCGTCCCTGAAACCATGACGTGGCGGCCGACCCGCACCGCCCGTGAGAAGCCGATGGTCGGTTCATAAGGTGACGATCCGGAAATGTTGGTGCGTTCGTTAGCCATGTTTGTTGGATGCAGGGCGCCACGCGCACGGCTCAAGGAGCACCACCCGTCACGTATCATCGCGCCATGTGCTTTTCGGCGACGGCGAACTTCGCAGGCAGTGGCATCCTCGGCACGCTCGGCGTCCTGACGCTCGTCAAGGTCAAGCATCGCCGGGAGCTTCTCTTCGCCGCGCTCCCCACGCTCTTCGCCCTCCACCAGTTCACCGAGGGCTTCGTCTGGCTCGGCCTCGACGGCGTCCTGTCACCCGCCGCCACCCATGCGGCAGCCGAGGCGTACATGCTCTACGCCCAGGGCCTGCTCCCCCTGCTGCTTCCGCTTGGCGTCATGCTCTTCGAAGTCGGGCGAATCCGCCGGCGAGCCATGCTCCCGTTTACCATCCTTGGAGCCCTGACAGCTCTCTACATGATCTGGGGCCTCATGGCCTACCCGCTCCAGGTCTACGTCCAGCAGAACAGCATCGTCTACGTCAACGCCGGAACCAACCACACCTGGCTCGCGGTGCTCTACGTCATCGCGACCTGCGGCTCGCTCTTCTTCTCCAGGGTAAAAGAGATGGTGGTCTTCGGAGCCGCAAACCTGGCTATCCTGCTCATCGTTATGCAGGTGAAGCGATACGCCTTCACCTCTGTCTGGTGCGTCTATGCCGCCATGGCCAGCGTGATCGTCATGGCCTACTTCTGGAAGAGCCGCTTCGTCCGGCCCTTCCACTATGCAGTAGCGACCTAGACGCCAGCAGGCCAGACCGTTGCCCCGGTCTGGCCGCAATCCTCAACCCGTCTCTAAGCCTAAAGCCCCTTCTTCACCAGGAACAGAATCAAATCCTTCACCCGGCTCGAGTACCCCCACTCGTTGTCGTACCAGGAGATCACCTTGCCCGTGGTTCCGCCCACCACCTTGGTCAGCTTCGAATCCACAATCGACGAAAGCGCATTCCCGCGGAAGTCGGTCGAGACCAGCTCCTCCGTCGTGAACCCAAGAATCCCTTTCAGCGTCGTCTCGGATGCAGCCTTCAGCGCATCGTTGATCGACGCCACCGAAATCGGCTTCTCCGACGTGAACGTCAGGTCGACCACCGAAACATTCGGTGTCGGCACGCGAATCGCAAACCCGTCCAGCTTGCCGTCCATCTCCGGAATCACCAGCTTCAGCGCCTTGGCCGCTCCGGTCGAAGACGGAATCATCGACAGCGCAGCCGCGCGCGCGCGCCGCAGATCCTTGTGCGGCGTGTCCAGGATCACCTGGTCGTTCGTGTAGCTGTGGATCGTCGTCATGATGCCCGAGCTGATCCCGAACGTGTCGTGCAGCACCTTCACCACCGGCGCCAGGCAATTCGTCGTGCAGGACGCATTCGAAATCACGTTGTGCTTGCCCGCCTCGTACTTCGTGTCGTTCACCCCAAGCACGATCGTCAGGTCTTCGTTGGTCGCCGGCGCGGAGATGATCACCTTCTTCACCGTGCTCCCCAGGTGAGCCTTCGCCTTGGTCGCATCCGTGAAGAAGCCCGTCGACTCGACCACAATCTCTGCGCCAACCGAAGCCCAGTCGAGCTTCGACGGATCGCGCTCGGCGAATACCTTGATCTCCTTGCCGTCGACCGTGATCGAATCCGGACCCGAGCTGATCTCGTTCTTCAGGTTTCCCAGGATCGAATCGTACTTCAGCAGGTGAGCCAGCGTGGCAGGTGTCGTCAGGTCGTTGACGGCGACAAATTCGATGTCAGGATTGCCGAGTGCTGTGCGGAACACGTTGCGGCCGATGCGGCCGAAGCCGTTGATTCCTACTTTGACTGCCATGTGCGTAAACTCCTGAAAGCTTTGGAAGAGGTGTCGAGGTTGCCGGCGGCCCCTGCAACGCGCCCCGGCTCTGCTTGGAGGCTATCAAACTGCCATGGGGGGCGCAATCGTGTGAGCAAATCTCACGTAAGCCCCGCAAAGGGTTCTCCCCCTGATGCCAAACGATTTGCGACCCTCCAGGCCGTGTGTTACAAGCGTGGTAAGCGAGTCACAGGTTCAGGCGCCGTTCTGATCGATTCAGACGCGCCCGGCCGAAACTTCGAACATCAGCAGAGCTGCCTGCGCCCCGTTTCCCCGAGGGTGCCCGGCTCCATCGAGAGTTAGCGCAGAATGCGCGATTGGATACGAGAACAGATGAGAAGACGCTCCAGACGTGGGCCCAACGAATCGGAATCAACGGGAAAGAGTGGCCAGGAACTGCCCACCGGACAGATGGCGCCACTCCGGCCAACCTACCCCGAGCCGATTGCCAAAACGCAACCAAAACCCGAGATCAGCCGAACCGCCGAACTCCCCGTCGATCTTCCGGACGAACCGGAACAGAACGGCCCGGAACACGACTCACCAACTGACCTCCCCGACTGGGACCCCACCCCCGCCGAAGGCTTCGCCCCAGCCGACGCCGGCGCCAAGATGGTCGTCGAAACCCAGCCCGAATCGCTCGCCACCCCGCCCGCCGAGCAGGTCCCCGTCAAAAGCCCACGCGGCTATGTCGTCCTCACCATCGGCCTGCCAGGCTCGGGTAAAACCACCTGGTACAAGCGTCGCGGCGTATCTCCGCTTTCAAGCGACATGCTGCGCACCATCCTCTTCGACGACATCACCGACCAGCGCTACCAGGGACTCGTCTTCTCCACCCTCAGGAGCCTGTTGCGTGCCCGCCTCATCGCAAAGATGCCGTGGAACTACGTCGACGCAACCAACCTCAGCCCGCACGAGCGCCGCCAGTGGATCAAGATGGCCAAGAGCTTCGGCTATGAGGTCCAGGCCGTCTTCTTCGACGTTCCCCTCTCCGTCTGCCTCGAGCGCAACTCCAAGCGCGACCGCCAGGTGACCGATGAAGTCATGCACAAGATGGCAGAGCGGCTCCGTCCGCCGGCCTTCAAGGAGGGCTTCGACAAGATCACCGTCGTCCGCGTGAAGGGTTCCGCCGGAACCGCCGAACCCGCAGCCGCTGAACCCTCGGATATCACGCCCCAGGCTGCAGGCGAACCGACCGCGGCCGCGCTGAATGCGGACTCAAGCGACGAAGCCCCACAGGCAGACGCGCCCGTGGACGCTCCCGCAGGAACCGCGCCTGAAGCTGCCGAGTAAGCAGGAAGTATCTGGAGTCCAGATGGCCGAGGCCGGTGTAGAGTTCGCGAACGTGAGCTATGCGCCGGCCGCGCAGCGTCTCATCCTGCACGATATCTCGCTCAGGCTTGAACCCGGCACCACCACCGCACTGCTCGGACGCAGCGGCTCCGGAAAAACGACCCTGATGCGCATGGTCAACGGCATGGTCATGCCGACAGCCGGCTCGGCGATCGTAGACGGCAAACCAACCACCGACTGGAACCTGCTCGAGCTCCGCCGGCGCGTCGGTTACGTCATCCAGGAATCCGGGCTCTTCCCCCACTGGACCGTCGGCCGCAACGCCGGCCTCGCGCTCGAGATCTCGGGCCACCCATCGACCGCGCGTGTGGACCAGGTACTCAAACTGGCCGGCCTCGACGCCGGGCTCAAGGACAGGTTCCCCTGGCAGCTCAGCGGTGGTCAGCGGCAGCGCGTCGGCCTCGCGCGTGCCCTCGCTGCCAATCCCGACATCCTGCTCATGGATGAGCCCTTCGGCGCCCTTGACCCCATGACCCGCGCCGAGATGCAGGACATGCTGCTCGGCCTGCTCAAGCAGGTGCGCAAAACCGTGCTGCTTGTCACGCACGATCTCGATGAGGCACTCTACGTCGCCAGCCGCATCATCTTTCTCGACGAAGGCGTGGTCGTCGCCGACCTGCCCTCGGGCGAAGTCATCACCAGCGCCAACGAGCATGTTCGGCGCTACGTCGCGGCGGTGCACCGTTGATCGGCTTCCTGCGGCTGCACGGCGCTGAAATCGGCCGGCTCACCTTCGAGCACCTCTGGCTGACCGTCTTCGCGCTCCTCCTTGCATGCGCCATCGGGCTCCCGCTCGGCGTGCTGCTTACCCGCCACGAGCGGCTTGCCAAACCCATCATTGCCGTCGCCAACATCATCCAGGTCATCCCGAGCCTCGCACTCTTCGGGCTTCTTCTCCCCGTACCCTGGCTGGGCGAAAACGCAGCCCGGCTCGCGATTCTCGCCCTGACCGGTTACGCCCTGCTGCCGATCCTGCGCAATACCTATGCCGGCATCCGCAGTGTCGACCCAGCTCTGGTAGACGTCGCCCAGGCCATGGGAATGACCGGTGCGCAGCGGCTCTGGAAGGTCGAGTTGCCGCTTGGTGCAAGCGTCATCCTGGCCGGCGTCCGGACCGCAACCGTGACGTGCGTCGGAGTAGCCACGATTGCGGCCGCCATCGGTGCCGGCGGGCTTGGGGAGCTGATCTTCCGCGGCGTTGCCTCGGTCGACAATGGCCTTGTGCTTGCCGGTGCGATTCCTGCTGCGCTTCTGGCGCTTGTCGCCGATGGGCTGCTCGGATATCTCGAAAAGCGGGTGGAGGTGCGGCGTTGAACAACAACCGCGCCCTGACGCCTCGCTGGCGGTGCTGCGCATGCTGGGGCCTTCGCATTGCGGCTCTGAGTCTGCCGGTTTTGATGTCGGCCTGTGCTCCTCCGCGTGGGCATTCCATCGTGATCGGGGCCAAGAACTTTACTGAGCAGGTCGTTCTGGGCGAGCTGCTGGCGCAGGAAATCGAAGCCGAGTTTGCAGCGGAAGGGAAGCCGCAAAGGGTCGAACGGCGCTTCTATCTCGCCGGCAGCTACCTCTGCCAGCAGGCACTCGTCTCCGGCCGCATCGATGCCTACGTCGAATACAGCGGAACCGCGTTGACCGCAATCCTCAAGCAGCCGCTTCCACCTGTGCATGACGAGGCGGCAGTCTTCGCCGCAATCTCCAAGCTCTACCAGCAACGCTACCGCGTGCGGGTCGAGCCGGGACTTGGCTTCGAGGACACCTTCGCCATGGTCGTCAGTCCCAGCACCGCGGACAAGTGGGCCTTGAAGACGATCTCGGATACGAAAGGCCACGCCGGCCAGATGCGGCTCGGCGTCGGCTACGAGTTCCAGGCCCGGCCGGACGGCCTCGACGGCCTCGAAAAAGCCTACGGCATCCAATTCAACCGGCCGCGAGTCATGGACCTCGGCCTGCTCTACCGGGCCCTGGGCGCAGGACAGGTCGACATCGTCGCAGGGAACTCGACCGACGGCCCCATCCGTGCACTTGGCTTCCGGGTGCTTGAGGATGACAAGCATTACTTCCCGCCATACGAAGCTGTACCCTTGGTCCGTGAGGACGCATTGCGTGACCACCCGGAGATTGGGCGCGCCCTGACCCGTGTGGCCGGCAAGGTATCCGCATCAGAGATGCAGGCGATGAATGACGCGGTAGACGGCCGGCACGAAGACGCCGGGGACGTGGTCCGGCGCTTCCGGGCCGGAAAGGGGCTTTAATGGTCGAACCCTGGCTGCGAGGGACACTAGGCGAGCTGGACGCGGTGAAGCGGCAGGTGCTCCACGCGCTTGAGCTTGCCGGCGAAGACGTGGAGCGCTGGTGCGCTCCCCTGAGTGACGAAGAACTGGAGCTGCGCCCCTTCGGCCTGGCCCCCGTCGGCTTCCACCTGCGCCACATGGGGCGCAGCCTCGACCGCCTGCTCACCTATGCCGAAGGTCACCAGCTCTCCGCCGGGCAGCTCGCCGGGCTCACCACCGAGATGATGGCCAGTGGCGGTCTCGAGGAGTTTCGCCGCGAGCTGGAACGCGCTGAGGGGCGGGTGCGGACCTTTGATCCTGGGGCGTATGAACAGCGCCGCAGCGTCGGCCGGCAGATGCTGCCCTCAACCGTCGGAGGCCTGCTCGTCCACTGCGCCGAACACACCCAACGGCATCTCGGACAAGCCATCACCACCGCGAAGCTGGTCGCCGCCATGGCACGCGAAGCCTGAAAAGCCTCCCGCCAGCTGCTCCTCTTGACCCTCCGGATCGTCCGGCAACTGTGCATACTTCTTGGTGCAAATTGAAAAAAGAAGTCCAGACTTAAGTGACCTGTTTTGAATACTTTGGGACTTTCAGGGGGGAGGGGGTCAAGTCCGTTTTTGAGCCCGCCTGCTTTGCTGGAACGGCTCCCTGACCGGCTCAAAAAACTCCCAAAAACCCGGCGGAAAACGGGACGTCTAGCTGACGAGATGACCCATCTTGTCCTGCTTGGTCTTGAGGTAGAACTCGTTGGTGGGCTCGGATGGCACGACCGCGGAGATTCGTTCCGCAACCTTGATCCCGGCCCGTTCGAGCGCCTCGACCTTCTCGGGATTGTTGGTGATCAGGCGAACCACGGGCACGTTCAGGGCCTTCAGGATCTCGGCCGGCAGTTCGAAGTGACGGCAATCGGCAGCGTAGCCAAGCTCGAGGTTGGCCTCGATCGTGTCGCGTCCCTGGTCCTGCAGCTCGTAGGCCTGCAGCTTCGCCATCAGTCCAATCCCGCGCCCTTCCTGGTTCTCGTACAGCAGGATCCCTGCGCCTTCCTCGGCGATCGTCGCCAGCGCAAGCTCCAGCTGCTGCCGGCAGTCGCAGCGCAGCGAGTGGAATACATCCCCGGTAAGACACTGCGAGTGGATCCGCACAACCGGCGGTCGCGAGTGGATATCGCCCATTACCAGCGCCACCGCGGACTCGATCCGTGTTGCAGGAGCAGGCAGTGCGGCATTGCAGGGCACAGGGTTCTCGACGACCCCCTCGAACCCAAGGATGCGGAAGTGGCCCCAGCGCGTGGGGAAGTCAGCATCAGCCATCTTGCGGACGGTAGAGAAAGCCATAGAAGGATTATACGGAGCGAGCGCCTCAGCCACGGCCAGCGCTCGACCGCCGCTTTCGCCCAGTGACAAAGTCCCACCAGATGCAGCAGGAGTTACAGTAGTTGGGGTGAAGCCGGTTTCCACATCCTTGATCCTCATCACGCTCCTGGTGGAACTGGGTGTAGCAGCCGCGGTGTCGAGCTCCCTGGCACGATCCAAGCTCTTTCGTGACCTGCTGCTGCTGGTCCGGCGAACGCCAAAGCAGACCGTCCAGCTGGTCGCCATGATCGTTGTCCCATTGATGCTTGGCGTGGGCATAAGGGTTCGCGTTCCGAACTTCCTGGCGGCGGACATCAGCTTCGAGGCAACCATGTTGCTCGGGATCCTCCTCGGACCGTTGGCAGCCATGGGCGGCGGCGCGGCACTATCTATCCCCGCCATGATGCACGGCGAATACTGGAGCCTGCCAGTAAACCTGCTGGTGGGGGCGGTGGCCGGTGCTTTCGGCCGCATCGCCGAAGCAGACGACGTCTGGTCGTTTTCGCCCCTGATCGACTTGAGTATCTACCGCTGGGTAACCCGTAACCTGAAGCGGCCGCACCTGGACCGCCAAATTCTCTTGCTCGTTCTCATCTCGGGAATGCAGTTTCTGACAAGCGAACTTTCGCGCTTCCGGCCCAGACACTTCTTCGAACTCTACTCGTCCGACTGGTGGGTTGAGCTTGCAATCTGTCTCTGTGCGCCAGTCGTGGTAGGTATTCCGCTCAAGATCTGGAACCAGATACGCATCGAGCGGAAGCTGGAGGAGCAGACCAGGCTGCTGCTCGAAGCAAAGCTGGACGCCCTGCAGCGGCAGATCAATCCGCACTTTCTATTTAACACCCTGAACTCCATCACATCGCTGGTGCGTTCGAAACCCGAGTTGGCCCGCGAGATGATCGTGAAACTAGCCAACATTCTGCGTATCCTGCTCAAGGATCGCGAGGCTTTCGTTCCTTTTTCCGAAGAACTTGCCTTTACCGACGATTACCTGAGCATCGAGGTGGTGCGCTTTGGCGAAAAGCTGCGTGTCGTGAAGGAGATCGCCGAAGAGACGTTGGCGGTTGTTGTCCCCAGCATGCTGCTGCAGCCACTGCTCGAGAATTCGATCAAGCACGGCCTCGAGCCCCGCATTGAAGGCGGCACGGTCACGTTGCGTAGCCGCTTTACAGCAGATGGACGGTTGTTGGTGGAGGTGGAGGATGATGGGGTCGGCATGGCTCCCGGGCGAGCTTTACCTGGCTATGGAACGGGTGACTTGGAGCGAAGCGGGAACGGGATCGGAATGAAAAACGTAAGGGAGCGAATGAAGGTGCTCTACGGGGATTTAGCAGAGGTGGAGATTGAGAGCCGGCCGGGACGAGGGACGAAGGTGCGATTGCTAATGCCCGTCATAGAAGGGGTGGGTGGGGGCTGGGAGGAAGTTCGAGATGCATTCGCGTCGCGAAGCGGGGCGCGGTACTCACTGCGACAAAGTAGTCATTCAGGCGCAACGAGCTAAATCATCAGGAAGAATAACCGCGCAATATTCTTTACGAATTACTTCTAAGTTGATAGTCCCCTTAGATCAACACACCCACTCGGCTACCCCTTCTGTTGGTCAAGCAGCTGTTTAGAGCCGTGTTTCCGCTGTGTGAACCAGCAGAGTGGTAAACAGCATCCGCTGTTACTCGATTCTCCGCGGAAGCAAAAGGCGTCTTAGCTTAGAGATCTCTAACGTCACTCACGGCTCATCGATTGAGATAGCCTGCAAGAAGAGGGCCGGATCTCGAATGACGATTGATTCTCGACGCGGTAGCGTGAGTCCCTGATCACTCCATTTCGAAATCAAACGGCTGATGGAGAACAAAGTTGTGCCCGTAAGCTGCGCAATTTCCTCGCGAGAGATTGCCACCTCGATTCCCCCGACCACGGGCCTTCCTATCTGCAGGCCGATGCGGTGGAGCGCAAGCCCTACACGAACTGGCACTTTTTCCGTGGCAATTTCGCGGAAGCGTTCTTCCAGTTCGCTGATCCGGTAGGAGGTCAGACGGCCGATGTTTCTCCTGATCTGAAGACTGGCAGGCAGAAGATCGATCCTGCTCCACTCCCAGGAAAGAACTTTGCAGGCTTGCATGACCTTGGCCGAGCATGTGTGTCTCACCTGGGTGGGTATGCCAAAAATGCCAACCGCATCACTAGGACCACATAACCACAAGATGACTTCACTCCCATTGCAGCTGACCTGGGTAAGTTTGAGACTTCCCGACATAATGAGAAAGACACTGCGAACCGACTGACCTTGTTCAAAGATTAGATCGTGTCTAGCAAACTCACGAAGTCTGGCACTATTGTTGATCTGGGTAAGGTCCGCAGCAGACAGGCCCGTAAACAGAGCCGATGTTGAGATTTGCGGAAAATGCTCGGACTGTTCTAGTCCGAACGCAGACGAAAGAGGCCTAAACGCACCCGGCAAAGAGATACGAGGACTTTCAGTGGCCAAGGCAACCCCCAAGACAGAGTAGTTTCGTGCACAAGCCATTGCTTGCGCACCTCGTACCAGAAGATTAGAGTGTTGGGGCCCACGCCGCCGTTCGACATGTTGTCTTGGCGAATGTTGATGTCTTCGTTGCAAGAAGGAGACCAGTAAGCAATTTCTGGTCCTGCAGCATGCCATGCATTTGTAGCAGTACGCCCGCGGAAGGTCAAGAAATAAACCGGATGCTCTTTTCT
>CAZZZP010000062.1:0-26372 GCA_964658635.1 Lichenicola sp. | reverse complement strand
CACCCCCCACGGTATCCATACCCGCCACGGAACCAGGGGCCCGCGCCGATAAACAGGCCACCAACAAAGTAGTTAGGACCGTAGTAGCCATAAGGTGCGCAGGCATATGGAGCATAGCCGTAATATCCGTAAGAGCAGGCCGGGGGGCCATAGGCATAGCCGTCATAATAGCCCGGGCCGCCCACTCCCACGCCGATCGAAACCTGTGCGTTCGCCTTCGGTGCCGCAAGGCTAAACGGAAGTACGAAGATACTGAGTACTGCAAGATACCGAAGAAATTTCATAATCCCCTCCCGGGGGGCCCGCTGTCCCATCGGGACTCAGTCCGGGCCAGCCCCTCAGGTCTGCCCCGTCCAGCTGCCTGTCTCTAGGAACGCAGGTTTGCGAACAAAGTTGCGTCTGCGGGAGGCAGTGAACTGTCCTGTCAAGTCCCCGCCACCCGGCCGATCGTCCTATCCCCTACATTCGCTTGAGTTTACAGCTCAAAAAAAGTTGGCGTACCTGCCCCCTCCAATCCCGTATACTTGAAGTAGAGATCAGAAGCCCCAGGCGCCTTCGCCCGGGGCTTCTTTTATGTCTTGCGCAAGTCGAAAAGGTACATTGGAAGTCCAGACTTATGTCCCATGTTTTGAATACTTTAGGACTTACACGGGGAGGGGGGGGAGGGGTCCAGGTAGAACGCCCGACATACGGCGGAACCTTCACCACCAACACCCCTGCCAACTTGCTTTACGTCCTGCCCGGCGAGCAGCTCGCTCAAAACGGCGCCATCGCAGACACCTCGCCCAACCGCGTCCAACCCGCCTGCGTCCACTTCGGAACCTGCGGAGGATGCCACTACCAGCACGCCGCCTACCCGGCCCAGCTCCACATCAAGCGCGAAATCCTCGCCGCCCTTCTCACTGAGAGCGGCCTGACCGGTCTGCCCGAAATCGAGCTCGTGTCCGGCCCCGAATACGCCTACCGCAACCGCATCCGCGTCCGCCTCGAACCCGGCCCCGAAGGCACCTTCCAGGCCGGCTACAGCCTCCCCGCAACCAACCAGTTCCTGCCCATCCGCATGTGCCCCATCGCGGCCCCGGTCCTCTGGCGAACTGTCGAAACCATCCTCAACCTGGCCACCACCGACCCGCTCACCCGTCGCTGGCTCGCCATCACCGCCGAGCTCGAACTCGTCACTAACCCCGACGAAACCCGGCTCCAGCTCCAGTTCTTCCTCCGCGCCGCCGAGGCAGGGAAGCGGGAAGCCTCCAGCTTCACCGGCCTCTGCGAACGCCTGCACACCCTCATCCCGGAGCTCGCCGGTGCCAGTGCACTGCTCGACCCCGACCTCAACCGCCGCGCACGCCGCGCCTGGCCCGGCGTCACCTGGGGTGCCGAAGGCCTCCTCTACCCCGTCGCCGGCCGCATCTACTGGGTCCCCCGGGGAGCCTTCTTCCAGGTCAACCGCTTCCTCGTCGATCGCCTCGTCGAGCTCGTCACAGCCAACCAGTCCGGCCAACTCGCATGGGATCTCTACGCCGGCGTAGGCCTCTTCACCCGCGCCCTCGCCGACAGCTTCACCCACATCGTCGCCGTCGAAGGCGCCGAAGCCGCCGCCGCCTCGCTCGCCGCCATCAAGCCCGCCAGGGGTGCCGGACGCATCGAGCCAGTTCACGCCTCAACCGTTGACTTCCTGCGCGCCCGTCAGAACCAGCGCGAAACCCCCGGCCTCATCGTCTGTGACCCGCCCCGCGCGGGCCTGGGAGCGGAGACCTCGGCCCTGCTCGCCCGCATCGGCGCCCCCGAGCTCGTCTACGTCTCCTGCGACCCCACCAGCCTCGTCCGCGATCTCGCGTTCCTGTCAAAGAGCTACAGATTCGCCTCGCTGCACCTTGTGGATCTCTTCCCCCAAACCTTCCACATCGAAACCATCATCCACCTGCGCCGCCCGTAACACGCAGCCACCCACCTCCCGATTTGGGTCGCGCTCACGTCCCGTGCCGCAAATCCCCGCGTCAGATTTGCCGCTTGGCTCTAGTCTTGAGAAACAGACAAAATGCAAGACCGCGTCTCTGCCGAGCCTCACCTGGACCGTCTGCGTTTCCGCCGTGCACCACTCGCCGCCGCGGCGATCTGGTTCGCGCTCGGCATCCTGCTCGCCCATCTCCACCCGCACGAGCCCATCCAGCTCGCCCTCTCGCTGGCCGTCTCCGCACTGCTCTCCGCCATCGCCCTCCACTGCGCGCCGCGCGTCGCATGGCTCCCGGTCGCCGCATACTGGCTGACTCTCGGTATCGCCGCCGCTGACTGGCAGACTCCGCCGGCTCCGCAGACCGCCCTCCTCGCCCGCGCCGACAACCTCAGCCGCACCGTTCGCGGACGCGTCCTCCGTGTCCACATCCCGCCCCCGCAGCCGGATAACGAGGACGCCGACACCGCACCCGCGTGGGACACAGCCGAGGACACCAGCCAACAGCGCGGTCAGCCCATCTCGGTCGACCTCGCCGTCGACCAGGTAGAAGACGTCACACCCGACACCAGCACCATGACCACGATCAGCGGCGGCATCCGCATCGCCGTCTACCAAGCCGGCCCAGGCTTCACCCTCCGCTGCGGCGACCGTCTCGAGCTGCCCCTCAGGCTCAAGCCGCCAGATACCTTCCGCACCCCCGGCGCCTTCGACTTCACCGCCTACCTGCTGCAGCAGGGAATCGCCGCCCACTCCAGCGTCTCCGCTAGCCAGATCGCACAACTCGGCCCCTCCCCCCCATCCCTCCGCTGCCAACTCTCCGCAGCCCAAGCCTGGGCCGCCAACCGGCTCATCACCTACACCCACTCGGCTGTGAACGCTCGCCTGCCACGCGCCGTCCGTCTCACCCAACAGGACGCCGAGATGCTCAATGCCATGCTCTTCGGCGACCGCTCCGGCCTCACGCACACCCTGCGCACCGGCTTCGAGCGCACCGGAACCTTCCATCTCTTCGTCGTCTCGGGCCTCCACATCGCGCTGGTGGCAGCCGGCCTTTACTGGCTGCTCGAGCGTCTTCGCAGCCCCGCCTGGTTGGCCACGCTGGCGACGTTGGCCGGAACTACAACCTACGCCGCCCTCACCGGCTTCGGCCAGCCTTCACAACGCGCCCTCTGGATGACCGCCATCTACCTGTTTGCCAGGCTGCTCGGCCGCAACCGGGACCCCATGAACGCGCTCGGCGCAGCCATCCTCGGCCTCCTCGTCGTCGCTCCTTCGAGCCTCTTCGATGCCAGCTTCCAGATGACAGTGCTCGTGATCCTCGCCATCGCAGGCATCGCCATCCCCTTCATTCACTACACCCCGGCGCGCAACGTCCGGATCACCAACCTTGTCTTCATCCACCCCCGACGCACCTTTGTGCCCCGTGACACACAGCTGCTCGTCATGCTCGAGCTCTGGGGAGAGACGCTCGCGAAGCTTTTCGGCAAGCGTGGCAAATGGTCGCGCAAAGGCCCCGCACATCTCATCCATGCCCTCCTGCTCGTACTGGAACTAACCCTGATCAGCCTCGTGGCAGAGCTCATCATGGTGCTGCCCATGGCGATCTACTTCCACCGCCTTCCGCTCTTCTCGGTCCCGGCCAACCTGCTCATTCTGCCTACAGTAGGCCTTCTGGTCCCGGCAGCGATCCTCACCTTTGCAGGCTCGCTGCTCAGTCCCTGGTGCGCTGCAGTCCCGGCGATCCTTACGGCGGGCCTGCTTCACGTCACGCAGTGGACGATCCATCTGCTCAGCCGTCTGCCTTCGGCCGACATCCGCATCCCCGGCCCCGCCGGTTGGCTTGTCCCCATGGCCGCCAGCGGTTGGGTCGCATGCACCTGGCTCGCCCGCCGCGGACGTGCCCCGGCCCTGGCCGCTGCACTCGCTCTCCCCCTGATCGCGGCTGCCATCCTCTGGCCCGAGCCGACGGACCGAGCCTCCGGCACCCTCGAGCTCACAGCGCTCGACGTAGGCCAGGGAGACTCTCTCCTGGCCATAAACCCTGACGGCCAGACGATGCTGATCGACGCCGGCGGCCCGGTCGGCTCACACGGCTCAGCCCAGCCCGTCTCTTCGTTCGACGTCGGGGAACAGGTCGTCGCGCCCTATCTCTGGCGGCGCCACATCCGCACCCTCGACATTCTCGTCCTCACTCACGCCCACACCGATCACATGGGTGGCATGCCCGCGATCCTCGAAGACTTTCGCCCACGCGAGCTCTGGGTGGGGGTGGACCCGGTCTCACCGCTCTACTCTGCGCTGCTCGCCAAGGCAACCAGCCTGCATATCCAAATCCGTCGCATGCATGCGGGAGACAAGCAACAGTGGGGTCCGGTGACAATCAATGTGCTCGCGCCGGCCGTGGGCTATGCCAACCCCTATGCTCCGCGCAACGACGACTCGCTCGTATTGCACATGAAGCTCGGATTGGCCTCCATCCTGCTTGAGGGCGATGCCGAGAGACCAAGCGAAGACACGATGCTCGCTGCGGGCCTGATTGCCCCGGTGACGCTGCTGAAGGTTGCCCACCACGGTTCCAAAAGCTCCTCAAACCCGGAGTTGCTCGCCGCCGCCCAGCCCCAGGAGGCCATCATCAGCGTGGGCCGCAACAACACCTTCGGACACCCAAGAGCTGAGGTCCTAGGGCGCTTCGCCGAGATCCACACACGCCTTTTCCGGACTGACGAATTCGGGCTGACTCGTTTCCTCCTTACACCCGATGGTGTGATCCACGAGCGCCTCGGAGCCGACACGGCTGATCTACCGCACCAGCAGATCGATCGCCGATAAACTTGCCTGGACGCGCGTTGAACGGGCAGATTCGCTGGCCGGGTAGGCCAAACTTAGCCGATCAAGCGCAGCAATCACTGAATCCGCCGAAATCTCATCCAGCATGTACCCCTCAGGCACCCCGACAAGATCCTCTCCTCGCAGAATCGCAATGTGTGGCTTGCCGAGTGGAAGCCACTCATGAGCCTTCTGCCAGGATGGTCCAAGCACAACCATCGGTACGCCCGTCGCCCGTCCAACGTGCATCGTGCCGGTATCGAGAGTGAGGACAAGGTCGCTCATCGCAAGCGTGGCTGCCAACTGCGTCACGCTCGTCCTGCCGACAAGCGTGTGGCCCAGCATCGCACCCCCTTTTCCGGCAGCCAAGCGGAGTGCATTCACGGCATCCGCCTCCTTCGCCGTGCCGACGAAAGCAAGCTCGTAACCTAGGTTGGCATGGGCATGCCGAAGCGCCCGTACCCAACGCTCCTGGTGCCACCCCGTGCGCTGCCCGCCGCTGTTCTGCGAAACCACTGAAAGCACGGGTCGCCCCTGCGCGCGCAGTGGATCTACCAGGGCTTGAGCATGTGCGACATCGGTCGAAGTAAAGAAGATCCTTGGCTCGATCAAGTCCGTTGGCGCGCCAACAAGCCCTGCCAACCGCAGGTTGTTCGCAATCAGGCTGCGACCCTTGTCGTTTACCAGCGGATGCTGGTAAAGCTCCGGAACCAGCGTAAAACCGCCGCGCCAGCCGGAGCAGGCCCAAAGCGCAAGCAACGCAATCCTGGTCCGCTGATCGGCAACCCCGGTCAGGCAACCATCCGGTCGCATCTGCAGCGACGCAAGCTGCGACTTCAACGAATGGGACGCGCCGGTGAGATCCGTAAGCGGGTCGGGAGTTTCGATCAGGTGATCAACAAAGGGGGAATGCTGCACGACCCCCAACCCCAGGCCACGCGTCGCTACCGTAATCGTAGGCGGAGTTTTGCGCCGTTTCAAAGCTTCGAACACAGGTGTCATGTGCACCAGGTTCCCAAGCGGGAGTAGATATTCAAGGACCAGCACACCATGGGCAGAGGAAGGAGAAGAACGCAGGCCAGGGCGAACCACTCTTTCGAAGCTTGCGGCAAACGAGACCGCGCTCCCCAGGAGGCGACGCTTCCAGACACTCATCTTTCCTCCAGGGTGACAGATTCTCATTATAGGGACCTACCCCGGAGGTCTGGCGGTGCTGGCGTGCTCTGGTAGCCTAGGATCAATCCAATGCAAATCGTTCAGGCGGTCTTCGGGGTTTTTCATCACTTTGAACTAGCGCATCAGCTCCACAGGCGAGGCCACCTGCGCAAGCTCTATTCAACGTGGCCCTGGGCGAGACTGAAGCGCGAAGGTCTCTCGCACGACTTGGTGAGCACATTCCCCTATTTGCATGGCACGGACCACATCCTGAATCGCACGCGCTTCTATCCGCGCGCCCTCTCCGTGGAAGTGAACCGTTGGAACGCGATCCTCTTCGACGAGTACACCCGCCGCGTGATTCCGCAGTGCGACGCATTCATCGGCATCTCAGGCGCCGGCCTGCTCACCGGAAAGCTTGTGCAGAAGCGAGGCGGGGTATTTATCTGCGATCGCGGCTCAACCCATCAGCGTTTTCAGGAGCAGACGCTCCGCGAGGAGTACGCCCGCTGGAAGGTTCCATTGCCTACACCTACACCGCACATCGCACTGCGCGAGGAGGCGATCTATGCGGCTGCCGACGCAATCACGGTCCCCTCAACCGCTTCAAAGCGTTCGTTCGTGGAGATGGGCGTCCCCGATGCCAAAGTGCACGTAATCCCGTACGGCGTCCGCCTCGACAAGTTCCAGCGGTCCGTGCCCCCTCCAAGCGACAGCTTCGAGGTGCTGTTTGCCGGACAGGTGGCCCTTCGTAAGGGAGTTCCTTACCTGCTCGAGGCTTTTGCGCGGCTCCGTCACCCAAATAAGAGACTTACCTTCGTCGGAAATGTTCTGGATCACATGCGCCCGTTGCTGCGCGAGCTTCCAACAGCGAACGTAACCTTTCTCGGCTCGTTGCCACAGGCGGAACTAATGGAGCGAATGGGGCAAAGTCACGTGCTCGTGCTTCCGTCAGTCGAGGAGGGGCTCGCCCTGGTACAAGCCCAGGCGATGGCATGCGAGTGTCCGGTCATCGCGACCCGCTCGACCGGAGGGGAAGATCTCTTCACCGACGAGATCGAGGGCTTTATCGTGCCCGATCGTGACATCGAGGCACTTGCCGACCGCATGCAACGTCTTGCCGACGATCCCGGACTCCAGCAGCAAGTCGCAGCTGCTGCCCTCAAACGGGTAAAGTCGACCGGTGGCTGGAACGCCTACGGCGATAGCTGGGACAATCTGCTGCACCGCCTGACGCGGACCCCTCCAGAGTTGGGCTCCTCAGATTAGGCGACCAAAGTGCACCATTGCTGCGTCTTCATCATCAGTACAAAACCAGGAGGTGCTATGCAGCAATCAGATCCGGCAGACACCAAAATCAGCGAATCGACCCACGACGCGGCGGAAGAGAGCAAGCTCATTCGACGCATGCAGATGATGATGAACATGGTGATGCAGGTTATCGCTCAGGATGGATCGCTGAGCATCGAGGAAGCTTCTCAGATGATTGCTGACTCTCGAAAAGCCGCGCTTGCAATGTTCCCGGACAAGGAACTTGCCTATGAACTAATCTGGCGGCCAAGGTTTCAGCGGCTGATGCGAGAGCGGTTCCGGATTATGTAGTGGTTCGCATCCGGCTGGCCGGCCCGCGTCTCACCCTGCCCTCGGGACGCCCAGTGCGATAGAAACGGGTGGAGCAGCTTTCACACCGATACGCACAAATCCGCACAAGACGCAGCACGTGATCCCAGGATTTCTTATGCGATTGGCGAATGGACTCAGTATCTTTGCAAACAGGACAGGTCAGCATAGGTGGACTCCACTTCCACAAGCGATCACATCTGATTTGCCGTGTAGTCAGAGTCTAGCGCAGAAGCCCGGACGAAGCCGCAATCCTTTACGCTGCGGGTGACAAAACTTCCTGACAGCCCGAAGTGGGGCTCCAGTCTAGTTCCGAAACGGGAAACTGGAGACGCTGACCAACTCGCCTTCTGTCGTTCGCCCGGCCTCGACAGCAGCCCGGCGCTGAGCAAAAAAGCCTTCGACAGCCCCAAGAACCGCGTCGCCATCCTTGCTCTCAAATATCTGGCGGCGGAGGGTTGCGCCGCCCGGTATGCCGTGGGTGAACCAGCTCGCAAACTGCTTCATCTTGCCGATGGTTTCGCGGACAGCAGATTCACGGGTCCGTGCCGCGCGACGTTCCTCATCCGTCATCTCGACACCTGGAGTACCCGACACGATCGGATGTTCCGCAAGTTCATGCAGGAGCATTCCAAAGTAGGCGCGAATCATCCGATAGCGATCTTCATCGCTCGCTACTTCATAGCGCCCTGTGGCCGTGTACTGAGCAATCTGCCGAAAGATCCACGGATTCGCCGGAGCCGCTCGCCCAATCATCACTGCGTCGCACCCCGTACGAGCCGTCATAGTAGCCGCATCTTCAGGGGTCAGGATGTCACCATTACCAATTACGGGAATGCCGACCGCGTCCTTCACAGCTGCGATGTACTCCCACCGTGCCTGTCCGGAGTACCCATCCTCGCGGGTGCGGGCGTGCAAAGCAACTGCATTCAGCCCGCAGTCTTCGGCAAGCTTTGCTAGCGGCACGCATACGATGTTGGAGTCGTTCCATCCCATCCGGAATTTCACGGTGAAGGGAATGGAGACCGCTTCCCGTACTCGCTTGAAGATCACCTCGATCAAAGGAAGATCCCGAAGCAGCCCCGAGCCGCCATTACAGCTTACGACCCGCTTGGCCGGACAACCCAGATTCAGATCGACTATGTCGAAGCCCGCGTCCTGGCAGATGCGGGCGGAATCAGCGAGAGTCTCCGGATTGGACCCAAAGATCTGGGCGGAAATCGGGTGTTCATCGTCGTAATACGTGAGATAGCGCTTCCGCTTGGTCTCCCGCATCCGCGAGAGACCGTCTGCCGAGGTGAACTCAGTCATGATGAGCCCGCAGCCAGACTGCTCATTACTTGTGACCGTATCGACGTCGCCGTCCTCACTCGAATCTGGTGAAAATTTGCTCGAATTTTTGATAAACCGACGAAAAACCGTATCCGTCACTCCCGCCATTGGTGCGAGCACAGTCGCGGGCGCGATGCGTACGTCACCAATCTTCAACTCGGCAGGAACGCAGCCCTGCTCAGGCATCTTGTGTGACGTCGGGTTGTCCCAGTGCTTTTTCATCTTCCCGGAGTTCCAGAAAAGCCTGACTACATGGAAAAGCCTCCGCACAGCTGCGGAGGCTCTCCCACATGAATCCATTATTTACTTGGAAGCAGCCTTGGCTGCATCCGACTGAGCGAACTTGCGGCGGAAGCGATCAACGCGTCCGGCAGTATCGATCAACTTCTGCTTACCAGTGAAGAATGGGTGACAGGCAGCACAGATTTCGAGGACGATGTCGCCCTTATGCGTGGAACGTGTCTCGAAATTGGAGCCGCAGGCGCACTTTACGTTGATCTTTTCGTACTTCGGGTGAATTCCTTGCTTCGGCATGATACTTATCCTTTTAGGCTCAGCCGGCTTGCGGTTCGCTTGCATACGGGTCTGATCACCGTCACATCGAAGGGCCTGTCGCGCTACCGGCTCACCATTGTGCATATCCCATTCGCTGGAACATGCTTTCCTCAGTCTACCTTTGATTCGCACAAGGGGCAATGAGATTCACCCCAGCAGCCGCCTTCGGAGGCTGCCATACTGAAGAGATGGAAGAACTCTACCCGGCAAGGATCTGTCCCCTGTGTAGTGGGTCCGGAGTGCGCATGGTCGCTCGGCCTGACGGATCCCGTGCCGTCCGGGACTGTCAGTGTCGCTTGGAACGCCGCGCGGCGCGAGCCATCGCGCGCACAAAAATCCCCCGGCGTTACGAGCACTGCTCGCTTGAATCCTTCGAAACCGACTTTCCTTCGGCCACTCATTCGCTCAAAATGGCGCACCTCAGCGCGCGCAAGTTTGTCGAATCCTACCCACTCGAGACTCGAGGAACCGGCCTCTTGCTTACCGGCTCCATAGGCACGGGGAAGACGCACCTTGCGGTAGGCATTCTGCAGGCACTCGTGCAGGAGCGAGGCGCCACCGGCCTTTTCTACGACTACCGGGAACTTCTGAAGCAGGTTCAGAACTCATACAACCGTCAGGTCCAGGCTACCGAGCTCGAGATACTGGCGCCCGTCTTCGAAGCCGAAGTCCTTGTCTTGGATGAACTTGGAGCCTCGAAACCAACTGATTGGGTTTGGGATACTGTCGCGCACATCCTCAACACGCGTTATAACGATCGCCGGACAACGATCATCACAACAAACTATGCAAACGCCGCGCCACTGGCCGGACCGCAGCGAGAAGACGGAAGGGTCAGCCGTGAAGAGAGCTTGGGAGATCGCATCGGGGAGCGCATGCGCAGCCGACTGCAGGAGATGTGTGTCGTCGTGGAGATGCAAGGCGTCGACTTCCGCCAGACCGTAAACCTCGCCCGTTTCGGATAACCCCTTGACTAGTTTGCAAACCAGACCAGAACGCCGGCATAACAAAGCAGGCTTGCGACCCACATCGTCCTCAAGAGCAGAGGCGTCTTATATCCATCTTCCGAGATCGCCACGGCAACTTTAAGACCCGGCGGTGTATACCAGTCTGGCTGCTTTCGGACCGAAGGCACTTCGCCGACCAGATGAAGGCCGTTCGTCGTAAAGGCGGGCGAGGAAGAAGCCGGTCGGGAGCTGCGCTTCTTTGCTCCGGCTACCGCAATCAGTCGTAATGGGGCCGGCTTCGACTCGGGTTGGATTCCTGGCCGGGTGACGGGATCAAGCGAAGAATCACAATTTCTGTTGAGCATCTGCGTGCCTTTTCGTTCTGCCTTGAGCTGTACATTGCTGGATCGACCTGCTTGCAGAAGCCTCACTTCGCTAAGACACACAGGTCAACCGCGCTTCGTGGGAAAGATAGCATCAGGCGAGTTGATCTGTAAAACACTCCTCTCGCGCAAGTCAGGTTGCGGTCTTTGAACCGCAATCGACACAAAGCTTCGATAGAATTTCGGGCATGACTTCCGCAGCTAATCCCGATCCTTCAGCGCGCTCCCCATTGTCGACACCCTCATCCGCATCACGATGGGCAGGCGCTCTGCTCCCCTGGGGTATCGCAGGTTTGGTGGTCTTGCTCTTGGTAGGAGCGTTGATCTCGTTCTCGCACCGCTCTTCGAGCTCTGGAAACCATACATTGCAGCCTCTGGATTCATACGCGAACGAACTCAGGTTCGATGACATACTCATGAGCGAGTCGACGTCGTTGTCCGGAGGCAAGTCGACGTTCGTCGACGGCCATGTACGGAACGTGGGGTCCAGAACAATATCCTCTGTCTCTCTGCAGGTTCTCTTTGCCAGTTTCGACACATCGCAGCCGCCGCAAATCGAGTCGGTCCCGCTGAGTCTCATCAGGACACATACCCCTTACGTTGATACGGAAGCGTTGAGCGTGGATCCGCTCCACCCAGGGGACCAGAAGGAGTTTAGGCTCATCTTTGAAGACATTTCGCCGAATTGGAATCAGCAGTTCCCCCTCATCCGCGTGACGAAGGTGGGTGCCAGGTGATGCGCGTGATGAACGGGAACGCAGATGATGGTTACGATAAGGTAACGTGCGAATCTTCGCACCATATGTTCACTTATTCCACCTGCGCACGCCTCAATAGCGTCTTGCGCCTCCTAAACCCTATGGAATGAGAGT
Organism: Lichenicola sp.; assembly: GCA_964658635.1. Classification (GTDB taxonomy): domain Bacteria; phylum Acidobacteriota; class Terriglobia; order Terriglobales; family Acidobacteriaceae; genus Edaphobacter. Next base: position 14,728 of record CAZZZP010000062.1, on the reverse strand, counting down.
CAAAAGGTTTGGCACTCCTATTGCTCTTCGATTCACGTCAGGATGTTCGGATTACCCTGTCGCGGATTCCCGCGGTATTCTACGCGGACCGCAAGGAGGATAGAGAGCATGAAGTCTCATCATATTTTCAGCACGGTCGGCCTTGTCGCTGTAAGTGCACTTGGTTCAGCTTTCGCGCAACAGACTCCCGCAAGTGGCCAAGCGTCTCCCGCCGCTGCTCAGACAAGCATGAGTCCAGACAATACCGGTTCCTACGCCACCGGGAAGCCACTGGAGACGCAGTCAAAGGAAGGTTTCTGGGGACATGTGAACCCGCTGGCGCGGAAGAAATGGGTGCACAGGCAACTGGATCCAATTAAGGACCGTGCAAACGAACTCGATCAGTTGCAATCGAAGAATGCAAATGACATCAAGGATGTCGACTCCCGTGCCACCGCCGGGATAGGCAAGGCCATGACAGCCGCCCAGGCCGCCGACGCTCATGCTGCAGACGCCTCCAATCGGGCGGACCAGGCAAATCACCTAGCCACCACTGCAAATGGCAAGACAAGCGCTCTGAGTGGTACAGTGTCGAATCTGGATCAGTACAGCCAGGTAAGCGCGACTGATGTGAGCTTTGCCCACGGCCGGACAGCATTGACCACTAAACAGAAAGCCGATCTGGATCAGGTAGCCGCATCGCTGGCGTCCGAGAAGGGGTATATCGTTGAGGTTCAGGGATATAGCCGGGCAGGCGTTGCTCCCTCGCAAGCGATGGCAGATTCTGTAGTACGCTACCTCGTAACAGCCCACCAAGTCCCCGTCTACCGCATCTATCGTACTGGCCTTGGAAAACTGAAACAGGCCGAGGACAGCACTGCAACAGATGCGAAGCCCCTGACTAACGGGGTACGCGTCACTGTTCTGCATAACAGTCTTGCTACTATGAATGGAGCGGCTGCGGGCACCAACGCTGTTCCGGTCAACCCAGCGGCGGGATCAACCGGCGTGAGCAGCCCTTCGGCCAACTAGGCTAATATTGGCGGCTGTCTTTCAGGAACAGAACCACGCATGACTTTGACATAGCGAGACGCAGCCCTTTCACGAGCGCATCCGCACCGAACTCTCCTAACCAGAGAGAACCAAGGCAGATTGGCCCCTCACCCGAGGGGCCGTTTTTTTGCTATCGAACAATCCTGGGGGAAGCTGCGTTATGCACGCGCATAAGTTCTTCAAGCATCCCTCTGAGTTTGTTGAGATGAAGCGCGTTGGCGCCATCACTCTTGGCCTCCGCTGGATTGTTATGAACCTCGAGAAAGACTCCATCGACACCAGCGGCTACAGCGGCGCGGGTGAGCACCGGGATAAACTCTGGCTGGCCCCCACTGATCCCATTGCCAGCCGAAGGAGTCTGCACAGAATGCGTCCCGTCGAAGATGACCGGAGCGAAACTCCGCATAATCGGCAAGGAGCGCATATCGACGACCAGATTGTTGTAGCCAAAACTGGCGCCACGTTCGCACAAGCTGACACGTTGGTTGCCGCTTTCGCGTATCTTCGCAACTGCATGCTTCATATCACCGGGGGCGACAAACTGCCCCTTCTTCACGTTGATTGCGCGACCCGTCTCGGCTGCGGCAATCAGCAGATCTGTCTGCCGGCAAAGGAACGCCGGGATCTGGATCATCAATTCTGCATCCCCCAGTGCATCCGAAAGCTGCGCACAGTCCTGTGGAGTATGCACATCAGTCAAAACGGGAAGGCCAGTGTCCTTCGCAATCGCCCGGAGGATCCTTGCGCCTTCAGCAAGACCGGGACCACGAAAGCTGCCAATACTGGTGCGATTCGCCTTGTCATAGCTGGCTTTGAAGATGTAGGGGATGCCGAGTTTAGAGGTGATCTCCTGAATATCATCTGCTAGCATGCGGGCGTGGCTTTCGCTCTCAAGCACACAGGGGCCGGAGATAAGGAAGATCTGCCCATCCCCGATCGATATCGACCCAATCTGAAACTTGTTTTCTACACTATTCACCTGACCATTGAATCACAGCAGGAGGGTAGATTCAGGATTCAGACGGACTTTGACGCTGCCCGAGAAAGCCTGTTGAGATGTTCAACAGCTTCTGCTTCACCTTCTTCTAAACCCTGCGTGCGTCAGCATAGAGTCGCTGGACTCTCCCCATATCCCGCGTGTAGCCCAGAGATCGCCTAGGCACTCGCGCGATATGCCAAACCCGCGGAGTGCATTGGCAAGGTCGACTTGGTCGCTGGGCGAGGTCGGCAAGGAGCCGGAGATTGTGGGCCAGCCGGACAGGCTGGTCCATCTCGCGCAGCAGATCAACAGCCTGACGGACAAGTTCATGCGATTCATCGAGGTGCCCTGTTGCATTCAGACTCGCCGCCAAACGCATGAAGTGCACCAACGACAGCGGTCGGTTCACCCGAGGCACGCGCTTCTTCGAGGGCCTGGTTCAACAACTCGCAGGACGCTTCGCCCCTCCCGTTCAGGCTTGCGTTCTTTACCTTGACGATGAGATCCTCGACTTTCAGGCCCATTTCGGATCCTTCTACTTATGAGAAGTCTCCGGAGTAGCCTTCAGACTCCGACCCAGAGCGCTCAGCATCAACGTCATGAAAGAAAGCCCGCGACGGGAGTCCTCACTCGTGGCTCGTTTAGCAAGCTGCCAGAGGGAAGGTGCCTTGACCTCTGCCTGATGTTGACCCACCGCATTTGTCACCGACTTTGTGACCTCATCGAGAGTCTCCGGATCCAGCGCCATGAGGATCTTCGAGAGCGCAAGCAGGTTGCGGATGGCCGCGATGCCACCGGGCAGCTTGGCGTATTCGGCAAGCTTGCCGGCAATAACGTCGCGTCCGCCGATCAGGCCGTTGACCAGATCCAGCGTGCCATTGGCGTGTGCGGTCTTCAAGATGTCGAAGACCACCAGCAAGGCCTCGGCATGTTCCAGCGGAGCGTCATCAAGCTGTCTTTGCAACTCCCGTTTCGGGTCGACCCTCGGTCGAAAGTGTATTGGATTCGCCATCTCTCTTCTCCAGTGCAGCTTGCTTATACCGTCGTCGACTTGATCTGCACGAGCTTATCGCCCTCTTGCGTTCCCGGAACGTGATACCCCGGCTGAGCCCACTTACGCTCCACCTCAACTCCGGTCTGCGGGTGACGAGTGCCATAACGGAAGTTCTTCCGCGGCAAAGGATTCTCCCCTTGTTCCGGCAGAATCGTCATATGAACGCTGGTTTCCTTGAAAGCGGGTGTGTGCGTAGCGCGGTCTGTATGCGAACTCGTCATCTTGTTTACAGGTTCGAGCACCGAGTTCATAGGCATGTAGAGCTGTTTGCCCTTCACGCGGTCAGAGACCAGCACCCGCACCTTTACGCGACCATATGGGCTGGCAAGATGAACGAAGCGCCCATCCGTAAGTCCGCGCTCGGCCGCCAGTTCCGGAGAGACCTCGACGAAAGTATCCGGCGTAATCTCCTTGATCCCCGGCGAACGATAAGTCATGGATCCCTGCTCGAAGTGCTCGAGCAAACGGCCGTTATTGAGGTGCAGGTCGTAGTGCTCGCTCTGCTCCTCAGACGGAGAGACATACTCCAGAGGCCAGAAGCGTGCCTTGCCGTCCGGAAAGTTGAACTTGTCCACGTAGCAAAGCGGGGTGTCTGTTCCATCCTTCGCTACAGGCCACTGCAGGCTCTTGTAGCCTTCGAGCCGCTCGTAGGTGACGCCCGCCATCGTCGGCGTAAGGCGTGCTACCTCAACCATCACATCCGAAGGGTGCTTGTACTCCCACTTTCCACCCATCTTGTTCGCAATGAGCTGGATGATCTCCCAATCCGGCTTCGATTCGCCGAGCGGCTCCAGAGCCTTATACAGGCGCTGAATACGACGCTCCGTATTGACGAACGTTCCATCCTTTTCAAGCGATGGGGAGGCTGGCAGAATGAGGTCGGCATACTCGCAGGTCACCGAGAAGTTGATGTCTTGCACGATCAGGAAATCGAGTTTACGCAGCGCCTCGCCAACATCGTTCGCGTTGGAGTCCGAGGTGATGGTGTCCTCACCCTTGATGTACATCGCCTTCAGGCGCCCTTCGTGGATGGCCTCGATCATCTGGCGATTGTCGAGCCCCGTCGTAGTCGGTAGCGTGCAACCCCAGTCAGCCTCGAACTTCCCCCGAATTTCAGGATCGTCCACCTTCTGGTAGCCAGAGAAGATGTTCGGCATCGACCCGAAGTCGCTGGCCCCCTGCACGTTATTGTGGCCGCGAAGAGGATACGCACCCGTGCCTGGCCGCTTATAGTTACCCGTCAACAGGAGCAGGTTTGAGATTGCTGTCGAGGTGTCGGAACCCCCGCAATGCTGCGTCACGCCCATCGCCCAAAGCACGCAAACGGTCTTCGCAGCGGCAATCTCATTCGCAAGTGTGACCTGCGTGGCTTGCGAGAGGCCGGTAACCTTCTCCACATACTCAAGCGTGTACGGTTCAAGCGACTTGATGTACTCGTCGAAGTGGTTGCACCACTGATCGACGAACGCCTGGTTATGCAGGTTGTGGTCAAGGATGTACTTGGCCACGCCCGAAATCCAGACCTCATCCGTCGATGGGTTGGGCTGGATAAAGAGGTCCGCACGCTCCGCCATCTCATGCCGGCGAATATCGGCGACGATCAGACGCTGGCCGCGATGCTTGTGCGAACGCTTCACCCGAGTCGCAAGCACGGGATGCGATTCGGACGTGTTCGAACCAACGATCAACACCAGTTCGGCCATCTCGATGTCGGAGATGGAACCCGAGTCCCCACCAATTCCCACTGTCCTCTGCAAACCCATCGAAGCGGGAGTCTGGCAGTACCGGCTGCAGTTATCGATGTTGTTGGTGCCGATGATCTGCCGGGCAAGCTTCTGCATCAGGTAGCTCTCTTCGTTCGTGCACTTCGAAGAGGCAATGAATGAGAGCGCGTCCGGGCCATGCTCGTCGCGGATCTTCGTCCATTTCTGGTAGATCACGTCGAGCGCTTCATCCCATGTGATGGGGACGAAAGTATCGCCCTGGCGCAGCAGCGGACGAGTCAGGCGGTCGTCGGAGTTGATGAAGTCCCATGCGAACTTGCCTTTTACGCATGTGGAGATACCGTTTGCCGGACCGGGCCCCGGTTCGATCTTGAGGATGTGACGGTCGCGCGTCCACACGTCAAAGGAGCAGCCAACGCCGCAGTAGGTGCAAACCGTTTTCGTCTTCTTGACGCGCTCGTTGCGCATCTCGGATTCGATCTCGGACAACGCGAGAATGGGGCCATAACCAATCGGAGGCTCGACCCCTTTCACCACATCAATCATGTCATCCAGTGTCTTGGCCGGGATGTTGGTCAGATACCCCGCGTGCCCAAGCATGGTTTTCTCCATCAGTGCATTACATGGGCACACCGTAACGCAGTGGCCACAGCTTACACACGAGGAGCCCTCAATCTTTTCCCCACCATCCCAAAGCACCCGTGGATTCGTCGACTCCCAGTTGATCGTCAGGGTCTCATTCACCTGAACGTTCTGGCATGCCTCTACGCATCGGCCGCACAAGATACACTGCTGCGGGTCGTAACGATAGAAGGGGTTCGACATGTCCTTCTCGTACGGCTTCTCGCGGTAAGGACGGGCCTGGTGCTTCACATCCAGATCCTTGGTGACATTGTGCACCGTGCAGTTCTGGTTGTTGTTATCGCAGACCGTGCAGTAGAGCATGTGATTCTGGAGAATACGGTCAAATGCCTCCCGCTGCGCGACGTCTACCTCCATGCCCTCCGTCACGACCTGCATATTGGAGGAGACAGGCGTCGCGCACGCACGCACCAGCTTTCCGTCAACCTTAACCATGCAGGTGTCACAGGTCTGAATCGGGCCCATCGGCTCCAGGTAGCAGACGTGGGGAACGTCAGCAGTACCACGCGCGTGAGTATCGCGGTTCAATGCGTCAATCAGGTACTCGCCCGCATGCGCGCCTACTGCGCGTCCGTTGACGGAAATTGTTGCATTCGGCGTCTTGTCAGCCGGAGTGTTGAGCAGGTGCTTCGTGTTCGCCATGTTTCCCATAGATGCTATGGACGATAGCAAAGATGACTCCGTTTCGTCTGTTGGCTGCGCGTTGCTCGATGCGTGTTGCCAACAAAATGGGAATCATTCCCAATTGAGAACCTGGTTCGCCGCACGCAGGCCGGAACGCAGAGCCCCGTGGACAGTCCCCCAGTGCCCTGTCGTGTCGGTGTGTTCGCCAGAGAAAATGAGGGTATCTTCGATGGATTCACACATCTGTGCGGATGCTCCCATAGCTCCCGCCGGCACCCAGGAATAGGCGCCGAGGGCACTTGCATCCGGGTTCCAGTCATGGGTATGGAAGCCGATCAACTTGCTGCGAATCTCATCCGTTGTTCTTCCCAGGGCATCACTTACGGCGATAATCGCCCACTGGCGCAGGGAGAGCGGAGACATACTGAGTAGAACCGAGGATCGTGGGCCACCAACCCAGCCCGTCAGCACATGGTCGTCTGCAGGGCAACTTGTCCACCAGACGCTCGGCAAAAGCTCAGGAGTAAAAAGAAAACTCATGTCCTCTGGCCAGAGACGCTCTGTGAAGATCATACTGATGCGGCAGACAGATCCCATGCGCATCCTGCTGGCAGCCTGAAACAACATCGGCACTTCAGGCCGGAACTTTACTGAGCCTGTTTGCAGCACCCCAAGAGGTAACGTGACGACACAGCGAGCGGACGAGAAGCTCCTACCGTCGGAGGTTTGCGCGCGAACTGACAACCGCTGCCAGGTTAGGTCGATCACGCTCGCCCCAAGCTCGATGAGACCGCCTGCGGCCAGTACCTTACCCTGCAGGAAGCTGATCAGACCATCGTACCCCTCTGCCAGCCGCTACATGCGGTCGCCTTCGATAGCATCCTCCGCTTTCTGCTGAAATCCAAGAGCCAGGGCGGACGCTTCCCGCGCGTCGGCCGCGTTGAAGCCCTCAACATATCCCAGTTCTTCCTCCCGCCGCTGACCTTCCAACCCGACTCGCTCCAGGTACTCCGTAAAGGCACAGTCCGGGCCCGAGAAAGACTTCAGCTGCTCAAGCGGATCATCTTCGTTGAACCCATCCTCATCGTCCACCACAAGCCGACCCGCCTGCTGTCGATACGACTTGCCGGTGCGCTCAAAGGTCATCAGGCCGGCTTCCTCAATCAGCGTCCAAAGCTCCGGGGGGCGACCGTGGATAAACTCTGCCCCGAGTTCAATGACCTTGCCCCCATCCCGCACCGTGTGAATCCGACCCCCGACCCGGTCCGCAGCTTCAAGGACTGTCACGCGCACACCAGCCTCCGCCAACGACCGGGCCGCGGACAGTCCGGCCATTCCTGCTCCGATGATGAGGACATCCGTGCGGACTGCTGCCTCGTCTTCCATCTCTTCTAAGATGCCTGCCACTTTCAAGATGCCTGCAACCTGCGTCTTCGGCGCGCACCTCGCATCCAATGCGCCATGAGCACCCCGACATCCACCACACAGCATGCACTGGGCAAAACAAAACAGCTCGGCAACTCCGACCTCCACCTCACCTCAATCGGCTTTGGTGCGTGGGCCATCGGCGGAGGAGACTGGCAGTTCGCCTGGGGCCACCAGGAAGACCAGGAATCGATCGACGCCATTCATCGCGCGCTCGACGCGGGCGTCAATTGGATCGATACCGCCGCGGTCTACGGCCTGGGCCACTCCGAAGAAGTAGTCGCACAGGCACTCAAAACGGCCTCGCACAAGCCATATCTCTTCACCAAATCGGGCATGGTGTGGGATGAGCAGCACCAGATTACGAACTCGTTGAAGCAGATCAAGCGCGAGGTGGAGGATTCACTCCGCCGTTTACAGGTGGACGTCATCGATCTCTACCAGATTCACTGGCCTAAACCCGACGAAGAAGTGGAAGAGGGCTGGACCGCCATGGCAGAACTCCAGCGGGAAGGGAAGGTGCGCTACATCGGCGCCTCCAACTTCAACGTGAACCAAATGGAGCGGGCGCTCAAAATTGCACCGATTACCTCACTTCAGCCGCCCTACTCCATGATTAACCGTACTGCGGAGCCTGAGATTCTGCCCTTCTGCCTCAAGCACGGGATCGGCGTGATCAATTACTCGCCCATGCAGTCCGGCCTGCTCACCGGCGCCATGACCAAAGAGCGTGTCGCCCAGATGCCCAAGGATGACTTCCGGCGCAACGCAAAGAACTTTCAGGAGCCGCTGCTGTCGAAGAATCTTGAGCTTGCGGCCCTGTTAGGTCGCATCGGCGAGCGCCATAACGTCTCGGCCGGCGTCGTTGCAATCGCGTGGACTCTCCATAACCCCGCAGTCACGGCTGCCATCGTCGGCGGTCGCAGCGCCAGGCAGGTTGACGGAACCCTCGCTGCGGCAACGTTCCGGCTCACCGAGTCCGAATACACCGAAATTGGCGACGGACTGAAGGCGCGCGCCTAGCGCGTTCTGTCGCCAGCCGAGCCAAACTCATCCTGAATTAAAGCCAGCCCCTCCTCTACGGTCGAGATGCGCCCCTCAAGCTGCGCATCTTCGACCGTAGCAAGCATCCTCTTGAACATCGTTCCCGGCTTGTAACCGGCAGCAATCAGTTCTCGTCCGGTGACGAGCCACTTGGGTCGAGCATCTTCGGGTTCATCCTGCTCCCAGGCACTCTTCGCGTACTCCCACAGGCGCAGATCGGCATGCGAACTCAGGCAATCCGCGCGATGTAGAGCGAGATGCTCTGCAAACTGCGGCATGCGAATGAAGCGCTTCAGCGTGGAATCCTTCATGGCCTTAACGTCACCAAACTGCATATGGTGCTTGATCAGCGCGAGAATCTGCGCCTTGTCTTCGTTAGAAAACCGCAGCCGGTTCAATAGGACCTCGGCGATCCTCACGCCAACGTCAACGTGGCCATTGAAGCGGATCCGATCCCCCGGCTTACCGGGATCAGGCGGCTGGAATGTGGCCGGTTTACCCACATCATGGAGCAGGAAACCCCAGGCAAGAGTAGGAGATTCGCCGGCCGGCAGCTTCTCGAGCAGAAGCAGCGTGTGCACCCAGACATCACCCTCGGGATGATACTCGGGCGGCTGCTCAACGCCCTTCATCTTCGCGATCTCGGGAAGGATCTCGGCCAGAAGGCCGGTGCGATCGAGCAACTCGAAAGCGCTACGTGCCTTCCCTTCGGTCAGCATACGTGTCAACTCGTCGCGGACGCGCTCCTTCGACACTTGATGGATCTCTCCAGCGTGCTGCCGCATCGCAGCGAGCGTGGTCGGTTCAAGAGCAAACCCCAGCCGGGCGGCAAAGCGCACACCACGCAGCATACGCAGCTTATCCTCAGCGAAACGCACAACAGGGTCGCCGATCGCACGAACAAGCTTTCGGTCGAGATCCGCACGCCCGCCTACAAAATCGAGCAGAGCCTTTCCTGGTACGTGCAGACTGTCATCGGGGCCAATCTCGAACGTGGCTGGTTCAAGCAGCATGCCATTGATGGTGAAGTCTCGCCGCACAACATCCTCGCGCGGATCAGTTGAAAATTGCACCGCCTCCGGACGTCGGCCGTCCAGGTACGCCCCGTCATGGCGAAAGGTAGCCACCTCGATCGCCTGGTCCTGCCCGGTCTCTACGGGACATACCAGGATCACGCCAAAATGGGCGCCGACCTGCAACGTGCGCATCCCTGAACGCGAAAAAAGCGCAACAACCTCATCAGGTTGCGCGCTCGTCGCTACGTCAAAATCTTTTGCAGTCTCCCCAAGCAGCAGGTCCCGGACACAACCTCCGGCGAAATATGCTTGATATCCCGCTTCGGTCAGCCGCTGCGCGATCAGAAGCGCAGCGTTCAGTGCGGGTGTTGCTTCGAGGCTCCAGTCCATCTCACCAGCCTAATGGACGAGCCCCTCTGCTTTCAGTCGGCCACGTCCTAACGAGAAGGACGCAGCCAGCCCGCAATTTGATGCCCCAGGCGAACTACGGGACGAAAAGCATGGAATGTTCCGGTCATCTGGAGATTCTCATCGGTGTGGTGCATGAAATTCCTACCCACAGCCTCAACGGGCCGACGACGATCGATCGCGATCACACGAGCTGCCGCTTCCCGCTGGCGAATCGCGGCGGCAGACCGCAGGGGAACGCGATGCTTCGGGCGTGCGGCGCTGCGATCGGGGACGGACATGCCGGGGCTTACGAGGAATGGCTTTGGCGCCGTTCCATATCGCTTCGCCGGAACGAAGGGTGCGACAGGGTTAGACAGAAAGGACGGCCGTAAAACAATTTGCTGCTTCGGAAAAGCGATCTGTAGTGCCCGGTTCTCGGTTTGGGGTCGCATGGTTTCTCCACTCTAGGACCTCTATCGGCACTCCGGAATACAACCTAGGGGTGATGTTTCATTTTGAAGATGGTCTTCTACTTGCCCCTCACGAAATACGCATCTCAACGCCTTCCCTAAAATGGGAGAGTGACGAATATCAATCCCAAAACTGGCCTCATCCTGGCCATTGAAAGCAGCTGCGACGAGACCGCTGCCGCCGTGCTCCGCTTCAATAGTGATCCCTCAGCCGCAACGCAACTCCTCTCGAACATCGTTGCTTCTCAGATCTCTCTCCACGCAGCCTACGGCGGTGTCGTTCCCGAATTGGCCTCGCGCGAACATCTGCGGCACATCGTTCCCGTAGTTCGCGAGGCGATAGCCAGAGCAGCCATCACCTTCGCCGACCTTGACGCCATCGCCGTCACCGAAGGACCTGGTCTCGCCGGTGCACTCCTGGTCGGCATCCTCTACGCCAAGGCCCTGGCATTCGCACTTGACCGTCCCCTCATCCCGGTCAATCACCTGGAAGGCCATATTCACGCAGTGGTCATGGAGGCCAGAAACCGCGCGGAGCTTCCACATGGCTTTCCCCTTTTGGCGCTGGTCGTCTCAGGAGGTCATACCCACCTCTACCTCGCGACCGAGTCTGCGACCGGCGCATGGACCTATCGCAACGTGGGTCGCACCGTGGACGACGCCGCCGGGGAGGCCTTCGATAAGGTCGGCAAACTGCTCGGTCTCAAATATCCGGGCGGCCCCTGGATCGACGCACTCTCCACCCTGGGCGATCCAGCCGCCGTCCCGTTTCAGTTCCACGCCATCAAGGCGCGCAACGATGCCGAGGAGGGTGAGCCGCGGTTCGACTTCTCCTTCTCCGGAATCAAGACGGCCGTTCTCCGCTACACACAGCTCCACCGCATGGAAGATTCGATCGACGCCAGGCGCCATGCGATCGCAGCCGACCGCACGCTGACCCCGGCTTCCGCGGCTTCGCTCTGCGACTCCAGGACCCTTGACCTGATCGCTTCTTTCCAGTCCGCCGTGGTCGGAGTCCTGATGCGGCAGACCTTCGAGGCAGCAGAGACCTTCGGCGCACGCGGCCTGCTCATCTCCGGCGGAGTGGCCGCCAACCGCGAACTTCGCCAGCGTTTCACCGCGGAAGCGACCAGGCGCCACCTCCCGATTGCATTTCCCTCACTTGCACTCTCAACCGACAACGCAGCCATGATTGCTGCTGCGGCGGTCCCCCGTTTCCTCGCAGGGGAACACGCACCAGAGTCGCTGTCGGCCAATCCCCAAATGAAACTCGGAGGACCGACGGACGGCCACAGGCTTACAAAGTCTTCTCCATGAACACATCGGCGCGGGAATAGGCCATGGGCGGAATCCGTTCCGGAGGAACATGGCTGAATCCAACCGCCTCGTAGAGATGAACGGCATTTGCGAGTTTCTTGCTGCTCCCGAGAAAAAGCGAGCTCGCCCCAAGCGAGCGTGCCTGCTCGATGACGTACTCCAGCAGAATGCGTCCGATGCCCTGGCCCCGCAACTCAGGTGAAATGGCCATCTTCGATAGTTCGTAAACGCCGTCGCCCTCCGCAATCAGCGCGACGCATCCCACAACCTGCTCAGTGGCGTTCCAAACCATGTAGATGTGGCCGCCTTTGCTCAGAATCTTGCCTTCCGGGTCGCCAAGCGTCTCGCGATCCTTCTCCTCAAGCCGGAAGTGACGTTCAATCCACTCTTCGTTCAGAGTGCGGAACGCTGTGGCGTCTTCACCCCGATGGAGTTCCCGGATCGCGAATCCTGCCGGCAGTTTACGAACACTCATGTCTGGACTAACTCTTTGCATAGATCAAGTCTGGCTTGCCGCACGGTCTTCGTCCAATATCTTGTTCAGCATGACGATGATCTTTGAAGTATGGATCGCGAGATCGAACTTCGCCACATGCGCTACTTCGTCGCCCCAGCCGAGGAACTGCACTTCGTCCGGGCGCGCAGCACCTCAACCTCTCGCAGCCCCGCTTTCCCAGCAGATTCGCCGCCCCGAGGAGATACTTGGCTACACTTTGTTCATTCGCGCCTCCCATTCGGTCGCCCTGACCCCATCCGGCGTGCCTACCTCGAACGCGTCTTATGAACTCTGCGGAACCTCGAAATAGATGGGGAGAAGGTGCGCAGCATACTCTCCTTTCGCGGCAAAGCCGTTCTCCGCCAGACGAGATCGGCTGATGCGGTCGGGGAGAGTCGTCCCTTGCTGGGTCGCTTCGTCAGCGCCGCCAAGCGGTACAAACCTGCGCTCAGCTAAAATCACAGCAGAACGCTTAGCGAGTTGATTGATCCCTAAATGGAACTGACCCTCTTCAATACCCTCACGGGATGCGTTGAACCCCTTGCGCCCTCCGATGGCGCCACTTTGCGAATGTATGCCTGCGGACCAACCGTCTACGACTACGGCCACATTGGCAACTTCCGTACCTTCATTCACGTTGACGTACTCCGCCGAACCCTCAAGCTCGCCGGGATGGAAGTCCGCCACGTCATGAACATCACTGACGTGGATGACAAGATCATCCGTGGCGCGATGGCGGCCAATCAGCCTCTTAGTGGTTTCACGCATAAATTTGAGACAGCATTCCTCGAAGATATGGACGCTCTCGGCCTGGAGCGGCCAGAGGTTCTGCCGCGCGCCACCGAGCACATCCCCGAGATGGTCGCCCTGGTCGAGAACCTGCGGCAGAACAACATGGCCTACCAGGCGGAAGATGGCAGCTGGTACTTCCGCATCGAGCAGTTCGCCGACTACGGCAAGCTTTCCAAGAAGGACTTTGAAGGCATCGAGGACGGTGCACGGATCGACGTGGACCAGGATAAGGATCATGCGCGCGATTTCGCACTCTGGAAGGCCGTCAAGAATCCAGCCGAGCCCTCCTGGAAGACGGCACTGGGGGACGGGCGCCCGGGCTGGCACCTGGAGTGCTCAGCCATGGCGACGCGTTTTCTGGGTGACTCTTTTGACCTCCATGCCGGCGGCGAGGATCTGATGTTTCCGCACCACGAGAACGAGATCGCACAATCCGAGGCAGCCTCAGGCAAGCTCTTCGCGCGTCATTGGATGCATGTCCGGTTCTTGCTGGTCGAAGGCAGAAAGATGTCGAAGTCGGAAGGAAACTTCTTCACCCTGCGCGACCTCTTGCTGAAGGGGCACCGCGCATCGGCGATCCGCTTCCTGCTGATGAGCGTGCCTTACCGGCATCAACTCAACTTCACCTGGGACGGTCTGACCGAGTCGACAAATGCCGTTGACCGCCTGCGCACCTTTGCGAAACGCATGTCGGGAAGCTTCGCCGAAGGGGAGGACGCCGAGCTCTCCGCGTTCACCCGGAAAGCGCACGACAGCTACATCGCAGCTTTGATGAACGACCTCAACACCGCCGAGGCGCGTGCGGCCATCTTCGATCTCGTGCGTGCTGGGAATTCGGCCGCGGACGCCGGCAAGCTCTACGCCGGCAATGCGCGCGAGATCCTCGACGTACTGGCGCGCTTCGATCAGGTTTTCGCCATCCTTGAAGATAAAGACGCCGCCATCACTCGTGCCGCGCTTGAGTGGGCGGAACGGGAAGGTCGTATGAACGAGGCTGATCCCTCGCTCATTGCCACCCTTGCCTTGTCAGACCAGGAGATCGATTCGTTGGTTGCTGAGCGGACACAAGCCAAGAAAGTACGCAATTTCGGCCGGGCGGATGCGATCCGCAACGATCTGCTTGCTCAAGGCATTCTCATCGAAGACAGCAAGGAAGGCGTCCGCTGGAAGCGCAAGTAGACACTCAAACTACCATCCTCACGCTGCACTTCGATGAGCGCTCGCAGGAACACTTCGAGTCGATGCGACAGCGCTACTTCCCGCCGGAGCGCAACCAGATTCCGGCCCACCTCACCCTCTTTCACACCCTGCCGGCTCCTTCGGAGATCGGTCAAGTCTTGAAAGAGGTTGCCGAGCAGCAGCCTCGATTCGGATTGCAGGTCTCCGGTCTGCGTTCCCTCGGTCGCGGGGTCGCCTACGCGCTCACGTCCCCCGAACTGCTCCATTTACATCGGGAGTTCTCAGCCAGATTCAGGGAGCACCTGAGCGCGCAGGACAAGCAGAAGTTCCAGCCGCACGTGGTCATCCAGAACAAAGCGACCGGGCCCCACGCGCGTGAGTTGTTAGCGATCCTTCAGCCCGCGTTCAGGCCCTTTGCGGTCGAAGCGATCGGACTGGACCTGTGGCACTATCTCGGAGGTCCCTGGAAGCTCGCCGAGACGTTTCTTTTCAACTAGAGCAGATTAGCTGTGGGTGTACAGGGAGGTTCAGATATCGACGCCGT
>CAZZZP010000061.1:0-26427 GCA_964658635.1 Lichenicola sp. | reverse complement strand
TGCGCGACATGGGTCCGCCAGACCGTCGGGTCCGTGCCCAGCATGTAGTGCGATTAGCCGGGAAGCTGCTCGGACGACACGCTATAAATGCTTCGTCGCCAACGACCAGCCGGCCGAGAGGCTTCGGCTAAATTTTCTGTTTACGCCACCTTCGTCCATCATCCGTGTCATGGCGAGGTGTGTATTCGAGAGAATCTCACCTGGGTTTAGAACGTGATCAGGGAAGACCGCACTGTCGAATTCCTCCTCGAGGATCAATCCCCCGGGTTTCAAAGCGGAGACCATCTGGCCGAGGGCAGCCTCCCGTTCCGGTATATGCACAAGCACCAGACGTCCAGCGACTAACTCAGTCACGAAGGGCGCATTCGGAGGTCTGGAGCGGCGCTCCACCCCTATGGCGTGATGAAATATTGAGCAGGCCGTGCGATCAGCAGCCAGAGCCCTTACGGCTTGCGCTCCTGGGATCTTGGCATTGCTAATCGGCTCTGTTGGGCGAGGTGGTTCATGATTCTGTTTGTCAGATGGTTCCGGACAGCAGTTCTTGGTTTGGCGCTGGTCCCGCTCGCGCAAGGACAAGCTCCTAGCGATAATGCGGCTGTACAGAAGGACCTGCAGATCGTGGCCGATGACTTCATGGTTGCGTGGCAAAAGAGCGACACAATGGCTTTGTCGTCCTTGCTCGCTCCAGAGTTCATCTTTGCGGGTCCCGGTGGCTACAGAACGCGGGCAATTACACTCAATGGCCTCAAACATTGCAAACTAGGCAACTACGCCTTGGAAGACTTTGAAATGCGCCGCACCTCGCCTGACTCGGCGGTTCTTCTTTATAAGATTCACCGGAACCTGACCTGCGGTGGGGAAAAGGAACTCGCAAATACGATCAATGCCGATGCTTTCGTTCGTCGCAGAGGGAAGTGGCTTATGGTGATGACCACAGAGATTGTGGTGGATAAGCCGTAGCAAAGAGAGGCATCACACCATAATGGGATGTGTCAATCCCAATCGCAATGCCGCTGCCGAAATATCGTTTATCAATAAATTTTCTTGACGACACGACGACCTATGCTTATTGTTTATCAATAAGGACCGACCTCATGCTTGAAAAAGACCGTCTCATCAAGACTTCGCGATTCGTCGTACGTACCGGATTCATCGTGAACCGGTTGTTTGTGGCGGCCGTAGCCTTGGGCCTGCTCCTTTCGTGGATATTCTCTTCACAGATCGCTGCGCTGCTCCTGCAGCAGAATCCTGGCACCGATGTGAGATCGGAGATGACCGGGCTGCGTCTGATGATGCTGCTAGGGATCGCGACGTCTATTGCGATCGACCGGCTTTTCGTGGCGCTGACGCAGATCATCGAGACCGCGCGTGCCGGTGATCCGTTTATTGCCGCCAATGCGCGCAGGCTGCAAACAATTGGCTGGGCCCTTCTGGCACTGCAACTTCTCAACATCCCCGCCGCTTTGCTTGAGAAATATTTCCCAAGCATGGGAATGGGCACGCCCGATTCTGCTTTCTCTGCCGCTGGGTGGCTGGCGGTGCTCATGGTGTTTGTGCTCAGCCGCGTGTTTATGGTCGGGTCGACCATGCGTGATGAGTTGGAAGGAACTGTCTAGATCATGCCAATTATGATCAGGCTGGACGAGGTGATGGAACGGCAAAAGATGTCACTCACCGAGTTGTCACACGCGATCGATATCACGCTCGCCAACCTTTCGATCCTCAAGACCGGAAAGGCGAGGGCAGTCCGCTTTTCAACGCTCGAAGCCATCTGCAAGACACTCGACTGTCAGCCCGGCGACATCCTTGTTTTCGAGGATAGAGACGAGTAGCGGTTGGTGATTCATAGATGGGTTTTCTTTGGCACAGCACAATGAGAAACCGCACGAAGAGGAGTCCAGGATGCACGAAGTGTCCACCTTCCGCTTATATGTCCTGCGAGCCATGTATTTTTTCATTATGGTTGGTCTAGGGATCTTTCTGTGGCCTGGCATACTCAGTCCTGAACGGCATTGGCTTCTTGCGGAAGGAGAAGCGACCTGTATGCTTGCGGCGTTCTCCCTGCTTTGCCTCGCCGGGCTTCGCTATCCACTGCAGCTGCTGCCTGTGCTGCTGTGGGAAACGCTCTGGAAGACGCTCTGGCTCTTGCTCGTTCCCTTTCCGCAGTGGAGGGCAGGTCATGTCGACGAAGCACTCCAGCCTACTGTGTTTGCCTGTTCGATGGTGGTATTGGTGTATCTCGCCATACCGTGGGGCTATGTCTACACGCATTACTTGAAAGCGCATGGCGAGCGCTGGCGTTGACGAGACGGACCGAACCGAAAAAGTCGGTGTCTTCAGGTTCAGACTTGTGCTGAATAAGGTTCGTGCGAGTGGGAGTAAACAGAAAATGACACAAAACGCCACTAAGACCTCGCAAAGCGTTGCTGCAAGGATTGCAGGCTCTGCGCTTCTGCTCATCATTGTTAGCGGCGTTGTCGGCACCATTATCGGTCGCGATCATATCGAAATTGCAGGAGATGCTGTCGCTACCGCACAAAACATACTTACTCATCAGACGCGATTCCGGATTGGCACGGCCTTCGAGGTCGTCATGCTCAATTGTGACGTTGTCCTGGCCGTAGCTCTTTATATTCTGCTTAAACCAGTGAACGCTGCGCTTGCATTGCTGGGTGCGTTCTGGCGTCTGGGAAACGCGATTGTTCTCGGTGTCAGTGTCGCCTTCAGCCTTGCCGCCCTGGACTTCTTAGGTGGAGCACACTACCTCAAAGTCTACAAAGCCGAACAACTGCAGGCTCAAGCAAAATTCTTCCCGGATATGCACGGAACAGGATCGTTGGTTGGGCTTGTGTTCTTTAGTCTGGGCGCGGCTGTTCACAGCTATCTGCTCCTCAAATCTGCCTACATCCCCAGAATATTGGCCGGCCTCTATCTATTTGGGGCCGTATGGCTGTTGTTCTGTTGCTTCGGATTCATCATCGCTCCGGACTCGATGACCGTGATCAACACCGCGTTCATCGTTCCCGATTTCATTGCGGAGTTGCTGGTTGGCTTATGGTTGACCTGCAAGGGCGTCAATGTGCCAGTACGGCTGGACGGGACTGTCTGATGGAAAACTGGTAGCCGGGCTGAGCAACACTCTAAGCAGAATGCATTGGGCTTCGTGACGAAGACGCGCCTCAAACATGCTGATCGCACCGCATGGGTCGCAAGTGCGATCCTTAGCACGATTCTTTTTAACGATGCGTATCCATGCCCAAACGTCTCAGACCGAGCACCTTACGGATATCGACTCAACTGGTTCTGCTGGATGCTTCCGTTGATCGGAAAAAAACTGGAGAACCGATGTAACCTCAGCGTCGAGGACTTCCTGTTGGAGGAGGACGCAATCGCAATGCAGTGTTTGTGGGCGCGTATGTAGTCAGCTTTCCTCTCATTCAGGCCCGGCCCTTCGTACTCGCGCCTCACTTCGCAAGAACTCTGCCACGACCTCCAAACGAAGCCCAACTTGAGCACAGTCCACAGAAAGGGCGATCTTCAAACGAGTGCTTGTCCGGCTCAGGGCTGGGGATGGGATTGGAGAATTCGGCAAGAAGGCGGTTCAGGAAGTAAGAGTTTTCGGGAGCTTCGCCAAGGGTAAACACGGTGGGAGATTTCCAGCGTGTCTCGGTTGAGCCGCCATAATCGATGGAGGTTTGGCCGCGCTGCTTGCCGTCCCAGTACTGCTCGAAGGTGGAGGTTCCGGCGGGCTTTCCATGAGTGTCGAAGAGATCGACGTGTGCCTTCAGGTGGAAGGCCGGCGATGACCTGAGATTGAGGCCGAAGTGACTTCTCGCCTCGTTCAGGGCGGCGACCAGTTTGGGCGCGTCAGAAAGAGCAGCAGCGAGGTTATCCGGTTTGACCGAGACGTCCGAAGCTGCTTCGGCCGCCGGAGCAGCGGTTTGCGCGTGTGAGGGCGAGGGGGTCAAAGCGGTAGCCAGAAGGAGAACACCGACTGCCAGTCTCTCTGTGAAATGAGTTGCTTTAGGGTTGCTGGTTGCCGGCTTTCTCATGCTGTCTCGTACGGGAAGTTTACTCGTTGTAATGGAGCAGGCTGTGGACGTCGTACTCGATGAACTTCTGGCGCCCTTTCAGGAAGTCGAGTTCGATGGCGAAGCCGAGGCCTACGATGTCGCCTCCCAGTTGGCGGACGAGCTTGATCGTGGCTTCCATGGTGCCGCCGGTGGCGAGCAGGTCGTCGACGATGATCACGCGCTGGCCGGGTTCGATCGCGTCGAGGTGGATTTCGAGCGAGTCGGTGCCGTACTCGAGGTCGTAGCTGACCTTTGCGGTGGGGGCGGGGAGCTTTTTGGGCTTGCGCACAGGGACGAAGCCCGCGTTGAGGCGGTAGGCAAGCGCGGGTCCGAAGATGAAGCCGCGGGCCTCGATGCCGAGGACGAGGTCGACCTCCTTGCCGATGTAGTAGGCGGCGAAGGCGTCGATGAGCTGCGCCATGCCGATCTTGTCCTTGAGCAGGGTAGTGATGTCGTAGAAGAGGATTCCCGGTTTAGGAAAGTCAGGAACGGTGCGGATGAGGTCCTTGAGGGGTTCGCAGTTGATCTTGGTGGGGTCAAAGTGGTGGTGGGTTTGCTTCATCAATTACCAGGCTCCCTCAATTTCGAATGGTCCTAAGTTTTCGGCTTCGCGGTCTTCGAGCGCGTGCTCGACGACCGCGTCGACGCGGCTGCCGCGCGAGCCCTGGTGGAGTGCGGCGCGCAGCTGAGCGAGCTGTTCTTCGTCACCGGCGGCTACGAGTTCGACGTGTCCCTCGGGGACGTTTTTGACCCATCCGCGCAGGCCGATGCCGGCGGCCTCGCGGTGGACGAACCAGCGGAAGCCGACGCCCTGGACGCGACCCTTGACGAGGAAATGCTTGACCTGTTGCAGGGTAGACACGACCTCCAGTGTCGCACCGGCTTTGGCCTTGTGCAAATCGGGCAGCAGGGAATCTGAATGGATAACGGGGATTGAGCAGGAGCCATCGCAGGCCGAGGCAACCTTCTCGCGTATGCAACCCCCCTCGATCGTGAGTGCGTCTTTTTGTTACAGATCGGTGATTTACTACCGACTGATCGTTATGAGTGGCGTTGAGCCGCTCTTCGTATGACGTACCACATAGAGGACTTACGGTCGGTTGTTTCCCTTGTAGCTACCGTCACCACCTCACCCCTGGAGATACAGTGATGAAGTTTTCTACCCGCCTTATCCTTACGCTTTCCGGCTTCTCGATCGCAGTCGCATCGGCTAACGCGCAGTTTTACAAGCTCCATAACACGGACATCGGCGGTGGTGCGATCGGTCAGTTCACGACCGATCTGCCTGCTTCAAACCCGTCGAATGTCACGCAAAATACAAGCAACTCGTTTGGTGGCATGTTCACCTTGCGGACGCATCCGGTGTCGTGGGCAGGGCTGGAGTTCAACTACGGCTTTACCGAATATCACCAGTACTACACGGCGCCGACCTACACGGCTTCGGTAAAGAACGATGCGCACGAGGCTACGGCGGCGTACCTGTTCCATCCGCACTTCAGGAAGTTGCAGCCGTTTGTGGCGGTGGGTGGCGGATACATCGACTTCGTACCGCAGACAGGGCAGAACCAGTGGCGCGGAACAGGGCTTGTTGAGGCGGGTCTCGATATTCCGACCAGCAATCCTCACATGGGCTTCCGGGTGCAGGGTCGCTCGCTGATCTATCGCAACACGAACTTCGAGCAGCCGGCATTGGCGTCGCGGCAGTGGGTTGCGACCTCGGAGCCTTCGGTCGGTGTGTGGTACCGGTTCTAAGTTGGGCCAGTAAAAACGAAAGGCGGCGCCTGTGTGGCGCCGCCCTTTTCGTTGCCCCGTTCCAATACGAAGAACAAAGCGTGGAATGAAAGAGCTTCGACTCTAGAGATGCCTAGGCGCGGGACATGTATGCGCCTTCGGCGGTGTCGACGCGAATCTTTTCGCCTTCATTGATGAAGGGCGGGACCTGGACGACGAGGCCGGTCTCGGTCTTGGCCGGCTTGGTGACGGAAGAGGCGGTGGCGGACTTGATGCCGGGCTCGGTCTCCATGACGGTCATGATCACGGCTGTGGGGAGCTCGATGCCAACGGCCTTGCCATCGTGGAAGCTGACTGAGATGGAGAGGTTGGGGGTGAGGAAGTCGACGGCGTCGCCGAGGGTGTCGCGCTTGAGCACAGTCTGCTCGAAGGCCTCGTCCATGAAGTAGTAATCCTCGCCGTCGTTGTAGAGAAACTCCATCTTGATTTCGTCGACATAGACGCGGTCGATGGGATCCGGTGAACGGAAGCGCTCGATGAACATGCCGCCGGTGCGGACGTTGCGTAGCTTGGCCTGGATAAAGGCGCGGAGGTTGCCGGGCGTGCGATGCTCGACGGAGAAGACGAGGTGGAGGTCGTCTTTGTACTTGATGATCATGCCCGGACGCATCTGCGTTGCAGGAATCGACATGCTGTGAAACCCCTGTCTGTTGGTACGAAATTTGTGGCGCAGCCGGCGTCCAGGTGCTCCGTGGGGAGCCAGGAGGTGAGAAACGAGGGCTCGCCTACAGCCTTCGATTGTATCGCAGCGTGTGCGAGGACGCCGTGGGGCAGGTCAGCGGACGAAAAGGCGTTTGAAGAAGTGGCCTACGGCGGTGAAGGGGTTGTGGGAGCGCGGGGGCTCCGGAGCGGGAGAAGGTGTCGCGGCCGGGACCACGGCCGGGGAAGCTCCCGCCGGGGCTGCGGCAGGCGCTGAGTCGGAGTCGGGCGTTTTGGGCGCGTCGGGGTCGTAGGCGAGGGTGGTGGCGACCTGCACGTGGGGCTGCGACCCTGGAGCTTCGGCCGGCACGGGGGGCGGCGGCGCGAGGCCTTCGCTTTCGGCGGCAGGGAAGGGGTGTGCGGCGGCGGCGCCCTCGGCGGGAGTGGGCTTTTCAGACTTGCCGCCTGCCAGGGCTGCGTCGGCAAGTGAGCCGGTCCGCGGGGCCCTGGGGTCGGTCGGGCAGCCGCAGGGAGTGGTCTCCTTGTCAACGACCTCGCGCAGGCTGCCGTGCTCGAACAGGACGTGCTGGCCGGGTCTGACCTCGTAGCTGGACTGGCCGAAGAGGTCGGAGATCTTGAGGGTGGGGGCGTGGCGGCCCTTGTTTTCGACGCAGGTGTCGCCGTTCGAGGTGACGCGCATATCGAGGTTGAGCGTGCCGGGCTCGGCGAAGGTGAACTGCAGGTCGGGCGTCATGACGATGTCGTTGAGCCGGGCCTTCATACGGAATTCGACGGCGCCGCGATCGATGGCCACGAGCATGGACTGATCGGGGGAGCCGGAGATGTGCAGGCTGGTGGTCTGGCAAAGGTGGATCTCGCCACCCCGGGCGAGGGCAATGGGCGCAGTGTGATCCTTCGCGACAACGACGCTATTCTGGCCGACGTTGCTGTTTGAGCTGGTTTCAGCGACCGTGGAGCCCGCGTTGACGACGGTGGCGTCGGCCTGGGACACGGTGCCAATCGATTGGGCGCAGGCGGGCGCCAGTGAAAGGGCAAGGAAGGATGAGGGGAGAAGCAGGTTCGAACGCATTCGGGAGCTGCTCCTACATCTTGAGAAAGTTTTCGATCAGCGTCTTGCCGTGGCTGGTGAGGACGCTTTCAGGGTGGAACTGCACGCCTTCGATGGGGAGCTCGCGGTGGCGCACGGCCATGATGGTCGTGGCGCCGGTGCCGGCTTCAGTGGTTCTGGCAGAGACTTCTAGCTCACCGGGCAGGCCTTCATGAGAGACGATGAGCGAGTGATAACGGGTGCAGGTCATCGAGGGCGGAATGTTGGCGAAGATGGTCTTGCCGTCGTGATCGACCTGGCTGGTTTTGCCGTGCATCAGCTTGGCGGCGCGGATGACGTTGCCGCCAAAGGCCGCTCCGATAGCCTGGTGGCCGAGGCAGACGCCCAGGATAGGAACGCGGCGACCGCCATTTTGCTGGAGCTGCGCGAAGTGTTGGAGCAGGGGAATCGAGATGCCGGCCTCCCGCGGGGTGCACGGCCCGGGGGAGATCAGGATGCGGTCCGGTTGCAGGGCTTCGACCTCGGCGGGGGTGAGCTCGTCGTTGCGGCGGATGACCATCTCTGCGCCCAGCTCGCCCATGTACTGCACCAGGTTGTAGGTGAACGAATCGTAGTTGTCGAGCACGAAGACCATGCTGCCGATTTTACGCTCGGCAACACGGCGGCGGATGTGCGCACCTAACATGGGAGAGGCGACACGATGATCCTGACTCCGAAGCGTTGGAAGCACTTTGCGGCAATGGCACTGATTGGCGATGGCGTGATGGCGCTGGTGCACCCGCAGCGCGATGCGGCGGCGTGGCATGCGGGTCCGCTGCCCTGGCGGAAGCTGATGATCGCGCTGCACGACCGGCCGAACCTGACGCGGGTGATCGGCGCGGTGCAGATTGCAGGTGCGGTGGCGTGGGCGCTCCAGCAGGAACGGGAAGCCGAGCAGGACTAGAGGAACTTGAGCAGGTAGAGGCTGAAGAGCGCGGCCTGGCGGGCGGCAATGGGGCCGAGGCGGAGATAGTCGTTGTTGGGCGCTTCCTGAGCGACGTTGCTGCCGGCGCGGACGATCAGGTAAGGCACGCCAAGCGTCTGGCAGACGTGGCCGAGCGGCGCCGACTCCATCTCCATGACGTCGGTGTGGAACTGGCTGCGGAGATTGTCGATACGTTGGGTGGTGACGCCGAAGGAGTCCGACGACGAGACGACTCCACGGCGGACCTTGACCTTGTAGGTGGAATCGTTCGCGCTAACTTCCGGTCCGCTGTAGGTGGCGATGGCCTTGTCAGCGATGGCGAGCAGGGCCGCGGGCGGCGAGAAGGAGTTGGCTACCTCTGCTCCATCGACCGGGCTGTTCATCGGCCGATAGACCATGTCGTTGCGGGTGAGCGAGCCGTAGTCATGCTCCTGGGTGACGGTCGCGACGATGATATCGCCGGTACGTAGCTGCTGGTTGATGCGCGCGCCTGTGCCGCTCATCAGCACCAGGCGCGGGTGAAATTCGGTGATGAAGAGAGTGGAGGTCATGCCGGTGTAGGTCTTGCCGATGCCGGTGATGGCGACGACGACCGGCTTGCCTTCGATGTGGCCTTGCCAGTAGGGGATGGACCAGAGGTCTTTCTTCGCGGCGTCGTGCATGGCAGCTACAAAGGGTGTGACCTCCTGCGGGACGGCGCCAAGGATGAGGATAGTGTCGGTCGCGGTGTAGTGGGCCGGGGTGGCAGGCGTGATGCCGGGCGCGGGCTCCTGCGCGTGCAGCTTGATGCCTATCAAAACGAGGGCGATGACAAAGAGGAGTTTGCGCGGAATGTAGGGCATCGTGCGGGAAGGCCTCTTTCCGGTTCTGGTTGGGGGTGATTGTCAGTGAGTGTAGCACCTGATTTACGCCGGCTAGTGCAGCAGGTCGCGGTATGCTTAGGCACGCTTCACAACCTGCAGGATGGATGAGGAGATCTTCTTGAAGCAGATGATTTGCGCTTTGCTTGTTTCCTCGGCGTGTGGAGCTTCAGGGCTTGCGCAGGCCGGACCGGCAACGGCGGAACAGCGCACGATTCGTGCCTTTGAGCAAGCTAGGAAAAACCCGTTGGCGCTTCGGGTATTCCTCGAAGGCATGCCGAAGGGCGGCGACCTGCATCTGCATCTGAGCGGCGGGACCGTCTACTCGGAGACACTGATCCGCGATGCGGTGGAGGATGGGTTGTGTGTCTCGACCGCAACGTTCACGCTTGTGAAACCGGCTGCAGGCGGGTGCGGCGCGGGCAGCGTGCCGGCAAGCGATGCGGGCAGGGATCAGAAGCTGTATGACGCCATGGTGGATGCGTACTCGATGCGCAACTTTGTACCGACACCGGGCGTGAGCGGGCACGACCAGTTCTTTTCGACGTTCGACAAGTTCAGCGCGATCGAGCCCAGGCACGTGGGCGAGTGGGTGGACGAGATTGCGACGCGTGCGGCGGAGCAGAACGAGCAGTACATCGAGGCGATGTATACGCCTGCGTTCGCCAACGCGGCACGGCTGGGGGCTGAGCTTGGCTGGCATGGTGATTCCGCTGCCGAGATCGCGAAGACGCGCGATGCGCTGCTAAGCAAAGGGCTGCGAACTGAAGTGGTTACAGATCGGCAGGAGCTGGACGGGATCGAGACTCAGCGTAGGGAGATTGAGCATTGCGGGGGTGCTTCGGCTGCTGTGGCTTGTGGTGTTAAAATTCGTTTCTTGTACCAGGTGCTGCGCGGCTTCCCCCCGCAGCAGGTCTTTGCGCAGACGCTGCTTGGGTTTGAGCTCGCGTCGGCCGATCCACGTGTCGAAGGACTGAATTTTGTCATGCCGGAGGATGGGTATCTCTCAATGCGCGACTATCACCTGCACATGCTGATGCTTGCGTATCTGCACGGCGTCTATCCGAACGTGCGGCTGACGCTGCACGCAGGTGAGCTTGCGCCGGGAATGGTGCCGCCAGCGGGGTTACAGTTTCATATCCGCGAGGCCGTCGAGCTGGCGCATGCGGAGCGCATCGGACACGGAATCGACGTGATGTATGAGGATCACCCGCGTGAGCTTCTTGAGGAGCTTGCTGCAAAGCACGTCATGGTCGAGATCAACCTGACTTCAAACGATGTGATCCTCGGGGTGACGGGCTCTGAACATCCTCTTGGGCTCTATCGTGCGGCCCATGTGCCGATTGCGCTCGCGACCGACGATGAAGGGGTGAGCCGGATCGACATCACGCATGAGTATGAGAAGGCGGTCCTGGAGCAGGGGCTGGGCTATATCGATCTGAAGGAGATGGCGCGAACTTCGCTGGAGCACTCCTTTTTGCCGGGTCAGAGTTTGTGGATCAAGCCCGATGACTTCACGCGGCGGAAGAGCGGTTGCAGCGTAGTTGTTCCGGCTGCGGCTTGTGCTTTGCTGTTGAAAAGCAGCGAAAAAGCCGCGCAGCAGTACGAGTTGGAGCGGCGATTTGCTGCGTTCGAAGGTTCAGTGCGATGAAGTCACTGCTGCTCAGGAATGGACTGTTGGTGACGATGGACGCGGCGCGGCGCGAGCTGGCGGACGCCGATGTTTTGATCGAAGACGGCAAGATTGCGGCGTTGGGCGTCGGGCTGGCATTGCCGGAGGGTGAGTGCGAGGTGCTCGACTGCTCCGGCTGCGTGGTTTTGCCGGGGCTGATCAACACACATCATCATATGTATCAGTCACTGACACGTGTTGTGGCGGAGGCGCAGAATACAAGTCTTTTTGGCTGGTTGAAGTCGCTCTACCCGATCTGGGCGCGGCTTACGCCGGAGATGATCCGGGTGTCCACGCAGACCGCCATGGCCGAACTTCTACTGAGCGGGTGCACGACTTCGAGCGATCATCTCTATCTGTATCCAAATGGGTCACGTTTGGACGACAGCATCGAAGGCGCCGCCGAGATCGGCATGCGTTTCCACGCTGCGCGAGGCAGTATGAGCATCGGGGAGAGCAAGGGTGGGCTGCCTCCGGACTACCTGGTGGAGGATGAAGCAGGGATTCTGAAAGACACGCAACGGCTGATCGAGAGTTATGACAACGACTCGTTTGGATCGATGCTGCGGATCGTGGCGGCGCCCTGCTCGCCGTTCTCGGTGAGCGAGGGCTTGATGCGGGATTCGGCTCGGCTTGCGCGGGCATCCGGGGTTTCGCTACATACGCACCTCGCCGAAAACCTGGACGATGTGGAGTACAGCCTGGCGCGCTTCGGGAAGACCCCGGCGCGTTATGCGGAGGATGTTGGATGGGTCGGCGAAGATGTGTGGCATGCGCATTGTGTGCAGCTCGATGCGGAGGGGATCGGCTTGTTTGCGCGGACCGGGACCGGCGTGGTGCATTGCCCGTGTTCGAACATGCGGCTGGCATCGGGAATCGCGCCGGTAGTCGCGATGCGGCATGCGGAGATGAAGGTCGGGCTCGGTGTGGATGGGTCGGCTTCGAACGATGCGGGGCACGTGCTGGCGGAGGCACGGCAGGCGATGCTGTTGCAGCGTGTGCTGGGCGGCGCGGGTGCCATGACCGCGCGGGAGGCGCTTGAGATGGCTACACGAGAAGGGGCGCGTGTGCTTGGGAGGAATGATGTGGGGCAGATTGCGCTGGGAATGGCGGCGGATGTAGCTGTCTTCAGAATGGATGACGTGGGGTTCGCTGGGGCGCTCGGCGATCCGGTGGCAGCATTGGTGTTTTGCCAGCCGGTGCGGGCGGAGTACACGATTGTGAATGGGCGCGTTGTTGTGAGAGAAGGCGAGTTGATGACTTTGGATCTGCCGCGTCTCGTGGAGAACCACAATCGGCTTTCCCGGATATTGTTGGCGGGGTGACCGGTGCTTACATGAAAGGCCAATCATGGAACTCCAAGAACGCAACGATTGCGCGCAGGACGCGAAGAAAAAACTCACAACAAACAACAAACAACTTCTCTAAAACTGGTAGCTGAGGGTGAACTGCAAGCGGCGGCCATAGTTGGAGGCGGTAGGGTGGCCGAAGAGCGGTGAGGTCAGGTTGCCGATGTAGCTCGTGTAATTGGTGCGGTTCAGCACATCGAAGGCGCCGAGGCCTGCGGAGACGATCTTCGCGTTTTCGCCAGTCGCCTTGGTGAGTTTGAAGTCGTGGTTCCACAGCAGGTCGAGGTCGGCGAGGCCCCCGGCGGTGAGCGTGTTGCGGCCCACTCCGGCGGGTCTTGCGTTATCGAGGCCGGTGTGGAAGTTGTCGTAGCCGGTGGTCTCGGTGTACGGTGTGCCGGAGTAGAGTGCGGCGTTCACCCCGAGGGTGAGCCAGTGGTCGGGGTTGATGTTGCCGACGAGATTGAAGCGTTGCAGCTGGTCTGAATCCGCGCGTCCCCATTCGGACTTCGGGTCGTACTGGTTCTGCGGGAACCAGTAGATGCCGCCGGTGTTGTTCATCAGGCGCGAAAGCGTGTACTGGGCCTGCCCGGTAAACACGCGGCCGGCGCTGCCGCGGAAGGAGACGTCGAGCGCATTGAGCATCGCGCGGCCGCCGGATTCGATCTGGTTGACCTGCGCGAAATTCGGGTTGGGGCGTGCGTAGTTGGCGTTCAGGTCGGGATTCGGCGGCAGCAGGGGCGCGTTGATGTCATCCGAGCGGAAGCTCTTGACCTGCACGGAGCCGCGATAGGTTGCCGTGACAGTGACGGTCTTGTGGAGCTGATGCTCGACCCCGAAGCTGTACTGGATGGAGTAGGGCGTGCGGATGTGTGGGTCCATGCGGGCGATGCTGGTGGGCATGGTGGCGAGGTTCGTGACGCCAGCGAGCGGGTAGGCGGGGTTCAGAATCTGGACGGCGTGGAGGACGCCGCCGTTGAAGAGCTTCACCAGTGAAGGGAAGTCGCCGCCGGTGCGGTCGTAGAAGATGCCGGTGCCGGTGCGCAGGATGGTCTTGCCTTTGCCAGGCGCGTAGGAAAGCGAGACGCGCGGGGCGAGGTTGTTGTTGTCCGACAGGTAGGTCTGCCAGTCGTAGCGGAGGCCGAGCGAGAGCTGCATGCGCGGCGTCAGCTTGATTTGGTCCTGGGCGAAGGCGCCGAGCTCGTTGATCCAGTAGAGCGCGCGGCCTATGCCCTGGTTGGCAGTGAAGGAGTACGGGTTGCCATTGTTGAGGTCCGCGAGCGAGGAGAAGCTGAAGGTGCCGAGGCGGTTGGTGTGGTCGTCGACAGCGCGGCGGCTCATCTGCGGGGCCTGTGCGCCGAAGCGGAGGTAGTGGCGGCCGTGGCTCCAGGTGAGGACCTCGTTGATGTGCACGGTGTTTTCGGTGCGTGCGTTATCGGCCTGCGCGCCGCCACCCGAGAAGGATCCGTCGACGTGGATGGCCTGTGCGTTGCTGTTCGAGACGGTGACGCTTTCATCTTTTTCGAACGTGACCTGGAGCTGGTTGATGAGGTTGGGCGAGAGGATCTGGCGGTCGTTGAAGATCGCGTCATCCTCGCGCTCGCTGGTGCCGATCCCGGCCTCCTGAAGAACGATGCCGCCCACGCCCGAGTTGAGCTGGGTGTGGTACTCCCAGTGGTAGGCGGCGGAGAAGCGGTGCGAGGGCGAGAAGTCGTGCGTGGCGCGCAGCGTGGTCTCGTAGTCGCGGACCGGGGTGGGGACGTTCTGGTTGACCGGGCCGGTAGGGGTGACGGCGTTGACAACCTGCGCGTAATTGCGGACGCCGATGTTGAAGGAGCCGATGAAGCTGGTGTGTCCATCTGTTCCAAGAGGGCCGCTCAGGTAGCCTTCGTAGAGTTCCCGGGTTTCGGGCGCACGGACCGGGGCGAAGTGGCTCTTGGCGTTGAAGATGGAGTCACGAAAGTTGAAGTTGGTCTCGCCATGGAACTGCGGCGAGCCAGGCTTGGTGGTGACCTCGATCCGTCCGCGCCCCGGGCGTGTGAATTCGGCCGAATAAGGGTCGTTGTTGATGCGGACTTCCTGGATGGTGGAGGCGGAGGAACCGATGTTCTTGCGCTCGATGCCGTCGACGATGATGGTAACGCCGCCGGTTGAGCCCGAGGATGCGTCGAGGAACGGGGTGAGCGTAGCAATGATGTTCTGGTCGAAGACCGGGAGCTTGCGAATCTCCTCTGCCTTGAGCGAGACGGTGTCGCGGTTGGCGGCGGCGTCGGTCGAGAGGGTCTGATCCGGCCTGACATCGACCGCCTGTGCGACGGTGTCGTTGGCAAGCGCGATGCGCAGGTCGCGGAGGTCCGCAGTGATGTTGAGGGCTTGTGAAGAAGCGGAAAATCCGAGGTTCGCGGGGACTTCAAGCGTGTATCTGCCGGGGTGCAGCGTGCTGATGACGAAGTTTCCGGCGGAGTCGGTCTCGGTATGCGCGACGAGCTTACCGGAGGGTTCCATAAGCAGGATGGTGTCGCCGGGGATCGCTGCGCCGCTGGGGTCGACCACCGAGCCGCTGACGGTGAGCGCGTGTTGCGCCGCCGCGGCTGAGAACGCGGGGATAAGGCTCAGCAGAAGGACGTGGCCCGGTTGCAGCTTCATGCTTTCAGAGTACGGACTTTTACTTAAGCGAGGCTGAACCAAAAACGGGGACGCGGTTGAAAAGCCGCGTCCCCTGTGAGTATTCAACGTGCAATGAATCGAGGTTAGAACTTGACCGTGAAGCTGCCGGTGATGCTGCGCGGGGTGCCGGTCTGCAGGGTGTTGTTGTTGATGGAGGTGGGATCCGAAGCGACGAAGCCATTGGTGCCGATTGTCGCCCAGTACTTGGTGCTCGCAAAGTTGTTGACGTTCAGCTGCAGCTTGAGCTGGGAGAACGGGCCGACCTTGTCCAGGTGGTAGCTGGTGCCGAAATCGCCAAGCATGCGGCCGTCAACGTAGTTGTCGTCGGTGTAAGTGAAGTAGCGCTTGCTCATGTAGTCGGAGCCGGCGTGGATGTCGAAGCCCTTCTTCGTGTAGGTCAGCTCGTTTTTGTAGAGGACCTTTGGGGCATCGACGACGGTCTTGCCGGCGGTCTGGATGATGCTGGTGGCGCTGGCGTTGTAGTTGGAGTCGTAGGTGGAGTTGCTGTAGGTGAACGAGTTGTAAAGCGACCAGCCGTTCGCGAGGCGATAGGTGATTGCTCCGTCAGCACCGTTGGTGGTGACGCCGCCCACGTTCGAGAGAATGGAGGCGTTACCGGCGATACCTGGACCCTGCTGGATGGCGAGCAGACGGTTGGAGAAGTTGACGTGGAAGAAGCTGGCCTGCGCCTGGAGGTGGTTGTCGGTGTGACGGAAGCCCGCCTCTTCGCTCCACGAGCTCTCAGCCTTGAGGTTGCTGGTCAGGGCGTTGAAGCCTGCCTGCGTAGTGCCCCAGGGCGAGGTCCCGAAGCCCTTGCCGCCCGCCTGGAAGGCTCGTGTGTTTTCGGCTACGTCGCCAAAGACTTCATTGCCTTTGCCGAACTTGTAGTTGACGCCAACCTGCGGCAGAAACGGCTTGCCGGAGGTGAGCTTTCCCTGCGCATAGTTGGCGGCGGTGTCTTTCGGCGCAAGGTTGATGCCCTGGTCGTAGCCGACGAGCGTCCCGGTGGTGTAGGTCTCGCTGGTCTTGAAGCCGGCGGCGACAGTGAAGTTGTGGTTGAGCTTGAACTCATCCTGCAGGTGCACCTGGAAGAGGTTGGTCGGGAAGTTATAAGCCCACTGCGTCCAGAAGGGGTTCTTGGGTGTGTCGTAGATGGAGAACGTCGGCCCCTGCAGCGTGGTGCCGTAGTAGCGGCGGGCGAGATCGAACGATTCCTTCTCGAACCACACGCCGCCCTCGAGCTTGTTGCGGCCGGCGTCGTAGGTGAGGGCGCTGAGCAGGCCGCCGCGTGCGATGCGGTACTCGGACGTGCGCTCGGAGATGGGCGAGATGACGCCCTGAATGCTGTCGACGGTGGGAACGTAGGGCGTGTACCACAGGCCGGCACCGTTGTTGTGGTGGCCGTAGACGCTGGACTTCCAGCTGAGGTGCGAGGTGAGCGCCGTCTCGTACTTGATGTAGCCGAGGAAGTCCTTGCGCAGGCCACCAGCGGCGTAGTAGCCCACGTCTTGGGGATCGTTTGAGAGATCGCCGAAGCCTCCAGGCTGAATGGCCGCGATACCAAGCGGGAAGCTGGTCGGGATGCCGGCGAACACCTTGCCGCCGCCGCCCTGGGCGTTGTACGCGTTCGCTGCCTGCAGCGCTACGCCCCAGTCGCCGAAGTTGTCGGTGTGATAGCCGAAGGCGTTGACCCAGAGCTTGTTCTCGTCCTGGTAGTCCACTTCCTGGCGGTTGGAGTAATCGGCATAGGCAGTGAGCAGGCCTCTCGAACCGATGGGCTGCACGATCTTGGTGTTGAACTGGTAGTAGCTCTGGCGCGCAGGACCGACGCCGCGCCACTTGTCGGAGGTCTGGTAGACGCCGTCGATGAAGAGGCGGGTGCGGCCGGGCAGCGTGCCTGTGTCGTAGCGCGCGAAGGTGCGGGAGCCGGCGAAGCTGCCGACGGTCTGGGTAGCCTGAAAGCCGCGTTTGTCGGAGGGATCCGTTGAGAAGAACTGGACGGCGCCCCCGAGGTTCGAAGTGGACGCGGTATCGAGTGCGCCGGTGCCCTGCGAGAGGCTCGCATGGCCAAGGTTTTCATCGATGAGGGCACGGCTGATGTGCAGGCCGTTGAGGTTGCCGTAGCTCATATCACCGAGCGGGATGTCATCGAGGGTGAAGCCGAGCTGGTTCTGGTTGAAGCCGCGGACCGAGATGCGCACGGCCCACTCGTATGCGCCATAGGGATCCGCTGATTCGATGCTGACCGAGGGCAGGCGGCCGAGAACGGCGATCGGGCTGGTGCCCGGAGTGGACTCCAGCAAGAGCTTCTGGTCGATGGTCTGGACGTCGCGGGTCTCGCCTTCAGCGGTGACGGTGACCTGGTCGGTGGTGCTGACCTTCTGCTGGTCCTGCGGATTGTTGGAGTCGGCCGGGGTCTGGGCGGCGGGTAAGGATTGTGCGGCTCCGGAAGTGGAGAGAGCACCAAGCAGGCCCATGGCGATCAGGGCTGCGGGTAATGACTTAGAGTGCATGCTTCCTCCTGTTCAACGTCGTGCAGTGCTTCGCCGCTGAATTCGCTGTCGCAGACCCCTGCGGGGGAAAGCGGGTGACGCGAATGTCTGAATGCGCCGTGCCCATCGATCGGCTTGTTGCCGGTTTTGGCGACGATGCGGTTCGATTCCTTGCGGGAAGTCTGCTGATGCTAGCGGAGGACTTCAATAACTATTGTTGTCGTTCCATGAAGATTGTGTGAACAAGTTGGATGACAAGAACGGCGTACTACGGATGGGGACGATGAAAGCAATAAAAAGTGGATGAGCTTCGGATAAGCTCATCCACCCTGATTTTCTTATGTGCTTGCTCTAGTCGCTTTTCTGACTAGAGTAGTTACTTTTAGCTGCGTGCCCGTTCGATGGCGCGGACCATGGCTGCGGCCTTGTTTTCGCTCTCGGCGAACTCGTGCTCCGGCACGCTGTCCGCGACGACTCCTGCGCCGGCCTGCATGTAGCCCTTTTCGCCGTTCATGTAAAGCGTGCGGATCGCGATGCAGCTGTCCAGGTTGCCGCTGAAGTCGGCGTAGAAGACGCTGCCGCCGTACACGCCGCGGCGTGCGGGTTCGAGCTCTTCGATAATCTCCATGGCGCGGATCTTGGGTGCGCCCGAGAGCGTGCCGGCGGGGAAGCAGGCCTTGAACGCGTCGATTGCGCTCAGCTCGGACTTGAGCGTGCCCTCGATCGAGCTGACCAGGTGCATGACGTGGCTGTAGCGTTCGACAAACATCAGGTCCTTCACGCGAACCGATCCGAAATCGCTGACTCGGCCGACGTCGTTGCGACCCAGGTCGACCAGCATGATGTGTTCTGCGACTTCCTTCTCGTCGGCGCGGAGGTCAGCCTCAAGCGCCCGGTCTTCGACCTCGTCGGCGGACCGCTTGCGTGTGCCGGCGATGGGCCTGTACTCGACCGAGCGGCCATGGACCCGCACCAGCAGTTCGGGGCTCGAGCCCACGATGTGCTGCTGCTGCTTCTCATCGCCGAAACGCAGGAAGAACATGTACGGCGACGGGTTGACGATGCGCAGCGAGCGATAGATATCGAACGCGGGCACCCCGGGCTCGCAGTCGAAGCGCTGAGAAAGGACGCACTGGAAGACGTCACCCGACGCAATGTACTCCTTGGCGCGCTCGACCGAGCGGACGAAGGCGGCTTTCGTGATGCGCGATTTTATCTTGAGCTTCCCCTTGGGCTTGCGGGTCAGGATGGCTGACTTGGGCAGCGCAGCCGCGAGACGCTTTTCCATTCGGTTCAAACGGCGCTCGCACTGCTCGTAGCCGCCATCGCGCGTGAGGTCGGCGGTGGCGATCAGCAGAATCTCTTTCTTGACGTGGTCGAAGGCCACGACCTGGTCGAAGAACATCAGGCAGGCGTCGGGGACGCCGAGTTCGTCCTTGGCGAGTTCGGGCAGGCGCTCGATCAGCCGGACGATGTCGTAGGAGAAGAAGCCGACGGCTCCGGCGGTGAAGGGCGGCAGACCGGAAAGGCGGGCAGGGGTGTGGCCGCCGAGCGCAAGCTTCAGCTCCTCGAAGATATCGCCCTTGAAGCTGCGGCGTTTGCGGCCTTCCTGAATTTCTACCTGGTGGCCATGCGCGAGCATCTTCTTGTACGGCGCGATGCCGATAAAGGTATAGCGGCCCACGTGTTCTCCGCCTTCCACGCTCTCGAGCAGGAAGGCTTCGGGAGCCTCGTCCGCGATGCGCAGAAAGGCGGAGACGGGAGTCTCGAGGTCCGCGGTGACGGTGCGGAAGACCGGGATGAGGGTGTGCTGGCGCGCAAGCTTCTGAAACTGGGCGCGGGTCGGAGTGCTCTCGTGCTTGCTCTTCATGTCGTTACCTATGCTAAATGCGCCCTTACGCCGTGCGGGCGGCAGTTCGTGCGGTGTTGGGCTTCGCGTGGCCTTCCCGTTGGTCAGGAAAGTAAATTCCCAAACGTCTAAAAGACGGATTGCACCAAAGATGTACCGCCAGCGGCTTGCCGGTCATCTTACAGGAGGCCTATAGTACGCAGGGCTCGACCACTGACTGGCCTGGTCGGGCAAGTTCGACGGATCTTCACGGGATGTGCGGGTAAGTTGACGGGAGTTACAACGATGGCCGGAGAATCGCTGATTTCAGCAATAGAACAAAGGAAGCGCAACATGGCAGCAACAACCACGGCCCTCACGCTCGAGCAGGAGCTGGCCTTCGAGCAGGAAAAGAATCCATGGGAAGCTCAGGCCGCACGTTTCGACCTCGCCGCACGCAAGCTCAACCTCGATGAAGGCATCTGGAAGGTGCTCAGATACCCGACGCGAGAGATTATCGTGCACATTCCAGTGCAGATGGACGACGGGAGCATCGAAGTCTTCACCGGCTACCGGGTGCAGCACTCCATGTCGCGCGGACCGGCCAAGGGCGGCATCCGGTACGCTCCGGACGTGTCGCTCGACGAGGTTCGCGCGCTTGCGTCCTGGATGACCTGGAAGTGCGCCGTGGTCAATATCCCGTTCGGTGGCGCCAAGGGCGGCGTCATCTGCGACCCGAAACACATGTCGCAGGGCGAACTGGAGCGCATGACGCGGCGCTTTACGGCCGAGCTGATCGAATTTATCGGGCCCGAGAAGGACATTCCGGCGCCCGATATGAACACCAACGAGCAGACCATGGCGTGGATCATGGATACCTACTCCATGCACATGCGCCAGACGGTGAACGCCGTGGTGACGGGCAAGCCGGTCAATCTGGGCGGGTCGCGCGGGCGCAAGGAGGCGACGGGCAGGGGCATTTCGGTCTGCTGCGACGGCGCCATCGCACACCTCGGGCTGACGATCGAGGGCTGCCGGGTGATCATCCAGGGCTTCGGCAACGTCGGCTCGAATGCGGCCAAGATCCTGTACAACAAGGGCTACACCATCATCGGGATCGCCGAGTATGACGGCGCGCTCTACAACACGGACGGCATCGACATTCCCGGGCTGATCGAGCATCGGGCCAAGGCGGGGACCATCAACGGCTTCGCCAAGGCCGAGGCGGTCGACAAGGCCGAGCTGATTACGCGTGAATGCGAGATCCTGATCCCGGCAGCGACCGAAAACGTCATCACCAGCCGGAATGCAGCCGATCTGCACTGCCGGATCCTGTGCGAGGGCGCCAACGGCCCGACCACCACGGTCGCGGACGACATCCTCGAGGCGAAGAACGTCTTCGTGGTGCCGGACATCCTGGCCAACGCGGGCGGCGTCACGGCAAGCTACTTTGAGTGGGTGCAGGACCGGATGGGATACTTCTGGACCGAGCTTGAGGTCAACCAGCGGCTGGACGCGATCATGTCGGAATCGTTCAAGGACGTGGTGGCATACGCCGAGCAGCACAAAGTCAACAACCGGATCGCGGCATACATGCTCGCTATCGACCGTGTCGCTTACACAACAAAGCAGCGTGGCATGTACGCCTGATTGCACTCGGAAGGCGAAGTGAAAGCCCCTGGCGTTCGCGCCCGGGGCTCTTTGCTGCTACGGGTAGACGCTGATGGTGGCCTGGGAGGATTGCGCCGCGATACCGGAATCCGCCGGCGTGGCGGTGACGGTGAAGGTGTAGTCGCCCGGAAGGGTGCCGAGATCGGTGCAGTTGCCGCCGCAGCCGTTCAGGGCGAAGAGGGTCGATAGGGTAAGGAGAACCGCAAGCAGCGGTGTCAGCCTGCGTTCGCGGCGGCGCGGCCAGAAGAGCAGGATTCCGGCAAGGAGAGTACCTCCGGCTTCAAGACTGCGTACGGGAAGGCTTTGCAGGCCCGGGGCGGGGTGAACGCAACCGGAGCTCGCCTGGTTGTAGCCGCGGCTGGCGGTTCCGCAGCCGTGGGGCGCAGTGGTGAAGAGCTGCAGGGTTGTGGTCGCTCCGCCGGGCGCAACGCTGGGCTGGACGAAGGCGCAGGAGCTTTCGCGTGGCAGGCCGGAACAGGTGAGGGTGATGGGCTGGGTGAAGCTGCCGGTCTCAGAGACAGTGACGGCGAAGACGGCGGCGTGGCCGGCCTCCACGCGATTGGGTTTGGGGGCTACGGTGAGGGTGAAGGCGGCCGGAACGGTCGGCTGGACGATGATCTGCTGCAGCGGCGCCGAAGTGGAGCCGTTGAAATTCTGTGTCGCGGCGTAGCTTGCCGTGATCGGGTGAGTACCGACGCTCAGGGTGGACGTCGTGAAGCTGGCGACCCCGGCGGAGTTGAGGTTGCCGCTGCCTATCACTCGGCCAGCGTCCAGAAACTGCACGGTGCCCGTGGGAACGGCGAGATTGCCGATAAGGGTGGCGGTGAAGGTAACCGGAGCGCCAACGTTGGCGGGATTGAGCGACGAGGCAAGAGTCGCAGTGGTCGAGTCGGGCTGGATGAAATAGGTGACGCTGGGCGAAGTCGTGGCGGCGTTCACCGGATCGCCGTTATAAAGAATCGCGAAAGCATAGCTGCCGACCGGAAGCAGGTCCGGCGCGCCGTACGGGCATTGCTGGCTAAGCGGCAGCGCGATGCAGCCGGGGACGGGCGTGCCATTGCTCAGCTGGGTCCAGGTGCCGGTCGCCGGGTAGTTGGCGGGGTCGGTGACGGTGATGACGAAGGTGCCATTGGCCTGGCTGCCGAAGAAGGTCTGGAGCGGCGTCGTCGGGTTGAGCAGGACGCTGGTCGGGCCGAGGCTGACAGTATGCGAGCCGGTCAGCTGAAGCGGGCTCCCCTGGCCCGGCGGCATATAAGTCGCGACCAGGGAGTGGGTGCCCGGCAGGAGGGGAACGCCGAGCGAGCTTTGCGGGTCGGCCGGGACGCTGTAGCTGACAGTGCTTCCTGCGACAGCGGCCGTGCCGACCGCCTTGCCGTCGACGGTGAGGGCGATCGTTCCGCCGGCGGCAAACGCGGGTGAGGTGGCGGTGAGGTTGAACGCGCCTTCGAAGGCCGAGGGCTCGGGCGCAGCGGTGACGGTTCCCGTATCGGTGGGAACGGCCGCCGCCCCGAGCAGGACGGTGACGGCTCCCGTGTTGACATCCAGATTTGCGGCGATGCTGTCGAGGTTGGCAACGGGATTGGCAAGCAACTGGCCGCCGTTCGCGAGATAAATGCTCGCAGTCTTGCCGGGCGCAGCT
This sequence comes from Lichenicola sp., assembly GCA_964658635.1. Classification (GTDB taxonomy): domain Bacteria; phylum Acidobacteriota; class Terriglobia; order Terriglobales; family Acidobacteriaceae; genus Edaphobacter. The sequence continues at coordinate 3,716 of CAZZZP010000061.1, read as the reverse complement.
GCGACCAGGATGGAGTTGATCCCTTGGCCGCCGAGCAGGTGGTGTTCGGAGCCGAAACTGCCGTCTCCGTTGCCGAGCTGGAGGTCGAGCAGGTAGCCGTCCGAGAGGATCAGGTCGGCGATGCCGTCGCCGTTCACGTCCGCGACGGCAATATCGTAAAAGTTGCGCGAGAGCTGCAGGCGCACCGGGTTGACAGGGTGCCGGGCCGAGGTGAGGAACCTGCCGTTCCCGGATCCGAACCAGATATAGAGGGAATTGGGTGCGGCCGCCCTGGGAGCGGAACGGTCCGCGGCGAGGTCAGCATAAGTGACCAGCAGATCGTTGTTGCCGTCACCATCGAGATCGGCCACCGCAGTCGCGCCGATGAATGCCGGGTAGGGGAAGGTCTCATTCGCGCCGACAGCGTTGAAGGCTTTGTCGAGCGTGGGTGCGAGCAACTGGCCGGGAGTGATGAGAGTCGACGCCGGGTTGCTGAGGTCGGCGGGCAGGCGCCCAGTGGCGGGGTCGGGCGGGTTGGTGGTGAAGTGGCCGGTGTGGTCGTTGGTGTAGAGGATCAACTGGCCTTCGTCCTGGAAAAAGATATCGGGGAAGGCGTTCTGGTGGAAGGCCCCGACGATAGGCCGGTTGTGAGCGTCGAGATCGCAGTCGACACCGGTATCGCCGGGCAGGCTGGCATCGTCGGACTGCGCCCAGAGCAGGGTGGGGAGGCTCGCCTGGGCGCCGTTGCCGGGGTGCCCGGTCAGGACGCGGTAAGCGCCGGCGTCGAGGTTGACGATGTCCGCAAGACCGTCACCGTTGAAGTCGGCGAGCGCGCTGACGCCGAAGAAGGTGCCCGGAAAGTGGTCGAATGCCGGCTCGCAGGCGGCGGCGGGAGGGAAGTTGAAGGCAGGCGCGGTCAGCTGCACGGGCGGAGTGAAGGTGCCGGATGCGCTGCCGTACTGGACCGCGAGGCCGGAGCCAGTGGAGGGGAGCGCGGAGTTCGGGCCATCGGCAGTCAGCAGGATGTCGTCAATGCCGTCGCCGTTAAGGTCTCCGGCCAAAATAGTCGCAACCTGGCCGATGGGCCCGGGCTCGCTCGACGTGGGTGTGGGCGCGGCGGCGAGGCTGCCGTCCGCCTGCCCGACCAGAAGCTGGGCCTGGGTGGCGCCGGTAGCGACGACGATGTCGGGGCTGCTGGAGACAGTGTTCGAACTGAAATGGCCCAGTGCCGCCGACATCGCGGGCGCGCCGGTCGCGTAGGCGGGCGAGCTCTGAAAGGTCCCGTCAGATCTTCCGTAAAGGATGGCAACTCCTTCCGGCGAGTCGAGCGCAACGTCCAGATTGCCATCCCGGTTGAAGTCCGCGACCGCGTAGGAGTTTCCGCCCGGCCCTGCATTCCAGATGTTCCTGAGCTTGAAAGCACCGCCGCCCTGACCCGCGAGAACGGAGATCCCGGCCGGCGTGCTCGTGAGCGCGTCCCATGTGCCGTCGTGGTTGAGGTCGGCCAGCGCGATGAGGTGCCCGCCGTTGCCGCTCGTGCCGTCGAGTTCGCCGGAGCCGCCCGACGGGGTGGGCTGGAAGCTGCCGTCTCCATTCCCGGCGAAGACGTCGATGCGCCCGGCTGCCCCCTCGACGATGAGGTCGGGCCGGCCGTCACCGTTTACGTCCGCGACCAGCAGTGAGTGGACCCCGGAGGTGCCCGCAAAGGCGGAGCTTGGGGGCGTGAAGCTGCCGATGGCGTGGAGGATCTGTGCGTTGAGGAAAACCTGCGCGGCCGAGCCCTGCACGATCACATCGTCCACGCCGGACCCGGTGAGGTCGGCGACGGTGACCGGGCCAGTCCCACTGGGCAGCCCAAGTTCAAAGCCGGTCGAGCCTGGACGAAAACCGATAAGGTGATTGTTTCCAATATCTTCGGCGAGCATGACGTCGGCGCCCGCAGGGAAGAGCTTTGCGCTTGTCAGGTAGCTCCACCGGACGGGATTCTTTGTGGAAGCGGTCGTACTGAGAATCTGCGGCTCACCGAAGGTTCCGTCGCCTTTCCCTGGCGCTATCCTGGCGCTAAGCGTTGTGGAGAGACCGCTGCCCAACGCAGGAGTGACCGTAGCCCAGCCGATATCCACCTTGCCGGAGCCGGTGAGGTTGCCGATGGCGAGCGAACTTCCGGCGGTCGCGAGGGTAGCAGAGACAATAAACCCGCCTTTGCCGTCGCCCAGCAGGACGCGCGTGGTGGAAGTTGCGTCGGTGGCGCCGTGGTCGATGGTGATAAGGTCCGGGTTGCCGTCTCCATTCACGTCGGCGGTGTAGACCGCGGCGGGCCAGTTGCCCGTCTGGATGACTGCAGGCTGCGGAAAATTCTGTGCGGAGCTGGGGCTCGCAATACAGGCCCAGGGGACGGCGACGGCGGCGAGGCGGCAGAGAGCGGCGAGGCGAGACCTCATTCAGGCACCAAAACGGAACAGGGAGTGTGCTGCGGACAGGCAAACTCTAACACGCTCGGGTGGCAGGGCCAGGGTTTAGGCGCGGGCTCGCTTCGATATGGCAGAATAGGCCTGTCCGCACCTTTAAACTGGGTGGCGCAGGCTTGGCCCTATGAATCTGCCGAACTCCATCACGTTGAGCCGAATTGCAAGCGTTCCGCTGCTCATCTGGTTCTTGAGCCCGCATTCGCCATTCCACGGCAGCAATGGGGAGCAGGAGCTGGCGGCCTCGGCCCTCTTCATTCTGGCTTCGATCACCGATGGTCTCGACGGCTACCTGGCGCGAAAGCGAAACCAGATTACTACGATCGGCATGCTGCTGGACCCGCTCGCGGACAAGCTGATGGTCACCGCGGCCTACATTATCCTCGTCGCCTATACCCCGCACATCGTCCCGCCCTGGATTGCCGTGCTGGTGATCGGGCGCGAGTTCCTCGTCTCCGGCCTGCGTTCGATCGCGGCGTCAGAGGGCTTCACCATCGACGCAAGCGAGATCGGGAAGCTCAAGACGGTCATCCAGATCGTATCTGTCGTAGCGGCGATCCTGGCGCACCGCTGGGAGTACTGGCTGTTCTTCCCGCACTTCCATGGCGGCTTTGTCCTCGCCGTCCGGCCGATTGCGTATGCGGCCATCTACTGGATGACGGCGGTCTCGATCATCTCGGCGGTCGACTATTTCGTCGGCTTCTGGAAGAAGATCGACCATGCAAGCGAGCGCGCGCGCACCAGGCGGACAAGCGTGCTGAGTCGCAAGAAGGCCAAGCCCGGCGCGGCTGAGCACCCCTCGCGTATCGGCTGAGGACTGCAAAACGAAACAAAGCGGTAGCACTCGCGGGTGGATGGATGTAGCTTTCAGCCATACATCTTCATGACTTCGCGTTCATGAATCTTTGTCAGGGCCCCGGTTTCCGTAGAGCAGGAGGGAAGCTATGTCAGACGAAGTTCTCGCACCGATACTTGCTGTGGCCATTCTGGCCGCCCTGGCTTTGTGGGTTCCGGCGCTTCATCTCTGCGACGGCTGTTGGAAGCGGATCACGAAGCGCGCGGATACTGCGACAACACCGTTCGAGGCGGAGCCTGAGCTTCACGCGGATCGAGTTCGCGAAGTCGCCTGACGCTGGCTGCTCGTCCAGGTTGGGATCTTTGAATTCCTCTTATCGAACCCCGCTCTCAGGCGCGAAACCGGGGTCCGACGCCGGCCGTCTAGAGCAGATTAGCTGTGGGTGTACAGGGAGGTTCAGATATCGACGCCGTTTT
>CAZZZP010000060.1:0-26650 GCA_964658635.1 Lichenicola sp. | reverse complement strand
CTCGGCCTGGTGCTTACCTGTGTGGGGATCCCGGCGGTTGCGCAGACTCCGGCCGCTTCCGCGGACGCGACGGCGGGTCAGCAGACGAACGCCCAGGCGCCACATCGCCGGCACCATCGACGAAGCGCGCAAGTCGCCGCTGCGTCGAGCCAGGGTACCGGCGGAGGGCCGTCTCAGCCGGTGACGACGCCGTCACAGAGGGCGGCGGACAAGCGCTTGCTGCAGCAGCAGCAGGCACAGTCCGCGCATGCTGCGACGGTCAACAACCAGGTGGTGCAGCGGGCAAATGAGCAGCAGCAGAAGGTGCAAAACGAGGTCCGGATCCAGGATGCACCGGGACCGGCGCAGACGGGAGTGGTTCCGGGTGCCGGAAGTCCGGTTGCGCCGACGAATGCTGACGACCGGATCCAGGATGCGCCGGGTCCTGCTCAGACTTTGCCCCGGCTTCCTGCGACTTCGCCGACGGGTGTGTCGGGACAGAATAGTGCCGGGCAGACCGGGACGGGCCAGGTGGGGGCTGACCAGAATCTTCCGGCAAACTCATCCCAGCCCGGGCAGACGCAGCCATCGAGTGCTCCGGCTACCGAGGAGTCGGTTCCTACGGGGACCCAGTCGACCCAGGCTCCGCCGCAGTAAAGAGAGCGACGGATGCAAACTCCTGCCGGGATGGCAGGCGTTTGCGTCCATGCTGGCGGAATCAGGAAGCTGTAGTGACCGGTACGGGTGCGGGCGCGGCTGTCGGGGCGGGCGCGGGAGCCGCAGTTTTCCTGGGAGCAGGTGGCTGTTGCACTTCAGCCTTTTTGGTTGGAGCGAGGATGGCGTGGAGGGTCGTGCCTTCCATGCGGGGCATGAATTCGACTGTGCCAGCGTCGCCGATGTCCTGAATGAGGCGGTTGATGATCTTGTAGCCAAGGTCGCGGTGGGCCATCTGGCGGCCCTTGAAGCGCAGGGAGGCCTTGACCTTGTCGCCATCGCCGAGGAAACGGACGGCCATATTTTTCTTGGTCACGTAGTCATGCTCATCGACGGTGACGGAGAATTTAACTTCCTTGATAACGATGACCTTCTGCTTTTTGCGTGCAGCGCGATCGCTCTTGTCTTTTTCGTAGAGGAACTTGCCGTAGTCCTGGATCTTGCAGACGGGCGGGACGGCGTTCGGGGAGATCTCTACTAGGTCGAGGGAGCGCTCGCGAGCCATTTTGAGAGCTTCAAATGGAGCCATGACGCCAAGCTGTTCGCCATTTTCGTCAATGACGCGAACTTCGCGAGCGCGTATGCGCTCGTTCGTGCGGATAAAAGATTTCGCGGAACGCTTATCAATCGGTGGAATAGTTGGCCTCCACAGCGTGCCTCTCGGGCAGACGCCATGCATGGGTTGGGGTTGTTGAGCCTAAACGGTGCGCTCAGGCAGTGTGCGCCGCAACTCAGAGTATAGCATCGGCGCAATCGGATGGGATGTAAAGGGCTTTCATCCGATTGCTGGCCAGGCGAAGAAGATGGTCTGGTTGCAGGTTTAGAGTTTCACGTGGATGATGGAGGCGATAAGCTAACAGCTGCGCAAGACAAGGTGTTGCCGGTCGAACCGGGCTGGGATCTGCAAGGGAGAACTAAATGAAGCGCCGTATTTTGCTGGTGGATGACGAAGTGACTGTTCTGCTGACGATGAAGGCTGTACTTGAGATCAGCGGATTCGATGTTGATACGGCGGCGAGTGCACGCGATGGCAAGGTGAAGCTGCGCAAGAACACATACGACATGGTGATCACGGACATGCGTATGGAGTCTGAGGAGGCTGGGCGGGAGGTGATCGTGGCAGCGCGGACGGCTCCGTATCATCCCGCGGTTGCACTGCTGACGGCTTTTCCGGTTGCGGATGAGGATTGGCAGGACATGGGCGCAGACAAGATGCTGGTAAAGCCGATGCAGACGCGGGCGCTGATCCAGCAGATTGAGAAGCTGCTTGAGTCGCACCTGGCGAAGATGGAGAAACTGGAGTCGGCTGGAGTAGCGGCTGGCGTGTCGGCCGGTTTTGCTGCCGGGATGGCGGCTGGAAGCCTGGCCAAGCCGCGGCCGGCGGGTAAGAAGGGTGTCGCGGCGAAGCAGGAGGCGGAACCGGAGCCTGCGGCAAAGAAAGCTGCAAAGAAGGCGCCTGCGGTTAAAAAAGCTGCGGCGAAGAAGGGTGTGACCACGAAGGCGGCAGGGAAGAAAGCTGCGGCTAAGAAGGCGGTTAGGAGATAAAACGCGGAGAGCCGGGTGGCGCTCCGCGAACAACCTGGTTTCAGGCGGGCTTCGAGGCCTACCTTGGGGCGTGCGCCTTGATGTAGGTCCTGAGGGACTGGTTGATGTTGAGCGCCTTGGTGACGCCGGAGTCGAGCATTCCGAGCCAGTCGGATGCCGGCTCTTTGAGTCCTGCGGTGGAGAGGAGATAGCTGGTCTGGACAATGATCTCGAGCGCATTGGAAAGGTCGTGAGCCAGCTTGCGGATTTCGATGGCGAGTTCTTCGGGGATGATCTCCTGGGTGGACGTGGGAGTGGCAGAGCCGGAATCGAGATTTACTGTGGGTTTTGAACTTTCATTCTTCATGTTGGGTTTGTGCTGCTCCTGGTCAGATCGTGGTCAGATCGTGGTCTGATGTTGCGAACGTCTGCATCGGCGTAGGGCCAGTGTAAGGGAGACGGCGGAGAATTGACAGTCGTCGCCGGTTTTGCGAAACTTGTATTTCAGTCGTTGGTGCTTACCGGCTTACTGATCCGCTCCGCAGATGTCTGGACGGAGTTTTGCAAGGGCCGTAGTGGCGGAATTGGCAGACGCGCGTGGTTCAGGTCCACGTACCCGCAAGGGTGTGGGGGTTCGAGTCCCTTCTTCGGCACCAAAATTTTTTGGAATCACCGGGACCCCTCATGCAAATGTGTGAGGGGTTTCCTGTTTTGGGGCTCAAATCGCGAGACAAAGAGGAAAGCAACAGGATGGCGACGCAACTTGAGCAGATACTGGCACGGACGCTGATCACGACGACCGAGCGTAAGCGCACCGCCGACATGGCCCAGCTGGAGCGCGATGCCGCGGCTCACCGGCCTCGCGGGTTTACGGCGAAGCTTCGCAAGGCTGCGACGCTGGGGCCGGCGATTATTGCCGAGCTGAAGCGGGCATCGCCGTCAAAGGGCATGCTGCGGGAGCCATACAAGCCGGTTCCGATCGCGAAGCGGTATGAGGATGTGGGCGCGGCGGCGATTTCGGTGCTGACAGATGAGCCGTTCTTCAAGGGTTCGCTGGATGACCTGGAACAGGTTTCGGATGCGGTGACGATTCCTGTGCTGCGCAAAGATTTCATTATCGATCCATTCCAGATCATGGAGGCGCGGGCGGCAGGTGCGGACGCAATTCTGTTGATTGTTGCGGCGCATACGGACGATGATCTGTACGCGTTGGGAACGGTGGCCCGCAAGCTGAACCTGGATATTCTGTGCGAGGTTCACGATGATGCGGAGTTGAAGCGCGCGGTGGATCTTGGGTTTGACGTCATCGGAGTGAACTGCCGCGACTTGAAGACGCTGGAGGTGCACACGAAGCGACATGAGGAGCTTATTGCCGGCATGCCGGCGAATGTGATTCGTGTCGCGGAGAGCGGGATACGGACACCGGAGGATGTGCATCGGCTGCTCGAGAGCGGCTTCGATGCGTTCCTGGTGGGCGAGGCGCTGATGCGCCAGCCGGATCCGGCGGCCGCTCTTGCGCTGCTGATGGACAAGGATTATGCGGTGGATGTTTAGCGAAGTAGGGATGGATTGCGGGTGCGGTCTGGCGCTGCAGCTCCTGAGTGCAACGAGTTCAAGTTTTGAATTGAGAGTCTGGGTGTTCTGACGTGATGTGGGTCAAGATCTGCGCGAATACGAACCTTGACGATGCCCGGCGGGCTGCGGAACTGGGAGCGGATGCGGTGGGGTTCGTCTTTGCGCAATCGGTGCGGCGGGTGGGTGTGGAGCAGGTTGCCGTGATCGCGAAGGACCTCCCCCGCGGTGTAGAGCGGGTTGGGGTTTTTGCTGGCGGGGATCCGCAGGCTGTTGCCGACGCGGCGGAAGTGGCTGGTCTGGATGCGATCCAGATGCATGGCGGGCTGGATCTGGAGTGGGCTGCGCGATTGCGGGCGCTGATACCGAAGGATGTGGCGCTGATCCACACGGTGCATTGGGTGGTGGGCGCGGATGACGTTTCAGAGCAGGCTGTACGAGGGCAGTTGATGGCGCTTTCCGGGGCTTATCCGGGTGAGCGGGTGCTGATCGATGCGAAGGTCGGGGCTGCATCGGGCGGGCTTGGTGTGCGATTCGACTGGGCGCGGGCGAAGCTGGTGCTGGATGAGGCTGCGGCCGGACTGCAGGTCATCGTGGCGGGCGGTTTGCGGCCGGAGAACGTGGCTGAGGCGGTGCGGACGCTGGCTCCGTATGGGGTGGACGTGGCGAGCGGCGTGGAGGAGGCCCCGGGCAGGAAAGCGCCGGAGAAACTGCGGGAGTTTATAGAAAACGCCCGGAGAGCATCGGCTCGTCCGGGCGTTTGGCGTTCGAGGTGAACGTTCGATTAATGATGCGCTACGGGCGTGTGGTTGTGCGCGTGAGGTGTGCGGTCGTGGTACGAGATCGTATGTACATGGCCGCCGGTGACAGGGCCATTCTGGGCAAGCGCGAGGGCAGGAGCAAGTGCAAGAGCCAGGGCTGCCAGAGTGATCGAGCTGAATTTTGCTAGCTTCATGAGTCCCTCCGGTCTTACTTATATGACGCCGCGGAGGGCGAGTGGATTCATGAAATCGTAGGCTGGTTGCCTGACACTTTATTCATCTGCACAGGATTTCAGTCATCGGAGCGGACGCTGGAGCCCTTCTTGCTTTTGGTTCCGTGCTGCTCGATGCACCTGTCGGAGACCTGGACGGGGTTGGCCATCTGCTTGGCTGCGGCGCGGGTAAAGGCTCGGTAGAGCCGCTGGACATCGACGCGGCCCTGGCGGAGTTCGCTGTCCACCGCCTTGTGCATGGCGGTGAGGAGCTCGTCGCGAAGCTCGTTGAAGACCTTGTCGATGTAGAGGTAGGGCATGGGGCTCCGGTGCTGGTTGTGATGGCTGTTCAGGGGGCCGTGGTGAGGGTGGCTCCGCGAACGATTGTGCCGCCTTTGACGACGACGTCGATATGTTCGAGAGTTTCGATGCGCGCGAGCGGGTCGGACGTCGTGGCGACGAGGTCGGCGAAGTGGCCCGGGGTGAGGGAACCTACGTCCTTGGCGCGGCCGATCAGGTCGGCGGCGGAGCTGGTGGCGGACTGGATGGCCTCGGCCGGGGTCATGCCGTACTTGACCATGTAGTGGAATTGTTTGGCGTCGTCTCCGTGCGGGTAGACGCCTTCGTCGGTGCCGAAGGCCATCTTGACGCCGGCCGCGTGGGCCTTGCGGAAGTTGTCGCGCTGGGTCTGGCCGAGGGCGCGCTCCTTGGCGAGGACCTGCTCGGTGATGCCGAATTTCGGGGCTTCCTGGAGGATGTAGTCGTCGTCGTAGATGTCCATGACGAAGTAGGTGCCGTGCTGCTTGGCGAGGGCAATGCCTTCGTCGTCGACGAGCGAGGCGTGTTCGATGGAGTCGATGCCGGCCTCGATGGCCCACTTGATGGATTGTGCGCCGTGGGCGTGGGCGGCAATCTTGCGTCCGGCCTGGTGCGCGGTGTCTGCTGCGACCTTCAGCTCTTCCAGGGTGAACTGGGGTGCGCCGGGCTGGTCGCCAAGCGAGAGGACGCCGCCTGAGGCGAGGATCTTGATGACGTCGACGTTGTACTTGACCTGCTCGCGGACGGTCTGGCGGACCTCGTCGGGGCCGTCGGCGATGCCGAAGTCTCGCTTGTCGGGGAACATGTGGTAGCTGACCTGGGGTGCGTATCCGTTGAGGTCGCCGTGGCCACCGGTGATGGAGATGGCGGGGCCGGAGGCGACGATGCGCGGGCCCGGGATGAAGCCGGAGTTGATGTTGTTGCGGAGGTCGACGGCGAGAAAGGGGAGCGAGCCGACGTCGCGGACGGAGGTGAAGCCGGCGTCGAGGGTCTTCTTCGCGTTGACTACGCCGGCGATAGCGGAATCGAAGGGGGTGTCGTGGAAGCTGTCGATCTCGTTGTATTTATCGGCGCGATTGCCGAGGTGAGTGTGGCAGTCGATGAGGCCGGGCAGGACGTAGTCGGCGGAGAGATCGATGGTATGGGCGCCGGGGGGGATGTGAAAGCCGGCGGGCTGGAGGGCCTGGATGCGCTCACCCTGGACGACGAGAGTGACGTTCTGCTGGTACTTGCCTGAGGCCGAGTCGAAGAGGTGGCCGGCGCGGATGTAAGTGAGCTGGCCGGGTGTCTGTGCGACGGCGATGGCAGGTGAGCAGGCGGCGAGGACGAGTGCGGGGAGAAGGCGCAAGAGCATTAGCCTTTCGGACGAACTTGAATCTGACTGGTCTCCTCATCATAGCTTCTGGAGATGGAACTCCAGGGTGAGTGACGTGAGGCGAACCATGTGCATCCACACAGAGGGGTGCGCGTGGCGTGCCCGGAGGAGAGAGAATGCCGCTGATTCGAATTGATGCTGTTGAAGGCAGGACGCAGGAGGAGGTGACGGCTCTGCTGAATGCTGCTCATCGCGCAGTGGTGACGGCGCTGGGCGTACCGGAGCGGGATCGCTACCAGGTTTACCATGAGCATCCGGCGGGTCACATGGTGGTCCAGGATACGGGGCTTGGCATCGAGCGGACGAGCAAGGTGCTGGTGATTTCGGTTACGAGTGCGCCGCGTGAGGATGAGAAGAAGTTCAAGCTCTACGAAGAGCTGGTGCGGGAGCTCTCGAAGAGTTGCGGGATTGCGCCGAGCGATGTGATGATCTCGATCGTTTCGAATACGAAGGCGGACTGGAGCTTCGGCAATGGCGAGGCGCAGTTTATCACCGGAAAACTCTAAGGCAGGGGCGGGTCTTTCGTGCAACAGGCGTCATCGAATGGCGTGAGGAGACCTACGCGATATGGAATACAGGCAGCTTGGACGTTCGGGACTGAAGGTGCCGGAGCTTTGCTTCGGGGCAGGGACGATTGGCACGCAGGGTGAGTTCTTCGAGGCGTGGAGCAAGTCTTCGCAGGAAGAGGCGGATCGCATTATCGGGATCTGCATGGATGCGGGGCTGAACTTCTTCGATACGGCGGATGTGTACTCGACGGGCGGGAGCGAGATTGCGCTGGGCAAGGCGATTGCGGCTTACAAGCGCGAGGATGTGCTGATCTCAACCAAGGCCACGTTCCGGTTCGGACCGGGGCCAAATAACGTGGGGTCGAGCCGGTATCACCTGATCCAGTCGCTTGAGGCGAGTTTGAAGCGGCTGGGAACGGATTATGTGGATGTGTATCACCTGCATGCGTTCGACGCGACGACTCCGGTGGAGGAGACGCTGAATACGCTGGACAAGTTTGTGCGGGAGGGCAAGGTGAGGTACATCGCGTGCTCGAATTTTTCGGGCTGGCACCTGATGAAGTCGCTTTCGGTGAGTGAGCGGTATGGGTGGGCGAGGTATGTGGGGCACCAGGTGTACTACTCGCTCGTGGGCCGGGATTACGAGTGGGAGCTGATGCCGCTGGCGGAGGACCAGGGAGTGGGTGCGCTGGTGTGGTCGCCGCTGGGCTGGGGACGTCTGACGGGCAAGATCCGGCGAGGGGTAGGTATTCCTGAGGGGTCACGGCTGAATTCAAAGCTGGTTGCGGACGCCGGGCCGCAGGTTCCGGAGGAGTATCTGTACGACGTGGTGGATGCGCTGGACGAGGTGGCGAAGGAGACGGGCAAGTCGATTCCGCAGGTGGCGCTGAACTGGCTGCTGCGCCGGCCGACGGTGTCTACGTTGATTATCGGCGCGAGAAATGAAGAGCAGCTTCGCGGGAATCTGGGGGCGGTGGGATGGAAGCTGACGGATGAGCAGGTGGCGAAGCTGGACAGGGTGAGCGCGCGTCCGCTGGCTTATCCGTACTGGCACCAGGTGCAGTTCGACGAGCGGAATCCGTTTCGTGTGAAGGTGGTTTGAGGGACCAGGGGCTTATCGGGTCGGCACAATCCAAGTTGGGGCCGCGCCCTGGGTCGTTGTTGGTTTGACCACGATCTTCGTGGTCCTGGCCAGCTCTGTTTCCTGTCGCAACATGTTTGAGTGGAGTGGGTTCAGTTTTGTAACGGTGAGAGGATGGGCCCACTCCCGCTGATTCGATGGCTTGAAAGGGATATCCCATGAAGATAATGAAGCTTTTTATGCCTCTTGCGGGGATTGGGCTGCTTTTTGGCGCGAACGCTGCGTTCGCACAGTATGGACCGCCGCCACCTCCTCCGGGCTACCAAGAAGGGCCTCCTGTGGAGTATGGCGGACGCGGCTGGGATGCGCCTCCGGGTGAGCTTCGGGAGGTTCAGCGCCAAGGCTTTATCGATGGTGTGCAGGGCGCGGAGCGGGACTTCCAGAACCATCGCATCTGGAACGTGAATAATCGGGATGAATTTCGGCATCCTCATGTGCCGGGCAATGTGAGGGGCGACTATCGTGCGGGCTTCAAACGGGGATATTACGCAACAGCTCAGCATTACCAAGGTGGTCCGGGACCTTACGGTCCGCGGTAAGTCCGGCGGGCGAGGACCCGTAGATGAAAACGAATTCGAGAGTTGTGAGGAGAGAGTTTTCGAGTTGAGAGGCTTGCTTTCGACCCATATTCTTTCTCCTGACAACAAGTATGGGCCCCGGAGATTGCTCCGGGGCCCATACTTGTTGCCGATGACTGAGCTCAATGCATGGCTGGGCCGTCGGATGCGGGTTTGATCTTGCCGATCAGGAGGACGAGCGGGATCATGGCGAAGCAGAAGACGGCGAGGATGGCGATGATGTCCATGTAGGCGAGCATGGCGGACTGGCGGTGGAGCTGGTTGTAGATGAAGGCCTGGGCAGTGGCGGTGCCTCCCTGGCCTGTGCCGGCACCGAAGCCGAGGCCGGCGGAGTTGCCTCCCCCTGAGAAGAGGGGTTTGAGACGGTTGACCTGGTCGACGAAGCCTTGGCTGCTGGGCGTGAGGTTGCGGATCATGTAGGCCTCGTGCTTCTGCGATCCGCGGCTGAGCATGGTGGCGATGAAGGCCGTGCCGACGGAGCCGCCGATGTTACGGGCGAGATTGGTGAGGCCGGAGACGTCGTTATTTTCGCTGCGGGCGACGCCGGTGTAGCTGATGGTGTTGATGGGGATGAAGAGGAAGGCGAGTCCGGAGGCCTGGTAGACGCGCAGCCACATGATGTATTTAAAGCTGGACTCAAGCGAAAGCGTGTGCATCAGCACCATGGAGATGCCGAGGTTGGCGAAGCCCCAGCAGATGAGCCAGCGGGGGTCGACCTTGCCGATGAGGACACCGACGATCGGCATGCAGAGCATGATGCAGACGCCGCCGGGGGAGATGACGAAACCGGCGAGCTCGGCGGTGTAGCCGAGCAGTGTCTGGACCATCTGCGGGATGAGTACGGTGGTGCCGTAGAGGGTGAAGCCGAGGACGAACATCAGGACGAAGGGTATGGCGAAGGTTTTGCGTTTGAAGAGGGTGAGGTTGAGGATGGGGCGGTTTCCGACCTTGAGCTGGTAGAGCTCCCAGAAGATGAGGACGATGAGCGAGGCGACGCAGAGGACGATGAAGGAGGTGATGATGTGCGAGCCGAACCAATCATCTTCCTGCCCCTTGTCGAGGATGAACTCGAGGGAGCCGAAGCCGGAGGCGAGGAGGCCGAAGCCGAAGAGGTCGAGTTTGAGGCCGAATTTTGCGGATTCGGCGACTTCGCGTTTGACGTGGGGAGGGTCTTCGACGAGGCGTGAGGTGAGGAAGAGCGAGAGCAGCGCGATGGGGACGTTGATGAAGAAGATCCAGCGCCAGTTGTAGTTGTCGGTGATCCAGCCGCCGAGGGTGGGTCCGAGGGCGGGTGCGACGACGACGGCGAGGCCGTAGAGTGCGAAGGCTTTGCCGCGGTCCTTGGGTTCAAAGGTGTCGGCGAGAATGGCCTGTTCGGAGGGGGCCAGGCCGCCGCCGCCGGCTCCCTGGAGGATGCGGAAGAAGATGAGAAGGCCGAGTGAGGGTGCGAGTCCGCAGAGGGCGGAGGAGATGCCGAAGAGGACGACGCAGATCATGTAGAACTTCTTGCGCCCGATGAAGGTGGTCAGGTAGGCGGACGCCGGCAGGATGATGGCGTTGGCGACGAGATAGCTGGTGAGGACCCAGGTAGCTTCGTCCTGCGATGCTCCGAGCGAGCCGCCGATGTGGGGGAGCGAGACGTTGGCGATGGAGGAGTCGAGCACCTCCATGAAGGTGGCCAGGGTGACGGTGAGCGCAATGGCCCACTTATTCGCCTTCGGCTTCCAGGCGTTGTCGGCTCGTTGCTGGGCGGCGGCTGCGTCCTGGGGGGAAGAATCCTGCTCGTCTAGCGTGGCGGTTGCGGCTGCCATGTCGTGGTAGTGTCTCCGGAAGTGCTGCTTTGATGGTACGGGAGGCTGAAGTGATTCGAAAACCCGGCTATTTTAGCGGATAAACAGGCATGTGAGCACATCGGCGCGCATGGGTTCCCACTTGAGGTTGATTTCCAATAGCATCGACTCTACGCAGGAGATGCCGAATGCACCCGGACGTTCATAAGTTGATGGATTTACAGAAGTACGACCTTGAGGCAAAGCGGCTGCGGGATGAGATCGCGGCGCTGCCGAAGGTGGTGGCGCAGCTGGAGACGAAGGCGAAGGCGACGGTCGGGCAGAGAGCCGTTGTGATCGACCTGATTGGGAAGGAACAGGCTCTTCGGCGCCGGCAGGAGTCCGACGTGCGGGACCGGCAGGAGAAGATCAAGCGGGTGAGGAAGCAGCTTGACCTGGCGACTTCGACGGTTCAGGTGAACGCGTTCGAGCATGAGATCAAGTTTCTGGAGGGCGAGGTTGCGAAGCTCGAGGATGGGGAGCTGGAGAGCATGCAGCGGAGCGAGGATCTTGATGGGCAGAAGAAGGTCGCAGACGAGGCTGTTGCAGCGGCGGAGCGGAAGTTCGCCTCGGAGCGGGAACGTGCGCTGACGACGGTGGGGCTGGATAAGGCTGCGCTGATTGAGGTGGAGGCGCGCCGGGTGAAGCATCGCGAGACGATTGGCGAGGATGCGCTTTCGATGTACGACCGGATAGCGCGGTCGAAGGGGACCGGGCTTGCGGAGGCGTGGTTGCAGAAGTGCCTTTCATGCCAGATGCTGCTTCGTCCGCAGCGCTGGAACGAGCTGCGGGACCGGGACAACCATGAGATGCTGACGTGCGAAAGCTGCGGCCGGCTGCTGTTTTACGATCCGGCGCGAGATGCTCCGCAGCGCAAGGTCATTGAGCATGAGAGCATCGCAGCCCAGATTGTGAGGGGACGTTGACGTTGAACAGCAGAAAGAAGCGGATCTGCGTGGATATGGACGAGGTGATGGCCGATGCGGTGGGCGAGCACTTGAGGCGTTACAACGCAGAGTTTGGCGAGAACCTGACGGTGGAGCAGATGAAGGGCAAGTGGCTTTGGGATTGTGTGGACCCCAGCCGCCACTCAGTGCTCGAGGGCTACATGCGGTCGGCGGATTTCTTCAGGGTGCTGGGGGTAATGAAGGATGCGCCACGGGTGATGCGTGCGCTGCAGGAGAAGTACGAGGTCTTTATTGCCACGGCAGCGATGGAGGTGCCGACCTCGTTTACGGCCAAGTACCTGTGGCTGGAGGAGCACTTTCCGTTTATCGCGCCTTCACACATTGTCTTTTGCGGGGACAAGAGCATTTTGAACGCGGACTACCTGATTGATGACAATCCGCGGCAGCTAAGGCGTTTTCCGGGGAAGGGTGTGTTGTTTCATTCGCACCATAACGTGCACATCGATGAGTTTCCCCGGGTAAAGGATTGGAAGGATGTGGAGACGATGTTTCTGAAGGGCTGAGGATCTTCGCCAGAACTAAGAGCTGGGATCGAGAGTTTAGAGTTGCGAGTTTTTCAGTTGAGAGTTTTCTGCGAGTGCATGCAAAGGAACGGCCCTCATTGTTTGAGGGCCGTTTGTGTGGGTTTAGCGGTCAATGAGTTTGGCGTGGGTTGCGGGGTAGCGTTCGCCTTCGACCTTGACGGCTGAGGAGGCTTCTTCGAGCGCGGTGACGTCTTCGGGGGTGAGTTCGAGGGATGCGCCGCCGAGATTTTCTTCAAGGCGGGAGAGCTTGGTTGTGCCGGGGATGGGGACGATCCAGGGTTTTTTAGCGAGCAGCCAGGCAAGGGCGATCTGCGCGGGCGTGGCTTTTTTCTGCTCGGCGAAGTTTGTGATTATGTTGACGAGGGACTGATTGGCCTTGCGATTTTCTTCGGTGAAGCGTGGGACGACCGCACGGAAGTCAGTGCTGTCGAACTTTGTGGAGGCGTCGATTTTGCCGGTGAGGAAGCCTTTGCCGAGGGGGCTGAAGGGGACGAAGCCGATGCCGAGTTCCTCAAGCGTCGGGATGACGGACTCCTCTGGCTCGCGCCAGAAGAGGGAGTACTCGCTTTGGAGAGCGGTGACGGGCTGGACGGCGTGAGCTCGGCGGATGGTTTTAGTACCGGCTTCGGACAGTCCAAAATGCTTTACCTTGCCCGCTTTGATGAGGTCCTTGACGGCGCCGGCAGTGTCTTCAATGGGGGTGTTTGGGTCGACGCGGTGCTGGTAGTAGAGGTCGATGGCGTCAATCTGGAGGCGTTTGAGGGAAGCTTCAACGACTGCCCGGATGTGGTCCGGGCGGCTATTGGCGGCGGTCCACTTGTTGTCGTTCCTGGGGTCGGCCTCGAAGCCGAACTTCGTGGCGATGACAACGTCCTTGCGGAAGGGTGCGAGGGCTTCGCCGACCACTTCTTCGTTGACGTAGGGGCCGTAGACCTCGGCGGTATCGAAGAAGGTAACGCCTCGTTCGACGGCTGCGCGGATGAGCTTGATGGCTTCCGACTTTTCGATAGCCGGGCCGAGGCCAAAGCTGAGGCCCATGCAGCCGAGGCCGAGTGCTGAGACTTCGAGGCCGCTTTTCCCTAGTATGCGTTTCTGCATGTCTTCTCCCGATTCGAACGTGCTGTGTTCTGTTGCTTGAAGTGTAGTGGGATGTGCTCCATGAGAGTAGAGGGTATGAAGTCGATAAAGTGATGAGTAAAATTCACGAATCATGAGAAGTGATCTGGATGCGCTGTCAGCGTTCGCGATGGTGGCGGAGGAGCGTAGTTTTACGCGGGCCGCGGTGCGGATGGGGGTTTCACAGTCTGCATTGAGCCACTCGATTCGGGGCCTGGAGAAGCGGCTGGGATTGCAGCTGCTGGCGCGCACGACGCGGAGTGTCTCCCCGCCTGCAGCGGGCAGGACGCTGCTCGAGGAGCTGGCTCCGGCGCTCGAGCGGATCGAGGGCGCGGTGGCAGAGGCACGGAAGCGGAAGGAAAGCCCGTCGGGACGAATCCGGCTGATTATTCCGCGGACTGCGACCAAGGCGGTGCTTCTGCCGAAGCTGGCGCAGTTTGCGCGGAGCTACCCCGAGATTGTGCTCGAGGTGACGTCTTCCAACGATCCAGTCGACCTGGTTGCGGGGGAGTACGACGCGGGGGTGCAGCTGGGGGAGTTTATCCAGCGGGAGATGATCGCGGTGCGGGTGACGGGAGAGCTGCGGCTGGCGGTGGTTGGGTCGCCGGAGTATTTCAGGTCGAAGACGATCCCAAGGCATCCGCAGGATCTCAAGGATCATGCGTGTATCGGATTCCGGTTCAGCAATGGGCTATACCGTTGGGAGTTTGAGAAGGGCAAAAGGCGCTGACGGTGAGCCCGCGGGGGCCGGTGTCGTTTGACGATCCGGACCTGGTGATCCGGGCGGTGCTGGATGGGGTGGGGATCGGGACGGCGATGGAGGGTGATTTGAAGGGCCTGATCGTGGAAGGGCGGCTGGTCCAGGTGTTGAAGGATTGGTGTCCTTCGTTCCCGGGGTATTTCTTGTACTATCCGAGTCGGCGGAATCAGCCTGCGGCATTGGCTGCGCTGATTGCTGCGCTCCGTCTGGATACTTAGACTCGAGGTCCAGAGCTTATTCAAACCCAGGTCTCGTGAGCGAGACCTGGGTTAGCGGGGTTCAGGCGCGGTTGCGACGGCTGCTGTGCCTGCCATGGCGGTGATGCGAGGCCGAGAGTTTGTGCGGGGCGAAGGTCCATTCGCGGACGGGGCCTGTATCGACGTGGATGAACTGACTGCGGGGGTAGTAGCCTACGCCGCCGGCGCCGAGGGAGAGAGCAGCATCGCGCAGGGCGACGGCCGAAACGCCGGGGACGCGGATGTCGAGCGCCTTGGCTTCGATGTGCTGGGAGTGTTCGGCCGCGTTGGTGGTGCCGCTCTCGCGCAGCGCGTCGTTGGTTTCCTGGGTGCGGTAGGCGGAGAGGATCTGGATCACGCTGCCGGGGTGGTCGAGTTTGGCAAGCATGGTGTGGAGGACGTCGAAGGTGCGGGGATCGTAGTCCTTGATCTCGTCGTTGTGGGTGTCGTGGAGGAAGTTGCTGAGCTTGTCGAGGGCGTCAGGGACGTAGGTGTCGCCGACGCGGTAGACGACGTCGAGGACTTCTCCACCCTGGCGGGCGAGCTTGAGCTCATACTTCTGGCCTTCTTCGGGCACGTCGACTATGTCATCGTCATCGGGGAGCAGACCGATTGCGGGCAGGCCAACGTTGAGCATCGCCTGCCTGATCGCGTGGATGCGCGGGTGCCGGCGGTGCTGCTGGGTGCTGCGTGCGTTGGCCGCCGGGCTGAGGGCGACGAGCGCGAACAGGCTGGCGAGCGTGCAGACCTTACGACCGGAGATGAGATGACGGATGGGGCCTAGATGCAATGGCAAACGGCGGAACTCCTGATTTCGATTCGCATCAGCTTCGGACGGCGACCTCAAGGCGCTTTGACAAAACCATGGGACAGTCAACGCGAGACGCGGTCGCCGAATCACGGCTCTTGCCAGTTTATCGGACGGGCCATCCTTTCCGATAAGATTCCGGCTCTGGGCGACCTCTACGTTAGTAATCAAGCCCCTCCCCGGGTTGGGGATTGACGGGTGCGAGCAGAGCGAATTCGAGCGACGAACCTAGCCGGATAGTGCTTAGTGGAGGCTGAAGGCGGTCTGCTGTTTTTCGGCGTGACGTTCCATGGCGAGGGCGATCAGGCGGTCGATGAGCTGCTTGTATGGGAGGCCGGTGGCGGCCCAGAGTTTCGGGTACATGGAGATGGATGTGAATCCGGGCATGGTGTTGATTTCGTTCAGGTAGATGCGCTTCTGGCCGGCGGGCTCCATGAGGAAGTCGACGCGCGCGAGGCCGGAGCAGTCGCATGCGCGGAAGGCCTGGAGAGCCATGGTGCGGATCTGCTTCTGCTGGGCGGCGGTAAGTTTGGCCGGGATGATGGAGACGCTTTCGTCGGGGCCGGAGAGCTGGTACTTGGCCTCGTAGTCGTAGAACTCCTTGGCGGGGACGATTTCGCCGACGGTGGAGGCTTCGGGGCTGTCGTTACCGAGGACGGCGACTTCGAGTTCGCGGGGCTTGGCGCCTGGGCCGCCGACGCCCTGCTCGATGACGAGCTTGCGGTCGAAGCTGGCGGCGAGGTCCAGGGCTGAGGCGAGGTCGGAGCGTTGCTTGACCTTGCTGATGCCGACCGAGGAGCCGAGGTTTGCGGGCTTGACGAAGAGCGGGTAGGCGAGGGCTTTCTCGATAAGCCGGATGGATTTTCTGGGGTCGGCGCGCCACTCGCTGCGCAGGAGGGTGATGTGCGGGGTCTGGGGGAGGCCGGCGGCGGCGAAGAGTTTTTTCATCGCGTCCTTGTCCATGCCGGCAGCGGAGCCGAGGACGCCGGAGCCGACGTAGGGGAGGTCGGCCATTTCGAAGAGGCCCTGGATGGTGCCGTCCTCGCCGAAGGTTCCGTGGAGGACGGGGAAGATGACGTCGATGGCGCCAGAGAGAGCGGCGGGCTGGGCGATGAGCTCGCTCGAGGAGGCGGAAGCTTCAATCTGGAGTGGCTGATCTGTCGTTTCGCCGGTGAGGAGGGAATGGGCGGCGTTGTTGGCGAGCCAACGGCCGGCCTTCGAAATGCCAATGGGGACGATGTCGTACTTTTTGCGGTCGATGGCCTTGAGGATGGAGGCGGCGGAGAGGAGGGAGACCTCGTGCTCGCCGGAGCGGCCACCGAAGAGGATGCCGATGCGGAGTTTCTTCTTTGCCATGGTTGAGTTTAGGTTACGGGATCAGGGGCAAAAGTGCGGCAGAAGGAACCAGCGGCATTACGCCCTGACGCCGGGGGGCACCTTGTGCGGTATTGGGCTTCGCGTAGCCTTCCAGTTGGTCGGCACGGAATTTCGTCCCTGACCCATGAGAAGGCCACGTTCAGCCGCGACTGACGCACGCCTGCTTTGGTTGTACTTATACCGAGATGCCCTTCAGACTGGCCATATCGATCACGTATCGGTATCGCACGTCTCCATTTTCAACCTTCTTGTATGCGTCGTTGATGTCCTTGATGTCCAGCAGTTCGATGTCAGGTGCGATGCCGTGCTCCGCGCAGAGATCCAGGACTTCTTGCGTCTCGGCAATCGAGCCGATGAGCGATCCGGCGACTGAGAGCCGGTGCCCCGCCATCTGCATGTTGTTGAACGGCGAAAGAGGCTCGAGAGCACCCACGACGACCAGGTGGCCGTTGCGCTTCATCAACGGCACAAAGATCGAAAGGTCGGACTTCTCGGGGATGGTCGAAAGCATGAAGTCGAACTGGCCCTTCAGGCTGGTCATCATGTCGTCGTTCTCGACATGGACGACGAACGCACCTACCAGGGGACCTTCAGCCACCTTCGCCGCCGACGTCGTGAATACGGTTACCTCTGCGCCGAGCGCTTTGGCGATCTTGTGTGCGATATCGCCGAGCCCGCCGAAACCGATGATGCCCACCTTCTGCCCGGCTTTAACGCCCCAGTGCTTCATTGGGGAGTAAGTCGTCACACCCGCGCAAAGAATGGGCGCAGCCTGCTCCGGCTTCAAAGCCGCGGGGATCTTCAGGACAAAGTCCTCCGCGACGACCAGCGAGGTTGAATAGCCGCCATAGGTGTTGTCGCGCCCGTACATATTGTCTCCACCGGGAGCCTTTTCCCTGGGCACCATCGGCCCGTTATAGGTAGCCAGCCAGCTGTTTGGCCCTTCGCAGTAGTTCTGGTCGCCTGACTTGCACGGCTCGCAGCTGCGGCACGAGTCGATCATGCAGCCGACGCCCACGAGGTCGCCAACCCTGTGCTGCGTCACGGAGGAACCCACACTTTTGACGCGCCCCACAACTTCATGCCCTGGCATGCACGGGTAGACGGTGTTGTGCCATTCGTTTTTTACCTGATGAATGTCCGAGTGGCAGACGCCGCAGTACATTACCTCAATCTCGATCTCGTTCTGCTTCGGATCCTCGCGCTCAAACTCCAGCGGCTTAAGGTCGGTAAACGAGTGGTTTGTTGCATATCCAACAGACTTGATCATGGGTCAACATCTCCTCAGCCCCTATGACGCGGCCCGCCAGCGCCGTGCCGCCTGTTGCTCTTTTGGACAATACCCGCGCTATTCTGGAACAGAGATGCCCCTGATCCTCGCTGCAATTCGCACCGGACACGACCCTGTCGGCAAGCTCCCCGAAGCTGCTTTCCATCGCTGGCTGGACGACCAGATCACCTGTCCCAAGTGCGACGCCACTTACAACCTGGTCTGCGACTACAACGCTGCGGTTGGCCGGCACTTTGCCGAGGAATCCCGGCGGCTGATCATGATGTTGAAGAAGGCTATCTTCCTTGGCCATGCCAACGACCACCGGATCCCGCACTTTGAGACGGCGGGCGTGGTAGTGACCAGCTTCCAGCCGCCGCCCCCGCCGAAGCCGTTGATGATTCAGTAAAGCTGGCGCGCGCCCTGGGCGGGCGGCGGTCACTTCTCGACTTGCAACTGCTTCGCGTGGGCTCTCCCGTTGGTCGGGATGGAGAGTCGATCCGATGAGTGGCCGGGCCTGAGGTGGTTGTCGCGGGTCGACTGGGCGTTGCATTTCCCGGGTTGGGGTGTTTGACGGGACGGACTTTGAGGGTACCCCCCCCGGGGTACTTAAGTCCTAAAGTATTCAAAGAAGGGAACTTAGCTTGGTACTTCGAGTGAGCACGCAGGGGAGAATGCGGAGGATCGAGGTTTCCTGCCTCCTATTACAAGGATACGGGAGTGGCGGGGGTAACTACGCCAAGAATTTTACTTTCTAAGTAGCTCATTACAGGGTAGTTGTAAATTCTTTTTGGGGAAGGGGCTTGACAGATCGGAGAGCGGCCTGGGGAAGAGGCGAAGGGCACCCTTGAAGGGTGCCCTTTTGGGAGACCCCGTGTGAGGAGGACTCTTCGTTTGTGCCGGGAGAGGCTAGGGGTAGATGCGGTTGAGGGTGCGGGCGAAGGGGATGGTTTCGCGGACGTGGTCGAGGCCGCAGAGCCAGGCCACGACGCGCTCGATGCCCATACCGAAGCCACAGTGCGGGACAGAGCCGTACTTGCGCAGGTCGAGGTACCACTGGAAGGCTTCGAGCGGGAGTTGGTGGTCTTCAATGCGCTGCTTGAGGAGGTCGTAGGAGTCGACGCGCTGGGAGCCTCCGATGATCTCGCCGTAGCCTTCGGGGGCGAGGACGTCGACGCAGAGGGCCTTGGTGGGGTCGGCGGGGTCGGGCTGCATGTAGAAGGCCTTGATGGCGGCGGGGTAGCGGTGGACCATGACTGGACTTGCGAACTGCGAGGAGATGTAGGTCTCGTCGGGAGAGCCGAAGTCGTCGCCTTCCTTGTGGAGGGTGTCGATTTTGCCGGCGGCGTGGGCTTCGACGAGCATCTGGTGGGCTTCGTCGTAGGAGAGGCGGGGGAAGGGCGCCTTTATGGCTTCGAGCCTGGTGATGTCGCGGCCGATGACCTTGAGGTCGGCACGGTGTTTGGCGAGAACGGCCTGGACGATGAAGGTGAGGTAGTTTTCGGCAAGCTGGAGGAGATCGTCGAGGCCGGCGTAGGCCATCTCGGGTTCGACCATCCAGAACTCGGTGAGGTGGCGGCGGGTCTTGGATTTTTCGGCGCGGAAGGTGGGGCCGAAGGAGTAGACCTTGCCGAGCGCCAGCGCGGTGGCCTCGATGTAGAGCTGTCCGGACTGGGTGAGATAGGCCTTGTCGTCGCCGAAGTAGTCCATCTCGAAGAGCTCTGAGGTGCCTTCGCAGGCGTTGGGGGTGAGGATGGGCGGATCGGTGCGGGTGAATCCGTTGTTGTCGAAGTACTCGGCTGCGGCGCGCATGATGGTGGCGCGGACGCGGAGGATGGCGGACTGGCGCGGGGTGCGGATCCAGAGGTGGCGATGCTCCATGAGGAAGTCGACGCCGTGTTCCTTGAGGGTGATGGGGAAGGGGGTCTCGTCGGCTACGCGCTGGAGGACTTCGAGGGCTTCGACGTCGAGCTCAAAGCCGGAGGGGGCGCGGGAGTCGGCGCGGACCTTGCCGGTGACCTTGACGGAGGACTCGAGGGTGAGATTTTTGAGAGTTTCGAAGAGTTCCTCGGGGACGGCGGCCTTGGGGACGATGCCCTGGATGGTGCCGGTGCCGTCGCGGAAGATGGGGAAGAGGAGCTTGCCGGAGGCGCGGAGATTGTAGAGCCAGCCCTGGAGGGTGACGGTCTGGCCTTCGTGCGCGGAGAGGGTGGCGATGGTGGCTACGGGGGGTGCGGTGATTTCTGTGGACATGGGCAGGTCCAGTTTACTCTTCGGGGTGTGAAGCCACCTTGGGACCGATGCGACTGGGCCGAAGGTGGGGCACGCGTCAGAGCTCAGAGAGGCGTGCGGCGTGGGAGAAGACTTCGCGTGCGAGGCGGCTGACTGTGGCGGGGGAATCGGCCTGGGTGTCGGCGACTTCGAGGACGGCGGGGAGGTCGGCGGGCAGGGTGGCGATGAGCGCGTAGGCCTCGTTCCAGGCGATGGAGCCGGCGGCGAGGTTGGCTGGGCGTTCGGTGCCACTGGCTGGCCAGAGGTGGGAGTCGGGTTTGCCGGAGTCGCCGGCGTAGGGAGCGCCTGGGGCGGGGACGCCGTGATTATCGTGAAGATGAAGCTCGGCGAGCCTCGGGCGCAGGGTTTCGATGGTTGCGGCGAGCGGGAGGCCGGCGAGGTGCAGGTGGCCGAGGTCGAGGCAGATACCGGTGGAATCGAAGTGGCCGATGCGCAGGATATCGAGCAGGTGGCCGGGGGTGGCGACCTCGTTGCGGAGGTTCTCGAGCAGAAGGCGGATGCCGAGGGGGCCGGCGAAGGCTTTGAGGTGCTCGACGGCGGTGATGGCGTATTCGAGGGCGTAGTCGGACCAGCGGTCTCCGTCGAGGCCGAGGTGGACGATGGCGGTGGCGAAGGGGATCTGCTCGGCGGATTCGAGGGCGCGCTTGACCTCTTCCATGGCCTCGATGCGGCGGGATTTGTCCATGGCGACGAGGTTGAGCGTGGGGCCGGCGTGGCGCGAGAAGCGGGAGTCAGCGGTGAGGGGAGTATGGAGGGCGGGGCGGATGTCGTTCGACCGGAACCATGCGGCGAGCTCCCGCGTCTGCTGGCGGTCGGTGTAGTCGAAGTGGAAGCGGGCGGCGAAGAGTTCGAGGATGCCGGCCCCGGATTGGGCAAGGGCGTCGAGGTGCGAGGGTGCGAGGCGATTCGGGTAGAAGATAAGCGAAGAGATACCGGGAAGCATAAGGACAGGGTATAGGGATTAGGGGGTAGGGGGTAGGGGTAGGGGTCAGGCAGACGGAGTGCGGCGGGCGATTCAGGCTGATAGGCGGAGTAGGAGTCGAGGTAGATCCGGGTCGACGCTATTCTGCTTTTCGCTTCGGAGCCCCCCGGTTCCCAACGCGGATCCCTGGAGCTAGTACGTGGCTATGCTGCCGAAGGTGTGTCGGGAGT
Organism: Lichenicola sp.; assembly: GCA_964658635.1. Lineage (GTDB taxonomy): Bacteria > Acidobacteriota > Terriglobia > Terriglobales > Acidobacteriaceae > Edaphobacter. The sequence goes on along the minus strand of CAZZZP010000060.1, from coordinate 5,635 downwards.
CGTGGCCCCCGGTGAGGGTGTGGGTTCTGGGATCGATGCTGATGAGTTCGGAGTCTCCCCAGACGCCGGGTTTACCTTCGTCGGCTGCGTTTTTGCGGTTGACCTTGTAGCCCATGTGCTCGAGGGCGGCGACGGTTTCGAGGTTGAAGCGTTTTTCCACGTCGAGGGTGTCGGGGAGGTATTGCTGGTGAAAGCGGGGGGCGTCGGCTGCCTGCTGAATGGTGAGCCCGTTGACGAGGGTGCTGATGAGGTCGTTGGCTACGGTGGTGATGATGGTGGCTCCGCCGGGCGAGCCGAGGACGAGGCGGAGTTCGCCGGGTTTGCCGCCTTCGGCGTGGGTGGTGACGATGGTCGGGGTCATGGAGGAGAGGGGCCGGTGACCGGGGGCTATGGCGTTTGCGGGACCCTGGATGAGGCCGAACATGTTGGGTGTGCCGGGTTTGGAGGAGAAGTCGTCCATCTCGTCGTTGAGCAGGAAGCCGAGACCTTCGGCTGTCACGCCGGATCCAAAGAGGTCGTTGAGGGTGTAGGTGACGGCTACGGCGTTTCCGTCCTGGTCGACGATGGAGTAGTGGGTGGTCTCGATGGAAGGGAGGCGGGACTGGATGGAGTTGGTCGGGGGCGGGGGCAGGAAGCCGGTGGGACGGACGAGGGCGGCTGAGGGGGTGGCGCGGGCGGGGTCAATGGTTTTGGCCCAGGCGGCGGCGTAGGCGGGCTGCTCCATCTGTGCGATGGGGATGGGGGTGTAGTCGGGGTCGCCGAGGTAGTCGGTGCGGTCTTTATAGGCGCGGCGGAAGGCCTCGGTGATGAGGTGGATCTGTCCGGGGGAGCGGTCGGCGCCGGCGGCGGTGAGGTCGAAGTGGGAGAGGATGCCGAGGGTTTCGATAAGAGCAATGCCGCCGGATGAGGGTGGCGGCGAGGTGACGATGTCGTACTGGTCGCCGTGTGAGGTGAATTGGCCGAGGAGGGGCTTGCGGTCGACTACCTTGTAGTCGGCGAGGTCGGCTTCGGAGAGGAGGCCGCCGTGGGACTGGACGGATCTGGCGAGTTGTTTGGCGATTTCGCCGGTGTAGAAGTCTTCGGGGTGCTGGGAGATGGTGGTGAGGGTGCGGGCGAGGTCGGGTTGTTTGAAGGTTTCGCCGGGTTGGTAGAAGTTGCCATTGCGCTGGAAGATGCGGCGGGATTCGGGGAATTTGCTGAGGCTGGGTGCGTGGAGGTAACTGGCTTCTTCGGCGTTGAGGACGTAGCCATCTGAGGCGAGTTTGATAGCTGGGGCCATGTCCTGGGCGAGGGTGAGCTTGCCGCTTCCGAAGTGGGCCTGGGCGTAGACGAAGCCGGCGACCGAGCCGGGGACGCCGATGGCCTTGTAGCCGAGGGTGGAGAGGTCCGGGATGACGTTGCCGTGGGCGTCGAGGTACATGTTGGCGGTGGCGGAGAGGGGTGCGCGCTCGCGGAAATCGAGGAAGTGAGCCTGGCCTGCGTGGTCGCGGAGAAGCATAAAACCGCCTCCGCCCAGGTTGCCGGCGTTGGGCAGGGTGACGGCGAGCGCGAAGCCGACGGCAACGGCGGCATCGACGGCGTTGCCGCCTTGTTTGAGGATCTGAAGGCCCGCATTTGAGGCGTCATGCTGGATGGTGACTACCATCGCGTGTTTTTGAGTACCTTCAGCTACTAGAATCGAGGTTACCGTGAGAAGCAGGGCAAAGGGCTTGCGGAAGGCCATTGAGATTCCTCGAGTCGTGTGGAAAGGATAAACGTTCAGGGGCGGTCTGGCAGAGAGTTGAGGATTGAGCGTTCGCCGAGGTTTTACGCAGACTTAACCTGGATTGATGTCATTGTTTTATCCCTTCTGCATACTTACCCACAACGCAGCTAAAAAGTAAGCATGGGTTTCCACTATGTCTCTGAGAAAAAAGCTTGTCGCCACTCTCTTCCTGTTTGTTGGAGTCTGCTCCGCGCAGACGGTTCCCAAGTCGTCTCACGTGTGGATGATCACGGAGGAGAACCACAGTTATGAGGATGTAGTGGGGAATGCCCAGATGCCTTACTACAACCAGCTGATTCAGCAGTATGGATTGGCGACGCAGTTTTACTCGAATCAGCATAGCTCGTTGCCGGCCTTGATGTGGCTTGTTGCGGGAGCGCCGGTTGAGTTGAATAACGATACGGTGTCCTGCGGGCATGGCGACGATAACGTTGTGCGGGAACTGTTGAACCAGGGGTATAGCTGGAGATCGTATGAGTCCAACATGCCTTACGCCGGATTTCAGGGCTTGTACGGCGGGGCGAACAGCAGCTATTACCGCCGGCATAATCCGTTGATTGACTTCACGGATGTGTGTCCGGGAAGTGGTCAGGAGAACAACAGTGTTCCCTACACCCAGATGGCGACTGATTTTGCGCAGGGGAATACGGTCAATTATGCCTACATCACACCTGACGCCGATGAGGATGCGCATAACAGCAGTCTGCAGGCTGCGGATCAGTGGTTACAGAAGAATCTGCCGGCGATTCTGGCTCGTCCGGAATTCAGTCCTGGCGGGGACGGGTTGATCTTCATCGTGTGGGATGAAGGAACGCTTTACACGGACAATCGTTGTTCGGCGTCGGTTTCGCAGGGATGCGGCGGCCGGACGGCGACGCTCGTGATCGGTCCGCAGGTGAAGTCGGGCTTTCAATCTACGACGACTTACCATAACGAGAATGTACTGAAGACGGTTTGTGCGGTGATGGGGCTTTCAACCTGCCCGGGGGCCGCGCAGAATGCCGCGCCCATGGCTGACTTCTTCCAGACTTCCTCTAGTTCGAATGCTTCGAACAGCGTGGTGATCTCATCGCCGGGGAATGGGGCGACCGTGTCCGGTGCGGTTCATGTGATTGCCAATGCCTCCGAGAACCAGCCCGTAAGCCAGACCCAGGTGTGGGATAACGGGGTAAAGCTGGGGGTCTACGGAAGTTCGATCGATGCGACGTACAATCTTGCGCCGGGCATTCATACGACGATGGCCCTGGATCTCGATGCGAATTACAAGGTGATTCACCAGGCGACGGTGACCTATAGTGTGCAGCCGCTGATTGATGGTCTGCAGGTTGTCAGTCCTGCTCCGTCCCAGGTGTTTAGCCAGTCGCCCGTGCACGTGGTTGCTCACGCGAGTGAGTCGACGGCGATCAACCAGGTTCAGGTTTGGGATAACGGTGTGAAGCTGGGCTGGTATGCGGGTACCGACGTGAACCAGTATTACAGCTTGTCCCCCGGCACCCACACGGTGACGGTTCTGGATCTCAACCCGGCCTACAAGCTCGTTCACTGGTCGAGTGTTACTTACACCGTGCAGTAAGACGTCTTGCGGTGAGCAAGGCCGGCAAGCTGGAAGACAAAACCACCCTGGCGGATCCGCTCAGGGTGGTTGCTTTTTAGAAGCATCGATACAAAGGGTCGTGAGCGTTATTTGATGAGATGGTTCCCGTGATGAGGTAAAGACGGTACCGGTCGTGAGATCCGGCGATCGCTTTGCATCTCACAGCGGGAGGGCCTTGATGCATTCACCGTTGCCAAGCTATGCGGAATCGGGATTGGAGGTGCTTGAGGTTCAAAAGCATCCTTCTTTTCTAAATCGAAAGTTACACCGTCGGGACATATCGGTGCAGATGGAGAGTTTACGTCTGCTTTGCCATGCTTTCCTGGAATCTCCGGACACGATGTTGCAGGAAGTGGTTGATTCGGGGATTCATCTTTGCGGAGCAGACAGTGCGGGGATCAGCCTGGCGCAACCCGAGAGGGGAGATGATGAATATTTCCTCTGGGTCGCGGTTGCGGGGGAGTGGTCCAGTTTTGCGAATACTACGTTACCGCGCTACCCGAGCCCGTGTGGTGTATGCGTGGCACGCGGTACTCCGCAGATCGCGCGCGTGGGGAAGCGTTTCTTTGATTTGATGGGGATTGAGGCGTCTCCGGTGACCGATTCGATCCTGCTGCCGTGGGAGATCGAGGGGATTCGTGGGACCATCTGGCTGGTGGCGCATGGGCGGACCGCGGCTTTTGACAGCTCGGATTTACGCACGCTGCAAGCTTTAGGTGATTTTGCCAAGTTGGCGATCCGGCGAAAGATCCAGGATGGAGCGCAGATCCATGAGATCGGATCGCTCGCCAACCTAACGATCGGCGATTCGACGATCCATGGAGACGAGGGTGCCGGCGCCATCTAAGTCGAATTGATAAAGGTCTCAGGGTTGCGGTGTGGTTGGCATGGTGCCGAGTGTGACGAGTTCCGCCTGGACCTGAGCCCATGCTCCGGGCTTCCGCTTGGTCGTGTCCGGTGCGGAGGGGTCGGAGTAGAAGTACTGGAGATCTTCTTTGAGGCCGACGGGGACGTGCCGCGCGGGATCTTTGACGATGGTGCGGAGGAGCTTCGCGTAGGTCTGATCGGTGAGGTGGTAGGTACCTGGCCGGACACGCTCGCCGGTGTCGAGGTCGAGGTTGGGGAAGATGTTCTGGCGGATGGGCGGCGGCCCGACGGCGGGCGGAGGTACGCGCAGGTGGAGCAGCTCAAGGCGCAGGCGTTCGGTGGTGTCGTTGACCGACTTGACGTAGAGGGACTCGGCGGCCTGGTTGGGTCCGCGGATGGCGAAGAGGGTAAGGGGGCCGATGTGCAGCGAGATGAAGATTAAGCCTGCGAGCGCGTAGGTGCCGATACCGGGTTTGCCGCGCCAGTCCTCCCAATGATTGTCCGCGTCGGCCCGGAGGAGGTCGGCCTTGAGCTTGTCGAAGTCGGGGTCGGTACCGTCCGCGGGATCAGCGGGAAAGCCGCGTCTGTGAAGGACGTTTTCGGCGTAGGCAATACGCGGAATAAAGTGGCGAACACTGAAGGTGTAGCCGTAGAGGTTGGTGCGCTCGACGCGGACTGTCTTCTCCAGTTCCAGCCCGTAGGTGAGAAAGAAGGCGCGCGCGAGCAGGTCGGTTGAGACATTGAGTCCGACGTGGTCGAGGTAGCGGCGCGGGGCGAAGCGGTGCTTGGCGATCTCGTTGATGTCGAAGGCGAACTCGGTACGGACGTGGCTGTGCGGGCTTTCCTCGTATGAGACGGTGGGGCCATATTTCTGGGCGAGGTTTGGAAACTGGACGGCTACCGATGGGTTTGTGGCCTGGGAGTGGCCGATGGTGTCGCCGAGATAGTGCGAGAGGGCGCCGATGGCGAAGGCGAGTTCGTCAGGAGTGTGGGCGTTGCGGAGAAGCGCGTCGACGAAGTCTCCGGAGCGGACGTAGTGGGTGAGGTCGGAGAAGAAGGAGTTGCCGAAGGGGTAGTAGCCGAGGTCCTGGATGGCGGCTCCGCCATAGGCGTAGGAGTGGGCCTCCTGAATCTGGGCTGGGGTGATGCCGGGAAAGCGCTTCTGGAGGAGGGGAACGATGTGCACCCGCCAGGTGAGGTCGATGAGCTGCTCGTGGGTCTGGACGGAGTAGGCGCCTGCAGGCCGGGTGGTGAGAGTCGCGATGGAGAGAATGATGGCTGCTGCTGCTTTATGGACTTTGCGCATGCTTGAGGTGTGAGATGCCCGGCAGGATGATTTGTTTCGTAGAAAACCGGCAAAGGTGGGAACGAAAGCGAGTCGGTGCCGGTCTCTAGAGGTGTAGGGCGAG
>CAZZZP010000059.1:0-26795 GCA_964658635.1 Lichenicola sp. | reverse complement strand
CGAGTATGGTTGAGGCTGCGCTGGCCCTGATCCGGTCTGCGAAGAAGCCGGTGATCCTGGCGGGACATGGAATCACGCAGTCGGGTGCAGAGGAGGAGGTGATCGCATTCGCAGAGAAGCTGCAGATTCCGATTGCAAGCACGCTTCTCGGGCTTGGTGCGGTACCGGCGGCGCATCCGCTTTCTCTTGGCATGATGGGTATGCATGGCGAGTCGTGGGTGAATCATGCGATCCAGGAAGCAGACCTTCTGCTGGCGTTCGGCATGCGGTTTGACGATCGTGTAACGGGGAACCTGGCGCACTATGCTCCGCACGCGAAGAAGATTCATGTGGAGATCGATCCGAGCGAAATTTCAAAGAACGTGAAGGCGGATGTTGCATTGCTGGGCGACCTGAAGGCTGTGCTGCTGGAGTTGACTCCGAAGCTTGAGGGCCGCGGCGACAAGAGCTGGTTGAACGAGATTAACGGAAGCAAGGGCACGGCGGCGGTGCGGGACATTCAAAATCTCCCGGATAACGGACACCTGTATGCGGCGCATGTGATCAACGATATCTGGCGGGAAGCGGTTGCAGCAGGTCGTGAGAAAGATACCATTATTGTTACCGATGTGGGACAGCACCAGATGTGGGAGGCGCAATACTTCAAGCACGAGGCGCCGCGGTCGCTGGTGACGTCCGGTGGTCTGGGAACGATGGGCTTTGCATTGCCGGCGGCGATCGGCGCGAAAGCTGCCTGCAAGGACAAGGATGTGTGGGTGATCGCGGGCGATGGTGGGTTCCAGATGACGGCTTCCGAGTTGTCGACCATTGTGCAGGAGGGGCTTTCGATCAACATCGCGGTGATCAATAACGGATTCCTGGGCATGGTGCGGCAGTGGCAGGAGACGTTTTATGAGAAGAACTATTCTGCGTCGCCGATTCTGTCGCCTGACTTCGTGATGCTTGCGGCTGCGCATGGCATTGAGGGTGCGAGGGTGACCGAGAGGAAAGACGTCACATCTGCGGTTACTAAAGCCAGGACGAGCGGGAGAGCGTTTCTGATCGAGTTCCAGGTTGAGAAGGAAGATGGCGTTTACCCGATGATTGCTCCGGGTGCCGCGCTGCATGAGATGGTTCTGCGGCCAGCGAAGGATCCTCTGCTTGAGACTGCGGAAGATATCTAGCGTTCCGTCCTGTGGACTATCCGAGAAAGGTTCTACATGCTTCATACGTTTGTAGCTTTGGTTGAAGACCGGCCGGGAGTGTTGGCGCGGGTTGCGTCGCTGTTCCGGCGGCTAAACATTAATATCGTCTCGTTGACGGTAGGTGAGAGCGAGCGAGCGGACACGTCGCGGATGACGATTGTGTGCGAGGCGCCCGAACATGCTGCGCATCGCATCAAGGCGTCGCTTTACAAGCTTGAGATTACGGTCGATGTGGATGAAGTCGGGCGCTCCGAGGCGGTGATTCGCGAGCTGTGTCTGATCAAGGTCGCGGCGGGTCCGAACTCTCCGCATGGACTGACTTCACGGTCGCAGATCTTCGAGTTGGCGAATGTTTTTCGTGCGCGCGTTGTGGACCTGGCGCCCGAGTCGATCATGATGGAGATGACTGGGTCGAGCTCGAAGATTGAAGGTCTCGTCCAGGTGATTACCGAGAGTGGTTATACCATTCTCGAGACTTCGCGGACGGGGCGTATGGCGATGCGTCGCGGGCACCATACGAGCCGCGTGCTGAAGGCGCTTGGTACGGCTGCTGCAAACGGTGCTGCGCCGGTGCATGTTGCAGCTGCGGAGATTATTCCGAACGAGTTTGAGGATGTGCACGAAGAGGAAGACTAGAGGCAAGAGCGCTGTTATCGCGGGCGGCGAGCACTTCGTGGGATTTTGGACGGCTTCGCCGTTACGGCGAAACTTTACCGGTTACTCATTTCAAATAGAAGAAGGAAGTCAGGGAGATTATGGCAAAGACTTATCACGATGCGGATGCAGACCTTTCATTGATCCAGGCGAAGAAGGTCGCCATCATCGGTTATGGCTCACAGGGCCACGCTCACGCGCTGAACCTGAAGGACTCTGGCGTGGACGTGCGGGTCGGACTGCGGCCGGGCTCGAAGAACGCGGAGCGTGCGAAGAACTCCGGGCTCGTGGTCGGGACGGTTGCCGAGGTTTCGAAGTGGGCGGACGTGATTATGAACCTGACGCCCGACCAGACGGCGGCGAAGGTTTATCACGAGGAGATCGCGCCGAACATGAAGGCGGACGTGACGCTGATGTTTGCGCATGGGTTCAATATTCGGTTTCGCACGATTACTCCGCCGGAGTCTGTGGATGTGTCGATGGCTGCGCCCAAGGCTCCGGGACACCGTGTGCGCGAGGTGTTTACGGAGGGCGGCGGCGTGCCGGCTTTGGTAGCCGTCGAACAGGACAAGAGTGGCAAGGCGCTGGCGCTTGCGTTGAGCTATGCGAAGGCGATCGGGTGCACGCGTGCGGGTGTGCTGGAGACGACGTTTACGGAAGAGACGGAGACGGACCTGTTCGGGGAGCAGGCTGTGCTTTGCGGGGGCACGGCTGCGCTGGTGAAGGCTGGATTTCATACGCTGGTCGATGCCGGGTATCAGCCGGAGTTGGCGTACTTTGAGTGCCTGCATGAGCTGAAGCTGATTGTGGACCTGATGTACCGCGGCGGGTTGGAGTACATGAATCATTCGATCTCCGATACGGCGGAGTGGGGTGGCTATTTGGCGCAGTCGAGAATTGTGACGGATGAGACGAGGGCTGCGATGAAGGGGATCCTGTCGGATATTCGTGATGGCTCGTTTGCGAAGAAGTTTATCGAGGAGAACGAGACGGGGCGCCACGAGTTTGCGAAGTTCCGCAAGGCCGAGGCGGATGACAAGATCGAGACGGTGGGTGCAGAGCTTCGCGCGGGCATGCCGTTCCTGGATCCGGTGAAGGTGCAGGATGGCGCAGTGGTTAGGGCTTAGGAAGGCGTCAAATGGTTCAAAGCGTCCGTTCCGGCAGATTCGGAACGGACGCTTTGTTATTTTCGCGACTGATAAATTGCGGCGATAGCTGGGCGGGAGCATCATAGGGGAATGGCAAGCTCGGTTGCAACGCATGATCTCTCGGGTCCCTTGTTGGTGTCGATGGCGCCGGAGCGGCCTTCACCGCTCGAGGAAATTGTTGCGGGCCTGCGTGGCATTACAGCGTTACAAGGCCTGACGACCGAAGAGTACGAATGGCTGGCACGGAACGGCAAAGAGCGTGTTGGCAGCACCGGTACCCGAGTTTTTGAAGAGTCTGAGCCTGCGACGAGCATGGTTTTCATCCTGCAGGGGGATATCCATGTGCGGCGGCGGAAGTCCGGGCCGATGGCGTTGTTCATTGGGCGTGCCGGTCAGATGACGGGCAAGCTGCCCTTCAGCCGCATGAAGACTTATGGCGGAGATGGGTATACGAACGGTCCGTGCTGGGTGCTGGATATTCACGAGAGCCTTTTTCCGGCGATGCTGGAGGCGATTCCCTCGATGGCGCAGCGCTCGGTGTCGGTGTTACTGGACCGGGTGCGCGAGGTGACGCGCATGGAGCAGCAGGCTGAGAAGTTGTCAGCTCTGGGCAAGTTGGCGGCCAACATGGCGCACGAGTTGAACAATCCTGCTTCAGCGGCCCAGCGGTCGGCAGCGTCGCTGTTTACCGAATTGCGTGAGTATGGTGACAAGAAATACGAACTGGGCTCGATGTGTCTTTCGCTGCAGACTTCGACCAAGCTTCAGGAGTGGATTGCGAAGACGCGGGCCGAGATGGCCAATTACCTGAGCACGGAGCCGATGGTGGATCAGTCGCCGCTTGCGGTGGCGGATCGTGAGACGACGGTGACGAAGTGGCTGGAGGAGCACCACGTTCCGAATGCGTGGGAGATCGCGCCCTCGATAGCGGAGACGCGGTTTCCGCTGGGGTACCTGGATGAGTTTGCGACGGCGTTTCCGGATGAGGTCCTGGCCCCGGCGATGGCTACGTTTGCGAGCTCGCTGCGGGTGGAGCGGATGGCAGAGACGATTGTGAGCTCAACGGGGCGGATCTTCGATCTGATTTCGGCGATCAAGGATTATTCGTACATGGACCAGGCACCGATTCAGGAGGTGGACCTGGCGGTTGCGCTCGAGAATACGTTGAGCATGTTCGGCTCACGGCTGGCGGGGATCCATGTGACGACGGATTTTGATCCGGGTCTGCCACCGATCAGCGCATATGGCAGCGAGTTGAACCAGGTATGGACGGCGCTGATCGAGAATGCGATTGATGCGATGGACAGTGGCGGAAACCTTACGCTGAAGACGAGGTTGCAGGGTCAGTTGGCCATGGTCGAGGTATGGGATGATGGTCCGGGCGTACCCCCGGAGCTGCAGACGCGGATCTTCGAGCCGTTTTTTACGACGAAGGCTCCGGGTAGCGGGTTGGGGCTAGGGCTGGATACGGCGCAGAGAATCGTCACCAAGCACTCAGGCTTTTTGCGGGTGGAGTCAAAGCGTGGAGCCACCTGTTTCCAGGTGCGTCTGCCGGTGGACCAAGCGCAGGCCTACTAGGGCGCGGCTAAGGGGTGACTTCGACTCCGCGCCAGAACGCGATGTGGTGTTTTACATTCCGTGCGGCCGGTTTAGGGTCGGGGTAGTACCATGCGGCGTCTGGATTCTCCTGTCCATCTACGAGGAGGGAGTAGTAGCGGGCCTGACCCTTCCAGGGGCAGCTTGAGGTGGTGGAACTTGGGCGCAGGAACTCGCGCTTGACGGTTTCTTCGGGGAAATAGATGTTTCCTTCGACGTTTTCGGTGGCTTCGCTCTCTGCGAGCAGCCGGCCGTTCCACATTGCCTTCGCCATGATTCCTTTGACCTGCTTCGTAGGTGTGCCGGGGTAATACGCGCGGGACTACGCCGATGCATCGTTGGGCGTCGGGTTACCAGAGCATTTGTAACAGGAACGCCGGGGAAAGGGAAGAGTTTGAGAGAATCCATGGTGCGCTGGTGCAGAAATCGGCTTTCGACGATAAGATGAAGTGTCACATGGTGCCCTTTCCGAAGGAAGTATCGTCGCCGAAGCAGCTCTCATCACCTGAGATCAGTGCGGATCTACGCTACCTTGTGGAGCGGTTTGACGACGCGGTCATTTTTCTGGATTGGGCGTGGCGGATCACGTTTGCCAACGATACGGCGCGGGAGATCAGCCGGATCAAGCCTGAAGATGTAAACGGGCCGAGTCACTGGGAACTTTACCCGCTGACGGTGGGGACCGATCAGGAGCGGGTGTACCGGCGTTCGATGGAAGAGCGGATTTCGCTGGACCATGAACTTTACTACGAGCCGTTCGACGTCTGGATTTTTTTACGGACGGTTCCGATCCCTTCGGGAATAGCGATCCATTACCGGGACATTTCGCGCCTAAAGCGAGCTGAACAGACCGTGGACGTAAATACACGGATGCTGCAGCAGGTATTCGAGGTAACGACGGACGCGATCATCCTATTGGACAGGGAGTATCGCTTCAAGTTTCTCAATCGCCGGGCTACCGAGTTACTGGCTCCGGGTGGCGAGGTGCTGGGGCGGATTCTGTTTGAGGCTTTTCCGGGCACGGTTTATGAGAACTCGCCGTATGTAGAGAACTACCGGCGGGCGATGGAAGAACGGGTTGCGGGGTACTTCGAGGCGTTTTATCCTGAGCCTCTTCACGTGTGGTTCGCGGTCGAGGCGTTTCCCTCGGCCGACGGGATAGCGGTTTTCTTTCGAGATATCACGGAGCAGCGCGCGGCGGCAGAAGAGTTGAACCGTAAGCGCTCCGAAGCCGAGCGACAGGCGTCCGAGATCTCGGCGTTGTACCGGACGGCACCGATCGGGTTGGCGCTTTTCGATGTGGATGAGTTCCGTTACCTGCGGCTGAATGACCGGCAGGCGGCATTTTTTGGCATGAAGCCGGAGCAGGTGCAGGGGCGCACTGTGACTGAGATGGCGCCGATACCGGGTCTCAGGGAGCTGTTTGAGGGAGTGAGGGCAGGTACGCCGGTGGTGAATTTTCCCTTGGAGGGAGAGTTGACAAGCCATCCGGGCGAACACCGCTACTGGACGGTGAACTACTTTCCTGTTTACGGAAGCAGCGGAAAAGTGGAAGCTATCTCCGCGGCCTCGCTCGAGATTACGGCGCAGAAGAAGGCGGAGAAGGCGCTGTTGCAGAGTGAGAAGCTGGCGGCGGTGGGAAGGCTCGCGTCGTCGATCTCGCACGAGATCAACAATCCGCTGGAGGCGGTAACGAATCTGCTTTACCTGATCGCCGCAAACGAAGATCTACCGCCGCAGGTACGGGAGTATGTCGAGGTGACGCAGGCGGAGATAGCGCGGGTGTCGCAGATTGCGACGCAGACACTGCGTTTTCATCGCCAGACGCACCGTTCGACGGCGGTGACGGCTGCGGAATTGCTGGAGCCGGTGGTGAAGTTGTACCAGGGACGCCTGGCGAATGCCGGGATCCGAGTGGAGTCGAAGTTCCTGAGCAAGACAGCGATTCGTTGCCTGGAGAACGAGATTCGGCAGGTGTTGAATAACCTGATCGCGAATGCGCTGGATGCAATGAAGACCGGTGGTCGTCTCATGCTGCGCTCGCATGATGTTTTGGGTACGACGGGTGAAGTAGCGGGAGTTCGCATGACCATTGCGGACAATGGTCATGGCATGTCCCGGAAGACGATGGAGCGCATTTTTGAGCCTTTTTTCACGACGAAGGATCTGAACGGGACCGGTCTTGGTCTGTGGATCTCGTCCGAGATTATCGAGCGTCACGGTGGCCGGATGGTGGTGAGGAGCAGCGTCGAGACAGGGCATCGCGGGACGGTTTTCAGTCTGTATCTCCCAGTTGAAGTGCGGAGTTCCAGTCCCAAGCCTGTCTCGGAGCTTTTCGAAGGAGTGGGCCGGTAAGCGAAGGAATCCGTCGGGCGCTGAAGTTGCATAGACCAAGGCGCCATGTGGCAAGACTCAAGGTCGTGCCCTTACAAAGGCAGGCACTTGGAGGCCGTTTTCAGGTGAGCTGATTTTTGGAGCGAATCGGAAGCGTGAAGTGGAAGGTGGCGCCCTCGCCGGGCGGGCTGGTGGCCCAGATGCGGCCTCCGTGCTGGGCTACGATGGAGCGGCAGATGGCGAGGCCGAGCCCGGTGCCGCCCATGGCGCGGGAGTCCGATGCGTCGACCTGCTGGAAGCGTTCGAAGATGGATTCCAGTTTATCTTCGGGGATTCCGCGGCCGTCGTCGTGGACGTCAATGCGCGTCTCGTTTTCGCCTGGAGCGGGTGGGTGAGCTGAGAGAGCGATGGTCCCGTTCGGCGGCGAGTACTTGATGGCATTCGAGATGAGATTCGTGAGGGCCTGCAGGATGCGGTCGGGGTCGGCGTAGACCTCGACGCCATTTGCCTGGAGGTTGAAGCTGATGCCGTTCTTGTCAGCCGCAGCCTGCTGGAGGCTGGCGGCGCGCTCGAAGAGGGTCTGCAGCCGGGTCGTTGCGGAGTGGAGTTCTGCATTGCCGCTGGAGATGCGCTCGATGTCGAGGAAGTCGTTCACCAGCCGGATGAGGCGGTCGGTGTTGCCGACGGCGATCTCGAGCATCTGACGCTGCTTTTCGGGCCGTGCCTGGAGGGCTCCGCCGGTAACCAGACCGAGGGCGGCGCGGAGCGAGGTAAGCGGGGTTCGCAGCTCGTGCGAGACGGTAGAGATGAACTCATCCTTCATGCGCTCGAGGGCGCGGCGCTCGGTGGTGTCGCGGAAGGCGACGACCATACCGATGGCTCGGCCGGGCGGGGTTCCGGGTGCGGCGTCTTCACGGGATTCGATCTGTGGACGTGCGACATATTCGACGGGGAAGCTGGTTCCGTCTTTGCGCCAGAAGACCTCGTTCGAGATGCGGACGGTGGTGAGGGTTTTGAGGGTCTCGAGCATGGGGGACTCGTCGGCGGGGTAGGGTGTGCCGTCTCGACGGCGGGAGTGGATGATATCGTGCATGCGCCGGCCGAGCAGTTCCTGGGGCTTGTAGCCGAGCATCTGCGATGCGGCCGGATTGATGACGGTGATGCAGCCTTCGAGATCGAGCCCGTAGATGCCGTCTCCGACAGATTCAAGGATGGAGTTGGACTGGTGGATGAGGGCGCGGAGGCGCTCCTCGGCGCGTACCTGGTCGGAGATATCGACGCCGAAGGCGAGTACATAAGGTTCGCGGGATTCAACCTCAATGAGCTTGTTGTTGAAGGCGACGACGTGCGGGATGCCCTGGCGGTCGAGGAGCTCGATGCGTCCCTGGGCTTCGCCGGTTTCGCCGAGCTGGCGGAGATAGCGTCGAAAGCCTTTATGAGTGGTGGGTGGCATGAAGGAGCTCAGGTTTTCGCCGACCATCTCTTGCGGAGCCATACCGAGGGACGTGGCGCCGGGTGTATTGACCGAGATGATGGTGCCGTCGAGCTCGTGGGTGCAGACCATGCCGAGCGAACCTTCGACGAGCTGCCGGTAGCGGGCTTCGCTCTCTCGCAGTGTGGCTTCGGCGACGCGCTGCTCGGTGACATCGATACCGGTTGCGATGATGAAGTTTGCCTGTCCCTGATCATCGACGAGCGCGGTGGCGGACCACTGGATCCGGCGCAGAGAGCCGTTCCGGTGGAGCCACTCGTTTTCAAAGGTGGCGGGAAACTGGCCGGAGCGGATGCGTTCGAATGTCTTGACTGCCTCCGATCGGTCAGCCTGCGGGATGAGCCGTTCCCATGGGTAGCGGCCGACGAGATCGGCAGAGCTGTAGCCGGAGACCTCTTCGCATGCGCGATTGAAGCGCACGATGCGTCCGGCGGTATCGAAGACGGCGACGAGTGCGCCGACAGTGTCGAGGACAGTGGAGACGAAGTTTCGCTCGACGGTGAGGGCGGACTCGACGCGGAGGCGTACGCGGTCGCCGGAGTCCATCGAGCGGACGCGTGCGTTGAGCTCGAAGCGGGTCATCACCTGGTGTGAGAGGGTGATGAGCGCATTGCGCTGGCGATCGTTGAGGGTCTGTGGGGCTGCTCCCTGAACGAAGAGCGCGCCGATGTTGACCCCCTGTGGCGTGGTAATGGGTATTCCGGCGTAGAAGCGCAGGGCACGGCTGGCGATGAGGATGCCGTCGGGTGCGAAATCCGGGTGGTAGCGGGCGTCCTGAATCTCGTAGAGGTTACTGTGCTGGATGCAGAGCTCGCAGGGCATTCTGCCGCGGGGGGCTCGGTTGGGTCCTGGGCCAAAGCGTGAGACGTAGTGGACGAACTCGCCGTCGACGATTGAGATTCCGGACATGGGAGCGCCGCACAGGTCAGCGGCAAGGCGGACGATCTCGTCCAGGGACGGATCCCCGAAGGTACCAGGTAAATGGTACTGTTCGAGGGCCCGCAACCGACGGTAATCGGTCCTTGCCGAGATAGGTGCAGCGCCTGTCATCATCCTTCAATGTAGGGGATAGGCTGAGGCCCGCATCTGCAACTAAACGGTGATGAGAGCGGGAAGGCAGGCGCGGACCATCATGCTCAAGGGACGAGGTCAGCTTACCGGCTACAACAGGGACTCCCTTTCAGGAGTATCGCTTTTTGAAGTGGCTGCCGGGTGTGGAGAGGACTGTGGATAGGCTTGAGCCTACGGCTTGGGGACGGTGCAGCAAGCGTCGGGGTCTGGCGGTTCGGCAGCGCCGGCGTCGAGTGCGACCTTCCAGGAGCCGTCGGCGATCTTCTTCCAGACTGTAATGTAGCGGCCAGAGGTAGTGACCGGCTTGCCGTCGGGGCCGGTGGTCCTGCCGATGTAATGACCCCAGGTGTAGCCCATGTCGTTGGATGCGGACATCTCGGCGCCTTGAGGGGACCAGGTGAGGGAGTAGGCCTTCGGATCCCAGTTGGCGGATGCGGCAATGGCGCTGCGCCCACGGATGGCGGCCTTGCCATTGCTGAGGCTGACGGCATCCTCGGCAAACCAGGTGGCGAAGGCCTTGCCGCCATTGGTTTCAACGTCCTGGGCGAATTTTGCTTCGAGATCCATCAGGGTGACGACGCCGGGCGACCAGTTGGGTTGAACGGGCGGGCTGATGAGGCGGTAGCCGCCGGTGCCGCTTTCGGGTGCGGTCGTGGTTCCGGGTACTGTCCCGGGAATCTGGGTCTGTCCCATGGCGAAGCCGCAGACAAGCGTGGCCAGCCCGAGGATGAGCGTGCCGAAGAGGGAGGTATTCCGCGCCATCAGCGTATGGTAGCAAAATCCGGTCAGCCGGCTGGTATGCTCCACGAAATGGGGAACGAGGTAAAGAGAGGTTTCGAAGCTGCCGTGATTGCGGCGGCGGTCGTACTGTTTATAGTTGGTGCGGGGTTGGCGCGGGTTTCCCCCGGGATGCATGTGGGCGGATTGGTAATGCGCTGGCTGAGCATTGCTGCGCTTGCGACTTTTGCCGTGCGCCGCCGTACGCTGACGCCGTGGATTTTTGTGGCGATGGTTGCGGGTGCTGAGATCGGCTTCGATGCGCCAGGGTTCGCGGTGAATCTGCGGGTGTTTTCTGACATCTTTCTCAGGTTGATCAAGACGATTGTGGCGCCGCTCATTCTTGCGACGTTGATTACGGGTATTGCAGGTCACGGCGATCTGAAACAGGTTGGGCGGATGGGCGTGAAGAGCATCGTGTACTTTGAGGTGCTGACGACGCTGGCGCTGGTGATCGGCTTGATTGCGATCAACATCTCCAGGGCGGGTGTGGGACTTGCTCTTCCGGTCGCGTCGGGCTCGCAGGAGACCTTGGCGCGGGTGGCGCCTACGCATTGGGACGACTTTTTGCTGCATGTGTTTCCGGAGAACCTGGCGAAGTCGATTGCCGAGGGGCAGATACTGCAGGTGGCTGTGTTTGCGGTCTTCTTCGGAATTGCCCTGGCGACGCTGAGCGATGAGAAGCGTGGGCCGGTTCTGCGGCTTACCGAGAGCCTGAGCGAGGTGATGTTCAGGTTCACGAACGTGGTGATGTACTTTGCTCCAGTGGGTGTGGGTGCGGCGATGGCGTTCACGGTCGGGCACATGGGGTTGGGCGTACTGGTCAATCTCGGCAAGCTGCTGCTGACTCTGTATGGGGCGCTGGCGGCGTTCGGCTTGCTTGTGCTGCTGCCTGTGGCGCTGGTTGCACGGATCCCAGTGCGTGGATTCCTGAAGGCGGTTGCGGAACCGGCGACGATTGCGTTTGCGACCTCGACCAGCGAGGCTGCGCTGCCTCGAGCGATGGAGGCAATGGAAGCGTTCGGCGTGCCGCGGCGGGTGGTCGCATTTGTGATTCCTGCGGGATACAGCTTCAATCTGGATGGCTCGACGTTGTACCTGGCGCTGGCTAGTGTTTTTGTGGCGCAGGCTGCGGGCGTGCCCATGGGATGGGGTGAACAGGTGCTGATGATGGGCACCCTGATTCTTACGAGCAAGGGTGTGGCGGGGGTGCCTCGGGCGACGCTGGTGGTGTTGCTGGCGACGGCGGCGACGTTTCATCTTCCGACCGAACCTATTTTTGTGATCCTCGGGATCGATGCGCTGATGGACATGGCGCGGACTATGGTGAACGTGGTGGGTAACTGCCTGGCAAGCGCCGTGATTGCCAGGTGGGAGGGAGTATTTGGCAGTGAACTTCCGAGCGAAACTGTGCTTGAAGGGATGGCGGAATAGCCCGGAGTTGCATCCAACGGGGAAATGCACTTTGCGGCTGTCAATTTTCCTGAACTGAAACCTCGCAAGGGATGAAGGCGGAATGATTGAGGTCGCTATCTCCCTGTAGTCACGGGCTTCGGAGCTCTTTCTGCCATGCGTTATCAGGTCCTTACCGCCAGCTTGTTGTTTGCCGCCACCTCCTTCCTTTCCGCTCAATCCCAGCCTAGTTTTGAACTGAAGCGCGATCCGTACAAGCTGTACAACGAACAAGTTGTCGCGGAGGGTGATTTCAACCATGACGGCAAGCCGGACCTGGTCATCGGCGGCGACTCGATTTCTGTGCAGTTGGGCAACGGCGACGGGACGTTCCAGGCACCTTCAGTCGCGGGCGTGCTGCCAATCGCTTACGATCGTGTCGTCGAGTTGGCGGTGGCGGACGTAAATAACGACGGCAACCCGGACCTTGTCGCTTTGGGCGTGCAGGGCACGGTGAATATCTTTCTCGGAGACGGGACGGGCAAGTTCGCAACCTCCTGGCTGCAGGGAACGGCGTCGTACCCTGAGTCGGCCACGGTGGGAGACTTCAATGGTGACGGGTTGCTGGATCTTGCAGTGGGCGACATCAACGGCGGCATCGAGCTGTTTCTGAATCAGGGCGGCAAGAGCTTTCTGTACGAGAAGACGGTGCAGGTGGGATCGGGCGTGGTGCCGCAGATCGTGCGGGTTCGCGCGGCTGATGTGGATGCAAACGGGACGGCGGACCTTGCCGTGCTGACGACCTTCGGGGCCTATGCTTTGTGGGGAGACGGGCATGCGGGCTTCAAGATGGCTGAACTTGGTACGTATGCTGCGACTGCTGACCTGAATGTGGGCGACCTCAACCAGGACGGACGGGCAGACATTCTGGTTTCCTTCAACTGCGGAGGCGCGGAGCCGTATCCGTCCAAGACGCCCTACTACCCGTGCGTGGGCATCGATGCCTATTACGGGCAGGCGAACCAGACGACGATTCGCAAGACGGCGGTTCAGGATACGGGTGTAAGCGCGTTCAAGCCATGGGCGGTAGACATCAATGGCGACGGGATCGCTGACCTTGTCAGCGGCACGCGGGATCACAATGGCCAGGAGGGCGGGTTGTTTGTCTGGCTGGGACGGGCAGACGGCACCTTCAACCCGACGGCTTTGCGTTACATTTCTACTTCGAATGGCAGCAACGATGTCACCCCGGGCGACTTCAATCGTGACGGCATGATGGACTTTGCGGATGATTCGGGCGAGTTCTACATCAACGGCGCAAATCGTGGAGCGTGCAACGTGAGCCAGGTCAATCAGACGGTGACGGTTTGCGCTCCGGTTGATGGGACCTATGCTCCGTCAACGTTTACGGTGCATGCGAACGTGTACGACAAGACTCCGGTTACGGGGTTGCAGCTTTACGTCGACTACAAGGAAGTGTTCTCCCAAGCCGTCACCAGGTTCGATATCTCGCAGACGCTGGGTCTGGGGCGCCACCTTCTGGTAACGAAAGGCTGGGATGCGAGCGGATTGAACTTTATCTCGAGCCGCACGATCACTGTGTTCGACGGTACGCCGGGTGCGGCATGTGCGGCTGCTCTGGGCGGTGCAAGCCTGTGCCTGCCTGCGAACGCAACGAGTCACTCGCCTGTGCACATCCTGGGGAACGCATGGCCGTCCGAGGCGAACGGCTCGGCAGTTCCGACGGCGGCGCAGCTGTATATCGACAACCAGCTGGTCATCAACGATGATGGCTGCGCGCAGGGCTACTGCGAGGGCGGAAGCTCTTACGTGGACACGTATCAGAACCTTTCTGCTGGAAGTCACTACCTTGTCTTCAAGGTGTTCGACGCAAGCGGCACCATCTTTGCGGCGAGCAAGCAGATCACCGTCGATTGATCTGAGGTCAGGCCGCGAGCCGGGTTCCGGCTCGCGAGCCATCGACCAGTGTTGAAAGTCTAACGACCATCTCCTTCAATCCTTCTGCCTGGGCGTTGAGCTGCTGGGCTGCTGCGGCGCCTTCTTCTGCTCCTGCAGCGCTACTTTGGGTGACCTGCTCCATACGCGTGATGGCGCCGCTGATCTGTTCAATTCCGCGCGCCTGCTCGATGCTGCCGAGGTTGATCTCGTCAACGAGCGTCTTGATCTTGAGCGACTCGGCGCTGATGGCGCGGACTGCTGTTGCGACCTCGTTTACCTTGACGCTGCCGCCATTCGAGCGCTCGATGGATTCCTCAATGAGAGTTGAGGTGTCTTTGGCGGCCTGTGCGCAGCGTTGTGCGAGGCTGCGCACTTCATCTGCGACTACGGCAAAGCCCAGGCCGGACTCACCGGCACGCGCGGCTTCAACGGCAGCGTTGAGAGCGAGGATGTTGGTCTGGAAGGCGATGTCGTCGATGACCTTGATGATCTTCGAGATCTTCTGGCTGGAACTACGGATCTCCTGCATGGCATCGACCATCTGCTCGAGCGAACGATCGGTCTGCTGAGCGTCTTCGGCAGACTGGGTGACGATCTTGGCGGTGGTCTGCGAGTTTTCCGAGTTTCGCATGGCCATGGAGCGAATTTCGGCGCTGGTGCTGGAGGTCTCCTCGATGGTGGCGGCCTGTTGCGAGGACCCCTGGGCGAGAGACTGGCTGGAGCCGGCGACCTGGCTGGCGGCAGAGGCGATCTGGTTTGCGCCTTCTGAGAGTTCGACGATCGTGTCGCCGAGCTCACGATTGAGGCGCGAGACCATGAACCATGACAGCGGGATGCCGATGGCGATCGAGAGAATGGAGACGATAAGCGTGAGCCACCAGGAGGATTCGACGGCCTTTGAGGTGGCGGCAAGTGAGCCATCCGAGCCCTGCTTGTTCCAATCTACAAGGGCGTCGAGTTGCTTGCCGAGTTTGGGGCGGTGGGGCAGGACCTCAGCTTTATAGAGGGCATAGGCCTCTACATTGCGATTTGCCCGGCTGAGGGGGCGGACCTTCAGCCAGCTCTCGTGGAAGAGTGCGACCTCCTGCTTGAGTTCGGCGAAACGGGCACGATCGTAGTCCTGCGTAATGAACTGCTCGTAGCCCTTCATGTCCTGATCGAGCAACTTGTCGGTCTCAGCTATGCTTGTCTCGAGGCGAGCGATCTCAGCGTCGTCGGTTTCGAGGATGTGATGCACGTATGTGGCGCTGAGCATGTACATGTCGCTTTTGATCGCGCCTCCGTAGAAGAGGCCCGGGGTCGAATCGTCCGCGATTGAGCGGACATTCTTCCGGATGCTTGAGAGTCCGAAGAGACTTACGGCTGCAAGAAGGGTGCTGAGGACGAGTAGAACTCCCGAGGTGAGGGAGAAACGCTTACCAATGGTCAGATTCATGCCGTAGATTCTCCAAGGACAGACGAAGCACCCAATTGCTCTGCTCCCGCTAGCGACCTGCGCGGTCGAGCGAGATGACGTGCTGGGTTCGTGTGCTCCTAGAGGCTCTATCGGCATGTGTTGCGAATGTCTGAGAGTGTTTCTTTCTGGGATTGTGGATTGATCCGGGCGTTCACATGATGGGGATTCCGTCGGCGAACGGTTGTGCTATCCAAAGCTGACCGCTTGGCGTCGTATACTTGAGGTCACTGCGTAGTGCGCACCGAAACGAATGAGCAAGATTCTTGAGACCATCAACTCGCCTGCTGATGTAAAGGGGCTTTCGATTGCGGAGCTGACGACGCTTGCGCAGGAGATTCGCGACCGCCTGATTTCGAGCGTGGCGAAGACCGGCGGCCACATCGGTCCGAACCTGGGCGTGGTCGAGTTGACGATTGCGATGCATTACGTGTTTGACACGCCGACTGACAGCTTCATCTTCGATGTGAGTCACCAGGCGTATGTCCACAAGTTGCTGACGGGCCGCGAGAAGCGATTCCATACGATCCGCCAGGCAGACGGGTTGAACGGTTTTATGCTGCGCACAGAAAGCGAGCACGATAGCTACGGGGCGGGTCACGCTGGCACCGCACTGAGCGCGGCGCTTGGGATGGCGGTTGGCCGGGATATGTCAGGTGGGAGCGAGCATATTGTCGCACTGGCGGGAGATGCTGCCTTTACCAATGGGATATCGTTTGAAGCGCTGAATAATATCGCCGCGCAGACCAAGCGGCTGATTATCGTGCTGAACGATAACGAGTGGTCGATTGACAAGAACGTCGGTGCGATTGCGGAGTACTTCCATCGGATAGCCACGAATCCGACCTACAACAGCCTGCACGACCGCGCGGCTGGCCTGGTCGAAAAGTTTGGCGGCAAGGCGGCCCGGCATGTGGCGCGCAAGGCGGAAGAGGCAGCGAAGGGACTGGTTGGGCGCGGCGTGATCTTTGAGGAGTTTGGCCTGAGCTACTTCGGGCCGATCGATGGACATAATCTGCCGCTTCTGATTGAGACCTTCAAATTTCTGAAGCAGCAGACCAAGCCGGTTGTGCTGCACGCGATAACGCAGAAGGGCCGGGGCTTTCAGCCTGCGATCGAAGGGCAGAAGAAGTTTCATGGTCTGGGTCCGTATCACCCGGAGACGGGCGAGACCAAGCCGGCCGGACAGAAGACCTATTCGGAGATCTTTGCGGAGTCACTTTCCTGTCTGGCCGATCAGAACGAAAAGGTGGTTGCGATTACGGCGGCGATGCCGAACGGCACTGCGCTTGACCTCTTCCGGCCCAAGCATCCGACTCGGTACTTTGACGTGGGCATTGCCGAAGAGCATGCTGTCATCTTCGCCGCGGGGATGGCGACGAAGGGGTATAGGCCTTTTTGCGCGATCTACTCAACGTTCCTGCAACGGGCGTACGACCAGATTGTCCACGATGTCTGCCTGCAGAACCTGCCGGTGGTCTTCTGCATGGATCGGGGTGGCCTGAGCGGGGATGATGGGCCGACACATCATGGACTATTCGATATCAGCTATCTGCGCAGCGTGCCGAACATCATCCACATGGTACCGCGGGATGAAGATCACCTGGCTGACATGATGTATACGGCCATGCTGCACGACGGTCCGAGCGCGATCCGCTATCCGCGTGGGACTGGACCTGGAGTGCAGGTGAAGGCTTCTCCGGCGGCTATCGGGATAGGGAAGGCTGAGGTCCTCCGCGACGGGCACGATGTAGCCGTATTCGCGCTGGGAGCGATGATGGCTGAAGGCGAACGCCTGGTCGAGATGCTGGAAGCACAGGGCCTGAGCGCGGCGTTGATCGATCCCAGGTTTGCCAAGCCGATTGATCGCGAATGCGTAGAGAGCTATGGCCAGCGCTGCGGCCTGGTGATTACGCTTGAGGATCATGTGCTTGCGGGTGGGTTCGGCTCGGCTGTGCTCGAGACGCTGAACGACGCGCAGTTGATTGTCCCGGTCGTTCGTGTGGGGTGGCCGGACGAGTTTATCGAGCATGGGAAGGTCGAAGCGCTCCGCGCCAAGTATGGCTTGAGCGCTGAGGGTGCAATGGTAAAAGCAGAGAAGAGCCTGCGCGCAATCGTCGATCGGGTTGCGAAGCAGACAATCGCCGCGAAGTAGATCAAACGGCCTGTTTCAGGGGTGCGGGGCGGCTCCAGACGGACTTGCGGCGAACAGGGGCATCAGTTCTGCAGTGCGTTTGTGGCGGAAGTTGAAGATGCTGGCGAACTGGCGCTTCATGACGAGAGCGTTGGCGATCTCTCCGAGGGGGCCGAGCGGAAGTTTATAGATAACGTGATCGCGGAGCAGGGTGCCGGTTACGGGAGCCCCGTCAATCTTGTGAATCTCTGGCTGGAGACGGTGGCAGTGGAGCCAGTAGGCGAATGGGCCGCGGTGCTGGGTGTCGCAGAAGTGATCGTTCCAGGCAAACTCGGTGATTTCGGCGTCCCATGGGATGCGGACGGGGAAGAAGGGAACCGGGCGGAAGCTGAGGGTCATGCGGGTGCCCGCACCGGCGGCGACGGCCATGCGCACAGGCACTGTCGATGGCGGTCGGGGTGGAGGTGGTGCGAAGGAGGCCTCTTCGATGCGGGCTTTCTGCCATCCCGGCATAAGGCGCGGAAGGTTTTCGGGGTTGGCGAAGAAGGCGAAGACCTGCTCGATGGGAAAGGGAAGCCACTGCTCTGACTCGAAGGTGTGGCGCATCTCTTGGTTATACAGAATTTGCAAGACGAAGGACGCCCGGGGTGGGCGTCCTTTGTTTGCTGCGGACAAGGGTGTGGTTTATTTCGATTAGGGCATCAGGACGGAGTCGATGACGTGGATGACACCGTTGGACTGGTAGACATCGGCGGTGGTGATCGTTGCCGTGCCGCCCTTTGCGTCGGTGATGGTGATGGTGCCACCGGACTCGGTGAAGGTGAGGTCCTCACCCTGAACGGTCTTGAGTGTGGCCTTGCCGCCGCCCTTTTTGATGTCCTTCATGAGCTTCTTGGAATCGATTTTGCCGGGGACGACGTGGTAGGTGAGGATCTTGACGAGCTGATCCTTGTTCTCCGGCTTGACGAGCGTGTCAACGGTGCCTGCAGGAAGCTTGTTGAAGGCGTCATCGGTGGGTGCGAAGACGGTGAAGGGGCCCTTGGAGCTAAGGGTATCGACGAGGCCGGCAGCCTTGACCGCGGCGACGAGGGTCTTGTGGATCGGAGAAGCGGCTGCGTTTTCAACGATGTTCTTGGTGGGGTACATATCGGCGCCGCCAACCTTGGGGTCGGTCTGGGCGGACGCGGTGAGGGAGGTGATGGCGAGAACGGCAGCGGCTGTGGCCGCGAGCAATGACTTCTTCAGGTTCATGACTTATCTTCCTTTTCGTTTGCTTTGTTCTGACCTTGCGCCGTCTAAGTAACAGGCGCTCATAGACATCTACGAGGCTTCCCTGTGTACGGATTTAGCCGACCACCTAATTAGACAGGGCAAATGTTGCTGGTAAACTGCAGGGCCTCGACATGCATCCTTCCAAGTTCAGGGCGTCAACGAAGCAGCGCTTACCCGTTGGTTCCGTTGACATATCGGGTGGGTGAGCAGTCAACTGAATGAGACGGATGAGTGAAGAAGCAATCGACGGTCCCTCGGAGATGACTGCGCAGGACGTTGCGGCGCAGGATGCCCACCCGCGTGGCCTTCTTTATATCGGGCTGTTTAAGCTTGGGAAGTCGATCTTCTTTTTCTTCGTGGGTATGGGTGCGCTTCACCTTTTGCACAAGGATCTGAACGATGAGGCGCAACGGCTGGCTTCTGCCCTGCTACGGTTTGAGCCTGAAGGGCGGCTCACTGCTCTGATCATGGAGAATGTGCAATTAATTGATCCGCGGCGGCTGCGGGAGATCGGGTTCTTCACCTTTGCCTACTCTGTGGTGGCGCTGATCGAGGGCTTTGGCCTGATGCGGGAGAAGGTCTGGGCGGAGTACCTGACGCTGAGCCTGACGGTGATGTTCCTGCCGTGGGAGTTGTACGAGCTGGCGCGGCACGCTTCGTGGATGCGGCTCAGCCTGCTGGTGATCAATCTGATTGTGCTCGCATACCTTTTGTGGGTGCTTGAGCGCAAGAAGAAGAAGCCATCTCCGCTGGATTAGGAATTGACCTAAGCAACCAGGCGGTTCTGAAATGGGAAGATGTTTTCGCTTTTGTTTCGCGTATCAGACGCTTGCCTGAGCGACAAGTGTTGAGCCAGTAGCGAACCACGCAAGCTAACACCATGGGTGGGGTAACCAGATCGGATACGCCCTACCCGCGGTTTTTTGCACATTCTCTCCACTATTACTTGAGGTCTTTACCAAATTAGGGCTTGCGTCTGGATGCGGCCCAAACGAAGATGTGGTTGGAAGTGGTCAAAAGTGGAGCAAAAGGGACTGATCTAAGCAACTTCCGAAGCTAAGTCTACTCCCCGATGTGTTGGCGCTGGCTGGTGAGTCTGGTTCTGGACCTGGTTTTCTTGAAATGGTGATGAGAGATGTTTCGCGGAAATTGCCCAACGCGGGTTGATGAGAAGGGCCGGTTGAAGATTCCGGCTGACTTCAAGCGCGAATTTCCCGAGGGTCAGCGGTTCTATATCACCTCGCTGGACGGCAAGCGGGCGCAGCTCTACCCGATTGCGGAGTGGGAAGAGAAGGAAAAGGCGTTGGGCAAGATGCCGGCATCGCACCCGGCGCGGATGAAGTTTCTGGACGTGACGAGTTATTACGGCCAGGTGGCGGAGATGGATGGGCAGGGTAGGCTCCTGCTGCCGCAGCTGCTTCGGGAAGAGGCGAAGCTGACGACCGAGGTGGTGGTGATCGGCAAGATTGGTGTGCTGGAGCCCGGGCTTCTTGAAGTTGTGAATCATGAACTCTTCAAGGGTCAGATCCAGGCGCAGCCTATCACGAAGGAAGATCTGGATGCGCTGGCCGGGTTTGGGCTGTAGTGGCTGGCGAGATTGAGTTTGAGCTTTACCCGGAAGGGGCCCCCCAGGGGGAGGATGTGCAGGAACGGCGGCACATTCCAGTTCTTTTAGATGAAGTTTTGAACTCTCTTCATGTGCGTCCGGGCGGGGTTTATGTTGACGCCACGCTGGGACTGGGCGGGCACTCGTCGGAGATTGTTCGCCGGCTGGGGCCTGCGGGCAAGCTGATCTGCTTTGACCGGGATCCGGCGGCATTGGCCAAGGGGCAGGCGAGGCTCGAAGAGGTGGCCCAGGAGTTAGGCAGCGAGGCGCCGACGGTTGAATTTCAGCCGCGGGCGTTTTCAGAGGCTGCGGCGGCGATTGCGCCGACTTCGCTCGACGGTCTGCTTGCGGACTTCGGGGTGAGCTCGATGCAGCTTGACGAGGCGCACAGAGGATTCAGTTTTCGGTCGGAGGGCCCTTTGGATATGCGGATGGATACGCGTTCCGGGGTGACGGCCGGGCAGGTGGTAAATGAGGAAGACGAGGATCGTCTCGCTGACCTTATTTACGAATTCGGAGAGGAAAGGAGGTCGCGGAGAATCGCCAGAGCCATTGTGCGGGCCCGGCCGATAACGACGACGGCGGAATTAGCCAGAGTGGTATCGGCTGCGGCCCCATCAATGAAGGGCGACAAGATTCATCCGGCGACACGAACCTTTCAGGCACTTCGAATTCGCGTGAATGATGAGCTGGGCGAGATCCAGACGCTGCTGAAAAGCGCGAGATCTCTTCTGAAACCGGGGGGACGGCTGGTGTTGATCAGCTTCCACTCGCTTGAGGATCGGCTGGTAAAAGATGCGTTTCGTGAGGCAAAGGATGCGGGTTTCTTTGAGGTGCTGACGAAGAAGCCGGTAGTCGCGACTGAAGCGGAGTTGAGACGAAATCCAAGGAGCCGGAGCGCAAAGATGCGCGTGGCGGAGAAGGTTGGGTCGGGGGTCTGGGACGAGGAGTCCGGACGGTACCGGCGAAGGCGTCGATGAGGGACAAGAGATTCGGGCCGGGGTTGTCCTGCCGTGCTTTCAGGCGAAAGACAACCAGCAACAAACAATCCCATCCTCTACAGCAATCCCGGCCCGGATTGCAAAAGAGAGGAAGGGGCAAGATCAGAGATACGCAGTAAAGCAGAACTTTGGGGGTGGTGGGATGGCAACAATGATGGCTGACCTTGGGATGGTGAAGGCTCGTCCGGCGCGTAGCCGCGGGGAGACGGTGGCAGAGCGGAATCGCGAGCTGATGGATCAGCAGCGGCGCGCGCACCGTGGACCGACGCCCGAGATCTTCTTTACCAAACACATAGATAACAGCCGCATTCTGAAGGCGGATGACCCGGATCGCAAGCGCGAGATGCGTCAGTTCTCGGTGGTGATGAGCTTCCTGTTTGTGCTGGTGATGGTGTATGTATGGCAGCACTTTTCTGCGGTCGAACTGGGCTACCAGGTGGAGACGCAGCGGACGCAGGTGGCGCAGTTGCAGGAGCAGAATCGCCAGCTTCGGCTGAGTGAGGCGCAGCTAACGGAGCCGGCGCGGATTGATAAGATAGCCAAGCAGCTTGGCCTAGATGCACCACAGCCCGGCCAGGTGGTTGAGACGGATGGCTCGGTGCTGAGCGGGCCGGTGATGGCGTCGGTGCAACAGCAGGGGATAGGGAACCGGGAGTAGGGGATAGGGGTAGGGAGCAGGGTTCAGAAGTACTCGCGTGGGTCCCTGTTACTGATCCCTACAAACTTCTCTCAACGGGCTATTATGACCAGACAGACGCCACGTCCGATACCTCGGCAGACTGCCACCGCGCCCATCCGGACGCGGCGTTTTGCTATTGTGGCTGCGTTATTTTGCTTTTGGGTGGTGTTGATCGCCGGGCGGCTTGTCTGGCTGCAGGTTTTCCAGCACAAGCACTGGGTGAATCTGGCGACTCGGCAGCAGACGGGCGGGTTTGAGGTATCGCCGCGGCGCGGGCTGCTTTACGATCGCAACCTGAAAGAGCTTGCGATGACGGTGCAGGTGGATTCGATCTTCGCGGTGCCAAGTGAGCTTGGCGAAAATCGAGAAGAAGCGTCCCGCATGCTGAGCCGTATTGTTCATATCGATCCGCAGGAGAACTTCACCTCGCAGCACCAGATGCTGGCGCGGTTCAACGCTTCGCACGGTTTTGCATGGGTGGCGCGCCGGGTGGATCCGGAGACGGCGCAGCGGGTGCGGGAGCTGAACCTGAAGGGGGTTTATTTCCAGAAGGAGTTCAAGCGGTTCTATCCCAATGGCGAGCTGGGCGCGCAGGTGCTTGGGTACGTGGGATCGGATGACGCCGGTTTGGGTGGGCTTGAGGCCAAGTTCGATGACGATCTGCATGGGGTTTCGGGGCACATGCTGACGGCGGTCGATGCCAAGCGCCACGTGCTGGGTTCGGTTGTGGATGAGCCGCAGCCGGGCGAGAACCTGGTGCTTGCGATCGATGCGAACATCCAGTACATGGCCGAAAAGGCGCTCGATGCGCAGATGGCCAAGGTGAAGGCTGCGCACGGGACCGTCGTTGTGCAGGATCCACACACGGGGCAGATCCTGGCTCTGGCAGTGTCGCCGCGGTTCAACCCGAATGACTCGAAGCACATGGATGCGAGCGTGCTGCAGAACCTCGCGGTGAGCGACGTGTATGAACCTGGGTCGACCTTTAAGCTGGTGACTTACTCGGCCGCGCTGGACTCTGCCGGGGTGAAGCCGACGGACCTGGTGGACTGCCAGGGCGGCGCAATGACGATGTACGGCCGCACGCTGCATGATGACAAGGACGACCACTTCGGCGTGGTGACGGTGCAGTATGCGCTCGAGCACTCGAGCGACGTGGGTGCGGCGAAGATGGCGTTGAAGGTTGGGCCAGACAAGTTTTACCAGTACATGCGTGGGTTCGGTTTTGGGGAACGGTCGGGCGTGGAGCTTCCGAGCGAGACGCGCGGGCTGCTGCGGGCGCCGAAAAAATGGGGTTCGACCAGTATCCTTTCGCTGTCGATCGGGCAGGAAGTTGGCGTCACCCCGGTTCAGCTGGTAACGATGGTCTCGGCGATCGCGAATGGCGGAGTCTACATGCCACCGCATGTTCTCATGCAGTCGACGGACGCAATGAAGGGTGATCCGCGTTTGAAGCCGGCGGCGTTTCATCCGGAGAACCAGCTACCTGCAACGCTGCCGGATGGGGCGCATCGTGTGATCTCGGAGGTGACGGCGGCGAAAATGCGCAGCATGATGCAGGGCATTGTCGTTGAGGGGACGGGTAAGGCTGCGGCGCTGAATGGGTACAGCTCAGGCGGCAAGACGGGCACGGCGCAGAAGATCGATGTGGCCACTCATACCTACTCGCACACCAAGCTGGTGGCGAGCTTTGCGGGAATTGCGCCGGTATCGAACCCGGCGATCTCGGTGGCGGTGGTGATTGACACCCCGACGGTGGGCAGCCGGTATGGTGCTGCCGTGTCGGCTCCTGTGTTTTCCGAGGTTGCGCAAGAGGTTCTTGAGTACCTGGGCGTGCCGCACGATCAGCCGCTGAAGACGAAGGCCGAGATGCTGACCGCGAGTGCGAACGCCGGCGACAGCATGGATGAGCCGCAGGATAATGGTGCGGACCTGAACGCGATGTTCGCGGATGTGAACGATCTGCCGGCGGATGATCCGCTGCGCGCGAAGGTGACGGCCGATGCGGCAGCAACGACTGCGGCAAATGCTTCGAACGAGAGTGGCTCGGGCGGGACGCCGCCAGTTGTCGCCAAGCCGGAGGGTTCGCTGAGCGCGAAGGCGCTCGCGATCTTCCATGCGCAGGGGAATACGACATCGCTTCTGCCGACTGAGGTGCCGGCGAATGCTTCGCTGGCGGGGGTGAAGCCAAAGGCCGAAGCGCAGACGCGGGCCGATGGCGGGGTGGTTGTCACCCCGGGGCAAAAGGTTGCGGTGCCTTCGTTTGGTGGGGAAGGTTTGCGTGCGGCGCTCGAGCAGGCGGGTGCGGCCGGGCTGCGGGTGCAGCCGGTAGGGAGCGGGCTGGCTCGGGAGCAGGTTCCTATGGCGGGCACGCTGGTGCCTACGGGGACGCAGGTTGTGATTCGATTTTCGAGATAGAAGCAAGGTCTTTTCTGCTCGGACGACGGGCATTCACACGCCTTTTTAGAGCTTCGGTTGGCCTTCCCTCTGGTCAGGATGGAGATTCAGTCGCGGGGCCCAAGTACACTAACTTCATGTGGGTTTATGAGGCTTTGCGCGGCGTGGAGACGCTTGAGCGCACCAGCACGACGGCGGACATAACCGGTGTTCAGTACGACTCTCGGAAGGTTCAGGAAGGCGATATTTTCGTCGCGATGGCCGGCGGGACGACGGACGGAAACAGCTTTATCGCGGGAGCGTTGGAGCAGGGGGCTCGCGTAGTCGTAACCGACTCGCGCGAGGCATGGGAATTACGTGGCAAGCATGCAGGCGTGCCGTTCTACCTGGTTGATAGCGGCCGGCGTGCGCTGGCTACGATCGCGGCGAACCTGCTGGAGCAGCCTGCGCGCAGGCTCAAGGTGACGGCAGTTACGGGAACAAATGGGAAGACGACGACGGCCTTTCTGCTCGAGCAGATGCTGCGGTCGGTGGCGCGCAAGTGCGTGCTGATCGGCACGATTGAGACGCATATCGTGGATGACGTCAAGGCGAGCGAGCATACGACTCCCGAGGCCTCGGACCTGCTTCGGATCTTTGCCGAGGGGGTGAAGGCCGGTGCGAGCGAGGTGGTGATGGAGATGTCAAGCCACGCGCTTGACCAGGAGCGGGTGTGGGGGGTCCACGTGGATGTGGCGATCTTTACGAACCTGACGCAGGATCACCTGGATTATCACGGCTCGATGGAGGCTTATGGGGGAGCGAAGGCGAGACTGTTTTCCGGGGTGGGCGCTGCTCCGCCGCGGGTTTCGGTTGTGAATGTGGATGATGAATTCGGGGCGCGGATCGGGCGCGAGGTCAGGCATCTTGAGCTGATGGCTTATGGAGTTGATGCTGCGGCGGAGTACCGGGCGGAGGAGATCGCGATTGGTGCGGGTGCTACCAGCTTTCGGTTTGTGACACCGAGGGGGTCGATCCTTATTGAGTCTCCGCTGACGGGGCGGGTGAATGTGTACAACCTGCTGGCTGCGTCTTGCGCGGCGCTTGCCCGCGGGCTGACGCTGGAGCAGATTGCCGAGGCGGCGAAGTCGCTGGCGCAGGTGCCGGGGCGTTTCCAGGTGGTGCCGGGGTCGAGCGAGGCGGGGTTCGCCGTGGTGGTGGATTATGCGCACACGGACGATGCGTTGCGGAACCTGATCTCGCTGGGGCGGGAGTTGGTGGCTCCGCATGGTGGGCGGGTGATTACGCTGTTTGGCTGTGGCGGGGATCGGGATCGCACGAAGCGTCCGAAGATGGGACGTGCGGCGGGAGAGGCGAGCGACGTGATTGTGCTGACGAGCGATAATCCGCGGACGGAGGATCCGCAGGGGATTCTGGATGAAGCCTATGCGGGGGTGAGCGGGACGCAGGCTGAGTGTGTGGTCGAGATTGACCGGGCGAAGGCTATTTCGCTTGCGATCGAGGCGGCGGTGCCGGGGGATATTGTGCTGATTGCGGGTAAGGGGCACGAGAAGATTCAGATTTTGAAGAATGGCACGGTCGACTTCGACGACGTCGCGGTGGCCGAGTCGGTGCTGAGGGGACGCGCATGAAGCTGACATTGGGACAGATTGCAGACTGGATCCACGCGGAAGGCGATTTTTCGACGGATGCGGAGGCGGTGGGGTACTCGATCGACTCGCGAACGGTTGGGGCCGGAGAGCTGTTTTTCGCGGTTCGCGGCGAGCGCATGGACGGGCACGATTATGTCGAGGCCGCTCTGAAGAATGGAGCTGTGGCTGCTGTAGTGAGCCGCGCGTGGCAGGCGCCGGATGAGCCGGAACGGGTTGACCCGTGCCGGTTGCTTTGGGTGCCGGAGAACGGTCCTCCGCCGAACGAAGAGGATAACGTGCTGGTTGCTTTGCAGACGCTTGCGCACCGGGTCCGGCAAGCGTGGGGAAGGCGTGTGATCGGGGTAACTGGCTCGGCCGGCAAGACTACGACCAAGGAAGCGATTGCGACGGTGCTTGCGGCGAAGTTCAACGTGTTGAAGTCTGCAGGGAATCTGAATAATCATTTTGGTGTGCCGCTGCAGTTGCTTCGGCTGGAGCCGGAACATGAGGTTGCGGTGATCGAAATGGGGATGAACCATGCCGGGGAGATTGCCGCGCTGGCGCGGATAGCGAAGCCGGAGTGGGGGGTGGTTTCGAATGTTGCCGCGGTGCATTTGGAGTTCTTCCCGGACGGGATTGGCGGGATTGCAAAAGCAAAGAAGGAGCTGGTGGATGCGCTTCCGCCAGATGGTCTCGCGTTTCTGAATGGGGATGATGCGCGGGTCTCGGAGATGGGAGAGGGCCTAAGTGGCCGGGCGATTCGATATGGGATCAGCGAGACCGCGGATGTTCGTGCGGAGGAGATCCGGGAATCAGGGCTGGATGGGGTGATGTTCAGGGTGATTGCCGGACAGGACCGGGGTGAGGTTCGCCTGCACATGCTGGGCCGACACAATGTTTACAACGCGCTTGCTGCGGTGGCAGTGGGGCTGCGGAGCGGGATGAGTCTTGAGGAGTGCGCGGCGGCGGTCGGCGGGATGCGGGCGACGGAGAAGCGCGGTTCGGTCGTGGAGTG
>CAZZZP010000058.1:1825-26864 GCA_964658635.1 Lichenicola sp. | reverse complement strand
ACGGGAGAGGCAACGGAGAGCAAAGGCAAAGGCAAAGAATGGAACGCGAAGGACGCTAAGGTTGCGCGAAGGACGCAAGGATTGATCAGCAGTGACGGAGAGTTCTGCGAAGGTCGGCTTTGCCGAGGCCCAATGACCACGATGAGGCTGTGATGGGTTGCGCGTCCGGATTGGGGCCGGGTATGTGGAAAACCCCACCTTCGGTCCGGTGAGGCTGGACCGAAGGTGGGGCACGGTGGTGCTGCGGGGCAAGATGGCTATTTGGTGGAGAGCTTCAGGTCGCGGGAGGATGCGCCTACGTGGAGGGTGCGGTTGGCGGAGCGGATCCATTGCTGTTTGGCGGTGGACCAGTATTCGAGGCTGCGGGGGGCTACGTGGAGGGTCACCTTCTTGCTTTCGCCGGCGGCTAAGGTGACGCGTTCGAAGGCTCCGAGGGTGCGGGGTGCGAACTGGACGCCTTCGGGTTTGTCTGCGGGTGCGTCGAGGTAGACCTGGGCTACTTCGTCGCCGGCCGTGGTGCCGGTGTTCTTGATCTGGACGGTGACGTCGATGCCCTGGTCGGAGGCCGGGGTGGTGGTCAGGCCGGAGTAGTCGAAGGTGGTGTAGGAGAGGCCGTAGCCGAAGGGGAAGAGGGGTTCGATGTTCTGGGCGTCGAACCAGCGGTAGCCGAGGTCCACGCCTTCAGAGAAGGTGGTCTTGTGGTCGACGCCCTTGGCGGAACGCTCGGGGTGGGCGGGATCGTTCGAGGCGTAGTCTTCGAGGCGCTTGGCCCAGGTGATGGGCAGGCGGCCGGCGGGGTTGGACTTGCCGAGGAGGATGTTGGCCGTGGCCCAGCCGCCTTCGTCACCGGTCCACCACATCTCGAGCACGCCTTTGACCTTGGGGAGCCAGGGCATGGCGACGGGCTGCGAGGTGTTGAGGACGACGATGGTGTTGGGGTTGACGGCGGCGATCTCTTCCACGAGTTTGTCCTGCTCGCCGGGGAGGCCGAAGGCGGGTTTGCCGCGGGACCAGAGGAAGACGACGGCGGTGTGGGCCTTTTTGGCGGCGTCGATGGCGGCCTGGTGGGCTGCGGCGCGGGCTTCTGGCGTCATCCAGCTGAGGCGGATCTGGGCGGGGTCGTTCGAGGTGTCGCCGGAGGTGGTGACGGTGATGGCGTGGGCTCCGGCGGTGAGCTGAACGGCGCGGCGGACGTTGTCGAGGTTGTCGGTCGTGGGGAAGCCGTTGTCCTGGGAGGCGTGCTGAATGTCGCCGTGGACGGTGCCCTTGGCGGCGCCGGAGCGGCCGACTTCCTTGCCGTCGATGGTGAGTGAGCCGCGTGCGGCGAGGACCTGGAGGTAGAGCCAGTAGCTGCCGTCGGTGGGGACGGTGAGGGTACCGGACCAGGTGGCCTCGGTGTTGGCGGGGAGGCTGGCGTGGTTGGTGTGGGTGAAGTCGAGGGTGGGGTCGACGGCGGTTTTACCGGCAGTGGTGCGGAGGAGGCCGGGCTTGCCGTCGTGGGAGAGCGCGGAGGCGGGGATGACGGCGCCGGTCATGTCGTCGTTGACGGCGAAGTCGACCTTGAGGCCGGGGGCGAGTTTGTGCAGGGCGGCGAGGGGGCCGACCTGGCGCTCGGGGATGCCGCCGGAGCGCTCGCCGAAGGTGCCGATGGAGTCGACCTGGCCGGCGCCAGGGCCGATGAGCGCGACGGTGTCGGAGGTTTTGAGGGGCAGGACGTGTTCGTTCTTGAGCAGGACGGCGGAGTCTTCGGCGGTTTTGCGGATGACGGCGGCGTTCCGGTCGAAGTCCTGCGGGGTGACGTTGTGTTTCTGCTTGCCGTCGAGGTAGCCGAAGCGGTCGAGTTCGTAGAGGACGCGGCGGGCGGCGGCGGTGACGGTCTCCTCTTTGACGGAGCCGTCGGCGAGAGCGTCGCGCATGGTCTTGGTATCGGTGTCGCGGGGGAAGGCGGAGAAGTCCATGCCGCCTGAGTTGGGCTCTTCGGGGATGGTGCCGCCGAGCATGCCGGCCATGGTGGCTTCGTTGAGCTTGGTGGGTGGGCCGGTTTTTGCGGGTGTGGTGGCGTAGTAGGTGTGCATCATGGCGGCGAAGGGGCTTGCGGGGTCGATGGTGCCGGGCATCTCCATGTCGAGGCCCTGGTTGATGAAGTCGACGGAGTGGACGGCGCCCCAGTCGGAGGTGACGAAACCTTTGAAGCCGAGCTCGCCTTTGAGGATCTTCTTGAGGGTGTCGGGGTTTCCGCAGGCGAAGGGGCCGTTGAGGTGGTTGTAGGAGCACATGATGGACGAGACGCCGGCGTTGACGGCCTGGACGAAGGGCGCGACGTAGACCTCGTGGAGGGTCTGGTCGTCGATGAAGATGTTGTAGGAGTCGGAGTCGTATCCGACGTAGTGCTTGGCCTGGGACATGACGCCCTGGGCCTGGGCTCCACGGACTTCCGCGGCGCCGATGAGGCCGGTGAGCAGGGGGTCTTCTCCGAAGGTGTTGTAGCCGCGTGCGAAGGTGATGTCGCGATCGATGTTGATGAAGGGCTGGAGGATGACGTCGATGCCGAGGGAGCGAGCGTCGCGGCCGATGACGGCTCCGTTTTCGTAGGCGTCTTTGGTGGAGAAGGTAGCGGCTACGCCCATGGTGGCGGTTTCGGCCTGGGCGGGGACGCGGGTGAGGACGCCGGGAGGTCCGTCGGCGAAGCGCAGGGAGGGGATGTGCAGGCGGGGGACTCCGGGGAGGAAACCGGCCTGGCCCTGGTAGACGGCGGGGTCTTCGATGCCGCCGCGGATGAGGTTCATCTTCTCTTCGAGGGTGAGCTGTTTGAGGAGGGAATCGATGCGGGCCTGGTTGGCGGTCTCTGCCGGAACGGCCTGGGAGAAGCAGGCTGCAGGTGCGATGGCGAGCGAAAGCAGGAGTGCGAGCCGGTGGGTTGAATTCAAGAGAGCGCCTCACGTTCTGGGTTTTGGAGCAGGACAACACCCTAACAGTTAGGACAGGTTGTGTCAGTAAACCGATTGCCGAGGTTGGGTCGTTGCGGATGGTGTGGCATCGAATGGGAGAACGAGGAGATTTGCGATGGCTAACGAGACAGTGAAGATTGTGCGCTTTTACGAGACGGGCTCGGCGAACGTTTTGAAGATTGAGGATGTGCCTTTGCCGGAGCCGGGCAAGGGCGAGGTTCGGCTGCGGGTGAAGGCGATCGGGCTGAACCGCGCCGAGGTGATGTTCCGCATGGGGCAGTACCTGCAGGCTCCGAAACTGCCTTCAAAGCTGGGGTATGAGGCTTCGGGGACGGTTGAGGCGGTCGGGGAGGGTGTCGACAAGAGCCTGGTGGGAAAGACGATGAGCACGGTGCCGGCGTTTCCGGCCGATGCTTACGGGGTGTATGGCGAGGTGGCGATTGTGCCGGCGTACGCGCTGGCGGCTTATCCTGCGAAGCTTTCGTATGAAGAGGGGACGAGCATCTGGATGCAG
Organism: Lichenicola sp.; assembly: GCA_964658635.1. Classification (GTDB taxonomy): domain Bacteria; phylum Acidobacteriota; class Terriglobia; order Terriglobales; family Acidobacteriaceae; genus Edaphobacter. The sequence goes on along the minus strand of CAZZZP010000058.1, from coordinate 23,402 downwards.
TACCTGACGGCCTATGGCGCGCTGATCATGCAGGGCAAGGTGCAGAAGGGCGAGTTTGTGCTGATTACGGCGGCGAGCAGCAGCGTGGGGATCGCGGCGATCGAGATTGTGAAGGCTGAAGGCGGGATTGCGATTGCGACGACGCGGACGAGCAAGAAGAAGGCCGAGCTGACGAAGGTGGGTGCGGATTTTGTGATCGCGACCGACGAAGAGGACCTGGTGGCGCGGGTGAACGAGATTACGGGCGGCAAGGGTGCGCGGATCGTTTTCGATCCGGTGGGCGGGCCGGGGCTGGAGAAGCTGGCGGCGGCGACGGCTACGAGCGGAATCATCTTCGAGTATGGCGCGCTGTCGACGGAGCCTACACCGTTTCCGCTGTTTGCCGTGCTGGGCAAGCACCTGACGGTGAAGGGATACACGCTGTTTGAGGTGGTGAGTGTGCCGGCCGAGCGCGAAAAGGCGGAGAAGTATGTGTTCGACCACATTGAGAAGGGCGACTTCAAGCCGCTGATCGACAAGACGTTCAAGTTGAGCGAGATTGTCGACGCGCACAAGTACATGGAGTCGAATGCGCAGATTGGGAAGATTGTTGTGACGGTGTAAGGACGAAGTGGGCTAACGCCGGGCGGCACTTCGTGCGGTATCGGGCTTCGCGTGGTCTCTTCCGTTGGTCGGCATGGAGATTGACATCCTGACCAACAGGAAGGCCACGCGAAGCTTGTATGAGTCACGAGGTGACCGCTGCTCGCGTAGGGCGGTTTTAGAGGATTGAAGAATGCCTGAAGGGGATACTATCTATCGGTCGGCGCGGGCGATGCAGCGTGCGATCGGGGGCAAGGTTTGTACGGGGTTTGAGACCGGGCTGGCTCCGCTTGCGCGGGTGAACGACGACACGCCGCTTGCGGGGCGGACGATTGAAAAGGTCGAGGCGCGCGGGAAGTGGCTGATGGTGCACTTTTCGGGGGACCTGATCCTGCTGACGCACATGCTGATGAGCGGGAGCTGGCATATCTACCGGACGGGCGAGAAGTGGTGGATGGGCAAGGACCGGATGCGGGCGGTGATCCGGACGGCGGACTGGCAGGCAGTGGCGTTCAATGTGCCGGTGGCGGAGTTTCATACGGCGCGTTCGCTGGAACGGTACTCGCAGGTGCCGAAGCTGGGTGTGGATGTGCTGGGCGAGGGGTACACGGTTGAAAAGGGGATGGCGAGCCTGCGGGAGTATGGTGCGGCCCATCCTGGGGCGGAGATTGCGGTGGTTCTGCTGAACCAGCGGGTGCTGGCGGGTTTAGGCAATGTTTACAAGAGCGAGGTGGCGTTTGCGGCGGGGGTAAACCCGTTTCGGGCGATGTCGACGATCACGGAGCGTGAGCTTGAGGTGATGGCGGAGGTGTCGGGCAAGTGGCTGAAGGTGAACGTGCTCGACGGGGCCGGGGATGGGATTGTGACGTATAGCGGGAACCGGCGGACGACGGGTGCGACGAATCGCGAGGACCGGCTTTGGGTGTATGGGCGGCAGGGGCAGGAGTGCCGGCGGTGCGGGGCGATCGTCGAGATGCGCAAGCAGGGGGAGCAGGCGCGGTCGACCTACTGGTGCCCGGGGTGCCAGCCTTGGGTGCCTGCGGGCGGGCAGGCGGAGGAGGCGCCGGTGGGGCGCAAGGTGAAGCTGCTGGGTGGCCGGCGGCGGGTGGGCTGCTGAAGCTTTCTGGGGTCGGGCTTTGAGGGCCCAGCGTTATCGGCCCAGACGGATGGGGTAAGACAGGCCGACGGGCTGAGCATGGGGGAGCGCGGAGGACCGCGTTATGGCTCGTCCGGGGGCGAGTAAAGGGTTCGGGGGCTGGGTTGGGGGGTTCTGCCTGAGACTGAACCAGCGTTTAGCAGCCCTTGCCCTTGATGGTGTAGCTGCGGGTGTCGACTTGCTTGTTGAGGCGGATATCGGAGTAGGTGGCGGTGTTGGTGTCGCCTGAGGGTGAGAAGAAGATGAGCTTGAGGGTGACGTCGCGGTCGAGGTCGATCCAGACGGTGACGTGGGTGACGTTCTGCCTGAGGCCCTGGTCCTTGGGGACGAGGTCGAGCTTTTCGGCTTTGACGCCGGCAAGTGTCTCAGGGCCGAGGTCGGTGATGTCCCAGGATTTGGCGAGCTCTTTGCCGCTGCCGCCGAAGCCGAGCGAGAGGTAGGTATCGATGCCGGGCTTGTTGATGGTGTTGTAGCAGTTGGTGGCGGGGTTGTAGTCGCGGACGATTCCGTCCTTGTACTCGACGATGCGCGCGCCCTGGCCGTCGGTGCGGAGGCCGATCTGGCTTTTGCCGTCCTTGCTGCGGATGACGTAGAGGCTGCCCTTTTGGGTGTCGGTGTCCTTGATGAGCGCGGTGTAGGCCTCACGGGTGACGCTGGCCTCGGCCGAGGTGAAGTGAGCGCTGGCGGCGTCGAGTTTTGCGAGCGTGGCCTGGAGGTCACCGGCAGGCGCGGCAGAGGCGGATGCGGCGGCGAGCAGAAGGACGGGGGCGAAACGGTGGAGCATCAGGTGGATACCTCTCGTGCGATTAGATGGGATTGGAGCGGAAAGGTACGCAAGGACAAGAACAAAACCATGCCCTGCGCGGGCGGCGGTCACTTCGTGACTTTCAATGGCTTCGCGTGGCCCTCCCGTTGGTCGGGATGAAAGGATCAGCGGGTTACCCAGGCGTTGTAGGCTACGATGTGGCCGCCGGCATCCTTGACCTCTTCGTAGCGTTCGATGGCGACCTCGCCCGAGATGGGTTCGACTACGCGGAGGATGGCGGCGCGGGTTTCAGCCGGGGTGTGGACGCTGCCCATGTCATCGGCGCGGATCTGGTAGAGGAAGCGTGCGCTGTCGCCGCTGGTACCGGCCTCTTTGACGAGGACCTCGCTCGAGTGGAGGGCGACGGTTTCGACCGGGCGGTCCTTGAAATCGAGGAAGTGCGGGGTGACGAACATGAAGACGAGGATGGCGGTGACCATGACGTCGTAGTGGAAACTGCCGCGCTGGTAGGTCCAGAAGAGATAGCTTTTGAGCAGCTTGAGCATCAGGGTTTGGCCTTCGTGTTTGCGGCGCTGGAGCGTGGCATCCAGGCGCCGGACTGGCGGGAGATGGTGGTCTGGCCGTCCATGTAGGGGACGAGGACGTCGGGGATGCGGACGGTTCCGTCGGCCTGCTGGTAGTTCTCGAGGATGGCCAGGTAGGTGCGGCCGATGGCGAGGCCGGAGCCGTTGATGGTGTGGAGGAATTCCGCTTTTTTGGCCCCGGGTGCGCGGAATTTGATGTTGGCGCGACGGGCCTGGAAGGCCTCGAAGGTGGAGCAGGAGGAGATTTCGCGGTAGAGACCCTGGCCGGGCAGCCAGACCTCGAGGTCGAAGGTCCTGGCGGAGCCGAAGCCCATGTCGCCAGTGCAGAGGAGCATGCGGCGGTAGGGGAGGTTGAGCTGTTCGAGGACGGTTTCGGCGTCGCGGGTGAGCTGTTCGTGCTCGGCTTCGGACTGGTCGGGGGTGGTGAACTTGACGAGCTCGACCTTCTGGAACTGGTGCTGGCGGATGAGGCCGCGAACGTCCTTGCCGTAGGAGCCGGCCTCTGACCGGAAGCAGGAGGTGTAGGCGCAGAAGCGGATGGGGAGGTCGGCTGCGTCGAGGGTCTCGTTGCGGAAGATGTTGGTAACGGGGACCTCGGCGGTGGGGATGAGCCAGTGGTCGTTGTCCTGGTATTCGCCGGGGGTGTAGGAGCCCTTGTCGTCGGCGTGGAAGAGGTCTTCGGCGAACTTGGGGAGCTGGCTGGTGCCGAAGAGGGAGCGGGAGTTGACCATGGCGGGGGGCAGGACTTCGGTGTAGCCGTGGCCTCCTGCTTCCACCGGGCGGGTGTGGAGGTCGAGCATGAAGGCTGCGAGGGCGCGTTCGAGGCGTGCGCCCTGGGCGAAGTGGATGGTAAAGCGTGAGCCGGAGATCTTGGCGGCGCGTTCGAAGTCGAGGATGCCGAGCTGCTCGCCGATCTCCCAGTGGGGTTTGGGGGCGAAGTCGAAGTGGGGCTGGTCGCCCCAGGTTTTGACGACTACGTTATCTTGCTCGGATTTGCCTTCGGGGACGGAGGCGAGGGGGAGATTGGGGAGGGTTTCGAGGAGGGCGCGGAGGCGGTTGTCGGCCTCGGCTGCGGATTTTTCGAGGGATTCGGCCTCGGATTTGAGGGAGCGGACCTGTTCGGTGAGGGCGGTGGTGTCCTGGCCGGCCTTGCGTGCGAACTGGATATCGCCGGTGAGGCGGTTGCGCTCGGCGGCGAGGGTTTCGGCGCGGGTGATGGCCTCGCGGCGCGCCTGGTCGATCTCGCGGAAGTCTCCGAGGAGGGTATTGGGATCGGCACCGCGCAGGCGGAGTCTGGTCTCGACGAGGTCGAGATTCGAGCGGACGAAGCTTAGGTCGAGCATCATCTTTTATTTTAGCGGAGAGTGTTGCGGGAGCCGCGTGCCCGGTGCGCGGGGGCGGGTGGATGGCGCAGGCGCGGGTTCAACCCTGGGGCGCCAGGTTCGATCTTTGGCGGGGATGGACGGGAGACGGTTTAGTCTGTCGGCATGGGATTCGATTTGATGCGCAAGAGTGTGGCTGCTTCTCTGGTGGTGTTGACGGGCCTGGTGCCGGCGGTTCCGGCTCGGGCGGATGTGTATCACGCGACGCCGAAGCTGGTGGTGGTGCTGGTGATCGACCAGTTTCGCGGGGATTACCTGGACCGCTATCGGGACGACTTCAAGACGCCGTCCGGCTTCAATCTTTTTCTGAAGAAGGGCGCCTACTTCACCGATTGTTATTACCAGTATGGGAACACGATGACGGCGCCGGGGCACTCGACGATCGGGACGGGCGCGTACTCGAACGGGCACGGGATTGCGCTGAACGAGTGGTGGGATCTGAGGCGGCAGCCGGCGCACCCGGTCTCGTCGGTCGAGGACGAGCGGTACGAAATTGTCGGGGATCACGGGCCAGCGGATGTGGGGACGTCGCCGCGCAACGAGCTTGCGTCCACGCTGGGGGATGAGGTGGTGCTGGCGTCGAAGGGGGAGTCGAAGCTGTTTGGCGTGTCGCTGAAGGACCGGGCGGCGATTCTGACCTCGGGCCATGCTTCGCGGGGTGCGTTCTGGCTGGATCATGCGTCGGGTCATTTTGTGTTCTCGACTTACTGGGGGCCTGCGCTGCCGGGGTGGGTGGAGGCCTTCAACAAGAGCGGGCGGACGGAAGAGGCGGTGAAGGAAGCGGGTGCGAAGCCGGATCATTTTTACGATCAGGTGGGTTCGAAGCCGGCGAGCGTCTCGTACCTGCTGGACTTTGCGAAGGCGCTGGTGGAAGGCGAGCAGATGGGCCGGCACCAGACGACGGATGTGCTGACGATCAGCATCTCGTCGACCGACATCCTGGGTCACCAGGTGGGCCCGGATGCGCCGGAGATGCGGGCGATGATCGATGCGATCGACGTGGATCTGAACGGGTTCTTTACCTGGCTGGATACGCATGTGGATGGCGGGATGGGCAACGTGTGGGTTTCGCTGACGGGCGATCACGGGGTTGGACCGACGGTTTCGGGCGCGGCGGCGAACCATATGCCGGCTGCTATCTACGGGGTTGGCAAGGCGAGTGACAAGGTCAATGCGGAGCTGAACGACCGCTACTCGCCGGGGCAGAAGGTGAAGTACATCCTGCCGAGCGAGGTGCCGTATTTGACGCTGGATCCGCGGGCTTTTGCGGCGGCGAAGGTGACGGAGGCAGAGGCGGAGCAGACGGTGGCGGAGTTGTTGCCGGCGGCGTTCGACGCGACTGCCGCGCCTGCGCCGGGCGGTCCAGTGGCGCTGCCGACCCGGGCGGTGCTGCGGCACGTTTACACAAAAACGCAAATGATGGCGGGGCAGCTTCCGAATACGCCTGAGGGGAAGCTGATTCTGAACAGCGTGTCGCCGAACGGGGAGTGGTATGTGATGATGACGCCGGGGATGTACGAACAGGGCGGGCTGAACGGGACGAACCATTACACGCCCTACTCCTATGACAGGCATGTGCCGCTTGCGTTTTTCGGGGCTCCGTTTATCCCCGGGACTTATCACGAGGCGGTGGAGCCTGTGGATATCGCGGCTACGTTTGCTTCGCTGCTGCGGGTGAACCGGCCGACGGCGGCGGTGGGCCGTGCGCTGACGTTCGCGATCAAGCCCGGGCAGTGACGGGGCTGGACGCTGCCTGGAGAGGCGCTTCGCACTGCGGGGCGTCTTCGGCCTCTACAATGGCAGGGGATGGCTAAGACACAGAGCGGTGCGGCGAAGGGTCCGGATATGAGGGTGACGGTGGCGGGCGTGGAGCTGGCGTCGCCGGTGATCGCGGCCAGCGGCACGTTTGGGTATGGCGTCGAGTTTGAAGAGATTGTGGCGTTCGAGAAGATCGGCGCGTTTGTGACCAAGGGGCTTTCGGTCGGGCCGATGGCGGGGAATCCTTCACCTCGCATTATCGAGACGGCTGCGGGGATGATGAACGCGATCGGTCTGCAGAACATGGGGGTGAGGGCGTTCTGCGCGGAGAAGATGCCGAAGCTGCGTGCGATGCGGGGCGCGGTGGTGATTGCGAATGTGTTCGGGTTCACCATCAAGGATTGCGTGGAGGTGGTCCAGGTGCTGAACGACACGCCGGGCATCGCGATGTATGAGCTGAACGCGTCGTGCCCGAATACGGCGCATGGCGGGATGGTCTTTGGCACGGATCCGAAGCTGCTGGACGAGCTGGTGCGGCAGGTGGAGCGGGTGTCGATGCGGCCGCTGATGGTGAAGCTTTCGCCGAATGTGACGTCGATTGCGGAGATGGCGAAGGCGGCGGAGCGGGCCGGGGCGCAGGCGATTTCGCTGGTGAATACGTTTCTGGCGATGGCGATCGATGTGGAGACGCGGCGGCCGCGGATTGCGAATGTGACGGCGGGGCTGAGCGGGCCGGCGATCAAGCCGATTGCGGTGCGGATGGTCTACGAAGCGTCGCGTGCGGTGAAGATTCCCGTGGTGGGCATGGGCGGCGTGTTGCGGGCCGAGGATGTGGTCGAGTTTATGCTTGCGGGCGCGACGGCGGTGCAGACGGGGACGGCGAGCTATGCGGATCCGCGAGCGGTTGAGAATATTGCGAATGGGTTGAAGAAGTGGTGCTCGGGGAATGGCGTGGGGCGGGTGGCAGAGCTTACGGGCGGGTTGATTTTATAAGGGCAGAAGCGAGGGCAAAGGCAACAGCAAAGGCAACCGCGTCCTTGCGCCGGACGGGCGGCACTTCGCGCGGTGTTGGGGCTTCGCCTCGTTTTCCTCCTGGGGGGCGTTTAAGATAGAGGGAGATATGACGAACCTTTCGCAGGATCTGCTTGTTCACATTGCCAAGACTCTGAACGTTTCGCTGCACGCGCTTGTGGCTACGATTGGGCTGCTCGACGAGGGCGGTACCGTTCCTTTTATTGCGCGCTATCGCAAAGAACAGACGGGCGCGCTCGATGAGGTGCAGATACGGGATATCGAGGATAAGCTTGCGTATTTTCGCGACCTGGTGAGCCGTAAGGAGACGGTGCTGGCGTCGATCGGCGAACAGGGCAAGCTGACCGATGAGCTGAAGGCGAAGATCGACGCGTGCATGGATAAGAGCGAGCTTGAAGATTTGTATCTGCCGTACAAACCGAAGCGGCGAACCAAGGCTACGATTGCGCGCGAGAAGGGGCTGGAGCCGCTGGCGCTGTATGTGTGGGGCCAGGCTGCGGGGCCGCAGAGGCTGCTGGAGATTGCGGCCGGGCTGGTGGATGCGGAGAAGGGCGTGGCTTCGATTGAAGAGGCGCTAGAGGGTGCGCGGCATATCGTTGCCGAGATGATTGCCGAGACGGCGGAGCTGCGCAAGGTGGCACGGCAGTTGTTGTATGACGAGGGCGTGATCGTCAGCCGTGTGTCGATGGAAGGCGAGGCGAAGGATACGCAGGGCAAATTCAAGATGTATTACGAATTTCGCGAGGCGGTGAAGACGATTCCATCGCATCGCATGCTTGCGATTCGTCGAGGCGAGACGGAAGGCGTTCTCTATTTTTTGATTGAGCTGGAGCCGGCGCGTGCGCAGGGTGTGCTGCGGCAGGGCGTGTTGCGTGCGGAAGGCGATTGGACCCCGCAGTTGGAGCTTGCGATCGATGATTGCTGGACGCGGCTATTGAGTGCGAGCATCCAGGGCGAGCTGCGGCTGGAGCTGAAGAAGAGATCTGATACCGAAGCGATTACAGTCTTTCGCGACAACCTGCATCACCTTCTGCTGGCTGCTCCGGCGGGTCCGATTGCGGTGCTGGGAATTGATCCGGGCCTGCGGACGGGGTGCAAGGTTGCGGTGGTGGATGAGACGGGGCGGTTCCTTGGATCGGATGTGATCTATCCGGCGACGGGGCAGACGGCGAAGGCTTCCGCGGTGCTTGCTGGCCTGGTGAAGCAGCATAACGTGCGTGCGATTGCGATCGGGAACGGCACGGCTTCGCGGGAGACGGATGCGTTTGTAAAAGACTTCCTGGCCGAGCATGGGCTGAGTGAGATCTTCAAGGTGATGGTGAGTGAGGCGGGGGCTTCTGTGTACTCGGCGAGCGAGGTGGCGCGGCAGGAGTTTCCGGATCTCGACCTGACGGTGCGGGGTGCGATCTCGATTGCGCGGCGCTTGCAGGACCCGTTGTCGGAGCTGGTGAAGGTGGATCCGAAGGCGATTGGCGTGGGTCAGTATCAGCACGATGTGGATCAGCGGCAGTTGCAGCAATCGCTTGAAGCGACGATTGAAAGCTGCGTGAACAAGGTGGGTGTGGATTTGAATACGTCGTCGTGGACGCTGCTGCGTTATATTGCCGGCATCAACGAGCGGACGGCGTTGAATATTGTGAAGTTTCGCGATGAGAATGGGCGGTTTACCTCGCGCAAGCAGTTGATGAAGGTGCCGGGCGTGGGGGCGAAGACGTTTGAGCAGGCTGCGGGGTTCCTGCGGATTCGGGGCGGGGAGCAGCCGCTCGACTCGACGGCGGTGCATCCTGAAAGCTACGCGGTGGTGGAGCAGATTGCGAAGGCTGTGGGGGCGGGGATTGCGGAGGTGATTCGGAATCCGGCGCTGCTCGATGCGGTCGACAAGTCGAAGCTGGGCGCGGGCACGTTTACGGTCAACGATATTCTTGACGAGTTGAGGAAGCCGGGGCGCGATCCGCGCGACAAGTTTGTGGCGCCGGCGTTTCTTGAAGGCGTAAAGGAGCTGAGCGACCTGGTGCCGGAGATGATGCTTGAGGGCGTGGTCACAAATGTAACCAAGTTTGGAGCGTTTGTAGATGTGGGTGTGCACCAGGACGGATTGGTGCATATCTCGGAGCTCTCGAACCGGTATGTGAAGGATCCGGGCGAGGTGGTGAAGGCGGGGCAGATCGTCAAGGTTCGCGTGGTGAGCGTGGATGTGAAGTCGAAGCGGATTGCGCTTTCGATGAAGACCGCGGCGGCTGCTGGTGTGAAGACTGCGCCTGGGGGAGCGGACAAGCCGCAGCAGGTTGGCGGTGGGCCAAAGCGTCCGCCCCAGCAGCCTGCGAAGGTCGCGGCTCCGGTGTTGACAATGGAAGAGAAGATGGCGGCGCTTTCGAATCGCTGGAAGGTCAGGTAAATGGGGATGGCGGGAACGTGGCTGTTTGCTGTGGCGACGTTCTCGACCTTCTTCTGCCTGGCGGTGAATGCTTATACGCTGACGGTCGGGTATCCCTTGTGGAGATACGTGGGCGCGGCTGAATTTGCCGCTGTGCATCGCGAATACCTAAGGCGGCTCAACTGGGTGATTACAATTCCGCATGTCGTGATGTTTTTTAGCGATGCGGGGCTGGTGGGCTGGCGGCCGTTGTTTATGAGGTCAGCGAGTGCGTGGATTGTGGCTTTGCTGGCGTGGGTGGTGGTGGGGGTCAGCGCTTTTGTGGCAGGGCCGGTACACGACCGATTCAGCCGGCAGGGGCATGTGGATGAACCAGGGATGAGCTTGCTGATGCGAATCAGCCTGGGGCGTACCTTGATGATGCTTGCGGCGAGTGGGCTGCTTTTAATGGCGTTGATCCAGGTCGTGAAAGGCTGAATGCGAGAGTTATGAGTTGTTGGAGTTGTGAGTTGAAGGCAAAGGCTCTCAAACGAGAGCTTATCTTGCGAGCCTGCAACGTTGTACGATGTGCGGATGGGAAAAGTGCGAGTGATGGGATGGAAGCTTGGTGTGGGGGCTGCGGCGCTCTCGGGTGCGTTTGCGTTCGGGCAGGGCACGGTGCTGCCGGTGGTGCAGCCACTGGAGGCGATTCCTTATTCGCCTTCGCTCGATGTGACGAACCTCGACCGGTCGGTGGATCCTTGCGTGGACTTCTACAAATTTTCCTGTGGCGGGTGGCAGAAGAAGAATCCGATTCCTGCGGACCAGGCGAACTGGAGTGTTTACGGGAAGCTGGCGACGGACAACGAACAGTTTCTGTGGGGAATTCTGAAGGATGATGCGGTAGCGAAGGACCGGACGCCGGTGCAGCAGAAGGTGGGCGACTATTTTGCGGCGTGTATGAATGTTGCGGCGATCGACGCGAAGGGAATCAAGCCTGTGCTGCCCGCGCTTGCGGAGATCGATGCATTGAAGACGCGGCCGGAGCTTGAGGCGGCGATTGCGAAGCTGCACCATGAGTATGCCGGCAGCTTCTTCTTCGGCTCCGGTGTGGGACAGGATGCGGTGGACTCGTCGACCGAGATTGTGGAGCTCAGGGCCGGCGGGCTTGGTCTGCCAGATCGTGACTACTACCTGAAGACAGATGAGAAGAGCGTCAGGCTGCGCGACCAATATGTGGCATATGTCGAAAAGCTGCTTGGGCTGGCAGGTGAGCCGGCGGACAAGGCAGCGGCCGACGCGAAGACGATTCTGCGGATCGAGACCGCGCTTGCGAAGGCTTCGCTGACGCGCGTGGACCAGCGGGATCCGCACAAGATCTATCACATGATGACGGTGGCGGAACTCGGAACGCTTACCCCGGCGGTGGACTGGACGACTTACTTCAATACGCAGGATGCGCCTGGCGTGGCGAAGCTGAATGTGTCCCAGCCGGAGTTCATGAAGGCGGTGCAGGCGGAGCTTGCAACCGAACCGGTTGCAGATCTGCAGGCTTACCTGCGGTTTCACCTGCTGACGACAGCAGCTCCTTTCCTTTCGACGCCATTTGTGCAGACCAACTTCGACTTCTACTCGAAGACGCTGCGCGGTGTGCCCGCGCTGCCGCCGCGCTGGAAGACCTGTACGCGCAATGTCGATCGTGAACTGGGCGAGGCGCTGGGGCAGGAGTTTGTGCGGCGCACGTTTTCGCCTGACATGAAAGCCAAGACGCAGGTGATGACGGAGCAGATCGAAACCGCGATGGGGCAAGAGATCCAGGGCCTGGACTGGATGAGCCCCGCGACCAAGCAGGAGGCGCTGCGCAAGCTGCATGCGATTCGTAACAAGATCGGTTACCCGGATAAGTGGCGCGATTATTCGAAGCTCGAAGTGAAGCCGGATGACTATGCGGGTGACGTGGTTCGCGCCTATCGCTTCGACGATGCGCGCAACTGGCACAAGCTGGGCAAGCCTGTGGACCTGAACGAGTGGGGCATGACGCCGCCGACGGTGAATGCATACTTCAACCCGCAGATGAATGACATCAACTTTCCCGCGGGCGTGCTGCAGCCTCCGCTTTACGACCCGAAGGAAGACGATGCGCCGAACTATGGCAACACGGGCGCGACGATTGGCCATGAGCTGACGCATGCGTTCGATGACGAGGGCCGGCAGTTTGACGCGAAGGGCAACCTGCGCGACTGGTGGACGGCGGCGGATGCGAAGGGCTTTGAAGACCGCATCAACTGTGATCGCGATCAGTATGCGCAGTATGTGGTGGTCGATGACATTCACATCAATTCGAAGCTGACGAGTGGTGAAGATGTCGCCGACCTGGGCGGCACTCTGCTGGCGTATATCGCGTGGAAGAAGCAGACCGAGGGGCAGAGACTCGCGACAGTTGAAGGCTTCACGCCGGATCAGCGGTTCTTTGTCGGGATGGCACAGTGGGCTTGCGAGAACGAGCGGCCGGAGAATCTGCGGGTCAGCGCAGCCACCGATCCGCACTCGCCGGGGTTCGCGCGGATCAACGGCGTGGTGTCGAATATGCCGGAGTTCCAGAAGGCGTTCTCGTGCAAGGCCGGACAGCCGATGGTGCATGCGCCGGCTTGCCGCGTCTGGTGAAGCGGTTGTTTGTTATTTGATGTTTGTTGTTTGTAGGTGCCTGCTGGTTCTTACAAACAACAAACAACTAGGTGGCTGTGCGGACCAGGCGGGGGCGGCGCTTGATGGTGGAGTAGTGCTGCAGGATGTAGGCGTCGGTCATGCCGGCGATGTAGTCGGCGACTACGCGCGGTATGCCGTCGGCGACGATCTCTTCGGCGTAGCCTTCGGGTAGCTCTTCAGGGTTCTCGCGCCAGAAGTTGAAGAGCTCGGTGACGACCTGTTCTGCCTTATCGTGTTCCAGTTCGAGTGCGGGACAGGTGTAGAGGGTTTCGTAGAGATACTTTTTTTCCTGCAGGCGCTCGGACTCGACTTCGGGGGAGAAGAGGGCGACGCGCTGAGGGTGCCGACGGAGCTGGTCGAGTGAGGTGATGCCGGCGGTTTCGAGATTCGCACGGGTGTTCGCGATAAGGTCGCCGGTGAGGGTGTTCTGCATCAGCTGCAGCGCCTCGTTGAAGAGGTATTTCTGTCCGGTGCCGGGGTGCTGGCTGGCGACCCTGTTAAAACAGCGCGAGAGGATGCGTACGTTTTCTACGATGTGCGGGATTTCGAGCAGGCCGGATTCTACGCCGTCGTCGAGGTCAGCGGTGAGGTATGCGATCTCGTCAGCGAGGTCGATGACCTGGGCTTCGAGTGGGGGGAAGTGGTCTAGAAAGTAGGGGGTGAGTTCGGGGTTCTTTGCAGCGGTGTAGTCGCGAGAGTGCTTGACGATGCCTTCGCGGACGGCGAGGGTGAGGTTGAGGCCGCGGTGGGCGGCGTAGCGCTGTTCGAAGTGCTCGACGATACGCAGGGCGTGGAGGTTGTGATCGAAGCGGAGGCCGTGCTGCTGGAGGCAGCGGTCGAGGGCGCGTTCGCCGGCGTGGCCAAAGGGTGGGTGGCCGATGTCGTGGACCAGGGCGAGGGCTTCGGCGAGATCTTCGTTGAGGTGGAGGGCTTCGGCGACTTCGCGTGCGATCTGTGCGACTTCGATGGTGTGAGTGAGGCGCGAGCGGAAGTGGTCGGATACGCGGGAGGTGAAGACCTGGGTCTTGCCGGCGAGGCGGCGGAAGGCGCGGGCCTGGACGATGCGCTCGCGGTCGCGCTGGAAGGGCGAGCGATGGGGGTGGGGCGGCGCGGGGAAGTCGCGCGCGAGCAGAGGGCCTGCGGAGGCAGACACGGCCAGCGAATTGGTCGTCGGGGGCATCGTTTGTGAGTCTAGATGATAAACGTCCCGCCGGACGGCCCCGCTGCGCGCGGGGCGGGCAATTCGTGACTTTTATGAGTTGCCTGGGCGATGGGCGGGGTATGGAGCCTCCCGTTGGTCGGCGCTGAGGAGCGCTCACCAACGAGTGGGCTAAGACTTTTTGTTTGGGGCGGCGGAGTTGCGGGCCAGCTTGACGCGCGCGTCGTCGAGCTTCTGCTTCACCTTGGCGACATCGGCGGGGTCGGCATCGGCGGGCAGGGAGTGGGTGTACTCGGACATGGAGCGCTCCCACTGGGTGACGGCGAGCTGGAGGCGGCCGGTCTTTTCGTAGACCTCGCCGAGGTGGTCGTGGATGCTGGCGTCGGTGGGGGTGCGCTCGATGGCCTGGTGGAGGTTCTCTTCGGCTGGGCCGTACTGGCCGAGCTTGAAGTAGACCCAGCCGAGCGAGTCGAGGAAGGCCCCGTTTTGCGGGTCGAGCTCGACGGCCTTCCTGATCATGGTGAGGGCTTCGTTGAGGCGGACGCCGCGGTCGGCGAGCATGTAGCCGAGATCGTTGAGGACGGTGGCGTTCCTGGGGTCGGCGGCGAGGACCTTACGGTACTCGATCTCTGCCTCGTCGTACTTTTTGTCGTGGTCGAGGATGGTGGCGCGGAGCAAGGAGACGGTCTGCTTGTCCTCGGGCTTGGAGGAGAGGGCTTCGGCCTTGTCGAGATGCTGCATGGCATCGTCGGAACGGTGGAGGCGGAGGTCGATGTTGGCGATGGCGACCTGGGTCTCCTTGTCGGAGGACGAGTTATTGAGTTGCTTGTTGGCGAGCGCGAGACCCTGGTCGGGCTGGCCTCCCTCGGCGAGCTGGTAGGCGTACATAAGCTGGACGCTGCGGTCGTCGGGGTAGAGCCTGGCGAGTTCGGCGGCGGCGTTGAGCGACTCCTTATACTGATGGGCGTCGCGGTATGCGTCGATCTCGCCCTGGTAGCCGCGGATGACGTACTCATTGCCGAGCTCGATCATCTGCTTGTAGGTGTTGATGGCGTCGGCGGTCTTGTTCTGCTCGTTGTAGACGATGGCGAGGCGGTCGAGAAAGATGGCGCGATTGCTCTTCTCGGGGTCGGAGTACTTGCGGTCAAGGTGCGCCGTCTGCTGGAGGACTTGTTGCAGGGTGGCGATGGCGTCGTCGTATTTGCCGAGCGAGTCGTAGAGGACGGCCTCGTTGAACTCGAGTTCGAGGTTGTCAGCGTTGCCGGGCATGCCCTTGGCCTTGTTGAGGGTGACGAGGGCCTGGTCGTAGTGGCCCTGGCGGCGCTGGATTTCGGAGAGTTTGATCTGCGATTCGGCGTCGTTGGGGTCGGCTTTGACGATCTGCTGGTAGATCTCGAGTGCCGGGGCGAGCTGGTTGTCGTTGAGCAGGGCGGCGGCCAGGGCGTGCCGGGTTTCCGAGGAGTCGGGCTGATCGTCGAGCGCGGCGCGGTAGGCCTGGGCGGCGAGCTTGTATTTCTTGAGCGAGTCGTAGGCTGCGCCGAGGGCGATGTTGATGCGCGGGCTGCGATCGTCGGCCGGGATGGCGGCGAGGGCATCGGCGGCCTGCTGGGTCTGGCCCTGCTCGGAGTAGAGGCGGGCCATGTTGAGGACGGCTTCTTCGGAGTTGCCGTCGAGCGACTGGGCGAGCTTGAACTGGGCCTCGGCCTTGGCGGTGTCGTGGTTGACGCCGTAGAGCTGGCCGAGAAGGAGGTGGGTTTCGACGTCCTTGGGCTTTAGGCGGGCGAGGGTCTCGTACTCGCCGATGGCGAGCTGGAGCATCTCGTTGGCCTGGGGGCCCTGCATGTCGTTGAGCGAGCGGAGGTAGACCTTGCCGAGGAGGTTGTGGGCGCGGAGGTCGTCGGGGTTCTTCTTGACCTGGTCCTGGGCTGCGGTGACGGCTTCTCGGATGCGGCCGATGTTGAAGTAGAGCTCGGCGAGGCCGTCCTGCAGATACTTGGAGCTGGGGTCGGCGTTGAGGGCGAGCTTGTATTCCTCGACTGCCTGGGCGGCGAAGTCGGGGCGGCCGTTGTTGACGGCCTGCTCCTCGTACATGGTTGCGAGGCCTTCGTGGTAGTAGGCAGAGGCGCGGTCGGGGGTGACGGGGGCGGGCTTGACCTGGGCCTGGGTGGCGTGGATTGCCAGGAGGGTTGCGGCTGCGGCGAGGAGGGCGTTGCGGGTGGCTGAGTGGCGCAGTGTCATGTTCAGGGATCCTATGTCGGGCTGTCGTGCAGGCGCTCAGCGCGTGGAATGACAGTCGTTAGACGACCGGGCCGGGGCTTTGGATGCGCTGGTACTGCGGGCAGTGTATAACGCTGCGGAAACAAAAGACGATGGTTTTGGGTGAGTTTGGCAGACAAAGGTGCTGGAAGAAGAAAACACCTCCTGGCGGGATGTGTTTTCGGGAGGCGATGAGATTGCAAAGGTCGGCTCTTCCGACGCCCATTCATCACGATGAGGCCGTGATGAATGGGGCACCGAGATGTTTAGCCGTGGCGGAAGTGGCGGACGCCGGTGAAGACCATGGCGACGTCGAGGCGGTTGGCGGCTTCGATGACCTCGTTGTCGCGCATGGAGCCTCCGGGCTGGATGATGGCGGTTGCGCCAGCGTTTGCCACGACTTCGAGGCCGTCGGGGAAGGGGAAGAAGGCGTCGGAGGCGGCGACCGAACCGCTGAGCGGCAGGACGGCCTTCATGGCGCCGAAGCGAGCCGAGTCGACGCGCGACATCTGGCCGGCGCCGATACCGACGGTCTGGCCGTGGCCTTCGTGGAAGCGGGCGTATACGATGGCGTTCGACTTGACGTGCTTGCAGATGGACCAGGCGAAGAGCAGGGCGCGCATCTCCTCTGCCGTGGGTTTGCGGGTGGTGGCTACGGTGAGGTCGGCCTCGGTGACGTGGCGGGAGTCGGCGGTCTGGACGAGCAGTCCGCCCGAGATCTGCTTGAGTACGCGCGCGGTGTGGGCGGGCTTGATCTCGATGAGGCGGAGGTTTTTCTTGGCCGAGAAGCGCTGGACGGCTTCGGGCGTGAAGCTGGGGGCGACGATAGCCTCGACGAAGAGCCTGGCGATCTCTTCAGCGGCGGCTCCGTCCACCTCGCGGTTGATTCCGATGACCCCGCCGAAGGCCGAGACGGGGTCGGCGGCAAGGGCGCGGGTGTAGGCATCGAGGATGGTGGTGCCGGTCGAGGCTCCGCAGGGGTTGGTGTGCTTGATGATGACGACGGCGGGCTCGGTGAACTCGGAGACGAGCTCCCAGCAGGCGTCGAGGTCGACGAGATTGTTGTAGGAGAGCTCCTTGCCCTGGAGCTGGCGGGCACCGGCGACGCCTGTACCCGAGCCATCGGCGTAGAGTGCGGCCTGCTGGTGGGGGTTCTCGCCGTAGCGGAGGACGGCGGTGCGGGGCTCGACGATGCGGATGGTGGAGGGCAGGGTTTCGGTGTCGAAGCTTGCGGCGGCGTGCGCGTCGTCGGTGGGCGCGATGGTTTCGAGGGTCGAGGCGATGGCGGCGTCGTAGGCGGCGGTGGTGGCGAAGGCCTGTTTGGCGAGCTGCCAGCGGGTCGCGCGGGAGAGGGAGCCGGAGTTGGCTGCGAGCTCGGCAGTCAGGGTCGCGTAGTCGGCGGCAGCTGTGACGACGGCCACGTCTTCGAAGTTTTTGGCCGCGGAGCGGAGCATGGAGGGGCCGCCGATATCGATGTTCTCGATGATCTCGGCGGGCGAGACGCCGGGCTTCTCGGCGGTCTTTTCGAAGGCGTAGAGGTTGACGACGACCATGTCGATCGGCTGGATCTGGTGCTCGGTGACGCTGGCGACGTGCGAGGCGTTGCCGCGGATGTGGAGGATGCCGCCGTGAACCTTGGGGTGCAGCGTCTTGACGCGGCCGTCGAGCATCTCGGGGAAGCCGGTGAGGTCGGAGATGTCGCGCACGTCGAGTCCTGCGTCGCGGATGGCCTTGGCCGTGCCGCCGGTCGAGACGAGCTCAACCCCATGCGAGGCGAGGACGCGGGCGAAATCGACCAGGCCGGTCTTGTCGGTGACGGAGAGCAGGGCGCGGCGGACGGGCTTGAGGCCGGCCGGGAGGGAGGTGTTGGCTTCAGTGTTCACCCTGCGATTTTACCGCTTCAGGCGGTCGCAGTTCAGGCGTGTGTGACCTCTTTGGGGACGACCGGGTGCGGGAAAACGGGGCCGTCGGCGGCGAGCAGCGCCCAGCCGCGGCGGAGGACGTAATCCAGCCACGCGCCGGCGATCTGCGAGGTGAGCACGGCGGCGATGACCAGCGTGGTGTAGAACTGCGGGCTGATGATGCCGGCGTCGAAGGCGACGCTGGCGAGCACGATTCCCGGGCCGCCGCGCGCGTTGGTGGTGATGGCGAGGTTGAGCAGGTCGAGTCCGCGGAAGCCGGCGCAGCGTCCGGCGATGGCGACCGAGATGACCTTGATGAGGCAGCTGCCGAGGAGGAATGCGGCGAGCATCGAGAGCGAAAGCCCGTGGACGAGGTCCAGCTTGAGGCCGACGATGGCGAAGTATGCGGGGATGAAGAAGGCGAAGGAGACCTTGCCGATCGATTCGAGCGCGTCGGCGAAGAGCATGCGCTTTTTGTGGACGACGGCGAAACCGGCGAGAAACGCGGCGAAGACGATGCTGACGTCGAGCGCTCCGGCGACTACGCAATAGAGGAGCAGCACGGCGAGCGAGTATCCGATGGGCGACTGGCGCGCGATGACGTTGAAACGGGATTTGTTGATGCGCTTGACGATGCGCGGGACGATGGTGAGGCCGAGCACGAAGAAGGCGACCGTGCTGGCCAGGTGGAGGGTCATGGCGCGCGGATTGAGGACGGCCTTGCCGGCGGTCGCGGTGGCGATGGCGAGCGCGAGCCAGAGGACGATGTCTTCCAGGACGGCAACACCGAGGACCAGGCGGGCGAAGCGGGTGTGCAGGATGCGGAGGTCGGCGAAGATCTTCGAGATGACCGGGACGGAGGTAACGGCGACGCCGACGGCCAGGATGATGGTGAGCGAAAGCTTGTTGCCGTTGGGGCCGGCGAGGGCGGGGCCGACCAGGCGCGGTCCGAGGATGAGTCCGAGGGCGAAGGGGATGCCGGTGCCGAGGATAGCGAGCCAGCCGACTTCTCGGCGCTCTTCGCGGCCGAAGAGCTGGCGCGCTTCTGCGCCTGAGAGGAACATGAGCAGCAGCAGGCCGAGCCAGTAGATGAAGTTGAGGATGGGCATCTGGTGTTTCGTGGCTTCGAGGAAGCCGGCGGCGAAGTGCAGGCGACCGAGCAGGGCGGGTCCGAGGACGACGCCAGCCATGATCTCGCCCACGACCCTGGGCTGGTGGAGCCTGACGAAGAGGTAGCCGAGGAGCTGGGCAAAGGCAACCAGGAGCAGAAGGATAAAGAGAATCTGGGTCAGATCAGCATTCGACATGGGGGCTCCCACAACGTGCGTGTGCCACCCGGAGCGAAAGAACGGTTCGGGCTCCGGGTGGCGGGTGTTTAAAAGCTTTTCGGATGGCGCCTGCTGCAGGTGTTGGCCGGTTCGATTCTAGTGATCGTTTCGTTCCAGCACCGAACAGTAGGATGCGCTTTCGCCTGAATTTCTGTGACCAAAGTTCAGGAAAACTGGTGGAAAGTCGTTTCGGTGTGAATGCGGTGGAGCTTTTCGGCACAGAAGGGCGAGTGGGCGTAGAATTTCGCGCGGAAGTGGATGTGAGTTTGGCACTGCCGTATGAGTTTGCAAGCGGGGAGGGTGCTATGCGGAGTCCGAAGTCCTTTGTCTGGCTTAATGTGCCACTGTGTGCGGTGGCGCTGGGGTTGTCTCTCACCGGGTGCGGACGGCACTCGAAGAAAGAGACCTTCTACCTGATCTCCAACAATCTGAAGCTGCCGTACTGGAAGGCGGTGAACGCCGGCTTTGAAAAAGCTGCGGCGGAGTACGGGGTGACACCCCAGCTCGCGGGGCCGGATACGTTCGACGTGCAGGCAGAGCAGGATGCGTTCCGCAAGGCGGTGGCTTCAAAGCCGGCCGGCATCCTGGTGTCGGTCGTGAACGCGGGGGCGATGAAGCAGGAGATCGACGACGCGATTGCGGGCGGATTGCCGGTGATCACGGTAGACTCCGATGCGCCGACCAGCTCTCGGCTGTTCTTCATCGGCACGGATAACTTCGCGGCTGGGCAGTTGGGCGGACGCCGGTTGGTGCAACGGCTTGGGCAGAAGGGGAGGGTGGTCTTCTTCTCGATGCCTGGAGAGCCGAATCTGGACGATCGGCTGAAGGGATATCTCGATGTGTTGAACGAGCATCCGGGGATGAAGGTGGTGGATGTGTTCGACATCAAGGGAGACGCGTCGACTGCCATGGAGAAGGCTAACGAGTACCTTGCACTGAAGGGCGACCAGAAGATCGACGCGTTCGTGTGCCTGGAGTCGGCGGCCGGCAAGGAGGTGGCAGAGGCGCTGAAGCGCGCGAACGCGACCGATCGGACGCTGATCGCGATGGACGTGGACCCGGACACGCTGAACCTGATCAAAGACAGCGGCATCGATTCGACGGTGGCGCAGAAGCCTTTCACGATGGGGTACGTGGGCCTGCAGATGCTGGACCAGGTGAATCATTCCGCGCACGAGTCGTTCCGGCCGAACTACCAGGTGGACTCCTTCTCGCCGTATCCCGTGTTTGTAGATACGGGGACGGCGCTGGTGAGCAAGGATAATGTCGACATTTACCTGAACCGTGCGGCTTCGGCTGAGGGGAAGTAGAACTCACGGGAGAGGGACGTGCTATCCCAGGTCCGGTGTGTTTAGATTTCTCGTATTTTGCGAGGTGATCCCGAGCGACGCGAGAGCACTCGCAATTTTGCGTAAATCGAAGAACTCCTTGAACTCGCAAGTCCCAGCACTTCGGTCAAACTGCAACCCGATCTGGACGACGCCGTAAGCTCGCCTGAGTCACTGCGGGCGGAGTGTAGAGTGCGCCCATCGGCCCCGCGTCGGTCCCCGGCGCAACGACCTCGTCGATCCTATCCAGGATTTCGTCGCTCAGCGCAACTTCGGCACCGGCGAGCAGATCGTCCAGCTGATGCATGGTGCGTGGACCGAGAATCGCCGAGGTTACACCGGGGTGCGCCATCACAAACGCCATCGCCATGTGCGTCAACGAAATGCCGGCTCCCTCGGCGATGGGGATGAGGCGTTCGACCGCATCCAGATTGCGCTCGTCGGACATCTGCCTGGGAAAGACCTTGACGCGCAGGCTCTCCGGCAGGGAGTGGCCTTTGCGGTAGCGACCGGTGAGCATACCCTTCGCGAGCGGGCTCCAGACCAGCGCGCCCATCCGATACTTCTCGCAGATGGGTAGAACCTCCTGCTCGATGCTGCGGTTGAGAATCGAATAAGGTGGCTGCTCGGTTCGGAAGCGAGCCAGGCCACGTTGCTCCGCCACCCATTGCGCCTCCACGATCTGGGAAGCAGGAAACGTGGATGACCCGATGGCGCGGACCTTACCCTCGCGCATCAGGTCCGTTAGCACTGATAGCGTCTCTTCGATGTCGGTATCGGGCGAGGGCCGGTGGATCTGGTAGAGATCGATGTGGTCGGTTTGAAGACGGCGCAATGACGCCTCCACGGCCTGTGTGATCCAACGGCGCGAATTGCCCTGCTGATTCGGATCCTCGCCCATTGCGCCGTTCACCTTGGTGGCGAGCACGATCTTTTGGCGACGACCCTTGAGCGCCTTGCCGACGATCTCCTCCGACTCTCCGTTGCTGTATCGATCGGCGGTGTCGACGAAGTTGATGCCGAAATCCAATGCCTTGTGGATGACACGAATGCAGTCGTCGTGATCGGAGTTGGCGATGCCGCCGAACATCATCGCGCCTAAGCAATATGGGCTGACCTTGATGCCTGTTCGGCCTAGCGTGCGGTATTTCATGGCAGTTTCCTTTCTTCTCTCGATGTGCGGCCGAAGCGGCCTTTGATGGTTCTATGGACGGATTTTCTACCTACCAGGGGATAGCCGTATTCTCCCAGCGAGTGAAGGTTCCTGTGGGACCATCCGGTCCGAG
>CAZZZP010000058.1:0-1815 GCA_964658635.1 Lichenicola sp. | reverse complement strand
ACTCGCACAACCTCGCGAGAACCCTCCTCAAGCGACTCCGGCCCGGCATAGCCGTTGAGATTCGTTTTGGTGAAGCCTGGCGATACGAGGTTGACCTTGATCCCGCTGCCTTCCAGTTCAATCATCATGGCTAGCGTGATGGCGTTCAGAGCTGTCTTCGAGGCCGCATAGCCAGGGCTGTACATCTTGCGATATTCGAAATCAGGATTCGCATTCGTAGTCAGAGAACCTACTCCGCTGGAGACATTGACGATGTGTGCGTGCGCGGATTTCTGCAGGAGTGGCAACATGGCTTGATACACGGCAAGCGCACCGAAGACGTTCGTCTCCCAGATGGCGCGGACCTCGTCCAGAGAAATCTTGCTGGCTCGCGTGAATTTGGAAAACTCCTCGATCGAGCGGTCGCCCCTGCTTGTGTTCGAGATAGCTGCGTTGTTGACCAGCAGATCAAGGCGGCCAAACTCCGTGAGGATACGCTCGGCCGCAGCGCGGATCGAAGCCTGATCGGTGACATCGATCTGCAGCGCGATCGCACCTTTGCCGATCTCTTTCGCGGCAGCTTCGCCGCGCTCCAGATTGCGCGACCCGACATAAACCGTCACGCCATTGGCGGCGAGTTCCTTCGCGACCTGGAATCCGACTCCCTGATTGGCTCCGGTGACGAGAGCTATCCGTTGATTTGACATTTTGTATCCTCCCTGGGACTGTCCTGCTATTCTCAAAGAACAGCGGAACAGTGTTCCGATATTACCGGAACACTGTTCCGCGAGCAAGGGAAGCATTGTGAAAACACCGTCTACCCGTGCGGCGAAGAAGAGCGCAGCAACGAAGCTGCCGCCGGTGCGTGCGCATGCAAAGCAGAACCTTGCCGCTCTTTTGAGTGCTGCAGCCGAGATCTTCGCGACGGCCGGCGTGGATGCTCCTGTGCGCGAGATTGCGGAGCGAGCGGGCGTTGGTCTGGGAACCGTGTATCGCCATTTTCCGCAGCGCTCCGACCTTATCGTGGCGGTCATGCAGTCGCATGTGGAAGGCTGCGCGGATGCCGCTGATGTGTTGGCAAGCGAATATGAACCGGCGGAAGCGCTGGCGCGCTGGCTGCATCGCTTGATGGATTTTGTTGGGGCGAAGCGTGGCCTGGCGACTGCACTGCACTCGGGCGATCCCGCCTACGCAGCCCTGCCTGAATACGTGATGGAACGTCTGGGCGGTGCACTTCGTAAGCTCCTCGATAGCGCCACCGCTATTAAGGCCGTCCGCAGCGATATTGACGCAGAGGAACTCTTATGGACGGTGGCTACGATGTGCCGCGGACCCTATGGAGAAAAACCCGCTTATGCGGGCAAGATGGTGGATGTCCTGATCGACGGGTTGCGTTATGGTGCGAATCCGTAGGAACAGCTCACTTCCACGGCGGCAGAGTTTTAGTTCCTCACTGGCCTCCTTGTTGGGAGTACCGCGCTCAATATCACTCCATCATAAGAACAGGCCAATGGACATCCCCAGCCCGGCTGCTGAAAACGCGCATTGGCGATCTGCAGTCTTCGGATATGCCTGCATGGAAGATTCGGAGATTTAGGGGCCACGTGTGTAGATGCGCGGGAAGGTGGCATGAGCCGCCAGGTCCCGTCTCGGCCGGAATTTACAAAGCCATTCGCAGTTTCAGGCTTCGAGCAGGTTCAATCATGCGGCTAAGACTTCACCTAACCCTCGCAAACTATAGGGTAAGCTTGCTGTCTGAGAAAGCAACTGCTTCACCGAATCCTAGGAGCTTGTTGAAATACGATCCTGTATTCGGTTGGTTTAAGACTTTGTTGG
>CAZZZP010000057.1:0-27764 GCA_964658635.1 Lichenicola sp. | reverse complement strand
ATACATGCTGCATACTCCGGATTCGTTTGTGCGGACGCCTATGCCGGGGGTTGTGGGGGGGACGGCGGTGATCCATTGCTCACCACGTCTGGGGGCGGAATTTCTGCAGTACACGGCGGAGTTTGCGGATGGCGGCCACCTGGAGACGGTGGAGGCGCAACGTTTCTTCTGGGTGCATGCGGGAGAGGTGCGGGTGGCGGTGCGGGGCTCGCGGCGGGTGCTGGGGCCGGGGGAGTATGCGTATCTGCCGGAGGGTACGTTTGGCGTCGTGACGGCCGAGCCGGGCACGAAGCTTACGGTGATCGAAAAACCGTACGAGGCGATTTACGGGGTGATGCGGCCGGAGGCTTTTGCGGGGAACGAGGTGGAGATTGAAGGCGTTCCGCTGGGCGGGGATGAGGGTGTGCTGGTGCGGTCGCTGCTGCCGGCGAACCTGGCACACGATTTTGCGGTGAACACGATGACGTACAAGGCGGGTGCGGCCCTGGCGCAGGTGGAGATGCACGTGATGGAGCATGGGCTGGTGATGCTTGAAGGGAGCGGCCCTTACAGGCTGGGCGAGGACTGGCACGAGGTGCAGGAGGGGGATTTTATCTGGATGGCTCCTTACTGCCCGCAGTGGTTCAAGGCCGATGAAGGCGGGCAGGCGAAGTACCTGATCTATAAAGACTGGAACCGGAGGCCAAGGCTATGACTGTGCCCGGGAGGATTGCCGTAGAGACGGAACGGCTGGTGATGGAGTTGTGCGAACTGGCGGGGTTCTCGGATGCGGCGGCTGCGCCGGACGGGGATGGCGTGCCGGTGACGCGGGTGGTGTTCTCGCCGGTCGACCTGAAGGCGCGTGACTACGTGGAAGGACTGGCGCACGGGGCGGGCATGAGCGTGCGGGCGGACGCGGTGGGGAACACGTTCTTTCGCTGGGAGGGGAGTGAGCCCGAACTGCCGGCGGTGGCGACGGGGTCGCATATCGACGCGATTCCGAATGCGGGCATGTTTGACGGTACGGTGGGGGTGCTGGGGGGGATTGCGGCGGTGCGGGCTTTGCAGGCGAGCGGATTCAAGCCGCGGCGTGCGATCGAGGTGGTGCTGTTTACGAGCGAGGAGCCGACTCGGTTCGGGATTGGATGCCTGGGGAGCCGGCTGATGTCGGGCACGCTTTCGGCGGCGGATGCGGCCAGGCTGCGCGATAAGGATGGGCATGGGCTGGACGAGGTGCGGAAGCGGGCGGGATTCGGTGGAGGGCTCGCGTCGGTGCGGCTTGAGCGGGGGAGCTATGCGGGTTTTGTGGAGCTGCATATCGAGCAGGGGCCGCTTTTAGAGGCGGAAGGTGTGCCGGTCGGGATCGTGACGGCGATTGCGGCTCCGGCGAGCCTGCGGATTACGATTACGGGCGAGGGTGGCCACGCCGGGGCGATGCTGATGCCGGTGCGGCATGATGCGCTGGTGGCTGCGTCGGAGGTGATTCTGGCGGTAGAGCGGGCGGCGCTGGCGACAGGTGCAGTGGATACGGTGGCGACGGTGGGGATGTGCGAGGTGTTTCCGGGCGCGGTGAACTCGGTGCCTTCGCGGGTTGGGCTTTCGCTGGATGTGCGGGATATCGAGCTTGGGCGGCGGGATCGTGTGCTTGAGGCGATTGAGCGGGGGTGCGATGAGATTGCGGCGCGGCGTGGAGTGAAGGTTGAGCGTGAGTGGCTGAATGCGGATGCTCCGGCGGCTTGCGACGGGGGGCTGGTGGGGGCGATCGAAGCGGCTTGTGCGGGGGAGGGTCTGGCGGCGAAGAAGATGGTGAGCCGGGCTTATCATGACTCGCTGTTTATGGCGCGGCTGGGGCCTGCGGCGATGATCTTTATCCCATGCCGGGGTGGGGTGAGCCACCGGCCGGATGAGTTTGCGAAGGCTGAGGATATCGGGCGAGGGGTGGCGGTGCTGGCGCGGGTGCTGGGGGAGATGAGCCTGGGGTAGCCGGGCTTGAATCTGGTGGGTGTGGAGGCGTGATGCGGATCGTGCCGGTGGTGCGGTGTGGGGATCTGGAACGGTCGCTCGACTTTTACACGCGGCTGCTTGATTTTGAGCGCAGGTGGCCTGGGCATGAAGAGGTTGAGGCGGCGAACGGGGTGATCGACCTGGTGCGCGAGGGGGCGGAGCGGCGTCGATATCTGAACCTCCCTGTACACCCACAGCTAATCTGCTCTAGTGGGTGACCAGCGCTGTTTCGGCTGCCTCGATGTGGGGTTTCTGGGTGGGGTCGGGGGGCGCGGTGGATTTGCGCCAGAAAGCGCCGAAGCCGTCGATGTCGTAGAGCGGGTCATCGATGCCACGGGCGGCGCGGAAGTCGCGGATGGCACGCTGACAACCTTCGACGGCACCGTAGTCGTCGATGATGACGAAGCCGCCGGGGGTTACACGATCGAAGAGAGCGTTGAGCGCGTCGATGGTGGACTCGTACATGTCGCCGTCGAGTCTGAGAAGGGCGATCTGGTCAATGGGTGCGGTGGGCAGGGTGTCTGAGAACCAGCCTTCGAGGAAGCAGACCTGGGCGTCGAGCAGGCCGTACTTCGAGAAGTTTGCGCGAACCTGATTGCTTGAGACGAAGAGCTCGGAGAAGGTGTAGTGCTGATCTTTAGCGTCTGCCGCTATCTCAGGGTTGGGAGCGGGCAGGCCGCAGAAGGAGTCGGCGACGAAGACCTTGCGGTGGGTGTCGCCGTAGGCCTTGAGGACGGCGCGCATCATGATGCAGGCACCGCCGCGCCAGACGCCGGTCTCGATGAAGTCGCCGGGGATATTGCACTCCAGGATGCATTCGGCGATTTCGCGCAGATTGCCCATGCGCCGGTTGCCGATCATGCTGTGGGCCTGGACGGGCCAGTCGCGCCCGAGCTCGCGGAGGTCTTTGTTGAACTCATGCGGCTGCCAACGGTCGTTGTTGGGGTCCTCGTAGATGGTGTTGATGACGGAGTTTTGCACCATGTCGAGATAGAGCTTGCGCAACTCGGGGACGGAGATGGCCTGCGAGGCTGCTGGGAGGGGTTGCGCGGCTTCTGCGCGGCCGACGACTCTCTCAAGGATGCGGGCCTGGCTGCGTGTGGAGAAGATGCGGAAGCCACGCGCCTCCTGTTCGCGGCGTGCCACGTCGTCCTGGACGAGCGCGATGCAACCGGCGATCAGGTCGTCATAGGGGAAGACGGCCATGGCATCGCGCAGTGATCCGATGTCGGGCGCGTCCTCCGTGACGACCGCTTTGGCGTTGGCCAGGAGATAGGAGACGCGAACGATTTCGAAGACCTTGGTCTCATGCGCGTGCAGGTTGAGGACTACTTTGGAGTGGGCGATGAGTGTGTCCCTGTCGCGGCCGTAGACGCCAAAGGCGACGTGGACTTTTAGACCAGCAGCCTGCAGTCCGGCGAGGATTTTTCTACGGCGTTCATTGATCGAACCGTAGAAGAGCACGTCGATCTGCGGTGCAGGCAAGGTAACGATGCGGCGAAGCTCGGGAGCGAAACCGATCTCGACGAGCACGGGTGCTTGAAGGCAGTTGACCTGATTCCAGAGAGCGATGTGTTGTGGACTGTAGTCCCAGATGCGCATGCGCGAAGCAAGTGCCATGTACCAGGCGGGGAGACCGGCTGCGCCAAGCTGCTCGAGGTTGTAGATGATGGTCAAGGGTGGCAGCGCCTCCATCTCCTGTTGGGTGAGCAGGTGCGCGCCTAGCACGATGCTGGTGGCCTGGGCATCGACGGAGTTTTCGGCGACGACGACAGCATGACCGAGCTGGCGAAGCGCCGACTGGAGGCTGTCCGCGACTTCGCGGAAGCAGTCGCTGTGCTGGTAGCCGTCGGGCCGGATGATGCCTATGTGAAACTTCGCCATGCGGTGTTCCTCGCCATGCCTTGTTGCTTCTGGTCTGCGAGACACGGGAGCCAGGCTTCGGCCGGTATCACTGCAGACTCTCCTATCAGAGGACAGGTATCCGGCAGGGTCTATAGCACTTCAGGGGTCTGTACAGGTGCTCGCGATATGGCTGAGTCTGGGCAGGTCTTGCCCGCGTTTGTCAGATCGCGAAGAACGAAGACGGAACCTTCCCTCTATGCCGACGCTTGAAGTGCAGATGATTGTGAAGAACGGCGCGGTGGGGCTTGCGCGCTGCCTGAAGAGCGTTGAAGGTATCGCGGACCTGATTACGATCGGCGACACGGGATCGACGGACGGCACAGTCGAGATCGCGGAGCAGTTTGGGGCGCGGATGATTTCAGTTCCGTGGCGGGATGACTTTGCCGCGGCGCGCAACTTTGTTCTGGCGGAAGCAAAGGGCGACTGGGTTTTGTTTCTGGATGCCGATGAGATGCTGGATGGCGAGGCGCGGCGGCAGATGGCCACGCTGTTGCGCGATCCTGCTTTTGCGGCATATGACATCACGGCGTGGAACTATGTCATGGACCCGGGCTTTCGTTCGAGCGGCGAACAGGCGAGGCTCAACCCCGGACTTCTGGCCGAGGCGAGCAGCTTTCCGGCTTACTTCCCGACCACGAATACACGGCTGTTCCGTCGCAATCCTGGCGTTTACTTCGAGCACTGTGTCCATGAGTCGGTGGTTGACCGCCTGGCTGCGATGCGTCTGCCGCGCAAGGCTGCGGGGTTTGTGATTCATCACTTCGGCTATGTCGAAGATGCGACGGAGAAGCGGGCGGGGAAGGAGACGCTTTACTACGAGCTAGCGCTGAAGAAGGTGGCCGGGGCGAAGAGGAGTTATGAGGCCAATCTCGGAGCTGGCGTGGCCGAGCTTGACCATGCGAAAGATGCGAGGGCGGCGCTGCCTTATTTCATGAAGGCGATCGGCCTGGATGCGCGCAGGGCCTCGGCGTGGCTTTATGCGGGGATATGCCTGACGCGGCTGGGACGTCATGCGGAGGCGCTCACTCATCTGAATCGGTCGCTTGCGATCGATAAGGCGAATCCGCTGGCGTCGAGCAGCCTTGGGGACCTTTTTTTTCAGAACGGGGAACACGCCAAAGCCCGCGTCGCGTTTGTAGAGGCGATCGCACGGGGCGATGCTTCTCCGTTGACGCTCGCCAAACTGGGTGCGGCCGAGGTGCATCTTGGGGAACGCGAGTCTGGTTTAGAGAAGGTGGAGCAAGCGATGGATCGGCGTCCAGAGGCGGTGGAGCTGTACGACATCTATGCTCCGGTGGCGTTTCTTGCCGGCAAGACGAAGGCTGCGTGTGAAGCGGCCGAACGCCGGCTTTCGCTCGAGAACGTTACGGCGTTTCATTTTGTTCTAGCGGCTACGCTTCATCTCCATTCTGGTATGCGACAGAAGGCGGAGACGTTTTTGCGGGCTGGCGTTGAGCGCTTCCCGGAGGATGTCGAGATCAGAAAGATGACGCGTTCTCTGGGCTGCTTGGCGGTTTGAGCGGCAGTGTGGGTGTGGGTGCGTCGAAGGATATGGGTGGCGCTGCGAAAAGATGCTCCGCGTACGGGAAAGGGTAAGAAGTGTGGGAAGGGCGGAAGATGACAAAGCATGAGGACAAGGGGGTGATGGTGTAGAGTATCGCCACGGCCAGCAAATTTTGAGGGGGTTCTTCCGCTTCGCCCGGGATACCGGGTGCAGGGCTGGAAGGGGAGCATCCGATGTCGACTGAGCGTGTGGTTGGGACCAACGTCGAGCGCAAGGAAGGGCCGGGGAAGGTGTGCGGGGCGGCAAGGTATGTCGACGACATCACGTTGCCGGGGATGCTCCATGGGGCGACGGTGCGGTCGACGATTGCGCGGGGGAAGATCAAGGCGATCGGGTTCGGGCCGGGGGTGGATTGGGCTGAGTATGTGATCGCCACGGCGGCGGATCTTCCTGGGCGCAACATGGTGACGATGTTCCTGGAGGATCAGCCGCTGCTTGCGGTGGACCGGGTGAACCATGCGGAGGAGCCGATTGTGCTGCTGGCGCACGTGGATCGGGAGCGGCTGGCGGCGGCGGTGGCGGCGGTTGAGATCGAGTATGAGCCGGAGCCGGCGGTGTTCACGATCGAGGAAAGTGAGACGCTCGATCACGTGGTGTGGGGCGAGGGCGAGAGCGCGAATACGTTCAAGCGGTTTCACCTGGAGCGGGGCGAGGTGGCGGCGGCGTTTGCCGAGGCGGACTTCATCGTTGAAGGCGAGTACCGGACGGGCGCGCAGGAGCAGCTCTATATCGAGACGAACGGGATGATTGCCGAGGCGACGGCCGGGCAGGTGACGGTGTGGGGTTCGCTGCAGTGTCCGTTTTATGTGCACCGTGCGCTGAAGGCGATGTTCGGGCTGGGCGATGAGCAGGTGCGGGTGGTGCAGACGGAGACGGGTGGGGCGTTTGGCGGCAAGGAGGATTACCCTTCGGTGCTGGCGGGGCATTGCGCGCTGCTTGCGCTGAAGGCGGGGCGGCCGGTGAAGATGATCTACGACCGGGCGGAGGATATGGCGGCGACGACGAAGCGGCATCCTTCGCGGACGAGGCACCGGACGGCGGTGAGCAAAGAGGGGAAGCTGCTGGCGTGCGACATCGAGGTAGCGATCGACGGCGGGGCGTACGCGACGTTGTCGTCGACGGTGTGCTCGCGGGCGACGATCCATTCGGCGGGGCCTTACCAGTGGCCGGCGGTGCGGGTGCGGTCGAAGGCGGTGGCGACGAATACTCCGCCGAGTGGGGCGTTTCGCGGGTTTGGGGCTCCGCAGAGCCTGTTTGCGATCGAGCGGCACATGGAGAAGGTGGCGAAGGTGGTGGGGCTTACGCCGGAGGAACTGCGGCGCAGGAACTTTCTGACGACAGGCGGGACGACGGCGACGGGGCAGGTGCTGGAGGATCGGGTGGACCTGGGTGGGCTGCTGGACCAGGCGCTGGCGGCGGCGGGGTTTCATGAGAAGAAGGAGCGGTTTGCGCGGGAGAATGTGGGTGCGGCGGTGAAGCGAGGGATCGGGTTTGCCGCGTTCATGCATGGGGCGGGGTTTACGGGGTCGGGGGAGCGTTATCTGAACTCGCTGGTGGGGCTGGAGGGGACGGCCGAGGGGCGGGTGCGGGTGCTGG
Organism: Lichenicola sp.; assembly: GCA_964658635.1. Lineage (GTDB taxonomy): Bacteria > Acidobacteriota > Terriglobia > Terriglobales > Acidobacteriaceae > Edaphobacter. The sequence continues at coordinate 20,716 of CAZZZP010000057.1, read as the reverse complement.
TTTCGAGTACGGAGTTTGGGCAGGGGACCAATACGATCCTGGCGCAGATTGCGGCCGAGGCGATGGGTGCGGACTACGCGGACATTGAGGTGGCGACGCCGGATACGGATGCGGTGCCGAACTCGGGGCCGACGGTGGCCTCGCGGACGGCGATGGTGGTGGGCAAGCTGGTGGAGCGGGCGGGGCATGCGCTGGTGGACCGGCTGAAGACTGCGGGTCTGCTGGGTGCGAGCTGGTCGACTGCGGAGTTGTGCGGCGCGGTGCGGGAGTATGTGGCGGCGCTGGGGGAGTTGAAGTGCTTCGAGCGGTATGTGGCTCCGGGAACGATTTACTGGGACGACGTGAAGTACATGGGGGCGGCGTATCCGACGTATGCGTGGGCGGTGTATGTGGCCGAGGTGGAGGTGGATATGACGACGTATACGCCGGTGGTGAAGGAGTTTCATGCGCTGCAGGAGGTGGGGCGGGTGCTGCATCCGATCCTGGCGGCGGGGCAGATTGAGGGTGGGGTGGCGCAGGGGATCGGATATGCGCTGTACGAGAAGGTGGTGATGAAGGACGGCCGGATGGTGAATAACCAGATGACGAACTACATCATGCCGACGTCGGCGGATCTGCCGTTGATCTATACGCATTTTGCGGAGGTGCCGTTTGCGCACGGGCCGTTTGGGGCGAAGGGGATTGGGGAGCTGCCGATGGATGGGCCGGCGCCGGCGATTCTGAATGCGATTGAGGATGCTACGGGGATTGCTTTTTGCGAGGTGCCTTTGTTGCCGGAGGATGTGTTTGCGGCGGTTGAGGGCAAAGGACGAACACAGAGGGCGCAGAGGGTGCACGGAGGTGCACAGAGGGATTTGGTGGGGGTATGAGGGTTGAGGTTACGGTGAATGGGGAGGCGGTGAGCTTTGAGGCGGCTCCCATGGAGCGTTTGCTGGATTGTCTGCGGCATCAGCTTGGGCTTACCGGGACGAAGGAGGGGTGCGGGGAGGGCGAGTGCGGGGCGTGTTCGGTGCTGCTGGATGGAGAACTGGTGAACAGTTGCCTGGTGCCTGTGGGGCAGGTGGCGGGGGCGCGGATCGAGACGGTGGAGGGGCTGGCAAAGGGTGGCGAGCTGCACCCGGTGCAGAAGAGTTTTCTGAAGCATGGCGGGGCGCAGTGCGGGATCTGTACGCCGGGGATGAGCATGGCGGCGGTGTATTTGCTGGGAAAGAATCCACACCCGAGCGTGGAGGAGGTGCGGGAGGGGCTGGCGGGGAATCTTTGCCGGTGTACGGGGTATATGAAGATCTTCGACGCGGTTCGGCTGGCGTACGCGGATGGTGAAGCGAAGGGGCGGGAGGGTTCGGCTTGAGGTCGGTGGCGGGGGAGTACGAGCTGGTTTCGCCGGGCACGCTAAGCGGCGTGCTGGAGCTGATGGCGGCCGAGCCGGGGGCGTGGATGCCGATTGCGGGCGGGACCGAGCTGATGGTGCAGTTTGGGGCGGGTAGGCTGGCGGCGCGGAAGCTGGTGAATATTTTCGGGTTGGCGGAGCTGGTGGGGATCGGGGAGACGGCGGATTGGGTTTCCATCGGGGCGGGGACGACCTATACGCAGTTGCGGCGGAGTGCGGTGGTGGCGGCGGAGTTTCGTTTGCTGGCGCGGAGTGCGGGGTGGACGGGCTCGATTGCGAACCAGAACCGGGGGACGCTGGGCGGGAACGTGGTGAACGGGTCGCCGGCTGCGGATTCGCCACCGGCGCTGCTGGCGTATGAGGCGGAGCTGGAGCTGGTGAGCGCGCGGGGTTCTCGGCGGGTGCCGTATGCGGAGTTTCATACGGGGTACAAGAGGTCGGTGCTGGCGAAGGACGAGCTTGTGCTTGGGGTGCATCTGCCGCGCGGGCGGACGCATGGGGTGGAGTATTTGAGGAAGGTTGGGCCGCGGAACGCGCAGGCGATCTCGAAGGTGGCTCTGGGTGCGGTGGGTTCGGTGGTGGACGGGCGGGTGGCTGGGGTGCGGCTCGGGCTGGCGAGTGTTTCGTCTGCTCCGCTGCGGTGCGTGGCGACGGAGGCTTATCTGAATGGGCGTGGGGTGGGGGAGCTGGCGGGAGCGCGAGAGTGTTTGATGGGGGAGATTGCGCCGCTCGATGATGTGCGCTCGACGGGGGAGTACAGGGCGCAGGTGGCGGGGAACCTGCTGGAGGAGTTTCTGGGGCAGCTGGTGGGATCGGCTTCGGGGTTTGAGGGTTGGAACAGGTGCGACAGGAGGGCGGCGGGAGATGTGCTGCGGTCGTGCTGCGGGTCGCCGGAGTGGGTGCGGGTGCTGGTGGAGCGGCGGCCATTTGCGGGGTTTGCGGAGTGGATGGTCGAGGCGGAGGCGGTATGGTTCGGTCTGCCGGAGGCGGAGTGGCTGAAGGCGTTTGCGTGTCATCCGCGGATTGGGGAGCGGAAGGCGGCGGTGGAGACGACGGCGCAGTTTGCTTCGTGGTCCGCGGCGGAGCAGGGCGCGGCACAGGCTTCGCTCGATGATGTGGCGGAGGCGCTGGCGAAGGGAAACCGGGCGTATGAGCATCGATTCGGATTTATGTATATCGTTTTTGCCAGAGGGCGGAGTGCGCCGGAGTTGTTGGGTGTGCTGGAGGAGCGGCTGGGGAATACGCGGGAAGCGGAGTTGCAGGAGGCGGCGCGGCAGCAGTGGGCGATTACGAAGCTGCGGCTGGGGCGGATGCTGGGTGCTGACGGGTAGGTTCCTGGAGGAAAGATGAGCGGGATATCGACGCATGTGCTGGATGTGGCGGCGGGACGGCCGGCGGTTGGGGTTGAGATTGCGCTGGCTCGCCAGGTGGGTGCGGGCTGGCAGAACTGCGGGCTGGGGGAGACGGATGCGGATGGCAGGTGCCGGGGCTTGCTGGAGGTTGCTGCTGTCGAGGAGGGGCTGTACCGGCTGACGTTTCAGACGGGCGCCTACTTCCTGTGTGATGGGCGACACACGCTTTATCCGGAGGTGACGATTACGTTTGAGGTAAAAGCCGCGGGTGGGAGTTATCACATTCCGCTGCTGTTGAGCCCGTTTGGTTATACGACGTACCGGGGAAGCTGAGCGCGGAGCGAAGAGAGCACCAAGGAGGGGGTAGATGGCGAGACTGGCGGAGAACCACTACGGGAAGTCGCGGGTGCGGCTGATGAAGGTGACGCGCGACGGCGATCAGCACGAAGTGCGCGAGTGGACGGTCGGGCTTTATCTGCAGGGCGATTTTGCCGAATGCTTCACGAAGGGCGATAACGCCGGGATTATGGCGACCGACACGATGAAGAACACGGTGTACTCGGTAGCGCGGGAGAGTGCGGCGACGACGATGGAAGGGTATGCGCAGGATCTGGCGCGGCTGGTGACGCAGCGGAACCCGCAGGTGGAGCACGTCCGTGTATCGATTGAGGAAAAGATGTGGGTAAGGATCCGGACGGTGGATGGGGATGTGCGAACACCGGACGGTTCGGCGTTTCTTCAGCGTGGGCCGGAGCGGTCGACGACGGATGTGGAGCTGTATCCGGGGGCGGTTCCGGTGATCCGGTCCGGGGTGAAGGGGCTGGTGATTTTGAAGACGTCGAGGTCGGCGTTTACGGGATTCAAGCGGGACGAGTGGACGACGCTGCCGGAGACGGCGGACCGGTTGCTGGGGACGGAGGCGACGATCGTGTGGAAGTACACGAAGCTGCTGAGCGATTATGCGGCTACGCGGAAGCGGCTGATGGATGGCCTGCTGACGAGTTTTGCGCGGCATGAGAGCCTTTCGGTGCAGCAGACGCTGTTCCAGATGGCGGAGGATGCGCTTGCGCTGGAGCCTGCGGTATCGGAGCTGACGTTGACGATGCCGAACCGGCATAACCTGCTGGTGGACCTGTCGAAGTTTGGCCAGGAGAATGCGAATGAGATCTTTGTGCCGACCGATGAGCCGCATGGGCAGATTTCTGCGCGTGTGGTCCGGGAATAGGGACGGGCTGTCGGAAATGGTTTCGGGCGGGGTGACGGAACGGCTGGCGAGTCGTCCAAGCGGTATCTGATTGGAGAAAGACTGTACAGGCTGATTCTTTAGGCGTCGGGAATTTCGCAACTGCTCACCCGGTCACCTATAATCGAGCTTTCCCGGATTGTGGAATATGGGTTGTGCAGGACCGATTCTGTGCGGGATGTGATCTCCAAAGGCTGTGAGGGTGTGCGTATCTTTACCGAGAACCAAGTGAACGAACGGTCCCCGAAGTGCGGGAACGCGACGGGGAGCCGGATTGAGCCCCTTACCGCGCACAGAACCACCCTCCCGGGGCGCCGGGCTTCGAGCTCTCTGTCGGCATTGCTTGCGGTGACGGCTCTGGTGCCGTGTGCGTGGGGGATGACCTCGGCTGCTGCGCAGACGGCTGCGGAGACGCCGACCGCTCAAGCCGCTGCGGACCAGGCGCAGTACGGCAATGCGCAGACGCTTTGCATGCCGGAGGTGATCGGCAACCGCAGGATTCCGAAGGAGTCTGTGCTTGCGCGACTGTTTTCGCGTTCCGGCAACCTGTATGACCCGGCTATCGTAGAGCGCGATTTCAACTCGCTGTGGAACACCGGCTACTTTGAAGATGTCCGGATCGAGAAGGTCAATACTGCTTCGTGCGTGCAGCTGGTGGTGTATGTCCGCGAGAAGCCGACGATCCGCGAGCTGCTCTACAAAGGCAACAATGCGGTGACGCTGTCCGATATCGACGAGCGGTTCAAGAAGGAAAAAGTCGGGCTGACGGTTGAGAGCCAGTTCGATCCGACGCGTGTGAAGCGTGCCGAGGTGGTGCTGAAGAACCTGCTGGCCGAGCATGGTCACCAGTTTGCGACGGTGCGGACGGAAGTGAAGACGATTCCGCCGGCGTCGGTTTCGGTGACGTTTGCGATCAAGGAAGGGCCGACGGTCAAGGTCGGCAAGATCCTGTTCGACGGCAATCAGAATCTTTCGGACCGCACGCTGCGGACGGCGATGGTGAACTCGAAGCCGATCGGAATTCCGCATTCGATTATTCTTGAGAATCTGCTGGCGCGTACATTCGACGCGTCGAAGCTGGACGAGGATGCGGAGCGTGTGCGGCAGGCATATCGCGATCGCGGCTACTTCAAGGCGTTGACCTCGGAACCGAAGACGAAGACACGCGACACGAACGGGATCAATCCGTTTACGCTGCGTCCGACGCACGGCAAGAAGATCGACATCCTGATCCCGGTGGAAGAGGGTTCGCGATACAGGCTGGGCGGGATCACGTTCTCAAATAACAAGGCGGTGCAGAATACGCGCGCGCTGCGGGCGCAGTTTGCGCTGAAGGACGGCGATTATTTCAACGCGACCGTTTTCAGCAAGGGCCTGGAGCAGCTGCGGAAGCAGTATGGGCAGCTGGGCTATATCAACTTTGTCGGTTCGCCTACGCCGCGGATCGATGAGGCGAAGAAGCAGATCTTTCTCGATATTGACTGCGAGGAGGGCAAGCAGTTCCATGTAGGCCGGATCGAGTTCCAGGGGAACACGATTACGCGCGACAAGGTGATCCGGCGCGAGCTTCTGCTGGAAGAGGGTGGACTTTATAACTCGCAGCTGTGGGACCTGTCCCTGCTGCGTTTGAACCAGCTGAACTACTTCGAGACGCTGAAGGCGGAGCAGGATTCGGAGTCGCGGCAGAATGCGGATGACGGCACGGTCGACCTGCTGCTGAAGCTGAAGGAGAAGGGCAAGAACTCGATCGGTCTGAACGGCGGTATTTCGGGACTTTCGGGAACGTTTATCGGGTTGAACTACGAGACGAACAATTTTCTGGGTCTTGGCGAAACGCTTTCGGCAGTTGCGAATATCGGAGATCTTTCGCGCACGGTGAGCTTCGGATTCACGGAGCCGTACCTGCGGAACAAGCCAATCTCGCTGGGGCTGCAGGTGTTTACGAACAAGTACGACTACAACCCGGCGAAGGCGTACAGCGCGACGGGTTCGACCCAGGCCGCGAACCTGACGAACGCGCAGAACTCTCAGTTTACGAACTACAACACGGCGACGACGGGTCTGACACTTTCGTTGTCTGAGCCGCTGCGCCACCTGTTTTCGCGGACCGGTGTGACGCGTGTGGGTGCTTCGTACTCGCTTTCGCGCGCGTCGGTGACGACGTTCAACCAGAACACGCTGAATGTCTTCCAGTCGCTTGCGTTCCGTTCGGGTGTGGCGGGGCAGAATCAGCTGAACGGGATTATTTCTTCGATTATCACGCCGACTTTTACGTTCTCGTCGCTCGACCGGGCGGTGGGACCGCATAACGGCAAGGATTTCAGCGCGCAGGTGCAGCTGGCGGGTGTGGGCGGAAACGTGAAGTATTATTCGCCGGCCATTGCGTATCGCCAGTTCTTCCCGATGAAGGGGCTGAAGATCAATCGTGAAGGGCACAACGTGCTCGGTTACCGTCTGCAGCTTGCGCATACGGCCGGGTATGGTGGCGAGGTGGCTCCGCCGCAGGGACGTATTTATGGCGGTGGCGAGTCGGATGTGCGTGGATTCGATATCCGTTCGTCGTCTCCGTACACGTTTATCCCGAACAATGTTTCGTTCAACCTGACGAATCCTGATGGGACGCTGGTTCCGCGGAACCCGAGCAATCCGAACCTGGGCAATGTCGTGATTCCGCTGCCGATCTATCGCCTGGTTTCGGTGGGTGGCGACACCCAGTTGACGGCGAACGCGGAATATCGCATTCCGATCGTGAACCAAGTGACGTTTGCCTTCTTCACGGACTTCGGTCTGACGGGTAACCTGGAGCCGGGCCAGCTGCGGGAGAGCATCGCGGGTATCACGAGCGTGTCTTCACCGAGCTATGGCTGTCCCGTGGTGGTGAATGGATCGTGTTACGGCGGGCAGCAGTTGAACTTCTCGGAGTACCTGAAGAATGTGCCGGGGACGAACTTCGTTCCGCGTATGTCGACCGGTGCCGAGCTGCAGGTGATTCTGCCGGTGGTGAACGCGCCGTTCCGGATCTTCTATGCGTATAACCCGCTTCGTCTGAACGAGACGGTGCCGCAGAAGCTTGCGGTGAGCCCGCAGGAGTTCCAGAGCTTCTTCCCGACGACGGGGGCCGGCCAGTACTCGTATGCGCAGGCTCTGCAGTTCTACGGTGCGGACTACTACCTGCGGGAGCCGCGGAAAACGTTCCGGATTACGGTCAGTACGACGTTCTAATGACAGGGAAGTTCTAAGGGCAGGGAACAGGGTTTAAGGTTTAGAACGAGATGTGGGTGGTGAATTCTGGCTTTGGCCAGGGTTTGCTGCCCACGTTTTGTTTTGGGTGGAGTGGCGTGTGCTTGGGACGATGCGGACAGGCAGGTTGATCCTGCCGGATGGGCCCGCAGCGCGCGGGGCGGTCACTTCGTGACTTGTGAATGCTTTGCGTGGTGAGCGAAATCTTTTAGTAGGCGCGGGGGTACATGCGGGAGATGCGGTCGTGCCAGCCGAGGCGGTCTTCGTCGAAGATGGCCCAGAAGACACCGAGGCCGATGGGGCAGAGGGCCACGCCGAGGGCGAAGAAGCGGCGGCGGATGGCGGAGCGGGTGGGGTTGTCATCCTCGAGGGTGCAGAAGCCGAGGCGGGCGTAGCGCATGCCGGGGGTCTGCTCCGAGAGGGTGAAGAAGAGCGCCTGGTAGAGGGCGTACAGGCAGAGGAGAACGACGCCTGTGATGATCGCGGCCGGTATGCCGGTGGGGAACTCCTGGGCGATGTGAGCGGCAATGGCCACGAAGCCGAGAAAGGCCGAGGCGATCAGGACGAGATCGACCGTTACAGCCATGACGCGAAGTTTGAATGGCGCCGTCTGAGGCACGGGCAGGTTGACCGACGGGGCGTGGGCGGCGGCTTCGATCGTGGTGTGGGGGTGGTTGGCTACGTGCGCATCGAGATGGATGTTGGCCCACTCGGGCGCGACGGAGAAGGGCGTGGGAGTAGTGGCGACCTGTTCGGGCTGTACTTCGAAGATGCGCAGCTGCGGGTTGCGCGGGGGCTCTTCGGCGAGGGGACCTTCGGCGAGGCGGGGTCGTGCTTTGCGGGTGGCGACGAGTTGGCGGGGGAATTCGAGCAGGTTGGCAGCCAGGGGGGTGGGCGGCTCGATGGTGAAGGGGTCGGAGAGGCGAACGGAGACGGGCTCCTGACGGAAGGCGATCTCGTCGTCGAGGGCGAGGGCTTCGTCGGCGTCCTGGGGGCTGGGCTGGGGGACAGCGTTGGTGCTGGCTTCGGCGGCGTTGACGCGAGGCCTGGTGAAGTTGTCGTCGAGGCGGACGGTGAGGCTGGCCTGCGGGATGTCGCGCAGGAGAGCGGGCGGGGGCGGGGTAGCGACGGGGATGAGCTGCGTGGGTGCCGGGACGATGGTTTGCGCGGTAGCCGGGGTGAACTCCTGGGGTGCGGTCCAAAGGTCGAGTTCGGCGAGGAGTTCGTGCTGCACGGCGGCGATGGCTTCGGCGTTGCGTGCGGCGACTTCGGCTTCGGCGGCTGCGGCCTCCGCCTGCCGTGCGGCCTCGTCGATGGCTCGCTGGGCCTGCTCGGCGAGGACGGCGCGGTAGCTCGGGGTCTGGGCGTAACGCTCGGCGACGGCGGTTGCGATGGGGTTCGGACGTGCTTGCCGGGGTTGGCTGGGAGCTGGTGTCTCGGGGGAGCCGGTGCGGCGGCGTTGGCGGTGAGCGGCGAGACGCTGGGCTGCCTGTTGCCGGAGGTCCGGGGACGCGTGCTGGCTGGTGGAGTCAGCCGACTGGGCTGCCTGTTCGATTGCCAGAATGTCGAGCTGTGCCGAGCCCATAGGAATCTACCTCTAAAACTGACTTCGGTGAAATCGTTTAGCCTTGAGTTGTGTCGAACGCGCCTAACGAAAAATTTGCCCGATTGCTGAAGCGGCAGCTGCGTTCGGGTGCGCGTGCGGCCGGTCCGATTCGTTCCCGAAACAGGATACGCAGGGGAGCGGCCCTATTCATAGTTACCACGCTGCTAACGGTTGTACATCCGCAGAGTTGGTCTCAGCAGATAACGAGTCAGGCACCTCCGGGCAACGGGGTTGGAGTCTCGAGTTCAGACGGCTGGAGTGCGGGCCCGCAGGAGCAGTCTGCAGGACCTCTTTCGAGCCAGTTTCCGGATGCCGAGGTGAGGGTTCCGGGCGCGGCCGGGGAACGGGTGACGATCGACTCTGACACGCAGTCGGAACGGGACAAGGTCGCAGTGCTGGATGGTGCGGTCGATATTCATTACGGTGACCGGCGGCTGCAGGCCGATCATGTCGAATACGATGCGAACACGGGTGATGTCACTGCGACGGGGCACCTGCTGGTGACGGGTGGGCCGAACGGGGAGCGGATCGAGGCCTCCCACGGGACGCTGAATCTGCGGAACGATACGGGGCGGTTCTTCGATGTGAAGGGCTCGGTGGGGATGTCGTCCAGGGTGGGGTCGCAGAGGGTCTATTCGACGGGGACGCCCTTTCTGTTCAGCGGCCGGCTGGTGGTGCGGACTGGACCGACGAGCTACGACCTGTACGACGGGTCGGTGACTTCGTGCCAGCTGCCGAAGCCGGACTGGCTGCTTTCGTCCGGGCATTTTTCGGTGGCGAACGACCAGGCGAAGGGGTACAACTCGGTGTTCCGCCTGCTGGGCATGCCGCTGGTGTACCTGCCCTATGTGACGCATGCGGTGGATGCGACGACGCGGGAGTCGGGGGTGCTGATTCCGACGATTGGGCAGAGCACGACGAAGGGTCTGATCCTGGGCGAGCAGATTTACATGGTGCTTGGGCCGTCGATGGATCTGACGGTGGGTTCGGAGTTTTATTCGCTGCGCGGATTTGCGGAAGATGCGAGCTTCCGGTTTCGAGGGCAGGGGCTGGATTTCGCGAAGGTGCGGTACTCGGGGCTGCTGGACCGGCGGTCGGGTGCGGCGAACCAGGGCGGTGAGGACCTGATTGCGGATTTCAGGCATGACTTTACCCGGTCTGCGCGGGTGGTGGGCGATGTGGAATACCTGTCGAGCTATATCTATCGCGAGGCGTTCACGGACAACTTCAACCAGGCGGTGAACTCGGATATTGTTTCGACGCTTTATGGGACTCGCAGTGCGAACGGGCTGGCGTATTCGCTGCTCGTGGATCGCTATCAGGGGATCAAGCTGATTGGGCAGGGCTCGACACCGCAGCAGCAGGTGAGGATCTTCCATGCGCCGGAGGTGCTGGTGGATTCGACGGAGCACAGGCTGGGCCGGACGCCGCTTGAATGGAGCCTGGAGGGTTCGCTTGCCGGACTGAAACGGACCCAGCCGAACTTTGTGACGGGTGGGATTGTGGAGCGTGTGGATCTGCACCCTGGAGTCGCGGTTCCATTTTCAGCGGATGGGTGGCGGTTCAGGCCGGGTTTGGCGGTACGGGAGACGGCTTACAGCCGGTCTTATAACCCCGGGTTTCCGAGTCCGACGGAGAACCTGGCTGCATTGTCGCGGTCGGACGTGGAGTTCTCGTTTTCGGGGCGGGCTCCGGTGGTGGAGAGGACGTTTGCGCCGGCGAAGCTGCAGGGTGTGCTTGGTCAGGAGCTGAAGCATACGGTTGAGCCGGAGGTGACTTACCGGCTGACGAAGGGTGTGAACGACTTCGGGCGAACGCTGCGATTCGATACGACCGATATTGTTTCGAATACGAACGAGCTGGAGTATGGGCTGACTCAGCGGCTGTTCCGGCGGCGTGGATCGAGGGATAGGTGCGGGTTTGGCAGGTCTCAAAGAGCCGCGGCTGGCGCGGGTTCCATCGACACGCCTGAAGTGGGCGCCTCGGCGGGGACGGCTGCAGAGGCAAATCCTGAGCTGGATATTGCGGAACTGGGTGGAGGGCTGAATCCGGACCCCACGATTTCTGCTGTAGGACACAGCGATGTGACGCCGACAGATGCGTGCGAGAACGACGAGATGATTTCGTGGCGTGTGACGCAGAAATATTTTTTTGATCCGAGTTTTGGTGGTGCGGTGGCGAATGGGCGGCGGAATATTTTTGAAACGACGCTTGATTTTTCGGGTGTGGCTTTTTTGACGGAGCCGCGGAATATTTCTCCGTTGATCTCACGGCTGCGTTTCCGGAGTTCGGCGCACACGGATATTGAGTGGGATTTCGATGCAGATACGGGGGCGAAGCGGTTTACGAGCTCGAATGTATTTCTGGATTTGCACTCGCAGGACGGGTTGTTTGGCGCGCTGAGTTATGCGCGTCTGGATGCTCCGGGACGTTTCTACACGGAGAGTTCGACGCCTTCGAGCGTGACCGGGGTGACGACGGCGGTGTCTGATTTTGATCAGCTTCGTTTGCTGCTGGGTTGGGGAAGTCCTTTCAAACCGGGGCTTTCGCTTGCAGGCAACACCGGGCTGGACCTGAAGTCTTTGTATGGGGCGACGGGAACGCAGACCTCTGCGGCGGGCAATGTGACGACGAATACGGTGTATCCGGCGCTGCTGCAGTATGCGACGGTGCAGGCGAATTACAACTGGAATTGCTGTGGTTTGCAGTTGGAATACAGGAAATTCGAGCTGGGTTCGGTGCGGAATGAAGGGTCTTACCGGTTCAACTTCACGCTGGCGAATATTGGAAGCGCGGGAAATCTGAAGCGGGCGGAGCGGCTTTTTTAGGGGTTCGGCGGGTCAATAACCGGCAAAGCATCGACACGGCCAAGAGCGTTGAAGGGCGATAGAACGGATTGAAACGGGCTTGAAAGTGCCTGTTTCTGGAGTGCGTTTGGGGCCGGTTTGACGATTTTCGGAGTGCGTTTTGGGGCGCGAGCCGTTTCCGTTCGATCGGCTCGAGGATAGCTGCCCGCACGAGCGACTGAACCGCTCCCGGGGGGGGCGAGATCGGTTTCGCACCCATGGGATCGTGCACCGTCTGTGTACGTCGCAGCGGTTTGGGGATGGAAGAAGGTACGGCTCAGCAGAGTCCATGACGGATGCCGGCGAGTGATGCCGTTAGTCAGCGATGGGAGTCAGGCCGGTAGTCAGGGCCGGATGGGGAGCGATGGCCCTGGCAGGGTGTGACTGCAGCGGATGAGCCGGTTTGCCTAGCCGTTTCTGTGTGCGTGAAGCGCGGATGGCCGGGGGAAGGTCCAGAAGAAAAGACATGCGAGCAACAGGGGCAGGCGGTTGGTGAGTAGATACATGAGTGGTCTCCCTAACTTCTTTCCAGACGGGGAACTTCCGGAGTGAAGCACTGCGAGCAACTTTGTAGTCCGCTCGATGCTTGTTAGTCAACTCTTTTTATGGGGTTGTGTATCTGACTCAATGGTGGTGGTTCCGCCGATGTTTGCCAGACTAGCGAGAATACCAAGCTGCGGCCGAGTGGTGTGCTGGCCGGGGCTGCTTTCAGGGGATCGCCGGGAGGACTTCAGAGGTTCTGGGTGCGGTGAGATAATGGTTTTCGTGCGAATTCTTTCTCAAACGCTGCTGGGTGCGGTTCTCGTCTCGTCTCTCACTATTGCCGGATGCCATGGGCAGGTTCCTCCTGCGGGGGACCGGTTGTCGCCCGACCTGGCGCGGCGGGTGGAGCTGCTGATTCGGCAGCGAACGAAGATGACGCCGGACTACAAGATCGCGGTCGGTGCGCGGAAGCCTTCGGACATTCCGGGGTTCGACCAGGTGGATGTGGTGTTTACTTCGGGTGAGGGCGAGGCTTCGAAGCCGATCTCGTTCTTCCTGTCGAAGGATGGCAAGACGCTGGCGCAGTTCAGCAAGTACGACATCAGCCAGGATCCGAAGACGCTGGTGCCGGCGGAGGGAAGGCCGGCGCGTGGTGGGACGTCTGCGGCCCCGGTCGAGATTGTGATGTTCGACGATCTGGAGTGCCCGTACTGCGCGAAGATGCATGCACAGCTGTTTCCGGCGCTGACGGACAGATATGGCAGCCAGGTCCATATCGTGTACCGGGATTTTCCGCTTTCGCAGCATCCCTGGGCGATGCGCGCGGCCATCGACACGAACTGTGTTGGGGCGCAGAGCAGCGCGGGGTACTGGAACCTGGTGGACTACATTCACGGGCACGCGGGGGAGCTTGGCGGGCCGGAGCACAGCCTGCCGAAGGCGAACGATCAGTTGGACCAGTTAGCGCGGGACGAGGCGAAGAAGGACGGGCTGAAGCCGGAGACGATCGATGCGTGTCTGAAGAAGCAGGATGACGCCGAGGTGAAGGCTTCGGTAAAGCAGGGCGAGTCGCTGGGGATCGAGGCGACGCCGGTGCTGTTTATCAATGGCGAGAAGCTTGAGGGCGCGTATCCGCTGGTGGATGTGTTCCGGATGATCGATGGGGCGCTGGTGGCTGAGGGAAAGACTCCACCTCCGGCTTATGTGCCGCCCTCGGCTCCGGCGAAGGCGGGTAACTGAGTCGCTGCGAGCCGGACGCGCTTGCTGACGGCGATCCGGCTGTTGGAGAAGCGCGGATGAGCGAAGAGGATGGGGTTGCGCTCCTCGATGGCTGAGTTCATCTCTCCGGCTGACATGGGCCTGGACAGGTAGAAACCCTGGAAGAGATCGCATCCTTTGCGGAGGAGCGAGTTGAGCTGCGCCTCGTCTTCGACGCCTTCTGCGACGACGCGGACCTGGAGGGTCTGGGCCATCTGGATGATGGCGGTGACGATGCCGTTGGCGCGCTGGGTGCGGTCGAGCGGCGTGATGAAGGAACGGTCGATCTTGAGCAGGGCGATGGGCAGATCGGCGAGGCGTGCGAGCGAGGAGTAGCCGGTTCCGAAGTCGTCGATGGCGAACTGGATGCCGGTCTGGGCGAGCTCTGCCATGGAGTCGCGCATGAGGATTGGTTCGGTCATGAGCGAGGTTTCGGTGAGCTCGAGCTCGATGGAGTTGGGCGGGAGACCGTGCCTGGCGAGGGTTTCGTGGACGAAGGTGTTGAAGTCGCGCTGCAGGAGCTGCTTGCCGGAGACGTTGATTGCCACGCCGATCTCGTCTCCGAGGGTTCGGCGCCAGCGAGCGAGATGCCGGCAGGCCTCTTCGATGACCCATGCGCCGATGGGGAGGATGAGGCCGCACTCTTCGGCGACGGGGATGAAGAGGGAGGGCTCGAAGGCGAGGGTTTCTACGGAGCGCATGCGCAGGAGAGCTTCGAGGCGGACGGCGCGGCCGTTCGAGTCGAACATGGGCTGGAAGAAGAGCTCGAAGCCGTCGTCCTTGAGGGCATTGCGGAGTGCGACTTCGATGGCGATGCCCTGGTCGAAGAAGGCGCAGACATCGGCTGACGCGAAGGCGAATCGATTCCGGCCCATTCGCTTGGCGTGGTAGAGGGCCTGGTCGGATTTGCGGCGGAGGATGAGCGGGTCTTCGGTGTCGTCGGGGTAGATGGATCCGCCGACGCTGATGGAGACTTTGAGCTCCTGGTTGGAGAGAGCGAGCGGGGTGTCGAAGAGGTGGACGAACATGGATGCGATCTTCTCGGCGTCTTCCATGGTCTGGAGGCCACCGATGATGGCGGTGAACTCCTCGCCGCCGGTGCGTGCGATGGTGTCGACGGAGCGGATGCGGCTGCGGAGCCGGTTTGCGATCTCTTTGAGGCACTCGTCGCCGACGAGGTGTCCGAAGGAGTCGTTGATGAGCTTGAAGCGGTCGGCATCGATGGTGAAGAGGACGGCTTTGCGGTGCTCGCGGGTGCTGCGGAGGAGGCATTGTTCGATGCGGTCGTCGAGGAGGATGCGATTGGGGAGGCCGGTGAGTGCGTCGTGGCGGGCCTGGTGGATGAGCTCGAGGTTGAGTTTCTCGCGCTCGGTGACGTCCATGGCGAGCATGAAGCGGGCTTCCTGGCCCTGGAAGAGGATTTCGTGTTCTGCGAGTTCGGTGGCGAGGATGGATCCGTCCTTGCGGCGGTGATGCGCATGGCGGGAGGCTCCGGGGTGTGCGCCTGCGGGGGGCTGGGCGAGCGAGGCGGGTACCATGTCGGGCAGCGCGATGCTGTCGATCTTCATGTCGAGGAACTCGGCCTGGGTGTAGCCGTAGCTGGCGCAGGCGGAGGTGTTGACGGAGAGGAAGCGTCCGCTGTTTCCGTCGTAGATCCACATGGGGAGAGGGTGGTTCTCGTAGAGAATGCGGAAGTCTTCGTAGAGGACCTTGTAGCGCTGGGCGAGCCGGACGAGGTCGTTGCGTCCGCCCTCGAAGATGCGCAGCGTCATGGAGAAGCCGACGGCGTATTTTGGCAGGTTCCAGAGCTGCCAGAGGGTGGGGACGATCTGATGGGTGTAGATGGGGTGTTCCGGGATGAGGCTGGAGACGGCCCAGAGGGCGAAGCCGATGACCCCTGCCAACCATTCCGGGGATCGCCAGTCGGTTGATCCGGCATAGAGGATGCTGGCACACGCGAAGACCTGGGCGAGGATGCACTGGGGGACGAGGATGGCATGATCGTGGAGGGTTGCGAAGAAGAGCAGGGCGGCGCCTGAGGCGAAGCAGACAAGGGTGAGACAGATGCGGCGCCATCTCCAGAAGACGGGAACGAGCTTGGAGATGATGTGGGCCGCGGCGAACTCGCTGAGCAGGATGAGACCCCACAAGAGCCAGACGGGTGAGTCTGCGCGATGTGCGACGCTGATGGTGGTGCAGATGGGGACAACGGGGAGCAGGCCCATCAAGGTGGTGAGCAGGACGCTTTCGTCGCGGGCTACGAAGGAGAGGACGAAGGAGAAGCCGGCGAGGAAGAGGGCGTCGATGCGGATGAGCTCACGCGCGGCGAGGACACCGGGGAAGTGGGAGGTGGGAAGCGCACCGGCGAGGAGGCTGACGAGGACCAAGATCCATGCCGCGAACCAGAAGCGGAAGTATGCCTGGGGCCGGTTTCGCTGCTGGATTCCGAAAAAAGCGACCAGAAGCGCGAGCGAAACAATGTCAACGAGTGAGTCCTGCAACGTTCTCTCCTGCCTTTGGAAGCTCTATGGATGCGCCGGGAGCGGAGCCCTGGTTTGATCTTGGCCCAATCTTTGGTGAAGTCAAGAGTGGCGAAGCGAAAGGTGTAAATCAATAACACGAAGGTTTCTGGCTGGAAGAGCAACCATTTTCTGGCTGGAAGAGCAAAACATCAGTCTGCGGGGTCGTTGAACTGTCCTGTGGGGAGGAAGAAGCGGAAGACGGTGCCTCCGGGGTGTCGCGGCGAGCGTTCACGGCTGCGGACGCGGAGGGTGCCGCCGTGCTTTTCGACGATTTCGAGCGAGACCCAGAGTCCAAGGCCTGTGCCGGTGGCTCCCCGGGTAGAGAAGAAGGGTTCGAAGATGCGCGCGAGGGTTGCGGCGGACATGCCGTGGCCGGTGTCTGCGACGGTGAGCGCGACGCCGGGGTGCCCGGTGCGCGGGTGATGCGAGGGGTTGATGCGGAGGCGGATTTTGCCGCCTTCGCCGAGAGCGTCGATGGCGTTGCCTACGAGGTTGGCGACGACCTGGCGGATTTCTCCGTCGTAGATGAGAGCAAGGGGCGCGGGGCGGAAGCGGCGGTCGACGGTGGCCTGGAGGAGGCGCATGCGGGAGGCGAAGAGGGGCAGGACGCCTTCGGTGATCGCGGCGAGGTCGGCCTGGGTGCGGCGGGTGGACTGGCGATGGAAGCGTAGGGTCTGGACGGCGATCTGGGCGATGCGGCTGAGCTCGTGCTGAGCCTGGTCGAGGTAATCCTTTGCGTCTGGCTGGAGGGGGGTGCTGCCGATGAGGTAGAGGAGATTGGTGACGGCCTCGAGGGGGTTGTTGATCTCGTGTGCGATGGAGGCTGCGAGGCGGCCGGCGACGGCGAGTTTCTCGGTGCGGCGGAGGAGCTCTTCGCTTTTCTTCTGCAGGCTGAGGTCTGCGAGGAAGGCGGCGAGCTGGCGCAGGCGGGGCGGGGCGCCGGGGTTGAGGATGGCGACGCCTACGAGCACGGTGACGGGATGGCCGGCCGTGGTGAGGCAGGTGGCTTCAAAGGGTTCGAGCCTGGGCTGGATGGCGTTGAAGACTTCGTCGAGTTTGAGTTCGGGGCAGAGCTGGTCAAGACGTATGCCGGAGGAGTTGGCGGAGAGCTTGAAGAGACTGTTGGCGGCCTGGTTGGTGTAGGTGATGGCTCCGGTCGCATCCGAGATGAGGAGGCTGAGGGGCATGGCCTCGACGAGGCGGTGGAAGCGGTCTTCGGAGGCCTGGAGGGCGAGCTCGGCGGCGAGTTTCTTGCGCCGGTCTTCGGCTTCCTTGAGTTCGCGTTCGACGGCGGGGACGAGGCGGGAGAGGTTCTGCTTGGTGACGTAATCCTGGGCGCCGGCGCGCATGGAATCTACGGCGGTGGTCTCGTCCATGGCCCCGGAGAGCATGATGAAGGGGATGTCGAAGGAGCTGGATTTGAGGATCTGGAGGGCGGCGGGACCGCTGAAGTTGGGGAGGTTATAGTCGGCGAGGACGAGCTGGGGGAGGGGCTGCTCGTTGAGCGCCTGGAGCATCTCGGCGGCGGTTTCGACGCGGCGGATCTCCGCGGCGAAGCCGTTTTTGCCGAGGTGACGGGCGAGCAGGAAGGCGTCATCGGGGTTGTCCTCGATGAGGAGCACCCTGAGAGGCTTGCGTTCGGATTGATTCAGGCTTCGATTGTGGATGCCTAGACCTGTGGCGGACATGCGTTGAGCACCAGCCAATACATGCCGAGCTGGCGGGTGGCCTCGGCGAAGTCGTTGAAGTTTACAGGCTTGCGGATGTAGCTGTTGACGCCGAGCTGGTAGCTGCGGACGAGGTCACGCTCTTCGTCGGAGGAGGTGAGGACGACGATGGGGAGCATGCGTGTGCTGGGGCTTTCGCGGAGGCGGCGAAGGACTTCGAGGCCGTCGATCTTGGGGAGCTTGAGGTCGAGGAGGATGACCTGGGGGTGGATGGGGTTTTCGCCGAAGAGCATGTTGATGGCCTCTTCTCCGTCGCGGGCGACGCGGACATCGTTGCCGATGTTGGAGCGCTTGAGGGCGCGGATGGTGAGGAGTTCGTGGTCGGGGTCGTCTTCTACGAGGAGGATCATCTTGGCGTCTTCTGGCATCGCTGGACCTGTTTCGCTGCTGGGTTGGGGAGTGGTGGCTTCGGTCTTATCCTACTGTGAAGTAAAAGGTCGCGCCATGATCGACTTCGGCCTGGGCCCAGATGCGGCCATGGTGGCGGCGGATGACGCGTGCGACGGTGGCGAGGCCGATGCCTGAGCCTTTGAAGTCTTTGTCTCCGTGGAGGCGGTTGAAGGCGTTGAAGAGCTTGTCGGCATAGTACATGTCGAAGCCGGCGCCGTTGTCGCGGATGTAGAAGGCCTGCTTCTCCTGGTCGTGGCCGAAGTGGATTTCGGGTTTATCGAGTTTGGAGGTGAACTTGGCGGCGTTGCCGAGGAGATTTTCGAGCGCGACGCGGAGGAGTTTGGGGTCGGCGTCGGCGAGCATGCCGGGTTCGATGGTGATGTTGAGGTTTCGGCCGGGGTATTCGTCGCGGAGGTTATTGGCGACGCTGGTGGCCATGGCGGACATGTCGACGGGCTCACGGGTGATCTCGGCGCGGGTGATGCGGGAGAGCTGGAGGAGGGCGTCGATGAGTTGGCCCATGCGCTGGACGCCGGTGCGGACGCGGTGGATGTAGTCTCGTCCGGTGGCGTCGACGGCCTCGGTGTAGTCCTCTTCGAGGGCGAGGGAGAAGCCGTCGATGGTGCGGAGGGGGGCGCGGAGGTCGTGCGAGACGGAGTAGGAGAAGGCTTCGAGCTCGCGGTTGGTGGCTTCGAGTTCGGCGGTGCGCTGGCGAACGCGCTCCTCGAGGGTGACGTTGAGTTCGTGGACTTCGGCGGCCTTGCGTTCGACCTCTATGCGGGCGATGGCGAGGGAGGCGGCGGTCTCTTCTGAAAGGAGACGGAGGCTGCGCTCGCGGCTGAAGAAGCGGAACATGAAGATGATGAGGAGGAGGTCGAGGGCGCTGGCGAAGAAGAGGGTTTCGCGTGCGCGGCGTGCGGCGTCGCGCTGGTCGGCGGTGCGGAGGACCAGGAGGCGATGCTCCTCGGTCTCCATGGCATCGGCGGTGCTGCGGAGGTGGTCCATCTGGGTTTTGCCGGTGCCGCTGAGGACGAGCGCGTGCAAGTCGTCGGACCGGCCCGTGCGGCGGAGATCGACGCCCTGCTGGAGGAGGGCGAGGCGTTCGGCGAGGACGGCGCGCATTTCGGCGAGCTGGCGGACCTGGGTGTCGTTGTCCCTGGTGAGTTGGCCGAAGGCGTCGAGCTCGCCGGGGAGTTCGGCGCTGCCCGTGGTGAAGGGCGTGAGGTAGGCTGCGTCGGCGGTGATGAGGTAGCCTCGGGCGCCGGTTTCTGCGTCCTTGGCGGAGCTCATGATGCGCTCGACCTGGTTGATGACCTGCCAGGTGTGCTCGACCCAGAACTGGCTGGAGTCGAGGGTTGTGAGCGCGCGCATGGCGAACCATGTATTCGCGCAGACGATGGCGATGGCACTGAAGAGCAGCACGGGGATGAGGACATTTTTGGTGCGGCGGATCATGGGGAGCCTATGGGGTGAAGCGGAGAGGCAGCCTAGGCGGGGTCCCGGGCGATGAGTTCGATCTCTACGAGTGCGTCCTTGGGGAGCGCGGCGACCTGGACGGTGGAGCGGGCGGGGGGGATGACGCCTTCAGGCGCGAAGTAGTGTGCGTAGACGTCGTTCATGGCGGCGAAGTCACCCATGGACTTGAGGAAGACGGTGGTTTTGATGGTGTCGGCGAGGGTGAGATTGGCCTGGGCGAGGACGGCTTTGAGGTTTTCGAGAACCTGTGTGGTCTGCTCGGTGATGCCGCCGGGGACGAAGCTGCCGGTTTCGGGGTCGAGCGGGATCTGGCCGGAGGTATAGACCGTGTCGCCGACGCGGATGGCCTGCGAGTAGGGGCCGATAGCGGCGGGAGCGTCGGGCGAGGCGATGACGGTTTTGATTTGAGGCATGGGGTGATTGTGCCTTGCCGCGGTGAGGTTGGGCAAGGCGGTTCCAGTGGGCAGTCCACTGCTGGTAGACGTATTCGAGGGGTTGTCGAGGGTGCCGACGAGGAAGATGCGCACGCCGAGGAGGCCGGAGATGAAGCAGGTCATGACGAGATGCATGGACAGGCTGGGGATATCGAAGAAGGTGACGGCGATGCTGATGAGCGCGCCGAGAAGGACGAGGGTCCAGAGGGAGGATGCAGAGGGAGGCTGGGAGGGAGGCGTTGATGCGGTCGAGGCGGGAGCTACGGGCTTCGACGAGCAGGTTGAAATGCTTGCAGGACTCGCCGTGGAGGATCTGCTGGGAGGGCGTGGTGGGCTGAGAGGCGAGGAGGTGGCGCTGGAAGGTTTCGAGGTCGGCGGCCGAGCGGGTGGGGCGCTGCTGGGGCCATGAGCGGGTTGGTGTGGGATTCGTCCAATAAGGATGGTCCGGGTTTCGGATAGACTCGGCTTCAGAGTTTGAAGCAAGGATGGGTTTCGTGGTGATGGGCGCTAAGCGTGGATTCTTTCTGGGTTCTTTGTTGGTGCCTGCGCTCGCCGCGGCAGGTGCGTTGGGTGGGCCGGGCGGTAAGGGCGCTGCGACGGATAAGAGCGATCAACCGGATGCGGCGAAGGGTGCCAGTGCGACGGCTGCGGCTGCACGTGCGAACGACCCGGTGCTGATGGATGTGATGGAGAGCGAGCTGACGCGGGCGATGAGCTCGCTCGGGGCTGGTGCTGGATCTGGTGCTGGGG
>CAZZZP010000056.1:0-28787 GCA_964658635.1 Lichenicola sp. | reverse complement strand
GATTCAGCGGCAATGAGCTTCTCGCTCGAAGGACAGGGATGAGGTGAAGCGAACCATGAACATCTATCGAGGGCTCTGTTACAACCCTGCGGAGGCGAGGTCAAAATGGGCTGAGCGCGGAGGCATCTGGTCATGTCAGAGTTCAAGAGGCGTCAGTTTGAAGGCGAGATCATCCTCTGGGCGGTGCGCTGGTACTGCCGGTATGGGATAAGCTACCGTGATCTTGAGCAGATGATGAGCGAGCGCGGCGTAGGCGTCGATCATTCCACGATCTACGGTTGGGTTCAGAAGTACGCGCCGGAGATTGAGAAGCGGCTGCGCTGGCAGTGGCTCCGCCCGCGTTCAACGAGTTGGCGGGTCGACGAGACATACGTGAAGGTCCGCGGCAAATAGGTCTATTTGTACAGGGCTCTCGAAAGCTGATGGCAGAACGCTTTCAACTCACCTTCCATCATGAGCAGCGGGAATTGGCCTACTACGCAGTCACCATTGCGAAGGGAGGCCCGAAGCTGGCAGTGAGCAAAGCGGCGGCTAGTTTAGGGAGCCCGGATGAGACGTGGAATACCGATGGCAAACAGGTGGATGCAAAGTTCACAAACAACCAAATGTCGGAATTTGCGCTTGGCATGCAAAGCGTCACAGATCGGCCTGTTGTGGATGAGACCGGCCTGAAGGGTTCCTATGACTTCACCCTTCGATGGCTCCAAAATGACACCCAGGCATCGGATGCGGATACGCCCCCAATGTTGTTTAGTGCCGTGCAGGAGCAACTCGGGTTGAAGCTAGTGCCGAAAAAGGGGATGGTGGATGCGCTGCGCCAGCGCTGTGCGAAGGGCAGGAAGACCAGCTCGGAGCCCTCGGCCTCGTCGTCACTATGATCGTCCTCTGGAACACCAACTATATCGAAGCCGCGCTTGATCAACTGCGAAAAGAGGGCTTCGAGGTGCGCGACGAGGACGTGGCCCGCCTCTCTCCCCTGATCCACGATCACATCAATATGCTCGGCCGCTACTCCTTCGTCATGCCGGACATCGTTGCAAGAGGAGGGATCCGACCCCTACGCGATCCGACAGATCGAAATGCTCAAGGAGACTTTCCGTCCAATTGTTCCAAAGACCCCAGGACCACCGATTTTTACCTTTTCGAGGCGTTGGGCAAAAATAGCCAAGTGGTCGTTCCATGGGTCCGAGTTACAGGCTCTGGTCGAGCCACACGACCCGAAGGCGGGCAACGGCCGCCGTCCTGTTGGGCTTGCGATCATGCTACGGACCTACTTCATGCAGCAGTGGTTCAACTGGTCCGACCCTGGCGTTGAAGAGGCGTTTTACGAGTCCGCGCCGCTGCGGTGGTTCGCTGGCGTCGACCTGGGCGTGGCTCCGGCGCCGGATGAAACGACCTTGCCGCGCTTCCGCCATCTGCTTGAAAAGCATGACCTTGGCGGTGCGATGCTCGACGCTGTGAACCTGCATCTGGCTGCTAAGCCTGTGCAGAAGCTCCTTATCGCTCTACGGATGAGAATGTTTCGACGTTTTGCCTTGTCTCTTGATTCTCGGTCTGACGGGACTCCACGATATGGGTGACGCCAACACCATCGAGGTGTTAGTTGAAACATACGGCATGAGTGAATCGATGACTTCTTCCAAGTGAGCGGCATTTTCCACCGCTACATGGATAATGTACGACTCATTCCCCGTCACGCGATGGCACTCCAGGATCTCGGGTACTTCCATGACGAGCTTCGCGAATCGTGCGAGGCGGTCTCCAGCGACGCTGACCTTTACAAATGCGGTCATCGAGAGGCCCACTTTTTCAGGCCGAACTTCTGCGTGGTATCCCGCGATCACGCCTGATTCTTCCATCTTCTTGACACGCTCGGACACGGAAGGCGTGGAGAGACGAATCCGTCTGCCAAGCTCGGCAAAGGGGAGGCGCGCGTCCCTCTGTAGTTCTTCGATAATCCGATGGTCGATTGCATCCAGCCTAGTCGCATTCATCAAAAGATCCTTAAGTTCTCATATATTACTGCAGTTTCTTCCTAATGAATGAAGGAGTTGTGCCATAGTTTCCGTCATCTCGCTATAGAAATCCATGCCCACTTTTGTTACGTTTATTGTCTCATCACTCATTTCAGCGGCGTTCACGGGGTTTCCAGTGACCGTCCGGTATTCATCGTCGCAACTTTCTATCTGTTTTACGGAGGGATACTGGTGCGTTTTTTAAGAGGCTGTGTCGTTTGTCTCAGTGCGGTTTTATGTTGGACTTCAGCTACATTGGCGCGAAATCTCAAAGCAACACAGCGTCCAAAGTCTCTCCTTCGCAGATACGCGGTGCGATCGATCCCGCGGCCACGGTCGTGTTGTCACACTCAACCTCTCCGA
Source organism: Lichenicola sp. (assembly GCA_964658635.1). Lineage (GTDB taxonomy): Bacteria > Acidobacteriota > Terriglobia > Terriglobales > Acidobacteriaceae > Edaphobacter. The sequence goes on along the minus strand of CAZZZP010000056.1, from coordinate 26,409 downwards.
TGCTTGCACAGGCAGCCGATCTCGGAACCGTCTCCCCGGACAAGCCGATGGAGCATATTCTGCTTGTTCTTAATGCCTCGGAAGACAAGGTAGCCGCAGCCGAGCAGTACTTGATTGATCAGCAGAACCCTGCGTCGGCGAATTATCATCGCTGGCTTACGGCCACCGAGTTTGGCGACAAGTTTGGTCCAAGCGTATCGGACCGGCAAGCCATCGCGTCGTGGCTCACGGACCAGGGTTTTGTCGTGAACAGCATTGCCGCTAGCGGTGGATGGATCGACTTCTCCGGCTCCGTTTCGACCGTGCAGAAAGCTTTTCATACATCAATTCACTCTTACTCACTGAATGGCCAATCACACATCGCAAACGCCACCGACATCTCGATTCCTGCCGCTCTGTCGTCCGTCGTCAAGGGCGTCGTGCGTCTCAACAACTTCCTCAAGAAGACGCCGATTACGAGCCAAAGAATCATCTCGCAGAAAGCGGGGCAGAAGGCCTTCGTCACAGGGGTGAAGGCTAATGCTTCTCAAATCGCGACACCCATGGCGGTTCAGGCCAATGGACTTCAAACGCTCACGCCCGGCGACCTGCAGATCATCTACGATACCGCGACCTTGAACAAAGGCGGAACCGATGGCACCGGCACCTCCATCGCCATCATTGGGCGCTCCAACGTCGAGTTGGCGGATATGGAGGCCTTCCGCACAATCTTCCAGCTTCCGGCCAAGGATCCGCAGATCATTCTCGTCGGACCGGACCCTGGTCTGGTCGCTAATGACGAAACCGAATCCGCGTTGGACATAGAATATGCCGGCGCCCTCGCGCCCAACGCCACAATCAAATTCGTCACGGCGCAATCCACCGATACGGCCGACGGAGTCGACCTGGCGGCCACCTACGCCGTGGACAATCTTGTAGCTCCCATCATCTCGGAGAGCTATGGCGAGTGCGAGCCGCAGCTGGGAACCGCAGGTAACGCGTTCTATAACAAGCTTTGGCAGCAAGCCGCGGCAGAGGGAATTTCAGTACTGATCTCAGCCGGCGACACCGGTTCTGCCGGCTGCGACGCGACGGCCTATGTCACGGCTTCCGGTGGCATTCAGGTCAACGGAATTGGATCGACCCCCTACAACACCTCCGTTGGCGGCTTGATGTTCGACGGCACAGCCATCGGACCTCCCTACTGGAGTTTGACCAACACACCGAACCTGACCAGCGCTCTAGGGTATGCACCCGAGAAAGTTTGGAACGAGTCCTGTGACCCAACGAAACCCATCGTCCTGTATGGCAACTGCAGCGCATACGTCTCCACGCCAAGGTCTGCATACGACCTGAATTACGCCGGGAGTGGAGGCCCCAGCTCCTGCACAGCGTCCACTTCCACAACCACCAATGGGACGACCACCTACTCATGCACGGCTTTCTATCCCAAGCCGTCCTGGCAGTCGGGTACCGGGGTGCCGGCAGATGGTGCGCGCGACAATCCTGATGTTGCTTTCGCCGCCGCCGGGGGGAGCATCCCTTACATCATCTGCCAGGGGGGCAGTTGCCAGTACGCACCGAACTCGAGCGGGGGCTATGACATCTACCAAGCGACCGCCATCGGCGGAACGTCCGCCGCGAGCCCACTCTTTGCGGGACTGGTGGGTCTGCTGACTCAGAAGTACGGCGCCCAGGGCCTGCTGAACTACAAGCTCTATCAGCTTGCCAATACTCAGCCCGCCGGTAGTTGCTCCTCGCTCAGCCAGACCGATCCCACGACGCGTGGCACCTGCATCTTCCACGACGTGACCACCGGTTCCAACGCTGTTCCCTGCACGGGTGGATCCCTGAACTGCTCTTCAACCTCCTCTTCAACCACTGGCCTTGAGAACGGTTATTCGGCCGGTGTGGGCTACGACATGGCCTCGGGTCTGGGGTCGGTCGACGGAGCGAACCTGATCTCCAATTGGGGAAGCATCTCGCTTGCGGGCAGCACAACGACGGCGACGGCCACTCCCACGTCAACTAACGCATGGAACGAAGATCACTGTCACCGGAACCGTTGCCGCAGCGTCGGGGAGCGGAACCCCCTCAGGGCAGGTTTCGATTGATGCCAGCACCGGCCAATCCTTTGGTCCATTCGCTCTCACCGCGGGAAGTTTCTCGGCAAGCTTGACCAGCCTGCCTGGGGGAAGCATCACCATTCATGCCCACTACGCCGGGGACGGAAGCTACAACACAAGCGATTCGTCCAACATCGCGCTAACCATCTCGCCCGAGAGCAGCACGACGACCGCACAGTTCCTTGGCAACTACGGATCCGGTTTTGCTTCCACTGCGACCTCAGCCTATGGCGACGATATCCTTTTACGCGCCAACGTGGTGGGTGCCAGTGGGCAAGGGATTCCAACGGGAACCGTGAATTTGATGCTGGATGGGGCCCTGCTCGGGACCTATACGGTGACCGCGGAGGGTTCCGTCGAGGTCTACACCGGAACTCAAACCAGCCCCGGCATCTTTCCAGTCGTCGGCACTCATACGCTCTCCGCCTCCTTCTCGGGGGATGGAAGTTTCAACGCAAGCTCCTCCACGACCGCGACGCTGACCGTAAGCAGGGCTGTGGACCATACCGCCATCTCGGGTTCGAGCTATAGCCCGCCGCTAAATCAAACGGTCTTCCTGACCGGCTTCGTTGTGGCACAGAACATTCACATGCCCATCGATCCGACGGGAACCATCCAGTTCTATGACAACGGAGTAGCGATCGGAAGCCCTGTAACCCTCGTTCACTCCGCTCCGAGTACCACCAGCGGAGGCTCGCAGGGGTCCTTGCCCGTGGCCTTCTCAACCACAGGCAAACATGTCATCACAGCGACGTATGCGGGTGATGCCAACTTCCTTCCGGCGACGGTCGGTTCGACCACCTTGAATCCGACGAGCCCATCCGGGGCCGCCACCACGGTGACGACCAGCGTCAACGCGAGCACACCCGCGCTTGGCCAGGCGGTCAGTTTCAGCGTGACTGTGGCACATACCGCCGGCAGCTTGACTCCTACCGGCACGGTTACGCTCACAGGTGGAACCTCGAGCTTTACCGGTGGTTCGGCCAACACCAAGACACTCTCCTTTGGCAGGGCAACCGTAGTCTATTCATTCATCACTGCCGGTCTGACGCCTCTGGTCATCAACTACTCGGGCGACGCGAACTTCGCGCCTTCCAGTGGATCTGTCATAAATCTGGTGGTTCTAAAAGGAACCCCCACCTCAACGCTGACGCCGTCAAGCACGGTAGTTCTGCCGTCCACTCAGGTCAAGCTGCAAACTCTGCTCAGCGCCTCGACCACCTCCAATGGGATTCCTTATCCCACGGGAACGGTGCAGTTCTACGATTCCCTCAACGGAGGGGTAGCCACGATGCTGGGCCTAAAAGAAACTCTCACAGTTGCAAATGGCTCGGCCTCCTATCAGACCAACTCCGTGGTGACCAAGACAACGACACTCGCTCCCGGGACCCACAGCATCTATGCCGTGTACGCCGGAGATTCGAACTATAACTCGGTGACCACTCAGACAGTCAGCGTCACGGTTTCAAACCCGGACTTCACTGTGACCGCGCCTTCTTCCGGCATCACGGTCTTAGCTGGAAGTTCAGGAACGGGAACGCTCCAGATGAACCCAATCCTGGGATTCTCCTCTGCGGTGGCCCTGACCTGCGATCCTGCTTATGTTCCTGCGGGTATGACATGCTCCGTGTCTCCGAGCACGGTCAACGGCGGTTCTGGAAGCGCCGTTGTCACGCTCACGACCTCGACACCTGGTCCCATGGCACGGCTGATGCAAATGGATCTGTCGAATCTGTCCGCACCGCTCTCGTGCATGATTCTAGGGCTCTCCTTGGGATGGATGCGCCGGCGCAAGAGATTGGGGATGAATGCCTTGCTTGGACTTGTGCTCTGCATTCTGATAACAACTGCAGGCTGCAGCGGCAACGGGATCTCGTCGACAACCGTCTCGCTTTCGTCGAATGCATTGAAGGTTGCTTCTGGCGGCACAGTTTCTTTCAGCGCCACAGTGACCTCAGCTAACAACCAGCCTACAGGTGCCGTCAACTTTACCAGTGATGGCAACACGATCGGTGAACCCGCCGCGGTGGTCAACGGTCTCGCAAAACTGGATGTCACGTCTCTTCCGGTGGGGATTCATACCATCGTTGCGACCTACGCGGGAAGCAGTTCCACTTCGTCTTCCACCTCAAACAAATATCTTCAAGCGATCACCGGAGATACAGCCGTACATGTGATCGCCACCTCTGGATCACTCAGCCATACCACCAACATCCCGGTACATATACAGTAGCGAGAGTTTTACATTTCACATGAGGCTGATCGCAAAAGCCTCATAAGATGCTGTCTCCAGAGTATCGGAGGCAGCATCTTAGGCTCTGTTGCATTTACTTGTTGAATCGCGGATTATCTGGCCGATGTTCCATCAAGCTGCAAGAGAGAAGATATCGAAGAGCTTGTTGACGAGCCACACCTCGTCCTTGACGTGCGGCTTGCCGGTGAGGCCTTGTCACTCTTCTAACTGGAAGTGCAATACGCTTCTCTCGGCTTCACAAGAACTAAGCAGCCATCTCTTGCGTCGAAGCTGTCATTTATTGAATGGATAGCTACAGTAAACAATCTCTTGTCCGGCGCGCTCTGCGGTCCGGGTTCACCTTAGGCAGCTGCTCCGAAAGCCGGAGACAGTTCTGGTCTCACACTACGTTATGGCTGGCTCGGGGTAGAGGACGGTTTCTTGCCATTCGCGAAGCCCGGTACGGATGGCTCCAGACTTCGAAGAACGAATTCCCTGAAAAGATTGCCTATTGCGTTTGCGCCTGTCGTAACGCCTAGGGTTTGAAAGGTCAGCCCTAATCCGCGACTGGAGTCTGGATGGTACGCGTTTGCCAAGGCGCCGGCCGCAAGGTTACCGAGCAAATGGGCGTAGTTCGGCTGCAGTTTGCCACTGTCGGTGCGCGTCACGACGGCGGAACTCAAGGCATGCCAACTCCGCGATTCGATCCCACCCGATCCCTGATAAAAGTAGCGAGGATCTTGATGGAAAGCGGAGGCGAGAACAGCGCTTCCGATAAGTCGACCTGAAACCGAATCTGCCAGGGCTGCGCCGTAGCGTTTTCCATACCCCGCGATACCGGGTCCATATCCAGGATAGGTACCGTTATATTGTTCCGCACCCGCCACTCCCGCTAGTACGACAAAGGTTGTGGGATCGACGATGGTACGAAAGGCGAGCCTGTACTTCTGCTTCGAGGACATCGGTTCCGCGTCCCATATATAGCTGGTATAGAAGTTCTGGAAGACCCCAAATACGCGCTGCTTCTCCTGTCCCTCTACTTGAGCTTCGGCGATCTCATCGGCAGCCGCGAAGACTGTGACGGAAGAGGAGGTAGCAGCATTGAGGGTGATCTTTGGTGCCTGGAGTGTCTGGCCGGATACCACTTGAAGCTCAGAAGAGGTGTAGGCGCCGAAACCAGGGGCTGCAATGAGCAGCCGAAACTTGCCGGGAGGAAGATCGGCGAAGCTGAAGGTCCCGTCATCCGAGGTGGTCGTCTTGCTCTCATGTCTCGTTTTTCCCGGCGACGTTAGGGTGATCTGTGCACCGGGTATCCCTTTACCTTGTGGATCGAAGACCGCTCCGGTAATCCGCGCTGTGCCGTCGGTTGGGTTGGCTTGCTCTTGTCCGGCTAGGCCGTTCAAAGCGGGTGCTGATGCAGAAATGCCGCCCACTGCTAAATCCAGAGGCTTTGGAAGCATTGGTCCCGTCGCCTGCACGCGTAGGCTCGGAGCATCCGGAAGTTCGCCTGCAAGAGCGATTGTCGGGCCAGGGTGCCGATTCACAGATGTACCTGCGGGCGAAGCGGCGGCTGCCTCTTTTTCATGGCTCGGGTCAATCAGTACCGGCGGGAACTCTCGACGGGCTTGCGACCCTGAACCCGTGGTCTTCTCTACTTGTGGGGAAGTTCCAGTTGGCGGCACCACAGTTTGCGCCGATACGGTTTCTCCGACCAAAAAGATTAGACCTGCCACGATATAGGCCATGAGGCTGTTCCGTTGAACCGTATCCATACTCAGATTATCGCAGGGGCGCAGTTAAGGACGGCTTAAGGGAGGGTATAGCTGAGCCTTAAGCAGATGTACCATCCGAGGAAATCGGACTAGAGGAGTGGAAGGACGCCTGAGAGGATGGCCTCTCGCTCAGTTCTCTCTCAGCGAAACGATACATTTGAGTGAGTTCCGTGCCTCTCACCGTTTTGACGTTCGGACTTCGGCGTACGTCGTCAGAAACTGATTCGGCTGGAGAACTGAAAGTTCCGCGCCCCGTACTCCGGAAAAGTAGCGAGTGGGGTGCCGAAGCCGGGATTAGGACTGGCGTCCCAGATGTTGATGGGGTTTCCGGAGCTTTCGTTTCTTTGCGAAGTGGTAAATTGCACGTTATTCACTGTGTCCAGATAGTTTGCGTGATTCATCAGGTCAAATGCTTCCGCGCGCAAGCGCAGCGTGTACCGTTCTTTGAAGTGAATGTCACGTGTCAGGCTGAGGTCGAAGTCATTTGTCCCAGGGCCGGTGAAGGAGTTGTAGCCTTGACCGGGAACGAGGGAGAAGTTGACCTCTGCGGTATCAAGAACTCCTGTGTACGGCCGCCCGGTGGCTACGGTGAGCACACCGGAGATGATGAAGTTTCTCATGACGCCCCGAGTCGGTGTCCAACCGCCACTGGCTGCGAGCCGCTGGCGCTGATCAAGTCCTGAACGACCCCGCTGTGCAGAAATGTCGAACTGGTTGTAATAGCCCGTACCGCGGTCTGTCGCCTTCGCCAGGGTGTAGGAAACCTGGGCAAAGAACTGAGGTGAGTTCTCGCGGTACGACATCTGCAAAGCGTTGTACTTCGAGTTTCCGGTGTTGTCGACGACATTGATCGTGCCGAAATTAGGATTCAGGATGCCGTCAATGGCCTCGTAGTCAGGCACCACGTAGCTGGTGCCACTTGGCAGGAAGAGAGTGTCCTGGGTGTAGTTCCCCCCGTATTGCACCTGGAGCGACGGAGGAACAAGGTTGAGATCACGGCCGAAATTGCCGTTAGCCTGTCGAGTGACCCCGTTAGAATTGCCAAGCAGCGCCAGGCCATGAGTGTAGACGTATGACACGCTCAGTGCAGAATGTGCTCCGATCTGCTGATCGATCCCAAAGTTACCTTGTTCAACATAGGGGCTGCGGAAGTTAGGAGCAAATACAACAGCAGAAGGCGTGCCGCCGGCACCAGACGGAAAATTCTGTAGTGTTTGAGGATATGTGACCACAGGGTTCCCATTTCCATATGCCGGGCCGGTAGCCGCGAGAAATGGTCGTGAAATACCGTTTGACGATGTGACCTGTGAGACATCAAGCAGGTCCTCCTGCTCATAGAAGAGCCCGAAGGAGCCGCGTAGAACCGTGTGGCTGTTCTTGAAGGGGGAGAAGGTGAAGCCTACCCGAGGAGCGACATTGTTTTTGCTGTAATGGATGTGACAGGTGAGTGTCAGGTCCGGATTGCAGGTAGGAGGCTGCGGGAGCACCTGCAGGTCATAGCGCAAACCGTAGTTGAGGTTGAAGCGCGGCGCAACGCGAAACTCATCTTGAGCATAAAGCGCATACGTCGGAGAGTGGATGGGCACGGTGGATTGGCCAAAGCTCTGCAGGTAGAGCTGGAAGTTGCCCGTGGCGACATCAGGCAGGCTAGCAAAGAAGTAGGCTCCGTCAGGACCATAGACGAAGTAGTCAGAGTCATGATTGTCGTTGATGTCGACGCCGAAGTTCATGGTGTGACTGCCAATCGACTTTGTGAGATTGTCGGCGTATTCAAACCGATGATCGGAAGTGGAGAGCTGAAAGCGATTGTCCCCGAAGACAAACCCGTTATCGGGGTTCTGGATGATGATGGCAGGCCCGGTCGCTGGAGTATCGGGCAGGTCGGAGTGGAGGTCCGAACCAAAATGAAACCGGAGGTCATTGATCGTCTTTGAGTCAAAGACTGTGCGAAGGGAAGTTTGAAGAAAATGGCTCGTGGAGCCATCGGTAAGTGAGAGGCCATCGCCGCTTGACGTGGGCGTATTGAAGTACCCATGAGGGCTACGATAGCGTTGATAGTTGTAGGTAGCGTCCAGGCTGTTCTTGCTGTTGAGCGTGACATTCACTTTGACGAAAGCGGCATTTTGATTGAAGCTACGGGCAAAGCTTCCTGAGGCGGCATTGACCTCAGAGGCCAGCGCCGGATTCGCCGCAAGGAAGCCGGCTGGCAGACCAGAAGTGGCGGCGGAGTTGTTGACTGTAATCGGCTCGTTGCGAAGTTGGCCTTCGTAATTGACCATATAGAAGATTCGATCATGCTTGATGGGCCCACCAAGGGTGCCGCCGAACTGTTGCCGCCGGTTGGAAGGCTTGGCTATGCCGATCTGCTTGTTGTAACGTTGGGGAGGAGCGCCCCACTGGGGTCCAGCACACGTCCTTCTAGGCGGCCGCTGTCCGCCGAGGCCTGGCCCTTCGCGGCTATGGTTACGAAGCTGCCAAGCATCAAGACACAGAATAACCGGGTGATGGTACTGAGACGACGAGTCATCTACTCTCCAGGAATTGAATACTGAAACTGATGGGCGGTTGGCAAGGCTATTGTTGCATGCTGGATGCATTCGACGAGAAAGACTCGACGCGAAATGCTTCACGCTGCGCTTTTAGCTAGGCCCCTGAAGTCATCCTCATGACTGGCAGGAGGAGTAGCCGTCGAGCATGATTAGTGCCTACTCTTAAGGAGATCTTCAGGTTCGGCTGCTATTTTTCAATGAGTAACGGACGCCTCACTGGAGATTAAAATGAACTTGCTTCGTGCAGTCACCCGATCCCTGGCCGCCATTGTTGTGATAGGTGCTTCGTCCCTCTCAGCGCAATCGAACTGGGGAGTACAGCAAGTGATGCATGTCGGCGGAGAGGGCTCTTGGGATTACGTCACGTTCGATCCCGGGGCCAGGCGCCTTTTTGTTCCGCGTACCACCCACACGATGGTGTTGGACGCCGGGACCGGCCAAATACTGGGCGACATACCTGGCCAAAAGATCGCGCATGGCGTTGCACTGGTTCCTGCTCTCAATCGAGGCTTTATCACGGATGGTGGAGGGGATGGCGCCATCATCGTGTTCGACCTGAAGACCTATGCGGTGCTCGGAAAGCTGACCGCGCTGCCTGATGCCGACGGCATCATTTACGACTCTGCTCTGAACCAGATCTTCGCCGTTTCAGGCGACAAGGGCGTGCTCATGACGTTCAAGCCTGACATCGATCCTGTTCACGGTCAGATCGATAAGCCCATCGAACTTGGCGGCGCGCCTGAATACCTTGCCTCTGACGGTAAAGGAACGGTGTTCATTAACCTCGAGGACAAAGGTGTAGTAGCCAAGGTAGACCTCAAGCAGCGCAAGGTCGTCGCCATGTGGCCGGTCGCTCCGGGCGGCCAGCCTGTAGGCATGTCTTTCGATCAGAAATCTCATCATCTCTTTATTGGGTGCCGTAAGCCGCAGTTGATGATCGTAATGAGCTCTGAAGACGGCAAGATTATTGCTTCGTTGCCGATTGGCGCCGGTGTGGACGCAACCAAATTCGATGCTGGGCACGCGTTCGCAAGCTGCCGGGACAACGTTCTGGTTGTCGTTGGTGAAAAAGACGGCAAGTTTGTGGTCGAGCAGCGGGTTCATACGCCAGCCGCTGCACGCACAATGGATATCGATTCTTCCACTCACAGCATCTATCTGCCGACAGCAGAGTTCGAAGACACGCCCGCAGGCTCTACAGCACGACCAAAGCAGAAGCCAGACAGTTTCATGATGGTGAGGGTAGCGCCGCAGCCCTGAATGCGCTGATGAAATATGGGTTCCACTTAACCCTGTGTGACGGCTTGCACAAAGTGGCTGATGCTGCCTGCTGAGTTAGGACAGACTGCGAGACAAACTAATCGGTGGAGAAGGATGATGGAAGACAGGGCTCACAGACGACTACGCTGGCCAGCGGCGGCGACCCGGCAAGCAGGGCGCCTGGTTCCGTTGGCCGCCGTAGTGCTGATCATGGGTCTGTTTTCCGCGGACTTTGTGGCGGACGCTGAAGCGCAGGTAAGTGTTTCGCCGGCATCGACGCAGCCTGAGACAGGGTTGTTGATCACACTTCCGGACGCTTTGCGTATGGCCAAGGCTTTCAGCCCGCAGCTGCAGCAGGCCACCTCCGCCGCACTTCAGGCCAAGGAGCAGGTCATACAGGCCCGGGCTGCCCGCTTACCCACGGTCACGGCGCTCAATCAGTTCATCTACACCGAGGGCAACGGAACGGCCTCCGGTGTCTTTGTCGCTAATGACGGAGTCCACGTCTACAACGAGCAGGCAATCGTACATCAGGACTTTCTGGCACTGGTGAGATCGGGCGCATCACGGCAGGCCGCTGCTGCTGAGGCGGTCGCCAAAGGACAAGAGGAAATTGCCCGCCGCGGCCTCGTCCAGACAGTGGTGCAGGACTTCTACAACCAAATCGCGACAGGACGGAAAGTAGAGAACGCGAAGATTTCGCTAGACGAAGCCCAGACGTTTGTCGAAGTCACCAAAAAGCAGGAGCAGGCAGGGATCGTATCTCACGTCGATGTGGTCGGTGCCGAACTGCAGATGGAACAGCGTTCACGCGATCTGGAAGACCGTAAGCTTGCTGAGGAGCAGGCGCGCCTGACGCTAGCGGTACTCTTGATGGCTGATCCAAGCCATCCATTCACGGTCAAGGAGGTCGCAGACGACCTACCTGCTCCGGCTTCTCTCTCAACCGTGGAAAGCGACGCCAAGCGAGGTAATCCGGACATCCTGACAGCACAAGCTATGGTGAACCAGTCGCGTGCTGCGGCAACTGTGGCGCGTTATGGCTACTTGCCCTCGCTGGTGGCTAATTTCTATTACGGCATCAACGCGAATCAGCTTACCGACGTCAGTCACAATGTTGTTGGAACGGGCCAAGCACAGCTTCCGAATACCGTTGTGCCTGTCCGGCAGAACCTGGGATATGCCGCCGACGTGACGTTGAACATTCCGCTATGGGACTGGGGGGCGACCCGTAGCAAGGTACGAGCTGCGAATGAGGCAACCCAGGCCGCGCAGGTGGCAGCATCAGCAACCACGCGCCAGCTCAACGCGAACACCCAGTCCATTTACCAACAGGCTGAAGTAGCCCGGCATCAGCTCGCTTCGCTTGAGCACTCCAGGGAGCTGTCGGAAGAAAATTTGCACTTGATGTTGCTTCGCTACAAGGCTGGTCAAGCTTCGTCTCTTGAGGTTGTCACCGCAGAGAGCGCGCTCGCCGCCGCTCGGGATGCTGTAGAGGACGGAAGGTCTCGGTATTACCTCTCTCTGGCCCAGCTTCAGCTACTTACGGGGAATCTCTAGCAAATGCGAATCTTGCCGGGTTTACTTACTTTCTGCGGAGTTGGCGCCGTACTCGGCATGGCCGGCTGCCATGCGCCGGCCAAATCCGACGCCCCTCCTCCCGCGGTAGCGGTAGAGTTGGTGCAGGTCACCAGCCAAAGCATCTCAGACTTGGTAACTGGCGGTGGCGTGCTCTTCCCGCTGCACCAAGCCTCGCTTGCGCCCAAGGTCAGCTCGCCCGTGAGGCGATTTTATGTCAACCGCGGAGACACGGTGCGCCCCGGGCAGTTGCTGGCGGTGCTCGAAGGCGGCGATCTCGCAGGAGCGGCCGTAGCAGCCAAGGGAACTTACGACCAGGCGAAGGCCACATATACGAAGACCGTCTCCGCCACCTTGCCCGAACAGGTGCAGGCAGCGAAGCTTGCTCTGGAGAACGCGAAAGCCGCTCGGGAAGGACAGCAAAAGGTATACGACAGCCTGCTTTGGCTCTACGAGCAACACGCTGGAGCCCGAGCCCCTGTGGATCAGGCGGCCGTCGCCTTGACCACGGCAAAGAACCAGGAACAGACAGCGGAGAAGCAGCTAGCGGACTTGGAGGCGGTCGGACGATCCGAGGATCTGCTGGCGGCTAAGGGACAGTTGGAGATGGCACGCGGCCAACTGCTCACCGCAAACGCGCAACTGGGCTATACCGAACTGCGCAGTCCTATCGCTGGCCTTGTCGCCGACCGTTCCGTGTACCAAGGCGACATTGCTTCGGCTGGCACCCCGCTGCTGACGGTTGTGGACGTAAGCCGAGTCATCGTGCGACTTCACCTGTCGCTCGAGCAAAGGTCCAAGTTGAAGCTCGGCGACAAAGCGACACTCACTGTTCCCGGCCTCTCCCGCGCCGTCAATGGAAGCGTATCCGTGATTAGCCCAGCGCTGGATCCAAACAGCACCACCACGGAGGTGTGGGTTGAAGCACCCAATCCGGGGCATGACCTGCAGCCAGGAACCAGTGTTCAGGTAGCTCTGGTAGCCCGCGTGATTCCCGCTGCAATCGTTGTGCCGCGGAGCGCTCTCCTGGTGGACGATAACGGTATCAACTCCGTCATGGTGGTGGATTCCAAGCAGAAGGCCCAACGTCAGACCGTGACACCGGGGGTGCAGCAGGGCAACCTTGTGCAGATCGTTCAGGGACTGCAGCCGGGAGAGACGATCGTCGCCACGGGAGCATATGGGCTTCCCGACGGTACGCCGGTGAAGGCTGCTCCTGCCGGTTCGTCAACCGCTGCGACTGGCAGCTCGACAGGATCACAGCAATGAACGAACAAGGCGTGGCAGGGGCGGAGCAGGTCAAGGATCGTTCCCCAGAAAGATCGAAACTCGCCAACCGGTCTGATTTCTGGTTGACCCGCTATTCGAAAGCGATCATTGGGCTGATCGTTGCGCTGCTTGTCCTTGGTGTCTATGTCGCGTTCCGGATTCCAACCGGCGTTTTCCCAACGACTAATTTTCCGCGCGTCGTGATCGCGCTCGACAACGGTGTCATGCCGATCGACCAGATGCTCGTAAGTATCACCCGGCCAGTGGAAAGTGCCGTCAGCAGCGTGCAGGGGCTACAGGACGTCCGCTCCGTGACCAGCCGCGGCACAGCAGAGATCGACTTGTTCTTCGATTGGAACGTCGACATGACGCAGACGCTACAGCGCGTTCAAGCGGCACTCTCGCAAGCGCAAGGAACACTTCCTCCAACCCTCAGAGTCGATGCTAGGCGCCTCACTTTCTCGAGCTTTCCTATTCTGGGATACAGCATGACGTCGGACACTATGCCTCCCACCAAGATGTGGGAGCTGGCGACGTACCAGCTGGCACCGCGGCTCAACCGGGTCGCTGGAGTATCGTCGGTCACCGTGCAAGGCGGTCAACAGCCCGAATACCAGATAACTCCAGATCCAACGTCACTGATTCGCAGCTCTGTCACCGTTACCGACATACTGAATGCAATCCGCAGCACCAACGTCATCGACTCCCCCGGACTCATCCAGAATCATCATGATCTGGTTCTCGACCTTGTCGATGGACAGGTGCATGATCCGGCCGAGCTTGAGCAGATCGTCATCAAGAAGACACCTGCCGGCGTTCCTGTTCACATCGGGGATATCGCCACTGTGCGAGCCTCCGTCATGCCTGCCTACACCGTTGTGACAGCAAATGGCAAACCAGCGGTTCTGCTTAATGTCAATCGCCAGCCTGGAACGAGCACGATCACGGTGGCCAGGGCGGTCGATGCACAGCTGGAGCAGTTACGTGCGACACTGCCGCCGGGAATTTCATTCTCTACCTTCTACGACCAATCCGGCTCGGTTACTGCCTCGCTCACCAGTGTGCGCGATGCCGTTTTGATCGGCATCGGCCTGGCCTCGCTGGTGCTGATTCTCTTCCTGCGTGACTGGGGTAGCTCGCTGGTCGCTGGACTAGTCATCCCTGTAACCATCGCTATCACGTTCATCGCCATGCACCTGCTGGGCGAAAGCTTCAACCTGATGACCCTGGGAGGGATGGCCGCGGCAGTCGGTCTTGTCATCGACGATGCGATTGTCGTGGTTGAGAATATCGTGCGCCATCTGGACATGGGTGAGAACAAGGAAGATGCAATCCGTATCGCTCTGCATGAGTTGGCGATACCCCTCGTCTTTTCAACCATAACGCCGGTAAGCGTCTTTCTGCCCCTGGTCGTGGTGACAGGGGTCACGGGAAGCTTCTTTCGTGCACTCGCCGTCACGATGGGTGCGGCCCTCATCACCTCGCTCGGTCTTGCCCTGACCTGGACCCCAAGTCTAAGCCAGTACTTCCTGCATGAGAGGAAAAATGCTGGCGCGGGCAGCGAAGACTCACATGCCACGGGGGCGATGGGCCGCGTCCTCGTTGCCTATGAGCATCTCCTGAAGCTTGCGCTCAGCCATCGTCTTGTACTCGGTCTCCTCGCACTGGTACTGATCGGCGCTTCTTATTTTTGTTACTCGCAACTTGGGTCCGACTTACTGCCACCCATGGATGAAGGGAGTTTTGTAGTCGACTACATCATGCCTGCCGGCAGTTCGTTGACCGAAACCAACCGCGTCGTCAGTCACGTGGAGGAGATTCTTCATACTATTCCCGAGGTCGCAAGCACTGCGCGCCGGACAGGTCTGCAACTTGGCCTGGCTGCGGTCACCGAAGCGAATACAGGCGATATCTCTGTCCAGCTTAAACCGAACCGAAGCCGCACCACTGACGAGATCATCGCTGATGTTCGAAGTCAGGTCACTGATGCAGAACCGGGGATCCACATCGATTTTGGCCAGATCTTGCAGGACATGATCGGCGACCTGACCAGCGCGCCACAACCGGTTGATATCCGCCTGTTTTCGGAAGATAGCGCGCTCTTACAGAAGTGGGCCCCCATTGTCGGCGATAAAATCGCAAGCGTGAACGGCGTTGTAGATGTGCTGAACGGGATCGATGACACCATCAGCGGTCCTGGCTTGCAGTACAAGATCAATCCTCAAGTGGCTGCGCAAACCGGCTTCACCCCGGAAGAGGTCGAAACAGACGCGCACGCGATGTTGGAGGGCGAACCTGCTGCAACAGCGCTGGTGGTGAACAATCGCGCCTACACGATACGGGTCCGATTTCCCGAACGCAATCGCGATACCGTGACGGCGATGAACAACACTCTGATTGGCAGTTCAACCGGCAGCACTGCCACCCTCGCTAGCTTGGCGGATATCGTCAGCCTGCCGGGACAGACCGAGATCAAGCAAGACAATCTTCAACGCTACATCGCTGTGACCGCGCGCTTGCAGGGCACCAATCTCGGAGCCGCGATCACCCAGATCAAGCAGACGATTACATCCCTGCACCTGCCTCCTTCCATCCGCGTGGAGTACGGAGGAACATACCAGACGCAGCAAAGTTCGTTTGGAAGTCTCATGATCGTACTTCTGGTCGGCCTTCTTCTGGTCTTCCTGCTGCTTTTGTTCGAGTTCAAAACCTTTGCAGCGCCGAGCGCCATCCTTGCCTCTGCAATCCTTTCCACCTCGGGGGTCTTTCTGGCTCTTATCGTCACCGGTATGACGTTCAATATCTCGTCGTTCATGGGACTCATTATGGTAGTGGGAATAGTTTCTAAAAACGGCATCTTGCTTCTGGATGCTGATCACCAGTTCCGCGACGACGGCATGTCGGCCGAGGATGCGATGATCCATGCCGGCAGGCAGCGACTACGTCCGATCGCCATGACCGCAATCGCGGCGATAGCCGGCATGTTGCCGCTTGCGTTGGCAATCGGCTCGGGCTCACAGATGCTTCAGCCGCTCGCAATCGCCGTCATTGGTGGAATTGTCGTGTCGATGTTTCTTTCACTCATCATTACTCCTGCTGTTCAGTATTACTTGACAGAACCTCGCAGGCAGCGGGAGAACGAAAGAGCTGCTCTGCCGATCTCGTGAATAGCCTTCAAGCCGCGAACCTACCATAATACGTTCGAGGCAAGCCCGGTCCTGGAGCTTTGGCATCGTTATTCCTCTTTTGTTTCTTCGTTGAAGATGGGGAGTTGAACATTTCGCTCCGATCTGCCGATAAGGGATAAGTTTTTTCTGAGGTGCCAAATGTCTCTATCGTTTCCAACAACACTTTCCAACAATGGTGCTCTCGATAACACTGCGGAGCCCAAAGCGGCTGTTAAGCTGACGCCGGCGCAGCAGATGCATCAGCTGGCTTCGTCCGGACACTCTGTTTCGCAGATCGCGACGGCATTAGGCCTCCCTCCGTCGCAAGTGAGCGCTTCTCTAGGGGTGAAACCGCCGGCCCAGCCCCCCGCACCGGAACCTACCGTTCTGCCGGGGCGCTTGTCGGTAAAGGCTTAAACGCTCCATAGCAACCCCAGGCATGTTCCTCGTCAAGGGATACACCTCTGCCGGGGTTGCTATTCGCCCGCCATGATCTCGTCGATAAATTATTCCTGAAACAGCCTCTTTCTGAGCGACTGCTGTGGTTGAACAGTCTCCCTCGTAGTGGCTTTCTCGGGTTGAAGCTGAATCTCCAAGCGCGTGTTCCTGGGAAACACGACATCTGGCCCTTTAGCAATGAAGCTATCGTAGCTGCTCGTCGCCGCCGCATAATAACCAATCCCCAAGGCAAGACTTGGCGAACCGCCAGCGATTCCAGCAATTCGCCCGACCAGGCCAAAACTGTTTGAGGCTATTGCATCCCCTCCAAAGCTGTTCCCACCGTCCCCCTCGGAAGCGTAGCTTGCGAGATAAGCCAGTAGGAGCGGACGAACAAAACGGTCTTTTGGTGCCGCCTTGAAACCTCCCTCTGCATCCATCGTGAGTTCTTGACTTTGATCTGCACCTACAGCCGATGGGGTCCCCTGAATCGCCCGCGCCTCTCCTTCGGGCATCCTGACTTGCTTAAAAGCGAAGCGCAATTTGCCGCTCCGTCCGAACCATCGTGCCTGCTTCGCCTGGGTCACGGCCCCTAATAACGTTGCCCCTTGGGGAATGATCAGATTCCGGGAAGTATCGAAATAGGGCTCAGCTACTACCGCCTCAATGGATGTCCCAAGCTTTGTTTCACGGGAGCTAATGGGAGTTTTGAGATAGGCCCGGAGGTTCGTTTGGCCCCCCGCAGGCGTGGGTAATAAAGAGGGCTCGGCAGAGAGTTGCAGAGGGAGTGGAAGCTCGACAGGCTTGGCGAATTCGAAGCCATAGGCGACTCCTTTGTAGAGCTTCTCGGGATGGTAGGGAAGTTGGCTGTAGGCAAAGCGTTGTAGACGTTCCCCTTTGTCCGGTCCTGTAAAGACGGCTACTGATCGGATCGCATCAGCCTTCGCGACCGTCCAGGCCCGCCGCAGGTAGGAGCCCGTCTTCCCCGAGGTCTGTGGAGACATCAAGTGAACAACGACAGAACCCGTTTCTTGTGTCGTCTCGATGGGCACAATCTGTCCAGAAGGAAGGGTCAGCGCATGGAACCGCACATGTGACTGGTGAAATGGAGTGAAGTCCCCATTAAGGCGGGCGCGGATCCTCCTCTTCCTGTCGGGCGTCAGATCGTCGATGGTTCCTTGCAGGAAGGTACCTGCAGGGAGCACCAGTTTGTCTCCGACATACACGGAGTCCAACAGACTTGCCCTTATCTCCCGTCCGTTGTGGACAGACACACTCTTGCTGAGCTGTGCCCGAGTCGCAGTTCCCGCCGGTAGAACGATACTCTGGGCGAACGCGGCAAAAGAGCCGTTGACAACCAACGTGAACAGAGAGATAAACGCTGAGCGGCGCAACTTATGTTTGGGTAAACAGTTCATTCTCAAGAGCTACAGAATGAGCTGTTAAGACTGGCTTAATAGAGTAGGGAGGGCGACTGAAAATGTACTTCCTTTTCCTGCCTCACTCTCGACAGAAATGCTTCCGTGAGCCCTCACGATGAGCGCCTTGGCGATCGACAAGCCGAGGCCGACTCCGCCGGTGGCTCGAGCCCTGGAAGCATCGCCTCGATAGAATCTGTCGAATATGTGAGGCTTGGCCGACGGGGCGATCCCGCAGCCTTCATCACTCACGCTGATTTCACATTGCCGACTGTTCGCGCGTAATCCAATCTCTATTCGGCTGCCAGGATCACTGTACTGAATAGCGTTCTCGATAAGATTTGCAAGAACGGTCAGTAGATCGTCTCCTGGCATGCCGACCCAAATCTCCTGTATATCAGCATCCACATCGATCTGGATGTTCTTGGAGGTAGCCAAGGATCGAAAGCGCGCAACCGCCCGTTGTACCTCCGCATGCACCTCGGTCGCCGGCTCGTTGTCCTGCGCAGCAAACTTGATATTTGACTCGATTCGCGCTAAAGCGAGCATGCTCGCGACAAGATCTTGCAAACGAGCAGTGTCTGCAAAGGCGTCCTGCAATTCTTGTTTGTATTCAGCTGCGCTTCTGTCTGTTTGCAGGGCAAACTGGAGGGTGGATCGAACGATGGCGACGGAAGACTTCATTTCATGGGCGGCATCTCCAAAAAACTGACGCTCACGGTCAAACGCGCTGCGTAGGCGGCCTACAAGTCCTGCCAACGCATCCGCTAACGGGCGCAGCTCAGAGAAGTTTCGACTCTCTTCGAGTTCCGTCAGCGTCCATCGACCTACGTCAATCTTCTCTGCGTCAGACGCCAGATCACGCAAAGGGCGGAGACCTCGCGTAAGAGCCCAGGCGCTGATGACGGTAACGGCAGCAAGAAGAGCAAGGCACGCCTCGATGGATTGCATAGCTACATGCCAGATGTGAGCCTCTACCGAGGCCGTGGGGACTGCGTAAACGAGGGTGACTGTGGGTGAGGCCGGAGTTGGGGCTGCTTCTGGATCGACAACAGGCAGTTTCTGCAAGACAAGAGCTCTGTATGGTTCGTTTTCGATCTGTAGGTCCACCACGGCTCGTGTTTTGTTCGGAAGAGGGCTAATCACGGGCGCTTCGTCCGAACGACCGATCGTTTCACCGTTTGCATCCGTAATCAGGAACCGATCACTCTTTGTGAGCGCCAGGAACTCCTTGTGAAAGACAATGGCCTCATTCGCTTCTTCCGGTGCTTCGATCAGCGAACGCAAGCCCGCAGCTTGTTCTCCCAGGTTCGCATCGAAGGCGACATAGGACTGATGCCGTTCATGAGCAACCACGAGGTACGTCGCCAGACTCGCAGCTGCAATCTGGATTGCGGCAACACTTGCGATCAGCCTCGCTCGAATGGAAGTCGGAGTCATTCGGGGGTGCCGACATGCAGCATGTATCCGTGTCCCCGGAGCGTGTGAATCAGCTTTACATCCGCATCGGCGTCAATCTTTTTCCTTAAACCCGAGATGTAGACCTCGACTACATTGCTAAACTTTTCCCAATTGAAGTCGTAGAGATGCTCAAGCAACTTGCCCTTAGTCACAATGACCCCAGGCCGATGCATCAGGTACTCAAGAACCCGATACTCCATGGGAGAAAGAGACAGTACGATGCCTCTTCGACGGACAACGGCACGCGACACGTCCATCTCAAGATCACCGACTACCAGCAGGGAATCAGCATGGCCCTGGCTACGCCGAATCAGAGCCTGAAGGCGTGCTTTGAGTTCTCCCAGGTCGAAGGGTTTGGATAGATAATCATCCGCGCCCTGATTAAGCAGGGCAATGACAGAAGCGGTCTCATCACGAGCCGTAAGTATGAGCACTGGAGTTCGCAGCTTGAGTGCTCTCAGTCGCGCGAGCACCTCTGTTCCAGTCAATCCGGGGAGCATGAGGTCAAGGCATAGCGCGTCGTACGTGTTTTCGGAGGCTAAATAAAGGCCCTCTTCACCATCGAGCGCCACATCCACGGCGTAGCCGCAGGCTTCGCGCAGGCTGCGAGCGATGTTGTGAGCTAAGCGGCTTTCATCTTCGATGACCAGGATTCTCACGCCAACTCCTCGCTCTTACCAGTTTAGGAGGTTTGCGCCTTAAGACCCGCTTAATAGAGTTGTCTCTTGGATGGAGAGCTTGGGCTGGTTTCTGCATTAACCGGGATTTAAGGACTCCTCTGGGATCGTGTCTCCAGCGTCTCAAACGCGACAGGAGATCCACAATGACCCGCCATTTGCCAGTAGTAGCAGCAGCCGCCCTCTTCCTCACGCTCGGTGCGTTGGCCCAGGAAAAGAAGATTGATCCATCCAATTTACCCCCGGCCGTCCAAAAGACGGTTCAAGAGCAGTCGAAGGGTGCGACCATCAAAGGCTACTCGACTGAGAAGGAACACGGAAAGACTGTGTATGAAGCCGAGATGATCGTAGACGGGCACTCAAAGGACATTCAGATTGCCGAAGATGGCACGCTCAATGAGATCGAGGAAGAAGTGACGTTATCAAGCCTTCCTTCGGCTGTGCAAGCGGCGCTGACCGCCAGAGCGGGCGACGCAAAGATTACGAAGGTGGAATCCCTAACCAAGCACAACAAGCTGGTCGCGTATGAAGCCGCCACCCTCAAAGGCACTAAGAAAGGTGAAATTCAGGTCGGACCAGAGGGCGGCAAGCTCTCCCATGAGGAGTAAACCGTCGCGTGGTGCCGACATCCTGATCCTTGCAGGTTGTCGGCAACCACAACAACCCTCTCAATTGCCGAAACATGAGGGTCTCTATGGTAAAAACTGTTATCGCTTTAGCCTTCCTGAGCTTGTTCGCTGCAGTCCAAGCGCAATCCAAGAGCAAAGGCCGTACACACGGCCAATCAGCGCCTGTTTACTATAGAAGCACCAAGCCACACTATCGAGGTCCAAGTATCCATGAGCGTCATCCTGTGGCGCACCACTAACTAGGAGCTTGGAAATCCCGGTGAGCGCAAATCCACCCACGGTAAGGATTCGTGCTGGATTGTCACACTTGTCGTGAGCGAGAGCGGATGGACGGCGGCACTGCCCGGCAGAGACAGTGTGCCACTAGACTGGACGGCCCGTCCTGCTATTCCGGTCCAGCAGCACTACGACGGAGTAACGGGGCCAGTTCTTGTCTGAGTAGACGCGCCAATGTTTAACGTGGTCGGGGGTTCTAGATGTGCCTAGGGCCACCAGAGCCGGATCTTCATTGCTGATGTTCAAGTCGTCGGTCACATAACTATGAAGGTTTCCGAGCATGGGATCATGGACCTCGCTATCTGTCAGCGCAGCGGTGCAAACAAGTTTAATTTCGCTTTGAGACGCATCGATGCGCTTCAGTGGGGGCAGATTCTCACCCCTTCGCATTTCGTCTATACGCTTGGCGATCTGAGCTTCCGCCTGTTGTTGTGACGCCTTCGTCCAAACGGGCAGCGTGGATTGTGCCACCACAGATGCGGCCAGTAAGAAGGCCCGTCTGCCAACATTGAGAGCACCACTCTTCATGGCTATGTTCTACCAGTCGTGTCTTTCCTCGAAAACGGCGTTTCATCTAAGTTCGATTTTGCCGGTGGGCGGCCTGTTTGAACTTAAAGAAGTGCACAACTCCGCTGGGCCGCTAGTGGATACCAGTAGCTATAGGTAAATCGGCCGGAGTTGGTGAGGCGCAGGTTCATCGCGAGCGATAGTAACGCGCGGCGGGGTTGTGGCAAGTGGCGGGTGTGCGATTGTGCGGCAGTGGGGCTGCGCAATCGCTCGCGGAGGGTGAGTGGGACGTTACTTGGTGAACATCGTCACGGGGCCGAGCAGGGTTGTGCCGGATATGTAGTTGCCGTACTGAATCGTTGTCGGTGCCGGCAAGTCGTAGAAGTAGAGCGCGGAAGCTACTCCGGAGGTGGATTCCGCGGAGACGGTAGCGGCGGCACCGGTCGTGTCGAACGCAATGTAGCCGGGGGCGGGAGATATGGAGATGACGCTGGCGCCGGTTCCTATGATGTTGCCTAAGGAATCAAGCTCATAGAACGTGGTGCCGTTGTCGGAGCCGACGCCGACGTAGCGGCCCTGCGGATCTGTTGCGAGCTGAAAACCGAAGGAGCTGGAGTTGGAGGAGGGTACGGTTCCTGATTGAGTGAGCGCGCTCGCGGAGATCTGGTATTCGGTGATGAGCCCGGTGTAGGTTCCGATAGTGTAGAGATTGTTGCCGGAGGGGGAGACGGCGACGCTGCTCTGGGGAGGAAGCGCGATTCCGGCGACGAACTGGACCGAGCCGGTGGCTAGATCGCGCCGAAAGGTGAGGAGGCCGTCCGCACCGGAGATGCTGTAAGAGGCGGCGAAGAGGTTATTTCCCGAGAGGGCCAGCGAGGAGAGGGGCTGGGGCGAGGCGAAGGGGGAAGCGGAGGCAAGGGACATCTGGCCGCCGGTGGTGAGGTTGACGGTGTCGATGAGGCCGCCGGAGTAAGTGGCATCCGACTCGCCGACGTAGAGGAAACGTCCGAGGGGATCGATGGCGGCGGTGGCTCCGGCGCAGAAGCCGGATAGGGTGAGGGTGCTCTCCTGGGCGAGGGTGCCGGTGGTGTGGTCGACTGCGTAGGAATAGACCTGGGTGTGGAAGTCGAAGCAATTGGCGCCATGGACGCCCACAGGTTGCTCGCCCATGACGACGTAAAGGGTGTTGCGGTCGGGGCTGGGAATTAACTGGACGGGCTCAAGGCCGGAGGGCCCCGCGGAGACCTGGGTGACGGCGTTCGTGGAGGGAACGTAGGTATAGCCGTAGATGTTGCCGGTGGTAACGTCGGCTTCGTAGACCAGATCCTCAACTGGGGCGACGACGAGGGGGGCTGTGGTGAAGGTGAAGGCCTGTGCGGCGGGCATGGGCTGACCGGAGAGATCGGTGACGCCATTGATGACGACCCGGTAGGTCGCGCCGGGCAGGAATGGAGCGCTAGGCGTGAAGGTGGCGTAGTTGGTGAGGATGTCGTAGGTGACGGTGCCGGGGATGATGATGTTGTTGCTATCGCGAACGACGAAGGTCTGGGTGTTCACGGTGCTGGAGGCGGCGCCCTCGGTGAAGACAATCTGGATGTTGGAATTGACGGCAACTCCGGTCTGGCCGTCTTTAGGGAACGTTTCATAGACGGTGATGCCGGAGCTGTCGGAGGTGTTGCGGGTGACGAAGGAGAAGGCGTAGTTGGCGGAGAGGTGAACGCCTGCGCTGCTGGCGGCGGCGGTGGTGACGGTGGCGTTGTAAGAGGTGTTGACGTCTAGCGGGGTGGAGGCCTTGAAGCTGGCGACGAAATTGGTGGCGTCGTAAGCGACGGCTCCGGCGATGCTGGCGCCACTTTTGCCGTCGGCGAGGAGGAACGTCTTCGGGGTGATGGTGGAGGGGTCCATCGCGGTCGAGAATTTGACGTCGATCTCGCGATTCGTGGCAACGCCGTTGGTCTGGAGTCCTGTACCGAGAATGCTGGGTGCGGCGGCTGACGAGGGGTTGAGTATTCCGGTGTTTGCGCCGCAACCTGCCAGAAACACAAGTGCGCTCAAAGAAGCTGACAACGAAATCAATCGCATGGGGGCACGTCCCTCGGATGGGACGATGCGGTCCGATTAAGAGTTGTCAGGAATGCAAACTATTTTCGCGGGCGAAGGGAAGGAACTGCGCATGGCCGGCATCTCTGACATGGCCGCCGGCAACTCGTTCCTGCCGGAGTTCATGAAGCGGTTCAACGAAAAGTTCTCGGTCCCCGCAACGAAGGCCGAGAACATGCATCGCAGACTCAACGTCCAGGCCTCGCGGCTTGCCGACATCCTGTGTGATGCTGCTGCGAGAAGAACAGCTCACGCGACGGGCCTTCGGCCGCTCGCCACTGCTTCACCTTGCGCTGCAGTGTACGCAGTTGGCCATCCTGAAAACGCCCCGGATGGACCCGCTGCAGATGCTCGAACACGGTCTTCGCCTCAAGCCCCGGACTGTTCTCCAGCAACCCGCGAACCGCTTCCCAGACGCCGGCGAACGGGTCAGGCCGCGTGCGCCAACGCTCAGCAGAATCCAACTCGCTCGGCAACCGGCCAACACGCCGATACTTCCGCGCCGTCTTCGCGTTCATCCCGGCCTTCGACGCCGCCAACTCTAAACTGCCCTCTGCCTTCATCAACGAAAATAGCCTCCGTACCTGCCTGTCACTGATCAACCCGCCTCGAGAAAGGGCAGAAACAGAATCAATGCGACAGGGAGGTCTAATTGTCGCCAACCAGTCGGCCCCGGCTAAGAACGGCATGCTCTTCAAAAACGTGCCTGAGATCAAGACCCGGATGTCGGGTCGCAAGAAGGCGAACGAGGTCTAGCTAGCTTTCTGCATTTACGTAATGACGAAATAACGTAGTTAAAAGTAAAGTCCGTCGTGGCGGGGTATGTAGGTGGCTCCGTGGATTCTCGTTTGGTATGGATATGTGGAACATTAGCCTTCTACGCTGCTCCCTGCAAGGACTTTGGTTGCTCCCTTTCCTCTGGATCGCTGTGGACCTTCGTCCTCAGGGCGTCACGGTCACCGTGAGATTTGCGGTGTGAGTTGTGCCAGTGCCTGGATCAACCGCTGTGATGGGGATGACGTACGTTCCAGGAGCACTCCGCAATGAACTGAACGAGACATTGGTGCAGCCTGTCGACAAGCCTAAAAGAACTGCTCCAAGCAGAACAACCATAAGCCTTGACAGTCGTTTCCTCCTAAGGCAGCCCAAAGGGCTGAGTAGCAGTACTGCCCAGGCGATAGCGCGAATGTTCCTGGATGAATTGGTAAAGCTGGCATAAGACGGTGGGAGTTGCGCGGTTTTGATCGATATCGTTGACGCACCGATTCCGCTCGAAATCAACGACACTTCGCCTGGAGCGAAGACTAGCGATGAGTGGGTCGGCAGGACTCCATTGCCAAGACTCAATGTCCCGGCATAATTGCCTGTGCTGGTGAGGTGAACTATCGTTTGGCCAGTCTGCCCGGACGAGATGGATAGAGTGGCGGGCGACAGACTGATGGTGAAGTCATGCGCTTGGATAACTTCGGTGACCGAAAGAGAGTTGCCACCGGCGAAGTTGCCGTTACTTGCATAGGACGCTGTGATCGTATGCGAGCCAGCGGCAAGAGTACTGGTTGTAAAGACTGCTCTTCCGCCGCTGAGTTGAGCGGTGCCCAAAGTGCCAAACTGATCGCTAAAGGATACGGTCCCGGACGGCGCTACCAGGTTGCCGGTAGTCGGCAGAACCGATGCGCTGAGAATGACGTCCTGACCCGTATTTGCAGGGTTAGGGGTTCCGGTGAGATCAACGACAACGGGAGCGAGACCCACGACCTGAAGCAGGCGATTGGAGCTGCTGGTGTTGGTGTTACTCGACCCCGAGTACATAGCCAGGATGTTGTGATTGCCGACAGCCAGAGAGTTTGTGCTGAAGCTGGCTGTGCCTGCTGCTGATATCGGACTTGTGGCGAGGATCGTCGTTCCCTCCTCGAAAGAGACAGACCCGGCAGGGATCACAGCGGATTGTGATGCCGTGACTGAAGCCGTAAAGGAGACCAGCTGCCCGAACATGGATGGGTTTGGGAGGGAGGTAAGTGTCGTTTTCGTAGGCGCTCCGTTCACCACTTCAAGAACGGTGTTGGAGGTGCTGCTGGCAAAGGTGGTGCTTGCGTTATAGACGGCGGTAATGCTGTAGGTACCGGCACCTAGCGCACTTATAGAGGTTGTAGCCTGACCGTTGCCATTCACCGTGGCCGTAGCCAGGACCTTGCCCCCGGCCACGAAGCTCACCGCGCCTGAAGGAACTCCAAACGCAGAGGACGTTCTTGCAGAGAGCGAAATCGCTTGAAACGCGCTGGCCGGATTGGGTGAGACTTGGAGCGTGGTTGACGAAGGATAGCCAGTGACGACCTGGATGAGCGGGGAAGAGGTGCTCGGATCGAAGTTGAAGTCGCCTGGGTATGTGGCGGTGATGGTGTGAGTGCCTACCGTCAACGCGGAGGTAGAAAACGTGGCGTTTCCTGCAGAATCGAGTACTCCGGTCGCCAATGTATTTACCCCATCGAGGAGGGTTAACGTGCCAGTCGGAACATTGCAGTTTCCCACCAGGCGCGCCGTGAAGGTCACCGTGCTTCCGCCGACTGATGAGTTAGGAGAAGATCCCAACAGGATCTGCGGGCTGGGATGCGTCTGATAGACGCCCATATCGACTTTCCCGCAGACTGTACGATTCTTACCGTCTAGATCCGTGTCGGGAAGGCCTGGGGAGCTAACATCTCCTGCATTTGCAACAGGTGACTCTCTTTGAATATGGAAGTCTTTCGTAGTCGCACTCAGAAACTGGGGATCGACTGCAAGATTGCTAAGAGGGGTTCCGTTCGAAGAACTGCACCCCGGCGAGCCATACTGTGTGCCGTCATTGTAGATGTCGTTATTCTTAACAACGAGCACTGTAGACGGATCGAGCTCACATGTCGTAGTTCCATTGCCGTTGAGGCTCACTAGGAGCTTGTTGAAGAAGGTTGCGTTTGCGGAGATATCTTGGGTTTC
>CAZZZP010000055.1:0-28816 GCA_964658635.1 Lichenicola sp. | reverse complement strand
AACTCGAAACCCAAGATATCTCCGCAAACGCAACCTTCTTCAACAAGCTCCTAGACCGCGCGCATCGCTCCTGGCAGATAACTTCTGAAGCACACAATCAGCTCGCCATCATTCGCATCCCGCACCGGAAAAGCACGAAAGGAACCCTGCATCTGGATCCGTTCAACGCTGCCCGCTACCTGCTTCGTCCCAGCCCCGCCCAGCGCGTCAGACACCTCAGCAGCCGCCGTCATCGATTGCAGCCGCGGGTAGTAAAAGACGATCCGGTCGCCCTGCTCGCCATCCATCACAAACAGCGCAGACCACTCCTGGAAGAAGCTCCCTCCCTCGCGATCGCAAAAGCCCGCAACCCGGCTTACCTTCATGCCCGCAGTCGGAATCCCAGCCGGCAGCGGACCGCCCAGCGTAAGCACGTTGCCGTTGATCGCAACCACCCGGCTCACATTCAGCGTCACCCGCCGCACATAATCAGGATTACTCCCGATCAGCGATGCCGACTTCACAAACCCGCCGCTGATCCCGCTTCCGATAAAACCCGTCTGCCCCGTGTAATCGACATCGACAGCCACCAGGTCGCCAACCGAAAACCCGCCCACAGCCGCACCCACATCGAGCGCAGTCGCCGTCGAATCACTGTTCAATGCCACCGCCGAAAGCGCGCTTCCTCCACTTCCATTCGCCGCCGCCCCACTCTGCGTCAGCAACACGTTCATCTGCTGCACGCCCGAGGTAAGCGCCATCTGCAGCTTGCCCCAGCTCGCAAAGTGCAGAGAAACCGTCGCCTCGACCTCATGTCTTACCTGTCCCGTCGCCATCCCCGGAGCCCCGCTCACCAGCGGGTTGATCTTAGTCCCCGACTTCCTTTGAAAGCTGTTGCACCACCCTAGGTCCACCCACGGTGCCGGAGGCGCGTCCGACGTGAAGCTCTGGATGCCCGACGGGTCCCACGTCGTAGCCTGGCCACTTACCCGGTTCACCGGCGCAAAAAAAGCCCGCACCCGCCGCGTCACCGGAGGCACACTCGCCATCCACTCACTCCCCATAACAAAACACCTCCAGCTCGACCACCCGCTGCAATCGCTCCGCCTTCACCACCGCAGGCTGCGGCCGCGGCGCACCCCAGAAGACATTCCAGCCCAGCGCCGTGCTCACACTCGACCCGCCACCCGCAATCTCCGCCACACCATTCGCCGGCGCACTCATCGGTATCGTCAGCAGCGCGCTCAGAAGCTCCGCATCCATTGCCGCCAG
Source organism: Lichenicola sp. (assembly GCA_964658635.1). Classification (GTDB taxonomy): domain Bacteria; phylum Acidobacteriota; class Terriglobia; order Terriglobales; family Acidobacteriaceae; genus Edaphobacter. The sequence goes on along the minus strand of CAZZZP010000055.1, from coordinate 27,565 downwards.
ACCACGCCCGCGATCCATCCCCGAAAGCCCCGTGCTGCCTTCGCTCGCGTAATGGATCTCGCACCCCAGCGTGATCAAAGGCCCTTCCGATTGCCCATCGCACACGAGCGTCGTCCAACGCAGGCAGAAAGCCTCGGCAGGCGGAATCGCATTCCACGTGGCGCCCGGCAGCTCGTTCTCAACCACCACAACCGCAGGCCGCAGCAAGCCTCGCACCACCATCTGGCGCGCAGGGTTGCCAGCCGCTACACGGTCGCGAACAGCCTGGTAAAACGAATCCTTCGCAATCTGTACATTCCCCATCCCATCCCTCCCTTCTTTGGCGATCTCAGCCCTTACACCACATCCTTCAACGCCCCGCGCAGCCCCACCCGGTACATGTAAACGCTTCCGAAGGCCTGCGAACTCGTCATCCAGATCACCTCCAGCAGCACGCCATCCACCACCACCCCGACAGCCTGGCTAAACATCAGCGCAGCAGAATCGTAAGCCAGCGTGCCAGCCACACGATTCATCGCAAGCGCCGAAACCATCAGCTCGTACAGCACCGCACGCTCCAAATCACCCGTGGCCGCCTTCGCCCGTACCCGCCGAAACACCGCAGGGGCAAGCTCCACATCCTGGAACTGCGGAGTCGCCAACCCAAGCTGCTCCCCCACGTCTCCCGGCACCGCCGCCACCGGCATGCGTAACAGTACTGTTCGCCCTCCCGCCTGCCGCAACAAACCATCCGCCATTCCCGTAGCCGCGCTCATCCCAGCCTCTCGGCGCGCCACGGTCTCAGCAGCGAAGCCACATTGTCATCGATCAGACTGCCGCTGAAGTACTCCATCTGCAGCGTGTCCAGCCGGCTCCTCTTCACATTCAAAGCAGGGATCGCCAGCGCGTTCTTCACAATCTGCGCACAAGCCTGCAGCACCTGATCCGGAACAGCGACAAATCCCGCCATGTAGCTCAGCTCCACCTCGTTATAGGCAAGCCCGAACAGGTTCGCAGGCAGCGTCACCTCGCGCGTCCCCGCATACACGTCCAGCGTCGTCACATCCAGCACGCTCCAGGTCCCCGGCAAACCAAACGCAGTCGCCACCTGCTGGATAAACAAACCATTCTGACCCGGCGCAGGATTCTCATCCCCCCGCCGCGGCCTCGCATAGCGCACACGTCCACTCACCAGAGCACCCGCAAACACCGGCCCATAGCTCAGCCGAACCGTCTGCGAACCCGCAATCAGCCGGACCCTCTCCGTGTACTCGGCAGCCAGCAGCGTAGGCCGCTTGCACCACGTCTCCATCAACGCCGACGCCATCGCCACCACGCCATCCGGCGTCTCCACATCCAACCCGTAAGCCTGGTACTGCGCAGGCAAAAGATAACTCATCAGACTCTCCTCTCAGGCGCGAGCCGCGGGCAGCAAACCTCTGCCGCCCGCGCCACACCCGCCTGTTTAGCGGTCGACAAGCACCTGGTAGTGCGCATAGTTCGCACCCTTCACCACCACGCCGCCAAACTTCACCACGACATACTGCGACGCCAGGCTGCCCGGAACACCAAGCTGGAAAACCCGCGGATTCGGATCGCTCAGCCAGTGATACTCAATCAAATCCTCGGTCACGATATAGGCCGGAAGCACAGCCGTGCCCGAGCCCGGTGTGCCCGTATAAGGCAGCGTCCACTCCGGGATCAACGGAATATCACCCGCCTGCGTCGACAGCGTCTTCACCGTGAACCCGCCCTCGATCGGCCGCGTGTTCAGCACCACGTTGTACTCCGCCTTCATCTCGCGATCGATCAGATCCAGCAATACAGGGTTCGCATAGATCGCCGTCGGACGCACACCAAACGATGTGTTCGAAAGCATCTGCGCAATCGTCGACTTCAGCCCGTCCACAATGCTCTGCCCCGCGCTGATCGTCGTCGTATTGCCACCCGCAGCAATCTGCCCCACAGCGCCGAAGTACTGCGCGCTCGTCGGTGTGCTGAAGCTGGTATCAGTCCCATTCCACAACGCAATATCATGCGTCCGCAGAACCCCATCGACAGTATCGGTAAGATCCTTCGCCTGCAGATAGGCAAACTGGCTCTGCTGCTGGCCCAGCTCAAGATCGAACAGGTTGTAGTTGATCTGCGAAACCAGCGCCTTCAGCGGCACCGAACGCTCCACACGCGTCGGATTCGTGAGCGGTGCCACAATGTTCCGCGGATCAACAAACGTGCTCGCCGCAGATGCAGCAGGAATCGCAGTCTGCTCAAAGAACCGCGACGGGTGACCAGTCGCAGGTACCTGCTTGATACGCTGGCCAAAGATGCCACGGCGCCGTACAAGATCGAGGATCTCCGTCTGGTACATCGGAACTTCAATCGCACCAGGTCCGATATAATCTGCCGTCGCATTGATGTCGGTAAACTTCGCGTTCATGTCTCTCCCTTTAAATCCAAAAGGGTGCAGGACCTCGGTCCCCACCCTGTTCCAATCCAATCCGCAGTCTCTTCCCCGCGGGCATCTCTGCCTCGTTGCCGCTTAGCCCAGCAACCCGGCGCGCATCATCTCCGACTTCACCGCAATCCGCTGCTCCACGCTCAGGCTCTTCAAAGCCGCATCCAGCGCACCCGGCTCGGCTGCACGGCCTTCCTTCGCCATCAACGACGAGACACCGACACCGCACGATTCCGTCCGGCGGCCCGCGCGCAGCGTCGCAATCGTCGACTCCGCCTCGCGAAGCAGCTCTTCCAGCTCTGCCTCCCGTGCGCTCACACGCACCACCGTCTCGCCACTGTAGGAACCCTCCAGCGCCACGCCCGCAATCCGCTCCGCCGCCTGCTCAAGCGCCGCCGCCGCCGCCGCCAGCCGAGCCAGTGCCGGGTTCAGTTCATCCCCGACTTCTCCCGCGAATTCCATCTCCATCTCCATCGGTCCCCGCTTCCTTTCCCTTACTTCTGCCCCGCAACCGCAGCCGCAGGCTGAACATTCAGAATCGCCACAACGGCCGACACCAGGTTCGCAACGTACCCGCTCGATGTCTCGATCCCGCCCTTGCTCAGAATGCTCGTCACCGCATTCTCAGCCAGTGCAAGAACCTCCGCCATCTTCTGCGCGCCGCTTCCGTTCTGCACGCCGGCGGCCGCAAACTTCTGCTCCACCTGCACCACCGCCGCCTGGATCAGCGTCGTCGCATCGATCGCCGCCGACATCGCCGGCGCACTCGCCGGGAACAGCAGCCCCACCAGCTTCTCCACCGGAACGCTGTACGCAAGCGCCCACTTCAGGCCCTTGGCAAAGTCCTTGCCCGCAGCCTCAAGAAATCCAATGAATGACATATGTCTCCTCTTTCGTTACGTGCTACATAACAGTTACAAATCAGCTGCGTGCCACTTCCCCGCGCGCAGGCTGCAGCCGCACCGGACGCCTCACCCGAAAGCTCGTCCCCCGATACGCCGCCTTGTCCCGCAGCAGGATCGCCGCCCCGGTAAACGTCGCCCGCGTCAGCGTCCAGATCGAAGCCCGCATATCCGCCACATGCGCATCCGCAAGCTCGTAGCTCATGCCCATCTCCGGGTTCAGCGCAGCCTCCATCTCCGGAAAGTCCCGCGCATACAGATACCCCGCCACCAGCAGTTTGCTGCCCTCAAGCGTCGCCGACGTAATCAGCCCGCACTTCTGCCGCGCATCGTGTCCATCCCACCCGGCCTTGTAGTCGACCGCCATTCCCAGCAGGCTGGGCAACGCCGTCGCCGCCGCATCCCGGGTCAGCAGCACCCGATGCCCCCGCGCCCCGCTCGGTGCACGGTCGCTCGGCAGGTCCACCAGCGTCAGGCAGCCCTCAAACGGCAGCCGGTTCGGATGCCCCAGAACCTCCGGAAACTCCACCGCCATCGCCTTCATCGCCAAACTGCCCGACGGTCCCCCAGCATGCGAACGCCGGCACGGAACCTGTGCCCCCGCCCTAACCGATCGGTTCATCCAGGGGCTCCTTCCGCCAATCTTCCATCAGCATCTCCTTCAGCGTCTTGCCACGACGTTTGGCTTCCGTTCCTTGCGCCACCCGATCATCCAGGCCGCTCATCTTCACCAGCATCTTCAGCTCCGCCAGCCCGCCCTGCTGTGCCTTGTCGATCAATACATTCGCAATCTCCGGCAGAGCCTTCGCCAGTCGCTTTCGCACGTAAGGCTTGCAGTTCTTCGCCGACGGGGGCACCAGGCTCACACGTTGCAGCGTCGACAGCTTCGGCACCACCGACACTTCGCCGTCTGCAGACCGTGCACCCTTGCTCTTTTTCTGCTCCCCTCCCAAACCTCCACCTCCACTTCCGCAGGCACAAAAACAAAACGGGAGCGCCTCGTCTTGAGGTGCTCCCGTTTCACTTCTTTCCTACCTTTCTAGAATACCAACCCGTGCAGGGTACCTACGCCAATTATTTTCAAGCCCTAAACCATCTGCAATGAACCACTTGAGACCCTTGAAGCAAGCTGGGGGGCTTGACAAGGTTTTCCACAGGCCAGGCTTTCCTCCCCTCTGGGCACCTCCGTGCAACCCCCGTGTCCTCTGTGTTCCTCCTTCTGCTCATCCTTCTGCACATCGATCGAGCATTCGCGCGATGTGCTCCCTGAGACCTCAGCCTCATCCACGCCACCACCCGCCAGCGGCTGCAGCATCCCCTTGTCCAGCAGCATCCGCGTCAACACATCCAGCGTGTCGGAGTAACGCCGAACCACCGTCCGCAGGCTGATGCCCAGCATCGCAGACGTCTCACCCTGCGTGTACTCCTGCAGCGCAATCCGCCGCAGCAGGTGCTGCTGACCAGGACTCAGTTTCTCCAGGCAACGCTCCACATCGTGGACAAAGATCACCACATCTTCAAAGCTCGTCACCCGGCAGTGGCTCACGTTGCCGCGAAACAACTCCCGGCCCAGCAGGGACGGCACTCGCCCCGCATCCATCGACAGCTTCATGTACCGCCGCAGCAGCGCCTCCGTGTACTTGCGGTAGAACGCAAGCTCCGGAGCCACCTTTGCCGCGGACTTCGGCGCCAGGCTCAGCTCAGGCCTGCGGGCTCGCACAGGTTCACCCTGCCCCTGTAGCAGCACAAGCCGGTGGGGTCCCTTCCGGCCACCGTTTGCCGCATCGTTGGCGCTCGCCGACGCCGCAGTCGCCCATACCTGCGGCAGAATCACCATTGCCGCGCTCAAAGTGCACCTCCAGCCCGCACGACAGCTGCCGCTCGCTTCGTTCTCACGCCATGCCGTGTTCGCACGCTCGTGCTGCGGCAGACCCTGCGCACCGGAAATTCGGCCAGAATCCGTGTGCAGCGCACGCAGTGAACTCCGCCAACTGCTGTTGCACGAAGCCAAAGCGCTCCGCATCCTTCACATACCTTGAGGTCCATATGCAGATAAGTCATGTATTTCCTCACGGACAGATCTTCCGCCGGCGAGCCTCAGTTGTATTCCAACGGTCGGGTAGGGCTCGCTCGGTGTTATGGACAAACTCCCCTGCCTGGACCTGAAAACCTCTTCGGTCCTGGCCCGGCAGAGACAGCTCGTCATGGAGGTGGTGCCAGCTGGGTACCTGGCCTTGACTCAGCAGTCTGCTCTCTCGTCCTGCGGATCGGCGCTTCGATGACCGCTTTAAAGGGCTGCCGCCTTTCTCGGCCCCTCGACTTTTCTTCCCCGCGCCCTCCTCGTTGAGAAAGTTCCTCGGTTATAGGCGTGCGGAAAAATGCTGTCAACGCCATTCTTTTCAACAACCTTGAACCGCTCTAAGGCCTGTAATGACAGCCTGTTTAGTCTTATAATGGCGCAAACTGGACAGGTTTTCCCGCTAAAACCCACAGCCTGAATGTATTCACCTTTTGTTCGCTATCGGTTTTTCCCGGAAAGGGCCTTGTAAACTAGGCCTCATGTTCTCCCGGATTTATGCGAAGTGGATGTTTGCCTGGGAGACCGCACTCACCACACGCGACACCAATCGCATCGTGCGCCCGCTCGAATGGGGACCAGAATGGCTCGGCGAATGGAGCCCCACAGGCGAAGTCGACCGCGACTCGATGACCGCGGCCAGCCGGCGCATCGCACACCACTCCGACGATTTCTTCGCCTACACCACACCCACTGACTTCCGCATCGAGCAGCGCCACCCCCAGCTCTTTCCCACCAACGTCCGCCCCGAAACCCTCGCCCAGGACGCAGAGTGGACCCGCCGCGCCGCTGCCGGCGAAAGCGACCCCGTCGAGTTCCTCCGATTCACCTCGCCCGTCACCACCCCGCACCCCGAAAACGACATGGTCAACGCCCGCTGGTTCCCCGCCAGCGCCGAGCAGCAGGAAAAGTTCCGCCGCCTCGGCAAGCCCCGCCAGGCCATGATCGTCATGCCCCAGTGGAACGCCGACGCCTTCTCGCACAACGCCTTGTGCCAGATCTTCAACCGTTTCGGAATCAGTTGTCTACGCCTCTCAAAGCCCTACCACGACATTCGCCGCCCCGCTGAACTCGAGCGTTCCGACTACGCCTGCTCCTCCAATATCGGCCGCACCATCTCCGCATGCCGCCAGGCCGTCGTCGACATCCGCTCCTCGATCGACTGGCTCCAATCGCAAGGCTACGAGCAGTTCGGTGTCCTCGGCACCAGCCTCGGCTCCTGCTACGCCTTTATCGCCGCAGCCCACGATCCACGCATTCAGGTCTGCGCTTTCAACCACGCCTCCACCTGGTTCGGTGACGTCGTCTGGACCGGCCAGAGCACGCGCCACATCCGCGCCGCCTTCGAGGACGCAGGCCTCGACCAGATGCAGGTTCGCGACCTCTTCCGCGCCGTCAGCCCCATGGAATACATGGACCGTTTCGCCGCCGCGCCCGGCCGCCGAACCCTCGTCGTCCACGCAAAGTACGACCTCACCTTCATCGAAGAGTTCTCCCTCGACGTCCTCAAGAACTTCAAAGCCTGGAAAGTCGACTACGTCTCCAAAGTCCTCCCCTGCGGCCACTACACCACCGGAGAGACCCCCTACAAGTACATGGACGCCTGGTACCTCTCATCCTTCCTCCACAAGGCCTTCAAGCAGTTGGCATTTGAGAACCTCAAGCCCGCCTCGCGTCCCGAAATGGGACAAGCTGTCTAGACTGCATCAGAAGGCCCAAATTTACCGCTCCGGCCACCCAGCTCTCAATCTCATAAACAGCACTCAGACACCCTGTCATAAAATGAACGCATGCCGATAGACCTCACCGCCTCGCTCCGCGCCTCTGATCCGGAGATCGCGGCCCAGCTTAACAACGAGCAGAACCGCCAGCATGAAGGACTCGAGATGATCGCGTCCGAGAACTTCGTAAGCCGCGCCGTCCTTGAGGCCACAGGCTCCGTCTTCACCAACAAGTACGCCGAAGGCTACCCCGGAAAGCGCTACTACGGCGGCTGCGAGTTCGCCGATGTCATCGAAAACCACGCCCGCGACCGCGCCAAACAGCTCTTCGGCGCAGACCACGCCAACGTCCAGCCCCACTCCGGCTCACAGGCCAACGCCGCCGCGTTCATGACGCTGCTCACCCCCGGCGACACCATCCTAGGCCTCGACCTCGCCCACGGTGGACACCTCACCCACGGCCACAAGCTCAACTTCTCCGGCAAACTCTACAAAATCGCCGGCTATCAGGTCCGCAAAGACACCGAGGTCGTCGACTACGACCAGCTCGAACAGCAGGCCGAGCGCGAAAAACCCAAACTCATCATCGGCGGAGGCAGCGCCTACCCCCGCCAGTTCGACTTCCCCCGCATGCGCGCCATCGCCGATAAGGTCGGAGCCTACTTCCTCGTCGACATGGCCCACTTCGCCGGTCTCGTCGCCGGAGGCGCCCACCCCTCGCCCGTCCCCCACGCCCACGTCGTCACCACCACCACCCACAAGACTCTCCGCGGACCACGCGCAGGCCTCATCCTCTGCCAGCAGGAGTTCGCCGCAGGCATCGATCGCAGCGTCTTCCCCGGCCAGCAGGGCGGTCCCCTCATGCACGTCGTCGCCGCAAAGGCCGTAGCCTTCCGCGAGGCCCTTCAGCCCGAGTTCGCCACATACGCCGCACAGGTCGTCGCCAACGCCAAGGTCCTCGCGCACTCCCTCTCCGAAATGGGCTTCCGCCTCGTCTCCGGAGGCACCGACACCCACGTCCTCCTCCTCGACGTGTTCCAAAAAGGAATGCTCGGTTCCGAAGCCGAACACGCCCTCGGCCAGGCCGGCATCACCGTCAACAAGAACGCCATCCCCTACGACACCAATCCGCCCATGAAGCCCAGCGGCATCCGCATCGGAACCCCCGCCCTCACCACACGCGGCATGGCAGCCGAAGAGATGCGCCGCATCGCCGCCTGGATCGGCCGCGCCCTCGAGCACCGCAACGATCCCGCCGAACTGGCAAAGATCCGCGCCGAAGTCCTCGAACTCGCAGAAAAATTCCCGCTTTACGCTTTTCTCCGCGGATAACAACTTGCCCACAGCATCCGGGTCTACCCAACCGTGTATAAACCTTCTGTCTCCCGCAGTCAGAAAAGTCAGAAAGACGCTGCAAAGGAAATGAACTCATGGCCATAGCTCTTCTCTCGTGGGTCATCGCCATCCCGCTCCTCGGCGGCATGACCGGCCTGCGCACCATGACGCCCATGGCCGTCCTCTGCTGGTTCAGCTACCTCGGCCATCTCGAGGTCCGCCACTCCTGGCCCTTCTGGACCACCAAGCTCGTCACCGCCATCGTCTTCACCGTGCTCGCCGCAGGCGAACTCATCGGAGACAAGCTCCCCAACACCCCCAACCGAACCGCCGCCTTCCCGCTCATCGCGCGAATAGGCTTCGGAGGCCTGGTAGGCGCCATCGCCGCCACCAACCTCCACGGCTCGGCCATCGAGGGTGCCTTCCTCGGCGGCATCTCCGCCATCGCCGGAGCCTTCATCGGCTTCCACGTCCGTCAGCACCTCGTCACCCGCCACGGCTGCATGGACTTCCCCGTAGCCCTCAGCGAAGACGTCCTCGCCATCGGCCTCTCCACCCTCGCCATGTTCATCATCATCGCCTGAAATCAGACAGCCGAACGGAAGAAAAGGGGTAGTCCGACACCCTACCCCCTCTTCCCTACACCCTGTACTTTTGCAGGCGGCCCGTAAGCCGAATTCTGTTCTAGGCGATCATTCCTCTAGGCCCAACATTACTGTTGGGCTCCAGCAACCTACCCGCAGGTTTCGACTGCTCCGGCAAAGCCGGATCCCTCTCCGTCTGGGCGCACCGGGCCGATGCGCGCCGTCCGCCTGGAGAGAAGCGGACAAACTCCCTGCCTATTTGGTCTTGCTCCGTGTGGGGTTTACCATGCGGCTCAACTTACGCTGAGCCCGGTGCGCTCTTACCGCACCGTTTCACCCTTACCTTCTGTCAGCCTTGCGGCGAACAGAGTCGGCGGTCTGTTTTCTGTTGCACTGGCCGTCCCCAGGCCTTCAAACCTGGGTCCCGGACGTTATCCGGCACACTGCCCTGCGGAGTTCGGACTTTCCTCCCCCATCCAACACCAGCCCCCCTTGCGAGAAAACCAGCCCGGACAGCAGCGATCGCCCGGCCGCCTGCTCCTCCAGTCTAGCCCACTTCCACCCGCCCTCCCACCCAAAGCGTCTCCCTCCGCGTCCTTTGGAGAACCTCCGCGTCCTTCGCGCATTGCCTCGCCCTTGCCTTTCCCTCTCCCAGGGAACATCCCCCACCTCAACCCCGTATCTTCACCAGACTTCAAATTCCCCAACCCCCAACCCAACTCCCGCGTAAGATGGACCCACATACGTAAGGATCGCCCGCCGCATGGAATTCAAAGAAGCCCTCAAGCTCGCTTTGCAGTCGCTCTGGGCGAACAAACTCCGCACCGTGCTCACCCTGCTCGGGGTCGTCATCGGTGTGGCCAGCGTCATCGCCGTCGTTACCCTCGTCAACGGCGCCAATACCTACGTCACCACCAAGTTCTCCAGCTACGGCTCAGACGTCTTCACCGTCTCCCGTCAGGCCACCGTCATCACCAGCAGCGAGGAGTACCTCCGCTACCAGAAGCGCAAACCCATCCTCTTCGACGACTTCCGATACGTCCAGGAAAACTGCAAGCGCTGCCTCGGCATGGGAGCCCAGCAGGCCTCGACCGGCAAACTCGTCCACGGAACCCAGTCCATCACCGACGCCCAGATCCGCGGCTACACCTGGATGATGCCTCAGCTCCAGAACCTCAACATCACCTCAGGCCGCGGCTTCACCCAGACCGACGAGGACCACGCCTCCAAGGTCGCCATCATCGGCACCGACGTTCAGGACAATCTCTTCCCCGGCGTCGACCCCATCGGCCAGGAGATCCGCGCCGACGGCACCCCCTACACCATCGTCGGAATCGTCGAAAAACAGGGCAGCACCTTCGGCCAGTCGCAGGACAACTTCATCGCCGTCCCCCTCACCGCCTTCCAGAAGTCCTACGGAACCCAGAAAACCGTCACCATCTACGTCAAGGCCGGCGCCGCAGGGGCTCCCCTCGAAGCCGCCGCAGACGAAGTTCGCGTCCTCATGCGCTCCCGCCGCCACGACACCCCCGGCGTCCCCAACTCCTTCGAACTCGACACCAACAACACCCTCGTCGGCTTCGCCAGCCAGATCACCAACTCCTTCGGTGCCGTCGCCGGCGGCATCGCCCTCATCTCTCTCGTCGTCGGCGGCATCGTCATCATGAACATCATGCTCGTCTCCGTTACCGAGCGCACCCGCGAAATCGGCATCCGCAAAGCCCTCGGCGCACGCCGCAGCGACATCCTCCTCCAGTTCCTCATCGAGTCCGCCCTCATGGCCCTCGTCGGCGGAGCCATCGGCGTCTTCGGAGGAGTCGGCATCGCGGAAATCGCCACCATCGTCACCGGATTTCCCTCCTCCGTCGCCCTCTGGAGCGTCCTCGCAGGCCTCGTCATGGCCACCGGCACCGGCCTCTTCTTCGGCGTCTACCCCGCGCGCAAGGCCGCGGAACTCGATCCCATCGTCGCGCTCCGGGCCGACTAAAGCTCCCAAGGAAATAAGACAAGGCGGCACACCATGGCATTCGACAGCACCCGAGAGACCGTCCGCATGGCCTTCGACACCCTGCGCACCAACAAGATGCGCAGCAGCCTCACCATCCTCGGCGTCGTCATCGGCGTCATGACCGTCATCGTCATCTCCTCCGTCGTCAACGGTCTCAACAACAACGTCGCCGCCGTCGTCGAATCGCTCGGCTCAAACGTTCTCTTCGTCTTCCGCTTTCCCGTCTTCACCGGCCGCCCCACCACCGAGATGCTTACCCGCAAGCAGCTCACCTACGACGACGCCATCGCCATGGGACAGCTGCCCCACGTCACCGGCGTCTCGCCCATCCTCCAGTACGCAGACCACACCACCCCCTTCGGCGGAGGCCCAAACACCGCCAAGGGCAACGGCCGCAGCATCTCTAACGTCCAGCTCCAGGGTTCCAGCCCCGCTGACCTCCAGGTCGCCAACATCGACATCATCGATGGCCGCTTCTTCAACGACTCCGACATGGAGCGCGGCGCAAAGGTCGCCTTCCTCGGCCATGACACCGCGGAAGCTCTCTACGGCCTGCACGACGCCGTCGGCAAGGAAATCACCGTAGGCGGACAGGTCTTCACCATCATCGGCGTCCGCGACAAGGAGAAAACCGCCTTCGGCGGAGGCAAGAATCCTAACGACAACATGGTCTTCATGCCGCTCACCACCTTCCACCACATGCATCCCGAGCAGCTCGACTACTGGATCACCCTCAAATACGACGACGACAAAAACCGCGCACTCGTCCAGGATGAACTCACCGAACTCCTCCGCCGCCGCCGCCGTGTCGCCAACGAGGCCCCCGATAACTTCGCCATCTTCGGCATGGATTCCCTCACCCGCCTCTGGAAACAGATCACCGGTGGCCTCTTCCTCCTGCTCTTCGCCCTCTCCAGCGTCGCCCTCATCGTCGGAGGAGTCGGCGTCATGAACATCATGCTCGTCTCCGTCACCGAGCGAACCCGCGAGATCGGCATCCGCAAAGCTATCGGAGCCACCCGCCGCACCATCATGGGCCAGTTCACCCTTGAGGCCGTCACCCTGTGCGCGGTCGGCGGCATCATCGGAGTCATCCTCGGCAGTGCCATCGGCACCCTGCTCCGCTATGTCCTGCCCTCCCTCGTCTCCATCTGGTGGGTCGCGCTCGGCTTTGGCAGCTCCTGCGCCATCGGCCTCCTCTTCGGCATCTACCCCGCCTACAAGGCAGCCAGCCTCAACCCCATAGAAGCCCTCCGCTACGAATAACGCACACCGCGCGGTCCGCAACGCTCCCTCACATAGCGACCAACTGGAGCAGCACGCGAAGCCCAACACCGCACGAAGTGCTCGCCGCCCGCGACCAGGGCGCCCGTCCGGCAGGACAGGCCTTTTACACCCCGCCTCGATCCGCGAAGCCCGCTCCCTCACATTGCGACCAACGGGAGCAGCACGCGAAGCCCAACATTGCACGAAGTGCTCGCCGCCCGCGACCAGGGCGCCCGTCCGGCAGGACATCTATTCCAAGTCAGTAGAATGTGGAGATGGGACTTGCAATCGAAACGGCCACAGCGCTGCTCACCGTGGCTGGCATTGCCTACATGCTGCTCGCGCTCCTGGGCGCCAGGGACTTCGTCCGGGCCGTCAGGCATTCGCGGGCCGGCGAACCGTACGCCCCACCCGTTACCCTCCTCAAGCCCCTCAAAGGCATCGATCCCCGCATGTACGCCGGCCTCGAAAGCCATTGCCGCCAGCTCTATCCCGCACCGTTTGAAATCCTCTTCGGCGTCCATCGCCTGGACGACCCCGCCGTAGCTGAAGTCGAGCGTCTCAAAACCGCCTTCCCCGAAGTCCCCATCAAGCTCGTCGAATGCACCCGAAAGCTCGGAACCAGCGGCAAGGTCTCCAACCTCGTCCAGATGCTCCCCCACGCCGCATACGAGCACATCGTCATCAACGACAGCGACATCTTCGTCGCACCCACCTACCTCGCAGGCGTCACCCGCTATTTCAAAGACCCCCGTACCGGCATGGTCACCGCGCCTTATCTCGGCCGAACCGGCGCCGGCGGCCGCGAGAAGACAGTCTGGGCAAAGCTCGAAGCGCTCGGTATCTCAACCGACTTCCTCCCCGGCGTCCTCGCCGCCCGCAAGATCGAAAACGGCATTCACTTCGCCCTGGGCTCCACCCTCGCCTTCAGCAAAACTGCCATGGCCAAAGCCGGCGGACTTGAACCCCTCGTCGACTACCTGGCCGACGACTACGAGATGGGAAAACGCATCTCCAAGGCCGGCTACAAAGTCGAGCTCTGCGGAGAAACCGTCGAAACCACCGTTCCCGGCTACGGCCTCGGAGGCTTCTGGGACCACCAGATGCGCTGGGCCCGCTCCACCCGCGACTCCCGCAAGCTCGGCTACGTAGGCCTCGGCGTCACCTATACCCTGCCCTGGGCTCTGATGACCGTGGTCGCCAGCGGCGGCGCGCTCTGGAGCTTCAGCCTGCTTACCTTCGCCATCCTCGCCCGCGTCGCCGTAGCCCTCACCATCGGCGTAGGCGTGCTGCGCGACGACCAGGTTCTGCGCGACCTCTGGCTCATCCCGGTGCGCGACGTCTTCGGCCTGCTCTTCTGGGCCTGGAGCTTCGCCGGCGATACCGTCGTCTGGCGCGGGGAAGAGTTCCATCTCAAAGACGGCCGCATCTCTCCAGCAGAAAACCGTCCTACGCGGACGGCGGGCGTTCACACGCCCTCTTAGAGCTTCGCGTGGCCCTCCCGTTGGTCAGCAACAGATTCCTGTGCCGACCAACGGGAGGACAAAGCGAAGCCGTTGTAAGTCACGTAGTGACCGCCCCCCGCGCAGGGCGTACTTCATCTGTTCGGCTGATTCGAAAGAATCTGTTTCCCGCCGGAGTTCGCAATCACATACGTCTCACCCGGAAACAGCAGCGGCGGCCGTTCCGCATCGGAAGGATCCTCCCACACAAAAATCCGCCCAGGCTCCGCCCACTTGCGCTCCATGCTCTCCCGCGTCTCGAAGATCTTCGGCGCATCCGGAAAAAACGAGCCGTACCAGAGATTCGAGCTGCGCCCCTCGATTATGTGCAGATCGCTTCGTTGCAGATAGAACCCCAGCGTGCTGCCCGCCTCGTACTCCCCATGGATCGCGATGAGGTCCCCCGGCCGAATCTGCGGCGCAATCGCCCGCGCCAACCGCTCGGAGGAGAGCGTCGGAGAAAAGATCACCAGCGCCTTCCATGCCGCGAACAGGAAGAGGAAAGTCGCCCCGGCCAGCGCAAGCACCGCCTCATGCCTTCGTCCCCGACGCCCCAGCAGGAAGTAAGCCAGCGCCCCGCCCAGCGGCACAAACAGCATCAGCCACAGACACTCTCGAAACAGACCTAACGCCCTGGCGTTCAAATCCAGGAAGTGCCCGAACGACAAAGCATAGTCCCCCGGATTCTGCTGCAGCAGCGTAGCGAGATCGGTATCGGGCGCCGGCGCCTTGGAATGGATCAGGAAATAGGCACTCACCGCTGAAGCCAGGACCCCACCCAGAATCATCGTCAGGCCTTCCCAGTCCTGTCGCGCCTCCTCTATGTGCGCTTTGCGACATAGATACCGCGCAATCAGGAGGATGAGTGGCGGGAGCGATGGCAGCACGTAATACTCCTGCCGCGTCGAGAAGCAGAAGAACAAAAGCGGCAGCGCCGCCCAGATCAGAAGGAGCAAATTCGTACGTTCTGCGGGGGTGAGCGAGAACGACCTCAAACGCGCTCTGAAAACCGCATTTCCGAGTGGAAACGCACTCGAAAAAGAGGCCGAAAAGAACACAGACCAAGGCAAAAGCCAGACCAGAATCAGCCCCAGAAAGAGCCACAGCGGAACCGTGTCATAGTCACGCGGAACCCGTAAGTTCATATATCTCAATACTTGCTCGTTTACAAAGTAGAACCACGCCCACCCATGCACGTTCCCATCCGTCGGCAGCGGCACCGAAAACCGCCCCCCAAAAAAAACCACCCCACCAGGCGCCCCAAAACCAGGATTTCGCACCGCAGCAAGCACATGCCAGGGCACCGAAATCAGCAGAAAAACCAACAAACTCGACAATAAATAGTACTTTCCCAGCCGCCTGCACCCACCTCGAAATCCACGCGTAGCAAGCAGCGTCCATCCGACAATTCCGACCGGAAACACAATCCCAATGAGCCCCTTGGTGAGGATATTCAGCCCACAGGCCGCCGCAAAAACCCAGCAAAAGAAACGGTTTGGCTCGTCCTGCGCCTCGGCACACCAGAACATATACAGCGCGAGCGAAAGCCAGAAGCAAACCAGAACATCCGGAATGTTAATCCGCGAAAAAATGAAAATGCCAAAGCTCGCAAGCGTAATCATCCCAGCATAAAGCCCAGCCCCAGAGTCAGAAAAAGCACGTCTGGCAAAGCTTTCCAGAAGCAGCGCAAGCAATAAAACGGCAAGAGCGAGTGGCACCCGCGAAGCCGCCGCTGACACGCCAAATACCTCGTAACTGGCAGCCATTACCCAGTAATAAAGCGGCGCCTTCTCCAAATACCTGATCCCATTCGCGTACAGCGTCACCCAGTCGTGGCGAACAATCATCTCGCGCGCCACTTCAGCGTGAACCGAGTCCGCATCATCGAGCAGCGCCGGCCTGAATAAAGCGAAGGAACAGTAAAATAGACACCACAAGACCACCAGAATCACGCGGTTCTTAGCGGTATGGGTGACCTTCATCACTCTCAAGGATAAATGCCCCGGTATGATGATCGAGTGGAAGTCACAAACATGCTGGCGGGGCCGCCGGCGGAATTAATATTCGGTGAGTGGTATCCAGCAGCGCGCGTAAGCACGCTGCGCGATCGCAAGATGACGAACGCATTACTTCTAGGCATACCTCTCGTCCTGGGACGTAAGAAAGACCAGTCTATTTTTGCAATGAAAGATCTCTGTCCGCACCGCGGGATTCCACTTTCGGCTGGCTGGTTCGATGGTGAGAGTATTCAATGCAAATATCATGGATGGAAATTCGAGCCCTGTTCCGGTCAATGTACGGAAATTCCTTCTTTGACCAGCTTCGATGTGCTCCAGCCAAAAAAAATCTACGCAACAAGCTACCCCTGCGTTGAAAAAGATGGTTGGGCGTGGGTTTATTTGCCGGAAATTGGTTTTGGGCGCGAAAAAAACGATTTGCCGGCGGTTCCGGAGCTGCCAAAATTCTCGGCGAAGTTTCGCTCGGCTCACCTGTCGGCGGAGCTCCCTTGTAATGTGGATCATGGCATTATTGGGTTGATGGATCCGGCGCACGGACCCTTTGTGCACCAGGCCTGGTGGTGGCGTTCGAAGGCTTCAATCCACGAAAAAACGAAGGTTTTTGAGCCTGTTTTTCAAGGTTTTCGCATGCGTTCGCATGCGCCTTCGGCGAATTCTGCACCATACAAATTGCTGGGAGTCTATGGCGAAGAGGTCACAACGACGATCGACTTTGTGCTGCCGAACCGCCGCACGGAGACGATCCGAGCTGGAAGCAGGTGGTTCTCTAGTCTGACCACCGTGACGCCGATCACATCTTCGACGTGCCGAATCGACGTGATCGCGGCGTGGAATGTCTTCTACTATGTGCCGTTCATGACATCGGTCGCGACTTTCTTCGGAGCAAGGTTCGTGCGGCAGGATCAGGAGACGATGATTGAGCAAGCGCGCGGTCTGCTCTCCCGTCCCGCGCTGATGCTAATTGACGATGCGGACAAGCCGGCGAAGTGGTATTTCGCGCTCAAACAGGCGAGGCTGACAAGGAGTGGGGCACACCCGCTGAGTGGACCGGTCGAACTTCACTGGCGTAGCTGAACAATCAAACGGACTTTGTTGCGAAGGAAGGTCGAGACGTGTGAGTTGGAGCGCATTGCTCTTGATCCCGGAGAGCTTCACGTCTCTGAACCTTCACGGACACAGCCGACGGTGGTTCAAAAAGCGGCAACTCCGTGCTCGACTACGAGTTCGTCAACAGCGACGTTCATTGCCTGTCCAAGCTCCTTGAAGCCGGTCTTCCATTCTGGCGACCAGTAGGTGGAGTCAGAACGCTGGAGGAGATCGTTCCAGATGTTCTGGGCCTGCCAGATGGTTACCTCGAAGGGCATGGTTCCGATACAGCGGGCGAGATCGAGGGCGGCGTGCAGTGCATTGATCGCGAGTTCGGGATCACCCTCGGCGGCGGCCTCGAGGCGGATCATGGCACGCTTCATGCGTTGGGCAGCGGCGAAGGAAAGGATGTGAGTGTCAAGGACGACGTGATCGGTATTGCCTCGCATGAGCAGGTCAGCGACTTCAGCCGAATCGAAGTATTCCCTTTCGATGGCTCGGCGAAGGCTGGCGTTGATCGCGAAGCTGGCGGCGAGAGCGAGTGCAGGCGGGGGGTTCATGCCGGACTCGGTGAGGAAGTGCAGCAGCGAGGCGTGGTCTTCGTAGATCTTGCGGAGCGAGTCTTCCATCTCGCCTACGGTCTGGTTGAGGATTGTGTTGAGGATGCGATGCTGCTCGTCCGCAAAGAGCGACGTGAGGGAGTAGACGATGGGACCCTCGGGCGGAAGCGATGCCTGCGGACTGGTTCGCAGGGCCATCTCGCCTGGGATGGGATCGGAGCTTTCTGCCGTTGCGGGGTCGAGATCGATGTGATTGACGGGCCTGGCGCGCCGGTCGACTCCACGGGAGAAGAAGCGATCGATGAGCCGTATGACCTCGGGCAGGTTCGCTTTTCTGATGGCTCCGCGAATCTCAGCGGAGAAGATGGAGAAGGCCTCTGTGTCGGCGGCGGAGAAGCAGCGCACCGCGGCAGAGAGATTCTGGTCGCCAAGGTGCAGAACGGCGTAGCAGATCTCCTCGCGCTCCTCCGTGATCCGGGATCTTACGCGGGCACGGCCCAGCGCCACCTTTCCCCTACCTGAGGTGAAGACTTCGTGGGTGTCACGGTGAAGCGTAAAGCAGAAGAGCTCTCCTTCTTCGGGGTAGCTGCGAAATATGGACGAGATGGCATAGTGAGCGCCGACCTGCTCGAGGCCAATCTTCATTCCCTTGATGTAGCGGGTATAGATCTCGGAGCCGTCCTTGAACTCGGCTACGTTCGGTTTGGCGAGTGCGAGGATGTGAAGAAATCCCACCTCGAGCGCGCGACCGGGCTCACCAAAGAGTTTGGCGGCCAGCTGCAGCACGCGGCCGGCATAGGCGATGATCTGCACGGTCTCGATACCTGAGATCTCGTCAAAGAACCAGCCGCAGGAAGTGTACATCAGCTGGGCGTGGCGTTCCAGTTCCATCAGTTCGAGGATGGTAGTGCGCTCCTCGGCTGAAGGACGACGGGTGCACTGGGCGGCGAAGAAGCGTTCGAGCGAGTCCGCTGACCGATCGAGAACGATCTGGATGTAGGCATCGCGCGCTGCCCACAGATCCTTCAGCAGCGGCTCCGCAATCTGCTCGGCCAGGGGGGCTGTGCTGTCCCGTATGAAGTCTAGGGCGTCGCGCAGAGGTTTGCGCCACGCCTGGTTCCAGCCCTGCTTGCCGCCGTTGCAGCCACAGTCGGAACGCCAGCGCTCGATGCCGTGGGCGCAGGACCAGGAGGTGTTCTCTGCGATTTCGGCCTCCCAAACCGGCGGGAACCTGGCAAGGAACTCCCCGTAGTTGGTGAGGGTGGCGAGTCCGTTGTCCTCGATGTAATGCATGGCGAAAGAGAGCGCCATTTCGCCGTGCTTGTGATGGTGGCCGTAACTTTCTCCGTCGGTGGCAACGTGAGAGAGTTGCGATGCGTCGTCCTGACCAGTGGGGGGGCGGAGACCGCTGAGCAACCGGTCGGCGAACTTTTCGCCGGAGTCGAGCAGTCCTTCAAAGGCGATAGCGCGGGAGTTCGGGCCGTCGTAGAAGAAGACCGCGATGGACCGGCCTCCGTCAAGCTTGACGAGGTAAGGCTGGGTCGGATCGACGGAGGCGTTGGGGGTTTCGGTCCACTCAGGGGTTGGCTGGTCGGGCTTGCCGGCGGCTTGCAGCCTGCGGACACGGGCGCTCTGGTTCGGGGCAAGGATGGTGTACTTGATGCCCTCCTGCGCGAGCAGATCGAGGGTATGGCGATTGGCAGCGGTCTCGGCAAGCCACATTCCTTCGGGCTTGCGGCCAAAGCGGAACTCGAAGTCAGCGATTCCCCAACGAATCTGCGTCAAGGCGTCGCGCGTATCCGCGAGCGGCATGATGATGTGGTTGTATACCTGCGCCAGCGCAGAACCATGACCGCTATACCGCGCCGCGCTGACGCGGTCGGCTTCAAGGATCATGTGGTAGGTACGGGGCGCCTTGTCGTGCAACCAGGAGAGCAGCGTTGGACCGAAGTTGAAGCTCATCCGGGCGTAGTTGTTCAGGATGCGGATGATCTGATTCTGCTTGTTCTGGATTCGCGACGCACCATTCGGGGCATAACACTCGGCGGTGATCCGGTCGTTCCAGTCGTGATAGGGAGCGGCGGAGTCCTGAACCTCGACGGTCTCGAGCCAAGGATTTTCCCGCGGAGGCTGATAGAAGTGGCCATGCACGCAGACAAAACGCTTTGACGCAGGAGTGGAGGCGGCGGGGGAGATACCGGCTGAGCCTGGCACGGCAGCGGACTTGGTTGGCTTCGGCATGCTGGTTGGTTCGATGCTACCGGAAGACAGTCCAACGGCCCTCACCAGAGTCGAAAATAAAGCTGCAAGCGCACTGACCGCCTAAAAACCGAACAGAAGTTGCAGAGCCGGTCCGGTTAGAGAGGTTCCCGAAGGGGGACTACTTCTGAGGTGGCCTGGCGAGGTCGCAGGCTCTCCAGAGATACCAGCTTGCGACAGAGCGCCAGGGGTGCCAGCGGCGGGCCCGGGATTCCATAACCTTCGGTGAAGGCAGATCGGTGGGTGTGACCTTATCCTCAGGCTTGAGCTTGCCGAAGGTCAGAGCGAACCCTTTCCGTACGCCATAGTCGCTGGTAGGAAGGATATCCGGGCGGCCAAGCCTGAAGATGAGAAACATCTCCACCGTCCAGCGGCCGACACCACGTACCTGGGTGAGATGCTCGATGATGGCAGCGTCCGGCATGCGACGTATCCTGGCGAGCGAAGGAACGGTGCCGTCGAGTGTCTTGGCCGCGAGATCGCGCACCGCTAGAGCCTTGTTGTGTGAGAGACCGGACGAGCGAAGCTGTTCGTTGGGACAATCCAAGAGGTGCTGGGGCGTCGGATGGATGCCTTCGCCGCTTAACGGATAGAAGCCGAGGAGAAGTTTTTCGTGGATGGCGGCGGCCGCCTTACCATGAAGCTGCTGATAGATGATGCTTTCGAGCAGCGCCTGGAAGGGCGATTGTGCAGACGCGAGCTTAAGCCTGAAGGGTCCGGCGCGTCCGATCAAGCGGCCGAGCTTAGGGTCCTTCAGCGTGAGTTCGCACAGCGCCCGGTCGCTGGGATAGGGAGGCTTGCGGGGACGCTTATTAGGGGTCGGCATCTTTTTGAGCAGGCTAATCCAGATCGGTATTCGAACGCGATTCAGGACCATTATGGGCCTGTTTACAAGATCAATGCACCCCTTATATATGGTTCTTCGACTTGCATGCACGACAGGTAGTGCGTGCCGACAGCTGCAACTTCGATTATCGAAACCCGAGGAGAAAAAATGCTCTGTCCATGGAGCCCCATCACAACCCAGAACAATCCCGGCTGCTATATTGGAGTCTCTGAGGACCGGTTTTCCACTCACCTTGAACCTTGGTGCCGGCGGCGGTCCCCGAAGATATCATTTTGTTGGACGGACGCACTCGCCGGAGGGAATACGGGGCGAAGCGAAACCGCCCGAAGCACAGCACGACCCGTCCGGGCGCGACGCAGGATGGGGAATTGACGCAGAGGAAGCAGGAAGCATCTCATGGCGCAAGTTTTTGACCGTAGTTCGAACGCGTTGGCCCGGGCGAGTCTGGTGCTCACCGGCCTCATTGTCATCGCGCTCGGGGTTGGCCTGAATTCATTGCAGCGTTCCCCGTGGGTGACGCGGCAAGGCCAGCGCCCGGACCAGCCGGTACCGTTCAGCCACAAACACCACGTTCAAGGTCTGGGACTGCAGTGCCAGTACTGCCACACGTCGGTGGAGAAATCGAGTTACGCCGGTATTCCGCCGACCAAGACCTGCATCAATTGCCATGCGCAAATATGGACAAATGCACAATTGCTGGAGCCGGTACGGCATAGCTGGGCTACAGGGGAGTCCATACAATGGATCCGCATTCACGATCTTCCCGACTACGTCTACTTCAACCACCAGATCCACGTAAATAAAGGAATTGGCTGCGCCAGCTGCCACGGACGCGTCGACGAGATGCCCCTGATGTATCAGCAGAGCTCACTCCAGATGGAATGGTGTCTCACCTGCCACCGCAATCCGGCTGTAAACCTGCGGCCAACGTCAGAGATCTACAACATGGCTTGGAACGGGGCAAGCAGCGACAAGCCGGTCTGGTGCGCTGAGACCCAGAAGAATGCGAGCGCGAACGGTGCTTATATAGACGGCGCACGCACTCCGACAGCTCAGGCGGTGAGCTGCACGACCAAAGATCCCAGCGCAGACAATCCCAACGTGGCTATGCTGCAAGGCTTCATGCAGGGTCCGGCGCACATGAGCCAGTCTCATTCTGGCACCATGGGCAGCCCAAATGCGAATGCGGGTGCGGACCAGACTGTGAGCGACGTGCCACCAGCATCAATGCCTCTGCCGGTCAGTTATCACAAGTTCACAAGCCAGGCCGATCTGGGTAAATATCTAACTGCGCAATACCACATCCGCGGCGCAAACGAGCTCTCGAGCTGCGAGGTATGCCACCGATGAGCGATATCCAAAAAACGCTGGAGACTATGGCGATCAACGAAGAGATGAAAGCTCAGGTTGTAACCTCGATTGCGCCCGCGCCGGTCGAGAAGATGACCTTGGACGCAGTACGCGAGAAGCTGGCGGGACAGACCGGTCGCCGATTCTGGAAGAATCTGGACGAGCTTGCGGCGACCCCGGAATTCAATGAGCTTATGGCCGAGGAGTTTCCCCGACAGGCCATGCAAGGTGAATGGGTAGACGCTGTGTCACGCCGCGGGTTTCTAAAGGTCATGGGTGCATCGCTTGCACTCGCCGGTCTGGCTGGTTGCACCAAGCAGCCAGATGAGCCGATCTATCCCTACATTCGCCAGCCTGAGAACCTGGTTCTAGGCCGTCCGATGTATTTCGCCACAGCACACCCCTTCCCGACCGGTGCGATTCCGGTCCTGGTGAAATCGGATGCTTTCCGGCCTATCAAACTGGAAGGAAATCCGGACCACCCGGTTTCCAAGGGCAAGTCGGACGCGCTGACACAGGGCACCCTCCTGGACTTGTACGATCCCGACCGGTCACATGAAGTCCACTACAAAGATCAGGTCGGCGAGTTCGGCGAATTCCAGAATCAACTGCTTCGCGCGATGAAGGCTAAGAACGGCGAAGGGATTTATTTCCTCAGTGAGACCATCACATCGCCTACGCTTGCTGGTCAGTGGCTGAATGTGCAGAAGGCGTTCCCCCAGGCAAAGCTGATCCAGTGGGATCCAATCAATCAGGATTCCTCACGCATTGCTTCAAAGGCTGCATTCGGCACATACGCGGACGCTCAGTACAGACTCGAAGCCGCGGACGTCATTGTCTCGCTCGATGCGGATTTTCTCGGCGGTATCGCTCATCCCGGCTTCCTCCCTTTGGCCGCAGCTTATGCCGAGCGGCATCGCTTCGACGCAGAAGAGCCAAACAAGCCGATGAACCGGCTCTATGTCATCGAGAGTATGCCGACCGTGACGGGCTTCAAGGCCGAGCACCGGCTGGCGCTGAAGCCGAGCGAGATTGAAGGGTTCGCGACGGCCTTGGCCGGCACTGGGACCGCGAACTTCTCAAACCCCGAGGCTGCACCGTTCCTTGCCGCTCTGCGGAAGGATATGCAGGCCTCTGGCGGCAAGGTGGTGGTCATTCCTGGCGAACAGGCATCCCCCGCGGTTCACATGGCAGCCTACAAGCTGAACCAGACCACCGGTGCGGTGGGCAAGACGGTCGTATACACCGAGACCGTAAACCCGATGCCGACCGTGCAGCTCGCTGACCTGAAGGCGCTTCTCACCGACATGAACTCGGGCAAGGTGCAGTGGCTCGTGATGCTCGGTGTCAACCCTGTTTACAATGCCCCAGCTGACCTTGACTTTGCTGCCGCGCTTGAGAAGGTTCCGGTCACGGCACATCTTGGCAATCTTCGCGACGAAACCGGGATCGCCTCGACTTGGCACATCAACAAGGCTCACTACCTCGAATCGTGGTCAGATGCACGCGCGTACGACGGCACACTAACGATCCTTCAACCGATGATCGAACCTCTCTACGGCGGGCGGTCGGCGCACGACGTACTTCAGGGACTGCTCGAGAATCCGCAGGCATCTGCTTACGACGCTGTAGTGGCCAACGCGAAGACGATTATCAAAGGAGATTTTGAGGCTGGATTTCGTAAGGCCCTGCACGACGGCTGGGTTGAAGGCACTGCATTCCCCCCGAAACCTGGTTCCCCGCCCTCGGGCAGCGTTCCTGTGACGCCCGCTCTTGCCGAAGGTGGTATTGAAATCCACTTCAAGCACGACCCGTCAATTTTCGACGGCCGCTACTCGAACGTAGGTTGGTTACAGGAGCTGCCGAAGCAGGTCACCAGCATGAGCTGGGACAATGCCGCCCTGGTCAGTTTGGATACGATGCAAAAGCTTGGCGTGGCCGAGAACGAAGCCATCGAACTCGAACTCAACGGGCGCACGGTTGTCGCACCGGTGCTCGCGGTTCCGGGTCATCCCAACGACGTTGTGACCGTCTATCTCGGTTTCGGGCGTAGCGAAGCTGGCCGCGTGGGCTCCGGGGTTGGATTCAATGCCTACACCTTGCGCACCAGCGACGCACCGACGATTGCCACCGGACTGAAGGTCACTCGTGGCAAGGGAACCTACGATCTGTGCGTAACCAAGGTGCATTCGATCGAACACCGAGGCTCCTATGCGCAGCACGATCTTGAGCATCCGCTCGACGACAAGAAGGGTACCTACTCCCTGCCCGGGCATGAGGCCGAGGAGCGTGGCATCATCCGCTACGCCACGGTTTCAGAAGCAAGGAAGACCCCTGGTTATGCGCAGGAGGGGGCAAGCGGAACCCTCGTCAACAAGGTCGGCTACGGACCCGAGGGCGAAGTTCCGAAGCAGGACGACAGCATGTTTGGCTGGGCGTGGCAGTACGATCACAAGGACGAATCGACGCAGGTGGTCCAAAATAAATGGGGCATGGCCATCGACCTAAACAGCTGCATTGGATGCAATGCCTGTATCGTCGCTTGCTACGCAGAGAACAACATCCCGGTCGTCGGTCGAGAACAGGTCAAAGTCGGCCGCAACATGCAGTGGCTGAGGATCGATACCTACTTTGAGGGCGATCTGCACGCCCCTAGGGCACACTTTCAGCCGATGGCCTGCCAGCACTGTGAAAATGCTGGCTGCGAACAGGTGTGTCCGGTGGGAGCGACGGTTCATACTCCCGAGGGCATCAACACGATGGTGTACAACCGTTGCGTCGGAACTCGTTATTGCTCAAATAACTGCCCATACAAGGTGCGCCGCTTTAATTTTCTACTGTACGCGGATTACGACACCGAGAGCCTCAAGTTCATGCGCAATCCAGATGTCACGGTTCGATCACGAGGAGTGATGGAAAAGTGCAGCTACTGCGTCCAGCGCATCGAATACGCAAAGATTGACGCCGACAAGGAAAATCGACCGGTGCGGGATGGTGAGATCGTGACGGCCTGCCAGCAGTCGTGCCCGACCGAAGCGATCATCTTTGGGAACATCAATGATTCAACCAGCAAGGTGGCGAAACGCAAGGCTCAAGAACGGGACTATCCGGTGCTTGGCGACTTGAACTTTCGCCCGCGCACTACTTACACGGCAGGCGTCACGAACCCGAATCCGGAGCTGGCATAAATGGCGACCAAACCCATTCAAGACCCTAAACTTGACCCGATGATCGACCCGGTGACGGGTGAATATGCGGTTATCGCACCTGGTCATAACTTCAAATCGGTGACGCAGAAGATTGCGAGTATCGTCTTGACGTCTAACACTCCCCTGGGCTGGTTCTTTGGGCTAGTCGTTGGTGGTGGTGTCGCTACTGGCGTCGTCATCGGCTGCACTTGGTTGTTTCTAAAGGGCGTCGGAATTTGGGGTGTCACGATCCCGGGTGCCTGGGGCTTCGCCATCATCAACTTCGTCTGGTGGATTGGCATCGGACATGCCGGCACGCTGATCTCAGCTATCCTCCTTCTCTTCAAGCAGACCTGGCGAAATTCGATCAACCGGTTTGCCGAAGCCATGACCATCTTTGCTGTGGTCTGCGCGGGTACCTTCCCACTTATCCATGTGGGACGACCATGGCTTGCCTATTGGCTTTTCCCGTATCCGAACACGATGAATGTGTGGCCCCAGTTTCGTTCGCCTCTGGCCTGGGACGTTTTTGCCGTTTCAACATACGCAACAATCTCCATCGTGTTCTGGTACATCGGAATGATCCCGGACTTTGGCACGCTACGCGATCGTGCCACGCTGCCGCTGGCCAAGTATTTTTACGGACTGCTCTCGCTCGGTTGGCGAGGTTCAACCCGGCACTGGATTCGGTACGAGTCCGCTTCGCTGCTGCTGGCCGGTCTTTCGACGCCCTTGGTGCTGTCAGTCCACACCGTTATCTCCTTTGACTTCGCCGTCGCATCGCTTGCCGGGTGGCATACCACCATCTTTCCACCTTATTTTGTGGCAGGTGCTGTCTATTCCGGCTTTGCGATGGTCCTGACCTTGGCCATTCCACTTCGTAAGATCTACCACCTCGAAGACCTCGTCACACTCCGTCACCTCGATAACATGGCAAAGGTCATGATTGGAACGGGTGGAATTGTTGCTTACGGATATGGCATGGAGGTCTTCATGAGCTGGTTTTCCGCTAGCCACTGGGAGTTCTTCATGATGTGGAACCGCATGTTTGGTCCTATGGGCTGGGCCTACTGGATCCTCATTTTGACGAACATCGCTATCCCTCTGACGACGCTCTGGTCACGCAAGCTGCGAGTCAACGTGACGTTCTTGTTTATACTTTCGCTCATCGTGAACACGGGTATGTGGTTTGAGCGCTTTGTGATCGTTGTAACCAGCCTCTACCGCGATTACCTGCCCTCGAGTTGGGGAACGTACCGCGCCACCAAGTGGGATTACATGATTTACGTCGGAACAATGGGGCTCTTTACCACGCTTTTCTTCCTCTTTGTGCGCTTTCTCCCGATGATCCCAATGTCTGAAATCCGGATGATGCTGCCGCAAACGAAGGTCCATCGGGGTGGAGCCGACTCTGAAACTGTGATTGAGGAGACCGTCTAATGCCGCCACGTGAAGGAGTTTACGGCTTTCTCGCTGAATTCAATACGCCATCCGAACTTGTGAATGCTACGGAGATGGCCTATGAGGCAGGATATCGCCGCATGGAGTGCTACACCCCCTATCCGGTCGAGGAGGCTGCGGAAGCCCTAAGATTCCACAAAACCCGGGTTCCGCTGGTCTGCCTGTTGGGTGGTTTGATGGGCCTCACGACGGCATTCCTAATGGAAACGTGGATAAACGTCTGGGCGTACCCATTGAATATCGCTGGCCGGCCGCTTTGGAGTTGGCCGGCCTTCATTATCCCAGCTTATGAATGGACTATCTTGTTTGCTGGGCTGTCTGCAGGGTTTGGAATGATTGCCCTAAACGGCATGCCACAGACATACCATCCGGTATTCAACGCCCCTAATTTCCGCAACGGCGCTACAACTGATAAGTTCTTTCTTTGCATAGAAGCTTTCGACCCCAAATTTTCCCTAGGTGACACCAGGGCTTTCCTAGAGCAGTTTCCTGCGGTTTCCGTCGTGGAGGTAGAGCATTGATCTCGCAGGGGAGGGCAGTCGAAATTGTAAGGATAGGCAAGATATCGAGAGGCTCTTTGCGTTCGCTGAAACTAAAGATTGGATACTGTTGCGTTCTGGGGAGCATGACTTTCCTTGCTGGTTGCCGTCAGGACATGCATAATCAGCCGAAGTTCTATCCGCAGCGTGGAACAACCTTCTACGCGGATGGCCGGTCGGTCCGTCCACAGGTCGAGGATACGGTCGCTCGCGGTCAACTCAACCAGGATGCCTACTTTTACACGGGTATGCAGAACGGCCTAGAAGGGAATGTGATGCCTTTCCCGGCAACCATGGAAGTCCTGGCTCGCGGGCAGGAGCGATACAATATCTACTGCGCGCCCTGTCATTCTCGAGTAGGCAACGGAGTCGGAATGATTGTGCAAAGGGGTTATGCCAAAGCGGGTAATCTGCATGAGGCACGGCTA
>CAZZZP010000054.1:14713-29413 GCA_964658635.1 Lichenicola sp. | reverse complement strand
AACTCGAAACCCAAGATATCTCCGCAAACGCAACCTTCTTCAACAAGCTCCTAGAAGTCTCGGATCAATCCACACCCAAAATACCTCTAACTCCCGTGGAAGGCCCCGCAGTATTCCCGACAGTGGCATCCTCGCAGGACCTAGTATCGACTCCTGAGCCGCTGGGTATTCGGGCACAAGTTGTCCGCGGGCTAGAGGATAGACTGCCCTACGGATGGTCCGGTCTCGCAGTTTTATCTACACTCGCTCTCGGTCTCATCGCCGGGATAATCTGGCGCCTCCATTGGGTTCGCCAAGACCAGGCGCTTCCGCATATACGATCGATCGCTGTTCTCCCGCTCGACAATCTGTCCGGCGAACCGGGCCACGATTACTTCGTCGACGGCATGACGGACGAACTGATTACCATGTTGGTGAAAAACTCAACGTTGGAGGTCAAGTCAAAAACCTCCGTGATGCAATATAAAGGCGTGCATCGCCCACTGCGAGAGATTGCGCGTGAGTTGGGTGTGGACGCAGTGCTCGAGGGCTCTCTCGCCCAGCGCGGCGAGAGTGTCCACATGACGCTGCAATTGATCAAGGCATCGAGCGATATTCACCTGCTGGCCGAAAGCTACGATCGCGACGTCAAGAGTGTTGCCTCTCTTCCGAGTGAAGCAGCAAAGGCGATCGCCCAAGCCACTCTGAGCCCGGTGATGCTGACGGAGAAGGCACGATTTGTTCGGCCCGAAGCTCATGATGCTTACTTGCGCGGACATTATCTCTGGTATGCGAACGTAAGCAAAAAGAGTGGCGATACCAACCGACTTGCGGGTGAAGCTTTCCGGACGGCGACGGAACTACAGCCCGATTACGCTCCCGCATGGAGTGGACTTTCTATCTACTACGGTGCCGGCGCGATCGTTGGCACACTTCGCCCTGAAGACTCCCTTGGCCCCGCCGAAGCGGCGGCACGCAAGGCAATCGAGCTTGATCCCTCTCTTCCCGAAGCGCATCTTGCGTTGGGATCATCACTTTTCATCAACCGTTGGGACTGGACACAGGCTCTGGCCGAGATCAACCGTGCTATCGAGCTAGATCCGAAATTCGCTGAGGCGTATCACTTCCGCGCAAAGATACTCGCTGCTCTGAATCGCCATGAGGAAGCGATCCAGGCGCAACGAATTGCCTCTGAATTAGATCCATTCGGGCGTCCGTGGGCACTCGCCCTCTCTCTTCTCTTGGCCCGTCGCTACGATGAAGCACTGCTCGATGCAAATCAACGACTCGAAGCCAATGCGATGGATTCGACCCTATACTTCGTGGTCGCGGAAACCTATCGCCGCCGGGGTTCCGATAAAGAGTCAGTTGAGATGTTGGAGCGCGAACTCTCACTTCAGGGTAAGCAAAAAGATGCGCAGAGCGTTCAGCACGCGTTTCGCCGTGGAAACTATGACGGGGTTCTACGCTGGCAGATCGCTTCGCTCGAGCAACTTCAGCGCACAAAATATGTCTCGCCGGCAGCGTTAGCTTTGCTTTACGCGCAACTTCGCGTGCGTGAGAAGACTTTAAGTCTACTCGAAGAAGCTTTACGTCAGCGCGCACCCGATCTCTTGTGGATCCAGAACGACCCAGCCTATGACTTTTTACACAAAGAAGAACGCTATCGCCTAGTCGTACGCAAAGTTGGTCTGCCGGATGCCTTTGATTGAAATGACGTTCACCTAAAGCTGGTCAACCCGGTGACGCGGCGCCACTCAGTGCGGTTCTCATAGTCGCCTTACGAACCCATGCTTATGTGTAGCTCAGTGAGAAAGGAATGATGAGAGAACTAGATCTTTGCGGGCCATCTTCAGAGTGACTTACAGTGAGCCGTCCAGCTGAGCATTGCATTTGAACCTCTTTTGAGTAACATCCATGTCGCTGAGCGTCTTGGCGGTGGGGGATCAATCCAGAAGCCTCGCCGATGAGACCTGCGTTACGCTCCGGCCTGCGCCCTTTCTACGTGGGTCGTTCACTTTGATTGGCGCGGGCCTCGGCCAAGAGATCCACGCCATCCAAAGCCGGCCCATCCGCCGCCCACGAACAGCTTGGCCCCTGTGACATGAGGGCTGTCGCGGATGGAGTTTGACGAAATCAAGTTGAGTCGACGCGTGCAAATACGGATATTGGATTTCTTATACGAAGCTTCTAGTCTTGACGTTATGACGAACCAAGACATCAAACGCCTGCCAAGCCTGGAGGATCTGGTTGCTACCTTGAGAAAAGTCTTCCCTCACTTGTCAACCTCGGATCAAGCGCTTGGCCGGACACGGGGTGGTCGCATCGCGGGGGAGGCTCAACTCGCACGTGTAGATCCCAAAAGCTACGAACGCAGTCGTAACTACTTGGCTGGCGACGTGACGCGGCTCTCCGCTTATCTTCGACATGGCGTCCTCACGCTAGCTGAAGTGCGAGACGAACTGCTGCGGCGGGTAACGGACCCTCACCACGCCGGCAAACTTATCAACGAGCTTGCATGGCGAGACTACTGGCAACGCGTCTATTCGCAGATAGGCGAGGGAGTCTGGCAAGATCGCGAGCAATACAAGACCGGCTACTCCGCAAAGGATTATGCGATCGCGCTCCCCGCTGATATCCAGGACGGGACCACCACGCTTGACTGTATCGACGGTTTCGCGCACGAGCTTACGGACACTGGATATCTGCATAATCATGCGCGTATGTGGTTCGCTGCATACGTCGCTCACTGGCGCAGGATTCGCTGGCAGGCGGGAGCCCGGTGGTTTCTGGAGCATCTTTTAGACGGCGATCCGGCCAGCAACAATCTTTCCTGGCAATGGGTGACCTCAACCTTTGCAAGCAAAGCTTACATCTTCAACCGGGAAAATCTGGAGCGCTACACGAATGGCGTTTACTGTTGCAAGTGTCCCCACGCCAAGGCGCACACCTGTCCATTCGATCTCGACTACGAAGGCCTGGAACAAGCACTCTTTCCTCGCCTCAAGATTGCTGCAGACCCGACCGTTATGCCGACGCCGCCACAACCATTCGCTGCTTCGACCGGAAAACAGAGGTCACAAGAGCCCGTTGGTGCACCTCTGCTCTGGATCCACACAGACAGCCTGAACCCAAAGTCTCCGATGCTCCTGGCCCATCCTGACGCCCCAGCCGTTTTCATTTGGGATCTTACTTGGCTCAAAGAAAGCCGCATCGCGCTCAAGCGGATTGTTTTTATCGCGGAATGTGTGCAGGAAATGCCGGGCATTGTCGAGCTTCGTTCAGGAGATTTGGCTGATGAGCTGCTTCTTGCCGCGAAGGCGTGTGGCGCGGATTACATCCTAGGTCAGCGAACGCCAGATCCCCGCCTGCAGGCCGCAGCCCTCGCGGCACACCAGCATCTGCCAGTCGTTTGGTACGATCCGCCGCCATTTGTCGAAGACATGGGCCGTTTCGAGCTCAAGCGATTCTCACGATATTGGCAGCGCGCGCAGGTTTCGGCGATGAAAAAGACACGTTCCACCGAATAGCTGTTGGAGGAGACGCAACCAAACTGCGAAAGCCAAGCGTGACCTTGATACAGAGGGGATGCGCTTGAAGGTGTTCTTGGTCGGCGTCGGCAGGCCATTCCGCGCCTCACCGTTTGACGATTCTTACCTTGTTGCCAACAGGCCATCACCGTTCCATATACCGTTCAGTAGACTCACCGCATAGGTCGTCGGCAGGGCGAGGGCCAGAACATGCACTGCTGGTGGGGGAGCCCGGACCGGCACAAACAGTCCTGACAAAGCGATCACGGGATTAAAAATCACGGCCCCGACTTGGAGAATCTGCTCCGAAGTCTATAGGACGTTCTCGGCGGGAGGTTGGTCGAACCTAAGCCCGTCAGCTTCCATCGAAGCTGTTTGCGAGACGCGGCCACACGATGCACGCTTAGTGCTCGTCTTCATTCAAAATTCGTTTATAGGTGCAGCCTTCAAAAAATCGCGCAGCTGTGCGAGATTTACCATTCCTAACGGAATCAGTCTGCGTCAACCGAAACCGCGAATTTTTGGTTCGGGGTTGGCCACTGCACGAGAGGACGGTTCGGCACACGAAGGGTGCCCCCAAGAGAGGAACGCTGATGCGGAATTTGCGTCCTTGGGCCGCAGAGTCTGCCCGTGATCGTCGTCGCCGAGTTGGCTGGCCAAGAGGTCCTGGGCATGGTAGCGCGGAAACTGAACACGGGAACATCGCTTCAGCAAACGCACACGCCCCTGTACAGGCCTTCGTAGAAATCGTTAGTATCCCGGATGCGAATTCCTGAGGGGTAACCTCGTCACTCTGCGTGGGTTGGACTTGAACCTGGTCGTGGTTCTGAACTCCGGGAAACGTTCGCAGCACAAGGAAGTAAAGGGGCATGCATGAAAACGAAAATTATCCTTGCACTTATCCTCGCGCTGAATGGCGTCACGTCAGCATTGGCGCAATCCAGTGGAGGAAGCCATGCCGCCCCTGGCAGGCCGCAAGGCCCATGTGACATCTACGGTGCCGCCGGCGATGCCTGTGTGGCCGCCCATAGCACGACACGCGCGCTCTACGCTTCTTATGAGGGGCCGCTCTACCAGATCCTTCGCCAGTCTGACCTTACGACCTTGGACATCGGCGTAGCCAGGGCCTCGTCTTCGCCCGCTCCGGATCCGGGTGGCTACGCGAACGCGGCGGCTCAGGATGCGTTTTGCGCCAACACGTACTGTTGGATCAGCAAAATATACGATCAATCGCCCAGGCACAATGACCTTATCCAGGCGCCGCGTGGCGGTTTCAGCGGTCCCTCCATGGGAGGCTTCAACAACCTGCCGATTGCCGACATGGCGCCAGTTACGATCATGGGTGGCCACAAAGTCTATGGCGTCTTCATCGCGCCGGGCATGGGCCTACGTCAGAACGACGCGAAAGGCACCGCGGTCGACGACCAGGCCGAGGGGATGTACTGGGTACTTAACGGCCTGCATTTCAACTCGGGCTGCTGCTTCGACTATGGCAATGCCGAGATCGATAGCCGGGACGACGACAACGGCACAATGGAGACGGCCTACTACGGTAACTCCTCGTCCTGGTATCACGGAATACCGCCCGGTCCATGGGTCATGACCGACCAGGAGAATAATCTCGTCGGTTGCGTCAATCCGAATGGAAGCAAACTCTGCGCCAACCTACCGACTACCACTTGGCGATTCGTTACGGCAGTGGCCAAAGGCGAATCGCACCACTGGACGTCCATGGGCGGCGACTCGCAGCAGGGTGCGCTGTCGGTCATCTACAACGGCCCGCGCATCGACTCAAGCTATGACCCGATGCGAAAGCAGGGAGCTATTCTGCTAGGCAACGGTGGCGACAACGGTAACCAGTCGCAGGGCACGTTCTATGAAGCGGCAATCACGGCGTCCGGCTCCTTTCCGACTGACGCCACCGACCAGCTCGTGCAGGCTAATGTCGTGGCTGCGCAGTACGCAGTGCAGCCGCTGACCATCGCGCCAGCTTCGTCCATTGCTACTCCGCCAGGGCTTCAGACTTTCTCCCCTGGATCTTCGCAAGATACTACCGTGACATTCACCAATACGACCGCAACCCCCGCAGCGGGCGTCACGATCAGCATCGGTCTACCCAGCAGACAGTGGACTTCCGTTGTTTCCGGCACCACCGACACATCCAAGACATTCGCTGAGCTGGTTGCGCCGGGCGCAAGCGTGAGCGCGACCTTCAAGGTCACCTCGGGGCCAGCAGCTCTGACCGGCGATCTAAGCGGGAATGCCACTTGGACCAACTCACGTGGCGGCAGATCCACCGAGACAATAGCTGAGAAGCTTCGAAACGTCAGCGCGATCAAGCTCAACGAATTCCGTATCAGTTCCGGTCCTCCCACCAACACCACGGACTCCTTCATTGAGCTCTTCAACGCCGGATCCAGCAGCACTGATCTCTCCAACTGGACCCTGACCGAGCACCCCTCCCAAACGGCAATCTTCTCGGCCGTGAAGGTTCCGGCGGGGACGAAGCTCGCAGCTGGCGGCTTCTATCTGTTTGGTCTTTCCAACTCCGGGCTTGCGATTACTACCAGTGCGGGCGACACCAACCTCAAGGTCAGGAGGACAACGGGTATGTCCGTTGGCGATGCGGTCAGCATCGACACCGGAGCCGATGCGGAGTCCCGCAAGATTGTAAAGGTCGGAACGGCGGCGTCCGTCAGTACAACCCTGTGGCAACCAGTCCCTGGAGCCGGGTCGGTTGCGCCGGTCATCACCATCCCTGTCGGTTCGACCAATGTGCCCGTGGCAAGCGTCGCAGGATTCAACGTCGGCGAGAAGATCGCCCTTGGCTATGGCGCGACCTATCCTACTGTCGCAAAGGCCGTCGAGAGATACGAAGTGGCGACAGTCACCGCGATCGGCAAGCCGGGCACGCAAGCCTACCTCGCGTGCGCCGTGCCCGCCGGAGCCACCAACATCCAGGTGATGTCCCTCGCAGCCAACACTCAGATCACCTCCCTCGCAAACTTCTCGGTCGGTGACAAGATCAGGCTGGATATCGAGAGTCCCGGGCACGGCGTTGAGACTGTAACCGTCACAAAAGTTGGCACCCCGGCAAGCCACACTACGCTCGTGGCAGAGGCACCCGTCGGCGCGACTAACATCAAAGTCCGCAGCGTCACTGGATTCACCGCAGGCGACAAGGTCATCATCGGCACACCGGCGAACCTGAAGACGTACACGATTACCGCTATTGGCAACCAGGGTCCAACCAGCACCCGCTTGGACGTCACGCCTGCGTTCGCCGAGTCGCACGCGAATGGCGAATCCGCGGTAGTCCTGGGCACAGGCATCGATCTGGCCGCACCGCTTAAGTTCGCCCACGCAGCTAACCTTCCCTTTAGCAATCAAGGAACGGGAATCAGCTTCGAACCCGCGACGGCCTTTGCACACACAAGTAACGAACCCGTCCAGGCTCTCGGTACCGGCATCACGATCGACACTCCTCTGGCCAAAGATCACGCCATCGACGCTGCTGTATACGACGCTAAAGTCACGACCGCAGGCTACCAGGGCGTGCCGAAACCCAACCAGTGGTTCGGTGGTCCTACCCTCTCCAGCATGTACGTCAGCTTCGATAATCTCGTTTCGCTGCGAGCCGGCAACATGGTGCTGCGTGACCCCTCTGGCCTGGTTGTGGATAGCCTCAACTACGGCCTCCTTGTCGACCCCTGGGCCAGCGAGGGTTACCATGCCGCCTCCGCGGCAACAGCGGCTGGCTGCTTCGTGACAGCACCCGGCCCAGGTACCGTCTTCGGGGCAGTTGTTTCGGCCGACGGCGCTTCCGATACAAGTTCAGGCCGGTTCCCGGACGGCCGTGACACTGATAGCAACTGCAATGATTTCCTCACGGCGCCCGCCACAACTTTGTCGGTTCCATCGTCCATTGCCGCGAACAATATCAAAGTTGCCAGCGTGGCAGGTTTTAACGCTGGACAGACGATTAGAATCGACGGCGGTGCAAGCCTGGAGACGGCCGTCATCGCCACGGTCGGCACCTCAGGGGGGACCGCGGTGACCGCTGCCACCACCGCGGGCGCATCTGTAATTCCCGTAGCCAGCACCGTTGGTTTCAGCCCGGGCCAGACCATAACCATCGGCGAGGGAACGAACCTTGAGTCGGCTATCGTAAATTACTTCACTAGAAGAGGCACCGGCCTAATCACGCTGACGGCTCCCCTTACCCTCGCTCACGCGTCTGGTGACCAGCTCTCTGGCACCGGCATCACGCTCACAGCAGTACTGACGCGGGCTCATGCAAGCGCGACGCAGGTGGCAGGAAGCGCCTCTACACCCGGCGCGCCGAATCACTATTACGCGAAACTTCCTTAGCAGGATCAGCATAAAGCGGTTCAATAAGTACCCGGCGCCAGCGAAGGTGCCCAGGGGCAGCGACAAACTTTCTGGCGTCGTCTGCACTCAACAACCCCGCTTCGAGCTCTACTCCGCGCGACAGAAGCAGTTCGCATAGCGGGATGATTCCTTCCTCGCCCTGATTTGCCGTAACGAGATCAGGTAATTCTGTCCATGATGAAATGATCGCTATACGCCGCGCTGGATCATTCACGATTGCTGCAGACGTTGTAAGAGATATGGGGGTGCCGGGGCTTTCACGTCGAATGGCACGCAAAACTTCGGCACAAGCGTAACCATCAAGATTCTCCTCGCCATCATCATCGAAGGCATGAACGTGCACAGATCCAGCGCCCGCGAAGATCGCCGACTTGGCATCATGCGCAATTTGGTCCGCCGTGCGAGGGACGGCCGGATGCTTACTGTCCCCATTTAGGGCCGCTTGGACGAACAACATGCTTATGACTCCGAATGCCAGCTTTACTAAAGGGTACCCCTGAAACAGGGCAAGCCCTTGGCACTACCCGCATTTCCGGTGAGTTCGGCCTAAGCTCCAAGAGGAAGGGCTGCAGGTCGTTGAGCAAGGCCTGTTCGAGGCCCGCAGCTTCTCGCCATCGGCCAACCCCGGGCAGCTTCGCCATCGACCTTCAGAAGGGCTCGGTATTATGTCCAGCTCAATTCAGAACGCAGTGCGTCGCGAATTGGGAAAGTCTTATAAAAGACTCGCATACGTCGAGGGTTAGACACGTCTAAACTGCGTCCGAACTCCAAAGTCAGGGAGTCAGCCAGAACGGAGAGCAGTCGACTACCGTACTCGGCGCGGGCTGCTCCGCCTTGTAAAATTTCTACGATTTGCCGCCCAATCTGCCAGCCAGCAGGTCTAAACCTGGACAGCATCGACGGCCCGAAGAGCTTTGTGGCGAGCTCCCCGAAGCGAAGCCGTGGCAAGCTCGACACCAGGAAACGTGGGTCGATTCCCATGCAACCTGGTCTCGAATACAGGCTGCTGGAGTGACCTCAAGATAAATGGGCGTTTTGAGCAACGACTAAACCCACTCCCAGCCTCATCCAACATTCAGCCAACGATCGAAGCGACCGCTCAACACATGGCAAGCTTCTTTTTCCTGGTGCCCGAGGGGGGACTTGAACCCCCATTCCCTAAAGGGCGACGGATTTTAAGTCCGCTGTGTCTGCCGATTTCACCACTCGGGCGCCTTCGTTATCCTAACCCACACCCCACTCCAGCCCAACCCTACTTGCCCGCATAAAGCGTCCGGTACATCTCCCGGTTGCGCAGAATCGCCTGCACATACTCCCGCGTCTCCGTATACGGAATCGACTCCACAAACTCCGGCAGATCCTTGAAATCCCCCGCCGCCATCCACTGCCGCACCGGCACATCGCCCGCGTTATATGCCGCCAGCGCATACTCCGGCTGCCCGCCAAAACGGTCCAGCACCTGTCGCAGGTTGCGCGTTCCCAGCTCCAGATTCACCGAAGGATTCAGCAACTCGGCCGGGTTGAACTTCTTGATCCCTTCCTTCTTCGCATTCTCCTTACCGACCGACGGCAGCAGCTGCATCAGCCCCATCGCCCGCGCCGGGCTCATCGCCCCCGCGTTGAACTCTGACTCCTGCCGGATCAGGGAAGCCACAAGATACGGGTCCAGCCCGTTCTTCTGTGAATCCGCGACCAGGTCATTCCAGTAGGGCTGCGGGAAGATCAGCTTCCAGTAACTCATCGGCACCTGGCTGGACGGAATCGCAAAAAATGAAATCCCCGAATGCTTCATCGATTGCAGCGCCCGCGTGTACTCGCCATAACTGGAATAAATCTGTGCCTGTGCCAGCGCACCCCACTCCCCCGCACCCGGGCTGGCAGCAATCTCCGGCGCAATGTATTCGTTCAGCGCTGCATTCGCCAGCAGCTTCGCCTTGATCACATGCGGATCGTTCTCCGGCACCACGTCCGCCAGGTCCGGCACGTTCACCTTGCGCACCGCGGCCAGCGCCGGTGTATCGGCCACTTCGCCCTGCTGCCCCAGCACCGACAGCCGTGTCCGCGCCAGTACCCCATAGTAGAAGTTGGTGTAATTCGCATTCAGCGAACGGTAGTACGCCGCGGCATGGCCGAAGTCATGCTCCTGCTCTTCGTACATACGCCCACGCCAGTACAGCGCCGCCGGAACCTCGATGCCTGCCCCGTACCGCACCACCTGCTCATCCATCAGCCGCGCCGCTTCCGCGTAGTTCCGCAGCCGGTAGTTCATCCACGCATCGCGCCAGTGCGCCGAGGGTGCATACGTACTGTTCGGAAAACGCTCCACCAGCAGGTTGTAGTGGTAGATCGCCTGCGGCATATCGTGCGTCAGCAGGTACATGTTGCCGCCCGAATACAACGCCTCCTCCAGCCACCGGCTATGCGGATACTGGCTCACCATCTGCGTAATAATCGCATCGTGACCGGCCCGGTCCTTCTCCGTCCGCGAGATCTCCGCGTACAGATACAGCTTCAGCGCAGCCGTGTCATCGTTGGTCGTCGGCAGCTTGTCCACATCATGCCGGCTCAGGTGCTTCAGCTTCAGATCGCACACCGCCGAGTAAATCTCAAGTGCGTCTTTGTCCGCCTGCGACAACGACGAATCGTTCCGGATTGCACCATACTCGATCTCCGCCTCCGCATACCGCTTCGCATTGAACAGCTGATCCGCATGCACCTTCCGCTCGGCTGCCGAGGGCCCCGCATTGAGCACCTGCAGCCCCACCCGCGCCTGCCCAGCCTCGCCACTTAGCGGCTGATTCGTAAAGATCGACCGGTAGAGCGTGATCGCCTTCGCCGTCTGACCGGCCATCTGGTAGGCCTTTGCTAACCCCAGCTTGTAGTCCGCATGCTCTGCCTCGGGAGTCCCCGCCAACGGCTCCAGTACGCGGACGGCCCCCGCGCCATCGTGCGCCTCCAGGTACGCGTTCGCAAGCAGCAGCGGCGCGCTCACCGTAAATACGCTGTCCGGATGCCGGTCGCCGAAGTTCGTCAGCATCGGCAACGCATCGCCAAAACGCTGCGCCGCAATCAGCGACTGCGCCCCCAGGTAGTCCGCATAGTCGCTCAGCGGCTCGTCGGCCTGAGCCGCCTGGCGGAACGCGTTCGAAGCCTCCGCATACCGGTGGT
Source organism: Lichenicola sp. (assembly GCA_964658635.1). Taxonomy (GTDB): domain Bacteria; phylum Acidobacteriota; class Terriglobia; order Terriglobales; family Acidobacteriaceae; genus Edaphobacter. Next base: position 18,344 of record CAZZZP010000054.1, on the reverse strand, counting down.
CCAGCGCATAGGCATGTCCGATCGCCAGGTAAGCCGTCGCCGCTCCTGTTCCGGGATGGCTCGACGCATAGCTCGAAACCGCCGAGAATCCCGCCGGCGAACGCAGCGACGCCAGCTGTTGTGCCATCGGACGCAGCGTCGACGTCGCCACAAAGGCGCTGTTCAGACGCATCGCCTGCACCGACATAACACTGCGCTTGGCCTCGGCCGCGCGCCGCTCCGCCTTCGTCAACGGCTTCTCGTGCGCCGCCTTGGCCTTCCCCCCACGCACTTTCGCGCCCTTGCCCTTTGCCTTCGCCCCGACCGCGTGGTGCGCCGAACTCGTCGACGCCTTTGCCGGCTTGCCCACATTCCTGGCGCCGCTCGTCTGCGCGCCTGCGACCGCAAGGCCAACCACTGCCACCAAAGCTGTGTACTTGAAACCCAAATCGCTCACCCCGGGGCAACGCAACAACCCCTTGTCTTTTAGACTCTAGCCGCCCCCGTTGGATTCTGCCCTCACAAACCCGTTGTAGACCCACTTCGGCGAATCAAATCAGGTACGGTAGCCCCCGTCGCCTGCACCTTCTATCGGCAGACCCTCGCACTTCCATTGCCGCAACCCGAATCCCCGGGTAAGATGGGATTTGGCGGCCGCGCAGTATTCATCCTGCGCTCAAACTCGCCGAAACTTTTGCTTATGCCTGCCATCCAATCCGCAGAAACGGAAGAGATCCATCCCGACGTCCCTCTCGTTGCCCGAGCCAAAGAGGGTGATGCCTCCGCGTTCGAGATCCTCATCCGCCAGTACGACCGCCAGATATTCCGCGTCGCTCAGCACATCACCCAGAACCGGGAGGACGCTGAAGACATCACCCAGGACGTCTTCTTCAAGGCTTTCCAGAAGCTCGATCAGTTCCAGGGCAACTCCAAGTTCTCCACCTGGCTGGTCCGCATCGCCGTCAACGAGTCGCTCATGCGCCTTCGCAAACGGAAGACCTCGAAAACCGTTTCAATGGACGAAGACGTGCACACTGAAGAAGGCTCCATTCCGCGCGACTTCGCCGAATGGCGCCCGAATCCGGAACAACTCTATGGTCAGTCCGAGCTCGCAGATATCCTCCGCAAAACCATTCAGGGCCTGCCCCCAGGTTTCCGAACCGTTTTCACCCTCCGCGACATCGAAAATCTATCCACAGAAGAGACCGCAGAGGCCCTTGGGTTGAGCGTCCCGGCTGTAAAATCCCGTCTTCTCCGCGCTCGCCTGCAACTTCGTGAACGTCTCAGCCGTTACTTCAAACAGAATCCCAACCTCGTCCCGGCCGCCCTCCTCAAGAGCAAATAAAAGATGACCTGCACAGACTTCCTCGCAAAACTCACCGACTTTTTCGATGGCAACGTTCCCCCCGAACTTCTGGCAGAGGTCGAGCAGCACATCTCCGAGTGTAAGCACTGCGAAGTCGTCCTGGACTCCACCACCAAGACCATCAACATCTACCGTGACCACGAGCTCTATGACTTCCCACCCGACCTCCAGCTTCGCATCGAGCGAACCGTGATGGATCGTTGCAACGCAGCCAAGGCCGCTCAGAAGTAAAGCCAAACGCACTCTAAAATCACCGCATTCAGGGCCGAACGCACTCCTAAACCGAGCTGTTTTCGGCCCTGAATGCGTTCATTTCCTCATTGACCCGCCCCCCCTTTCTGCGTAAGGTGAAAAGGAATCTGGTGTTCGGGAAGGCGGTGAAAGTCCGCCACTACCCCGTAACTGTAAGCGCCGAGAGCCGGAACAACGCACGGACCACTGGCAGCGAAAGCCGCTGGGAAGGTCGTTCCAGGCTTGACGAAGCGTAAGTCAGGAGACCGGCCAGGTTTGCAAGGGCTTCGTTCAGCTCCGTAGGGAGAGCTGAAAAGCACTGTAAAAGGCCACTTTCCGACCGCTGGAAAGCCAGATCCCGGCCCGCGCAGCCGCTTCCGCACACTCATTCCCGCTCAACCAGCCACGCTGGAGCGCACCCGCGTCTCCACGCATGGCCAGGAGCGTCCATGTACTCGAACCACCGCACCCGCGCGTGCGCAATCGCCCTCCTTTCCGCCTCAGCCGCCATCGCCCAGACCAGTTCTACCCTCCACGGCCTCGTTCTCGACCCCCTCGGAGCCCGCGTCGCCTCCGCCCACGTTGAACTTCTCGCCAACGACGCCACCGGCACCATCCTCGCGCAGACCGACGCCACCTCCGACGGCAGCTACAGCCTCACCATCCCCTCTTCGCATCGCTTTCGCCTCCGCATCACGGCGCCCACCTTTTCGGCAACCACCACTGAGCCCATCCTGCTAAGTGCAACACAGTCAACAGTTCGAGACCTGACATTCAACACGCCCACGCTCTCCGAGCAGGTCACGGTCACCTCCACCGGCACCCCCACACCCCTCGCCCAGTCCGGCGCGCCCATCTCGGTCCTCGACCAGCAACAGCTCCCCGAAGCCCTCCAGATCGAGCAGACCCTCACCCTCATACCCGGCGTCCAGACCACCTCGAACGGCCAGCTCGGCGGCGCAACCTCCCTCTTCCTGCGCGGCGGCAACTCCGAATTCACCAAGACCCTGCTCGACGGCGTCCCGGTCAACGACATCGGTGCTGGCGCCGACCTCTCCACCCTCTCGGCCGACGGCATCGGCCACATCGAAGTCCTGCGCCAGCCGAGCTCCGTCCTCTACGGCTCGGACCTCTCCTCGGGCGTTGTCTCGCTCACCTCCCCACGTGGCACCACCCCGCTCCCGCTCTTCACCTACGCAGTCGACGGCGGCAATCTCTCAACCCTCCACCAGTCCATCTCGGTCGCCGGCGCTCGCTCGCATGTCGACTACGACACCGGCTTCGGCGTTCTCCAGACCGCCAACCAGACACCCAACGACCAGTTCCACGACGCAACCAGCTACGGCAACTTCGGCTACCAGCCCGACACCCGCACCGACGTCCGCTTCACCTTCCGGCACATCAACACCAATAGCGGAGTCCCGAACGCCATCGCTCTCTACGGCATTCCCGATCTGGAAAACCAGTTCTACTCCGAGACCTTCCTCAACGGCACCGCCCAGCACCAGACCACGCCGCGCTGGCACAATCTCGTCCGCTACGGACACGAGTCACTCAACTACACGCTCACCCAATACGCCCCGGCCGGCACCCCCAACTACGATCTCGGCGAAACCGTCGGCAACCCGGTCACCATCACCGGCGCCAACGGCTATAGCACCTCCGGCCAGGCGCAACTCGACTATCTCGGTTACAACACCGACCCCGGCTACGCGGACAACACCTTCGTCGCCAACCCCTACCCCAGCACCTCGGTCCGCACCACCCGCCGTGGCTTCCTCTACGCGCAGTCCGACTATCACCTCACCAACCACCTCAATACCCTCGGCTCCTTCCAGTACGAAGCCGAAAACGGCAAATCCGCCTACGCCACCGCCTCCCGTGGAAACTACAGCGGTACCCTCCAGGTTGCAGGCGACGCCAAAAACCGCCTCTTCTACGTCCTCGGAAGCGGCATCGAGGCTAACGACGTCTACGGCAAGGCTCTCACCCCGCGTGCCTCGCTCGCGTATTACGCCGTCCGCCCCGATGTAAACCACTTCCTCTCCGGCACCA
>CAZZZP010000054.1:0-14703 GCA_964658635.1 Lichenicola sp. | reverse complement strand
TTCGGCAAAGGAGTAGAAGAACCCAGCATCGGCGACCAGGTCAGCTCCCTCTACGGCATCTTTGAGACCCTCACCAACGGCCCCGCGCTCATCAGCCAGTACAACGTCAAGCCCCTCGGCGGCGAGTACTCCCGCACCTACGACGCCGGCGTCGAGCAGCAGTTCGGCGACGGCCGCGCCCGCATCAACGTGTCCTGGTTCCACAACCAGTTCACCAACGTCCTCGAATACGTCCCACCCGCCGGACTCCTCCAGCTCGGCGTAGCCCCCACCATCGCCAACAACCCCAACCTTTACGGCGCCTACATCAACTCGCAGGCCTACCGTGCCCGGGGCGCTGAACTCGAATCCGAACTCCGCCTCTCGCGCAGCCTCTTCGTCCGTGCCGGCTACACCTATCTCGACGCCGTAGTCCAGCGCTCCTTCTCCTCCGACGCCCTTGGACCCAGCTTCAACACGGACTCCAACTTCGCCGCGCTCCCCATCGGTAACTACAGCCCTTTGGTCGGTGCACGTCCGTTCCGCCGCGCGCCTCACTCCGGCTACTTCACCGTCCAGTACACCCACGCGCGCCTGAACACGCAGCTCACCGGCACCCTCGTAGGCCGGCGTGACGACTCCACCTACCTCGGCGGCTTCGACGTCAACTACGGCAACTCGCTCCTGCTGCCCAACCGCAATCTGGACGGCGCCTACCAGCGGCTCGAACTCTCCTCCAGCCACCGCATCAACTCGCACGTCACTACCTACGCCGACCTCCAGAACCTGCTCAACCAGTCCTACTTCGAGGCCTTCGGCTTCCCCGCCCTGCCCTTCACCGTTCGCGGCGGCCTCCGCCTCAACTTCGGCGGAGAATCCTTCCGCCTACGTTAAAAGCCGGTTGTTTGTTCTATGTTGTTTGTTGTTTGTGCAGCCCCCAGTAGTCGAAACACCGAGGCACATCAACAAACAACAAACAACTGCCTCCACTACCATCATCCCCATGCAATCCAACCTCATCCTGCTCCGCCATGCCGAGACCGCGCTCGCCGGCACCTTCTGCGGAGCCACGGACCCACCCCTCAACGACCAGGGCCGGGCGCAACTGCCCGGCCTCATCGCCCGCCTCGCCGGCACTCCGCTCGACGCCATCTATACCTCCGACCTTCTCCGCGCCCGCCAGACCGCCGAAGCCATCGCCGGCTCCGCCCCCATCCACCCGCGCCCCGCTCTCCGCCAGATCGACTTCGGCCGCTGGGAGACCCTCACCTGGCAGCAGATCGAGCAGACCGACCCCCTCTACGCAGCGCGCTGGGTCGCCGAGTTCCCCAACCTCCCGCCCGGCGGCGGCGAGCCCATCCCCCTCTTCAAACACCGCGTCCTCGAAGAGTTCGCCTTCATCCGGCAACAACTCTCCGGCCAAACTGTAGCCATCGTCACCCACTCCACCGTTCTCCGTGTTCTTCTTGAGGAGTTGGGCCACTTCTCCGCGCACCACGCGTGGGAGAGCACACGCAACTACACCTGCCTCCTGCGCTGCACGCAAGCGTCCGCCACCAGCCCGCTCACCTTCCTCTAACTCAAAATCCTCTGCCCGCTCAAAAAGGAACGCAACATGTCCTCCATCGCAACCAAGCACGGCGACGCCGGCACCACAGGCCTCATCGGCGGCCTTCGCACCTCCAAGTCAGACCCCCGCGTCGAATCCTACGGCGATGTCGACGAGCTCAACTCCACCCTTGGCTTCGCACGCTCCATCTGCTCCCAGCAGGACATCCGCGACTGGACCGAGCACATCCAGAAGACGCTCTTCCGCGTCGGCGCCGCGCTCGCCACTCCTCCGGAAAACCGCAAGAAAGATCCCGTCCTCACCCAGGTTGACGTCGACTACCTCACCACCCTCGTCGATCAGATCGAAGCCACTCCCGGCATCCTCTCCGACTGGTCCCTCCCTGGCGCCAACACCCAGTCGGCAGCCTACGAGATCGCACGCACCGTCTGCCGCCGCGCCGAACGCGCCGCCGTCCGCCTCGACCACATCGGGCGCGACCACAGCCCCGAAGGCCCCGCCTGGGTCCTGCCCGAGGTCCTTTCCTTTCTGAACCGCCTCTCCGACCTCATCTGGCTCTTCGGCCGGCTCATCGAGCTCCGCGCCAACGTCGACTCCACCCTGCGTGACGAATCCAAACCGGGCCCCGGCTTCTCCAGAGCCTGGTAGGCACAAGAAGCTCCCAGCCTAAGCAGTACCAACGCCCGCCTGGCCTGTGGACGCGGTTGCCGTTTTGTATCGCAACCCCGTCCTCGCCGCGCACGTCCGCCCGCGCACGTCGTCACTCTGCCGCACAATCGGCGAACACAATGGGGCAAGCCGCTGCTCTTGGTTCGCGGCAACCAGTGCATCCTCTTCCTCAACGTCCGCTGGTACCGCGAACCTTCCGCTTTCCACGGTCGAAGGCGACTGTCCTGTGCCCCTTCCGACACCAAAATCATCTCCCGACCCGCCTCTTCTCATCCTTCGCCGCGGAGAAAGAATTCGCTTCTCACCCTCCAAGCACCATCCGTCACTGAACACTTCGTAAAGCAATTTTTCCGCGCCGTTCTGCACCCGACCGCGTCTCATATACTGATAATTCAACACTATGGCCAAGCCTGAGCAAAAACGCTCCCTCGCACCCTTCTTCTGGCTCGCAGCACTGATTGTTGTGATCGCCGTGGTCTTCGCCATTCGCTCGATGACGCGTGAAGTGGTCCGCGTCCGAACTGCCCCCGTCTCCTTCCAGACCCTCTCCTCGACCGTCCCCACAACCGGAAAAATTGAGCCCATTCAGGAGTTCCAGGCCCATGCCCCCGCACCAGGTGTCGTCAAAAAAATCCTCGTTGACGAAGGGGAGCGTGTCACCGCAGGCACCCTTCTGGTACAGCTTGATGACACCGATGCCCGTGCCCGCCTGGCCACCGCACAGGCCACCCTCGCCCAGGCTCAGCTTCAATTCGCCGACCTTCAGGCCGGAGGCACCACCGAGGAACGCGGCACCTTCTCCGCCAACGTCAACTCGACCAGGCTGGAACAGCAGGCTGCGCAGAACAATCTTGCGCTTGAAGAGTCGCTGCAGAAGAAAGGTTCGGCTTCGGCCAGTGAAGTAGCCGCCGCTCAGCAGCGCCTGCGTTCAGCGGATCTTGCTCTTGAAAATGCCCAGGGCCATGTCTCCGGCACCAGCCGCTACAGCGCCCTCGATCGTGCCAACGCGCAGGCCCGCATCGCAGACGCCCGCGCCGCCGTACAGTCCGCCCAGAAGGCCATCACCGACGCCAACATCCGCAGCCCTTACAACGGCACCGTCTACTCCATTCCCGTCTCGCAATACGACTTCGTACAGGCCGGCGAGGACCTGATGGACGTTGCCGACCTGAATCGCATCCAGGTACGTGCCTACTTCGATGAACCCGAGATCGGCAAGCTAGCCGACGGCCAACCCGTGAAGATCGTATGGGACGCCAAGCCGAACCAGACCTGGCACGGACACATCGAGCATGCACCCACGACGGTCATCACCTACGGCACACGAAACGTCGGCCAGTGCCTCATCACCGTCGACGATGCTCGTGGCGACCTTCTCCCGAATACAAACGTCACCGTCACCGTCACTGAGGCTGAACGCAGCAACGTGCTCTCCATCCCGCGCGAGTCTCTGCACACCGACGGCGCGCACAGCAATTACGTCTTCCGCATCGTCGGCGGCAAACTCCAGCAGACGCCCGTTCAGCTTGGTCCCCTTGTCACCCTGACCAATGTCGAGATCGCCGGAGGCCTGCAGGCCAACGACATCATCGTCCTCGGACCCGCAACCGTAGGGGTCGAACTCTCGAACGGCCTGGCCGTCAAGCCCGTCAAATGACCAGACACGATCCGATCTCAACCAAGTCTCTGGCCCGGCATCTCCGTTTCTCGATGCCCGCCACACGCACCCGGAGCATCAGCCCGGTAAACCTCTTCGGAGCAGCAGCCGTGCTCCTCTTCGCCTCCACGGCAAACGCACAGCTCACCCTTTCGACAGCCGTCGACCTTGCCCTGAGCCATAGCCCCAAGGTGCGGGAAGCCCAGGCCAATCTCGCCAAGGCGACTGCAAGCGTCAGCGAAGCCAGGGATGTCTACATCCCTGTCGTCACGGCCGGCGCCGGCCTCGGCCAGTCCTACGGCTACAGCTTCAACCCTCCAACCCTGTTTGTCGCCAACGCCCAATCACTCGTCTTCAACTTCAGCCAGCGCGACTACATCCGAGCCAGCCGCTCCGGCATGAGCGCTGCCAACCTCAATCTGCTCGACGCCCGCCAGGCCGTTACCGAAGACGCCGCCATCACCTTCCTGGCCCTGCAACACGATCAGCAGCGCGAAGCCGTCCTCCACGATGAAGCCGAAATCTCGGCTCACCTCGTCCAGATCGTGCAGGACCGCGTCGATGCCGGCCGCGACACTCCCATCGATCTCACCCAGGCGCGCCTCACCGCCGCCAACACCCGCGTAGCCCGGCTCTCGGCCGAAGACGACACTGCCCGCGACCGCGCCCACCTCGCCATGCTCACCGGCATGGCCTTGGGCACCGCCATTCGCGCAGAGGGAGACTTCCCCACCACCCCGCTCGACTTCACCGAGCAACCCGCTTACTCCCAGTCCGCCAGTCCGGCCGTGGCCGCCGCCTATGCCTCTGCCAACTCCAAGCTGGAACAGGCCCGTGGTGACGCCCGCTTCCTCTATCGCCCCCAGGTTTCTCTCGTCGTGCAGTACAACCGGTACGCCACCTTTACCGCGTCGTTTAAGCAGCTGGAGGCGTTAAACACGAATGGCACCCCCATCGGTGCAAACGAAAGCGTCTTCGGCGTGCAGATTGAAATCCCCTTCCTCGACCGCGTCCACCAGGCCAGGGCACGCGAGTCTGCCGCGGAAGCAAACCGCGCCCTGGCAGAAGCCGATTCGGCGCAGCAGGCCGCGGTCGACGGCCAGCTCCGCCTGCGCCATTCCCTTGCGCTCCTTCGCGCACGCGCCGAGGTCTCACAACTCGATCAGCAGCTCGCCCAGCAGCAACTTGACATCCTGACCACGCAACTCACCGCAGCCTCTGCCAACCCGAACGCACCCGTGCTGACTCCGAAGGACGAGCAGAACTCGCACCTGTCCGAGCGCGAAAAATCCCTCGCCCTGATCGACGCCAACTACCAGCTCCACCACGCCGAGATCAGCCTCCTGCGCCAGACCGGGCAGCTACAGAACTGGATCCAGCAGTCCATGCGCGGCAGCAAACCCTGATAGCCATTCCGCATTCGCTTCGTCCAAAAAAGACGCAGCATGTACCGGAAATTTCAACCTGAACCGGGGGAATCTTGACCCGCTGCAAACAACGTATCCACGGGTACACCTCGCCATGTACGTTCCAGATGCAGAAGTCCAGACTTAAGTAGTTTAGTTTGAATACTTTAGGACTTTTTTGTAAGGGGGCGGGAAAGACCTCGAATCCCTCCGTCAAACCCCACTTTGCGGGCCTTCGCCCCCTAACTGAATGGTAAAATTGAGTCAATATCATGACGAAGCCCCTGAAGACCCTGCTCCTGAATCCGCCCTCCTTTGAGAATTTCGACGGCGGCGCAAGCTCCCGCTGGCCCGCAGTTCGTGAGATCGAGTCCTATTGGTACCCCGTCTGGCTCGCCTATCCGGCCGGTCTGCTGGAAGGTTCGCGCCTCCTCGACGCGCCGCCTCACCACGTCTCCGCAGAGGAGACCATCGAGATCGCCAAGGGTTACGAGTTCCTGGTCCTCTTCACCTCGACCGTCGGCTGGGCAGGCGACCATGGGCTCGCACAGGCTATCAAGCAGGCTAACCCGTCCATCAAGATCACCTTCGTCGGACCGCCCGTCACCACCGATCCCGACCGCGCGCTCAACGAGTGCTCCGCCATCGACTTCGTCTGCCGCCGCGAGTTCGACTTCTCGGTCGTAGAGTTCGCCAACTACAAGCCGCTCGACGAGATCCTCGGCATCAGCTACCGCGGTGCGGATGGCACCATCGTCCACAACCCGGACCGCCCGCAGGTGGAGAAGCTCGACAAGCCCGACATGCCTTGGGTCACCGACATCTATGCCCGCGACATGGACGTCACGCGCTACAACGTGCCCTTCCTGCTGCACCCGTACGTGTCGCTCTACTCGACCCGCGGCTGCCCCGCACAGTGCACCTTCTGCCTCTGGCCCCAGACGCTCTCGGGCCACGCCTGGCGCAAGCGCTCGACCGACGACGTCGCCGCCGAGATGGCGCATGCCAAGAAGCTCTTTCCCCACGTCAAGGAATTCTTCTTCGACGACGACACCTTCAACATCCAGAAGGCTCGCACCATCGAGCTCTGCGCCAAGCTCAAGCCCCTCGGCCTGACCTGGTCCTGCACCTCGCGCGTCACCACCGACCGCGACACCCTCAAGGCCATGAAGGAGGCCGGCTGCCGCCTGCTCATCGTAGGCTTCGAGTCCGGCGACCCGCAGATCCTCAAGAACATCAAGAAGGGTGCCACCGTCGAGCGTGCACGCGACTTCGTCAAGGATTGCCACGACCTCGGTCTCATCATTCACGCCGACTTCATCCTTGGCCTGCCCGGGGAGACCAAGCAGTCGATCCGCAATACCATCGACTTCGCGAAGACCCTCGATTGCGAGACCATCCAGGTCTCGATCGCACACGCTTACCCCGGCACCGAGTTCTACGACTTCGCCGAAAAGAACGGCTTCATCACCAACCAGAAGATGGAAGATGATATGGGCCACCAGATGGCACACATTGAGTACCCTGGCCTTCCGGTCGAGTACGTCATGGAGATGGTCCACCGCTTTTACGATGAGTACTACTTCCGCCCCAAGGCTGCGTTCCGCGTGGTCTGGAAAGCAATCGTCAATCGCGATGTGCCACGCCTCTACGTCGAGGCAAAGTCCTTCATGAAGCTCCGCTCTCAACGCAACAAGGCTTCGCGCAAGATGAAGGAAGAGAATGCGCTCAAGGCCCAGGAATCCGTCAGCATGAACGCCTGAGCAACACGCATCATATGCATACCCCATTCGTCACAGCCGCTTCGTGTTGAGTGGGGTTTCTCATTTAGCCTGAAGACCATGCGTCGTCTCCTCTTCTGCATGGCTCTCCTCGCCCCGTTAGCGCACGCTCAGACCGCAACTCTAGCCGGAGATCCGGCCCATCCCGCTATGGCATCGCACTGGCTCGAAACCCGCCTCTACTTCGGACTCAGCCTGGCAGACGCACCCGCTAACCCAGCCATCGAAGCACGCTGGCAGACCTTCCTCGATCACGAAGTCACCCGCCGCTTCCCCGCCGGCCTTACCGTCATGGACGCCTATGGGCAGTGGCTACCCCAGACCGCTCAGTCCGATCCGAAGGCAAGCCCCAAGCGCCTGCGCTCCAAGGTGCTCATCATCCTGCATCCCGGCAGCGCTGAAAACGCCCAGAAGATCGATGAAATCCGCGCAGCATGGAAGAAGCTTACCGGTGAGCAGTCCGTCCTGAAGGTGACAGAACCTGCAGAAGTCTCGTTCTAGAATACCGTCGAGTCCCCTCAACCTACGCATCTCCTCTAAACTAGAGAAAGATGAAGCATCGCCTCAACCTCCAGCAATATGCCATCCTGCTCGCCATCGTGATTACGGCGTCGGTTGGCGACACACTGCTCTCGCACGGTATGAGCCAGGTAGGTACTGTCGATCTCAATCACCTCGCCCTGCTTGTCGATGCCGTCTTGAATCCGTGGGTCGTGGCCGGAATCATCTGCCTCATCGGCTTCTTCGCAAGCTACATTACAGCGCTGAGCTGGGCTGACCTCACCTTCATCCTGCCCTCAACCTCGGTTACCTACGTGTTCACCGCATTCATCTCGCACTTCTGGCTTCACGAGCATATCTCGCTCTATCGCTGGGCTGGCATCGCCTTGATCGTCTGTGCTGTCGGCGTCGTATCAAACGGCCCGGCACTCACGGAGCAGCCATCACCTTTGCTGCCCAGCGAGGTAATTCAGCCATGATAGAGCCCTCGACACTTCGCATCTGGGGTTCGATCGCCGCAGTTGTCATCACGGCCGTTACGGGAGACATCCTCACTGCCAGTGCGATGCGCCACATCGGCGACCTAGACGTCGTCAGGGAGCGCGCCGGGCTTACAGGCGCCATCAAGACCGTGCTTTCAGAACCCCGCTTCGTCTTCGGCGTGTGCGCCATGTCGCTGAGCTTCTTCTCGCTCCTGTTCGCGCTTGCACCGCCGGCCCCCGTCTCGTTGATCGCACCCGCCACTGGATCGCTCACTTACATCGGCAACGCCTTTAGCGCCAGGTATTTCCTCAAGGAGCATGTCTCGCGTCGGCGTTGGTTGGCTGCCGTGCTGGTCTGTATCGGCGTCTACCTTCTGCACAAGTAGCGGCTAGCGGCTAAGCAGCTTCATCAAGGCTTCTGGAGCAAGCTCCGGCAGCAGGAACCTTTCGTCCTCACCAAGCACAGCGCCAGCCGCCAGCCGCCCGGAGCGTGCCGCGCCCTCCATCGTCGAGGGCCAGTCCGTCTTCGTCCAGTCTCCGGCAAGGAATAATCGTGGAATTTTCGTTGCCTGCTCGGGTCGGAACGGCTCAAGCCCCGGCGTAACGGAGAACGTAGCACGAGCCTCTTTCAATATCCCGCTCTTGAGCAGCTTTACCTTGCGAACCTCGGGGAAGAAGCGTTCCAACTCCGCCAGCGCAGGCTCAAGAATGTCTGCACGCGACATAGGCAGTTCCCGCTTCGACCCCGCAATCACCAGTTCGACATAGCTTCCATCCTCCGGTGCATACTTCCGGATTCGAGACTTGTGAAAGAACCACTGAATCGTTGTATCCAGCAACCACGCATGATCTAGATCCGTAATCTGCCGTTCATACCAGAGTAGAATCGAGATGAACGGTGAATGGACAAAGCGTGCCATCTTGCCCAGAAGTTCCTGCCTCGCGGTCTCACCAGCCTTATCAGCAAGCGAAAGACCGGCCAGAAGCTTCTGCTGCTGCTCGAACGGAAGCGCAAGCACAACATCATCTGCAACAAACTCGCGTTCCCCTGCTTTCAGAATCCAACCTCCATCATCTCGCCGTTGGAGTGCTTCGACTCCTGCCTTCAGCTCAACCCGACCGCCAAGCCGCTCCAGCAGGTCGACTCCCGCGCCATAAAACTCGCTGAGAGGGACGGTCGGGATCCCAAGCTTCCCGCCGTCTGCAGTCTTCAGAAAGATCTCGTAGAAGACCTTACCCGCGTACTTCATCGAGCAGTTCTCGGCCGAGTCGTTCAGAGTAGCCAGTAGGATCGGCTCCCAGAAATGCCGGATTGCGCGCTCTGTCTGACCCGTACGCTCGTACCACTGCCGCACCGACTCGTCATCGGAATCAAGACTGCCCCGCGCAAACCCAAGTAATCCCCGCGCTACTGCAGCCTTGTCCACAAGTTCAAGCATCGACGCATTCAAAAAGCTGCCCGTGTACTGCATTGGAGCGGGCAGAGACCCGCGCGCAATCGCACTTGCACGAGGCCCGCGGTTTGCATTCGCTGGTTCCAGAAATGTCTGCTCGCCGTACCAGCGTACCTTGTCCGCAACGCCGATCTTCTCGCAGAAGTCGATCAGGTTGGTGCAGCAGCCCAGCAGAACATGCTGCGAGTCCACCACCTCATCGAGCGCCGGGTGCAGATAAGAGTAAGCCCGTCCACCCACCAGCGGACGGCGCTCCAGCAGCGTCACCTTTGCACCGGCCTCGGCAAGCGAAACCGCCGCGTTCAGTCCCGCAACCCCGGCTCCGACGACGACGACTTCCTTCATCCCTTGCGAACCCTCATCTGCATCGCCGCGGCACGCATCAGCGTCATCACCTTACTGCGAGTCGGCACCGAGACACGCCTCTGAAACACATCGCCTTCCCGTTCCTCAATCCGGCGCAGTAGACCACTATAGATTTGCACCAGCGTCCATAGGGCGCTGCGGCTATCGGTATCAATCATGGGGAGAAGCGCCTGTGCCGCCTCGTAATACTCCCATGCCTGCACTGATAGCCCGATCAGCATCGCTCGCTCATTCGCCTTCAGCGAGCGCCCGCCCGACAGAGCCAACACATCCGCATTCGAGACACCAAACTCTTCCATCAGATCCTGCGGCAGATAGATGCGCTTGCGCTCAGCATCTTCCTTGACATCGCGCAGAATATTAGTCAGCTGGAACGCCACTCCGGTCTTCTCAGCCAAGAGTTCCGCACGCGGATCGCTGTAACCGAAGATGCGAATAATCACCAGTCCGACCACCGACGCCACCAGGTAACAGTATCGGTACAGATCGGCAAACGTCCTGTATCCCTGCACGCCATCGCCCAGATCGATACGGCCGTCCGCGGCATGTCCCAGAGGATCGAGGTCCATCGTCGTACCACGCACCAGGTCTTCGAGCAGCGAGTCAGGAATGAGGAAGCGCCGTTGCGTGTCACCCACTGCTCGAAAGACAGCGCCTGCAAGTTCCGGCGCGGTCCGTGATGCACGCCACTCAGATAGCCACGCCTGCATCTTCTCCCGCCGCTCGTCTACACCCAGCGACTCGTCGTCCGAGATGTCATCCGCATGGCGCATAAATGCATACACCGCGCACATCGCATCGCTCTTCGCCTTGGGCAACACGCGGAAGGAGTAGTAAAAATTCTTCGCCTCCCGCTTTGCAATGCCTCGGCAGACTGCATATGCCTCTTCGATCGTCTTCACCTCGGCCGTGCCGTTCATCCAGCCTGTCTCCCGCCCTTGAACACACTCGCAAACTTGGCCAGCGAAGCACCAACCAACAGGCGAACCTTCGTTGCGTTGGACACCGATGGCCTCTGCTTCAAGACGTCATAATCCTGCTCGATAATCCCATCGAGCGCCGCACGTCCGCCCTTCTCGAACAGTCGCAGGGTGACACCCAGTTCGGCGTCCACCACATCGGCAACCCGCCCGCCATCGGCAAGCATAGCGCCCGTTCCTTCAACCAGCGAAACCATCATCGCCCGGAACTCCGGCGTAAATCGGCGTTCGGCGATCATCTCATCCGTGACCCCGAACCGCTGCATCTGGTCAGCCGGAAGATACCGTCGCCCGCGCTCCCAGTCCTCGACCACATCCTGCCAGAAGTTCGCAAGCTGCAGCGCCGTGCAGACCTTGTCCGAAAGCACCGCGCGCTTCTCATCCTGGTAGCCCGAGACCCACAGCACAAGCCTGCCCACGGGATTAGCCGAAAGCCGCGAGTACCCGATCAGGCTCTCCATAGACTCATGATGCGTCACCACCTGGTCCATCTCGAACGCCGAAATCAGGTCATCGAACAACTGCTTCGGCACATCGGTTTCGACGATCGTCTGACGCAGCGCCACAAAGACCGGGTGCATCGACATCTCCGGCCGCTCGTAGCACTCGTTCAACATCGCGCGCCACTGGCCCAGCAGCCGAGTCGCAGTCTCACGATCCGCAACTTCATCGCCCAGGTCATCAGCCGTTCGGCTGAAGGCGTAGATACTCTCGAAATGCGGCCGCACACGCTTCGGCAGAAACCACGTCGCCACATGAAAGTTCTCATAGTGAGTCGTGGCCAGCTTCCGGCACCATGCCCCGGCTTCGGCCAGCGAAGGCCGAGCAGGAGGCAACGCATACTCCGCAGGAGCACCCGCCAGTTGCCCTTCCACGACGACCTCGCTCATCATTCCGCTCCCGTGAAGATCGCCGTCTTGATGTCCCGCCGCCCGTTCGTCTCCGAGCGCGTCAACATCCCGCGAAACACGCTTGGAACCTCGCCGAGCAATGCTTGTCCCGTAACAAACTCCGCGCTCGCGAAGCGTCCGCTCGAGATCAACTCGAAAGCCGTCCGCGAAGTCGCCGGCGTGTGGTGAAAACTCGCCTTCAGGGTGATGTCGCCGTAGTGCAACCGATTCGTATCGAGCGCTACCACCGTCCCGCTCGGGGGACCGCCAAAGAAATTCACCAGACCGCCCTTGCGCACCATACCCACCGCCCACTCCCAGGTAGCCGGCGTCGCAACAGCTTCGATCACGACGTCAGCCCCACGCGTATCCGGAGTCAAAGCCCGAGCCGCCGCCACAATCTCCTGCTCTCCATTGAGCCCGGCGATCGACAAGCTCTGCCTGGCGCCAAGCTTACGCGCAATCGCCGCCTGATCCTCGCGCTTCACCACCGCGATGACATCCAGCCCAGCCAGCGCCGCAGCATGGATAAACATGAGCCCTATAGGCCCCGCGCCGATCACAATCATGCTGTCCCCGGCACTCGCTCCACTCTCTTCCAGCCCGCGGATCACGCACGCGAGCGGCTCAGTCAGGGCCGCAAACTCAAACGACACATTCGCCGGAACCACAAGAGTATTCTTCTCGACGATCCGGGCCGGAACCAAAAGGTACTCCGCATACGCCCCGTTGTTGAACATCAGGTCGTCACACAGGTTCTGCTGATTCCGCTGGCAAAAATAACACTCATCGCACGGTGCGGAGTTCAGCGGAACCACCCTGTCGCCCACCTCGAACTTCGTCACACCCTCACCTACGGCGGATACAGTCCCCGCCAGTTCATGGCCAAAGGGCATTGCCGGCTTGAGCATGCGCGCATGGTACCCGCGCCGGTAGACCTTCAGATCAGTCCCACAAGTTAACGCCGCGCCCACCCGAACGACAATCTCCCCTGGCTCAGGCACAGGTATTTCCACCTGCTCCACCCGCAGGTCTTCTTTGCCGTAAAGAACGGCCGCATTCATCAGCCTCGCGCTCATCCCCTCTATTTTCTCACCTGCAGCGGCCGACACGCGCACCCTGTATCCGAAGCGCAACCTCGTTCAACTCTGGCTTCACTTCCACGAAGCCAAAAACTATCTCACCTGCATCTGATAGAGTGAGCCTTGAAAACATGCCCTTTGCCGCATCAGAAAGCTTTGCCAAAACCAGCGTTGCATCTGTCCAGGAGTACTCCGTCCTGGCCGGGCGCGCGGTCGCCAATATGTTTTCCGGCCCTCGCTATTGGGCCGACATCTTCACCCAGATGGACTCCATCGGCGTGGGCTCGCTGCCCATCGTCATCCTGACCGGCTTCTTCACCGGCTGCGTTCTCGCCCTGCAATCCGAAACCGCCCTTCAGCAGTTCGGCGCCGTCTCCCGTACCGGGTCGCTCGTGGCGCTCTCCATGGTCAAGGAGCTCGGCCCCGTCCTCACCGCCCTCATGGTCTCCGGGCGCAACGCCTCCGGCATGGCCTCCGAGCTCGGCTCGATGAAGGTCACCGAGCAGATCGATGCCATGCGCGCGCTTGGTACCGACCCCGTACGCAAGCTCGTCACCCCGCGACTCGTCGCTACCATCTTCATGCTCTTCTTCCTGACCATCGTCTCCGATGCCACCGGCATCGCCGGCGGAGCCCTCGTCAGCATCAGCATGCTTGGCCTCAACGGCACGGCCTACCTGCACTCTTCCTATGCGACCCTAGCCTACGGAAACGTGGTCGAAGGCCTCACCAAAGCGCTCTTCTCCGGCTTCATCATCGCCACAGTAGGCTGTTTCTATGGCATGCGCACCCAGGGCGGAACCCAGGGCGTCGGCAAAGCTACCACCCAGGCGGTTGTCGTCTCCTCCGTCTTCATCATCGTGGTCGACTTCCTCGTCAGCCGCCTCATGATTGCCATCTTCGGCAGCTAACCTTATGCCAGAGACCCTCGAAGCTCCACAACCCGCGGCGTCCAACGAGGATTCTGGCCCGGTCGTCGTCTTCAAGGATGTCTCCATCCAGTTCGACCGCAATCCTGTCCTCAAGGACATCTCCTTCTCCGTCAACCACGGCGAGACTCTCATCATCCTCGGGCCCGCCGGCTGTGGCAAATCCGTCCTGATGAAGCTCGCCAACGGCCTCCTCAAGCCCGACAGCGGGACCATAGAAATCTTCGGCCAGCGCATCGACAACATGACCGAAGACGAGCTCTTCAAGGTCCGAGCGCGCATCGGTATGGTCTTCCAGGAGTCAGCCCTCTTCGACTCGCTCTCGGTCGAGGACAACGTCGCCTACCGCCTCCACGAAGAGGGCATGTCAGAGGAAGAGTCGCATAAGAAGGTCGTCGAAGCCCTTCACTTCGTAGCCCTTGACGAGGCCATCGCAAAGTTTCCGTCGGAACTCTCCGGAGGCATGCGGCGGCGAGTCTCCATTGCCCGCGCCATCATCTCCTCACCGGACCTGATCCTCTACGATTCGCCCACCGGCGGCCTCGATCCCATCACCTCTACCACCATCATCGAACTCGTCGTCAAGCAGCGCGACGTGTCGCACGCCACCTCGCTGATGATCACCCACCGTCTTCAGGACGCCTTCGCTCTCGCCCGCAATCGCTTCAACGTCGACACCGGCAAGATGGAAGAGATCCCCGACAACGGGATCGATGAATCGACCCGCTTCCTGGTCCTCAACGAGGGTTCGGTAGTATTCGACGGTGACACCCGTGAACTCGTCCACACCGAGGACCCCTGGTTGAAGGAATACCTCTCCTGATGCCGCCCCCGGCCCGTCTCCGCATCGTCATTCCGGGCGGTTCGGGCCAGGTCGGGACTATCCTGGCTCGGCACTTTCACTCTGCCGGACACGAAGTCACCGTCCTCTCCCGCTCCCCCAAACCCGCTCCCTGG
>CAZZZP010000053.1:0-29698 GCA_964658635.1 Lichenicola sp. | reverse complement strand
GGTAAAGAGCGACTCCTTGGTCCTTGATGTGGTGCGCAGGCGAGCGATCAGGTTATCGCGCAGTTCGTCTTTGACGGAGCGGGAGACTCGCTCGGGGGTGTATTCGGATTTACGGAGCTGACCGAGCGTCTGGGGCAGTGCGGTGTTCGCCATAGGTGGAAGTATAGACGTTTGGAGGGTGGGGAAGGATTCGGCAGGCGGATGCGCAGCACTCGCTTGCGTGACGTGAAAGGGCGGGCTAGCGGCCGGTGAGCTCTTCCCGCAGGCCTTCCATCTCGGCCAGCGCGTGCTGATTGCCGGTGCGGTTCGCTGCCGCGATGCCGGAGTGCAGGCGGGCGATCGCGAGCTCCGGGTTGCCGGCCGCGACCAGCGTCTGCGCCGACATCTGGTACGCGGGCACATAGTCCGGATTGTCGGCAAGGATGCGGTCGAACTCGGCGAGGCCGTCGGCAGTGCGGTTCTGCGCAACCAGCTCCATGGCCAGGCCGTAGCGTGCGAAGGTGTCTTTGGGATTCTGTTCGAGGATCTGCGAGAGCATTGCGAGCTTGTCCATGCTATCGATCTTACCGGGTTGGGCTGCGGTTAGCCGATTTGCGAGAAGATGCTTTCAAGCTCGACGTACACAGGCGTGCCTGGAACCTCGAGGCGCGACGCCTGGGTCCATGTGTTTCCGGAGCAGATTTGGCCGGTGCGGGTGGTGGGATCGACAATCCAAACGTTTGAACGCCCATGTGCTGGTAGTCCGCGGCGAGCCGCTCGGTCTCGGCGTAGGTGTCCTCGGGCGAGAGGATTTCGACGATGAGGAGGGGTGGAGTGGCAAGCACGCGGGTCTGTGGAGCATTCCAGGCCAGAACCAGATCAGGGATGCGGATCCGAGTTACGGCCACGCGGGTCCGCCATTCTGGCGCGCCGACGGTGCCCCGGTTTGACTCGTTCTGGACGAACCAGACAGCTAACAGCATCTGCACGCGACCGTGTTCCCAGCTTCCCATCTTCCGCTCCAAAACTTCGCCATCGATGTACTCGCGGTCCGGGCGGTAGCTTGTTTCGAGATACTCGGCGATAGGGATCAGAACGGGTGTAGCCATGGCATCCTCGCTCTCACGCGCTCCAAGCGCTAGCAGGGAGGGGACGAGACACAGAGTAAACTTGAGAGATGAGTGAAGCGGTGTTGACGCGGAAGGTCTCGGAGTCGCAGTCCGAGCGTTCGGAGATTATCTTTCCAGCCGATGCAAATGCCCTGGGAAACCTGTTCGGCGGTCGGCTGATGCAGTTTATCGACCTTGTAGGAGCGATGGCCGCCAGCCGGCACGCGCGCGCCATCACCGTCACCGCGAGTATGGATCACCTGGATTTCGTCGCGCCGGTGCACGTCGGTGATCTGCTGATCCTGAAGTCGAGCGTCAACCGGGCGTTCCGGACGTCGATGGAAGTGGGCGTGAAGGCGATGGTCGAAGACGTGCGCGAGCAGAAGCTGCGGCACGTCAGCTCGGCCTACATCACCTTCGTGGCGGTGGATAAAAACGGCCAAGGGCTGGTTGTTCCGCAGCTTGAGCTGGAGACCGATCATCAGCGGCGGCGCTTTGAAGATGCCGGCCGGCGGCGTGAGATGCGGGCCGGCGAGACGCTTCGGCGCAAGCGGATCCGCGAAGAGTTGACGGCAGACTGGCACGTGTAAAGACAGTTGTTCGTTGTTTGATGCTTGTGGTTTGTGACGGCTTGACGGGAGATTCGAGATGGCAGCAGGACAGGGAGTACCGCAGGGGCCGATGCCTCTGCCGGGTGTGGCGCATGTCGTTGCAGTGGGCAGTGGCAAGGGCGGGGTTGGCAAGACCACCGTCGCGGTGAACCTGGCGGTCGCGCTGGGCAAGATGGGCTATTCGGTCGGGCTGGTGGACGCCGATATCTACGGTCCAAACGTCCCCATGATGCTGGGCGTGACGCGGCAGCCCAACGTGGTGAACGAGAACCGCATCGAGCCGATCCTGTCGCACGGGGTCAAGTTCATCTCAGTCGGGCTCATCTCGCCCGGCGACAAGCCGATGGTGATGCGCGGACCGATGCTGCACCAGATCATCCGCCAGTTTCTGCAACAGGTGGAATGGGGTTCGCTCGATTATCTGATCATCGATCTCCCCCCGGGCACGGGCGACGTGGTGATTTCGCTGGTGCAGACGGTGCCGCTGACGGGCGCAGTCGTCGTCTCGACCGGGTCTTCGGTCGCGCTGCAGGACGCGCGCAAGGCGCTCGAGATGTTTCACCAGGTCAAGGTGGAGGTTCTCGGCATGGTCGAGAACATGTCGCAGATGAAGCTGCCGGACGGCACGATGATGGACGTCTTCGGCGCCGGTGGCACGGAGCGCACGGCGGCACAGTTTGGCCTCGAGTTCCTCGGTTCGGTCGATCTGAACCCCAGCGTGCGTAAGGGAGGGGATACCGGAATGCCAGTAGCCCTCGCGGGGCGGGGAAGTGAGCTTGGCGGCGCGTTCTACGAGGTGGCCGACCGGGTTGTGGCCGCGGCCGAGAAGATCGGCAATGAGGATGTCATCGAGATCAGCTAAAGGCAACGGCGTCCTGACGGTGGACGGGCGCTTACTCCGTTGGGGTTTGAACGGATTCGCCGCGGTGCTGCTCCCACTTGACGCGCAGCGTAGACTTAAACTATGGCTGAGGTCACACCGCGGCAACGGGCAATCCTGATGACGATCGTCGAGCGCTACATCGCCAACGGCGAACCCGTGGGCTCAGGCACCATCGCCGCCGTGCTGCGCATCGCGAATGTCAGCCCGGCGACCGTCCGCAACGAGATGGTGGCGCTGGCCGAGGCCGGCATGCTCGAGCAGCCGCATACCTCCGCCGGCCGCGTGCCCACGGCCCGCGCCTTCAAGATGTTCGTCGAGGGCATCGCTCCGGATCGGCTGGCTATAGGCGCCGTCTCGCAGGAGCGCCGCAACGAAATTGATGCGCGTTTTGCCGACGTTGCTGGCACCCAGCAGATTCTCGAGCGCACCAGCAGCGTCCTGGCCACGCTTTCGAGCGGCGTCGGCGTCGCGATTGCAGCCATGCCGGGGGGCGATCAACTGGAGCACGTCCACTTTTCGCGGCTCGCCCCCTGCCGTGTGCTGGCAGTAGTGGTGACGCGCGGCGGTATGGTGCGCGACCGCGTGCTCGCGCTCGACCGCGACCTTCTGACAGTGGAGCTCGAAACAGCCGGCAGGTTCCTCAACGAAAACTTTCGCGGATGGGAGATCGAACGCGTACGAGTCGAGTTGCGCGCCCGCGTGGAGCGCGAACGCAGCGAGTTTACCCGGATGGTGGACGCTGCCGAGCAGCTCTGGGCCAAGGCACTGCCCGAGGCCGGACCGCTTGGCGGTGCGACCCAGACCGTCTACGTCGAGGGTGTAGCCAATCTGGTCGGCGCGCATCCAATGGTTGGTCCCGATGATCGCGAGCGGTTACGCGAAATGCTTGGCGCGCTCGAAGCCAAGCAGCGTCTTGTCGAGCTGCTAAACGCATACATAGATGCCCGGCAGGAGAGCGTGCGGGTGGTGTTTGAGCTGGAAGAGCATGCGCCGGAGATGGCCGGGCTGGTGCTGATCGCCACCCGCGCTCGGGTCAACGGCGAAAGCCTCGGGACGGTCGGTGTCATCGGGCCCAAGCGCATGCAATACGAGCAGACGATGGGCGCGGTAGGGTACATCGCTCAGATTCTGGAGCGGCAGCGTCAGGGGATGGTAGGACGCGAATAGCCGTTCCGGCAGGAAAGTCCATTACGGAGATCAGGGGTTCGGCATGCGAAGCGGTTGGGAGAAGATGACGCGTTGGGCGGGTATCGGCCACAATGGAAGTGATGCAGAGACGCTTGAAAGGGATGAACAGATGGTAGACGAGAAGGATATGGCAGTGGAGCAGGGCGCAGGCCAGGGTGTAGTCGAGACGATCGAGGCGGGCATGGAGACCGGCCACCCCGAGGCGGACGGCGCCGAGTCGATCGAACTTGCCCAGGCGCGCGGTGAACGCGATCAGCTCAAAGCGGAGCTCCATACGATGACCGACCGGCTGGCCCGGCTGCAGGCGGAGTTCGACAACGCCCGCAAGCGCGAGGCCAAGGAGCGGACTGATGCCCGCGAGTACACGATCGGCAGCACGATCGAGCCTTTCCTCGGCGTGATGGACAACTTCCGGCTCGCGCTCAAGGCGCAGGGCTCGATCGAACAGCTGCGGGGCGGCGTCGAGCTGATCCTGAAGCAGATGGAAGAGGCTCTGCGCGGACTCAACGTGACGCCCGTCGAGGCAGTCGGAACGCAGTTTGACCCGCGCGTGCACGAGGCGCTGGGCAGTGTCGAGACGGCCGAGTTTCCCGACCACCAGGTGATCGAGGAGATCCGGCGCGGCTACAAGATCCGCGAGAAGCTGCTGCGCCCGGCGATGGTGAAGATCGCAACCAACACGGCCCAGGTCTCGGATTAAGAGATCGGGCGAGCAAACAGCGCGGGCGGCGGTGCGTCCGTGACGATAAAGGAAAAGCAGGGGAAACCAGAGAGATGGCGACGGCGAACGTGACCAAGACTGACTTTTATGAGGTATTGCAGGTTTCGCGGACGGCAAGCGACCAGGAGCTGAAGACGGCTTATCGCAAGCTGGCCATGCAGTACCACCCTGATCGGAACCCGGACAACCCGGAGGCTGAAGCCAGGTTCAAGGAGTGCTCGGAGGCCTACTCCGTGCTCAGCGACGGCGAAAAGCGCGCGGCCTATGACCGCTACGGCCATGCTGCCTTCCAGGGCGGCGGCGGCCCGGCGGGCAATCCCTTCCAGGGCGCCGGATTCTCGGGTGATGTGGGCGACATCTTCGGCGATATCTTCGGCGAGATGTTCAACATGGGTGGCCAGAGAAAGGCCTCGCGCGTCCAGCGCGGCCGCGACCTGCGCTACGACATGTCGCTCGAGTTCGAAGAGGCTGTCTTCGGCGTTGAGAAGGAGATCACCATCCGCCGCGCCGAGACCTGCGAGGATTGCTCCGGCACCGGCGCCGCACGCGGCAAGCAGCCGGCCACCTGCCCGCAGTGCAAGGGAGCCGGCCAGATGCGCTTCCAGCAGGGCTTCTTCTCAGTCGCACGCACCTGCCCGCAGTGCAACGGCACGGGCACCATCGTCACCGACCCGTGCAGAACCTGCAACGGCCAGACCACGGTCGAGCACGAACACAAGCTGCTGGTGAAGGTGCCCGCGGGAGTCGAAAACGAGACCCGCATCCGCTACTCGGGCGAAGGCGAGTCGGGCAAATTCGGCGGACCCTCGGGCGATCTCTACGTCGTGCTCAGCGTGAAGAAGCACAAGTTCTTCGAGCGCGACGGCGACGACCTGCACTGCGTCATGCCGATCTCGTTCCCGCAGGCCGCACTGGGTACCGAGCTCACCATCGAGACGCTCGAAGGCCCCGAGACGATCAAGGTTCCCGAGGGCGTGCAGAGCGGACGCGAGTTCCGTCTCCGCGCCAAGGGCGTCCCGCACCTGAACGAGCGCGGCAAGGGCGACCTGATCGTCGAGATCCGCGTCGCCACGCCGACCAAGCTGACCAGGCAGCAGAAGGACCTGATGAAGCAGCTCAGCGAGACGATGGTCGTAGAAAACGCGCCCCACTCCCGCGGCCTCTTCGACAAGATGAAGGACATCTTCAGCTAGCCCTTCGCGGGCTGGCGTTCCAAGGGCGGCGCGAGAGACCTCGTTCCGCCCTTCTCCATTCATCCCAAAAAAGTGCTGGCGATGGCGATTCCCGCAATTGCCGCCGTCTCCGCGCGCAGTATGCGTGGCCCCAGGGTGACGTGGGTCCACGCCTGCCGGGTGAACAGGTCCATCTCCTCCTGCGTCCAGCCGCCTTCGGGGCCAATCGCGAGCGCCGTCTGAGGGTTTTGGCCAGCCGCTCCCAGAGCTGCCGACAGGGTCAGGGTCTGCTCGGTTTCGCTCAGCAGGATTCGTGTTGGGGCCTGCTCGCGTTCAAGCGCCAGCTTCAGCGTGACCGGATCGGCGATCTCCGGAACCGACGTCCGGCGCGACTGTTGCGAAGCCTCGTGCGCGATCCTCCGCCAGCGTTCGACGCGCTTCACCGCGGCCTGGGCGAGATGCTTCTCGGTCCGCCGGGCAAGCACCGGCGTGATCCCGGCGACGCCAAGCTCGGTAGCCTTCTCGACTCCCCACTCGAAGTGATCGAACTTGAAGACGGCAAGGTAAAGGTGCAGAGGCAGCGCCGAGTCGGACTCCAGCTCCTCGTGCAGTACAAACTCCACCCGCTCTGGCGCAACCGATGTGATCTCAGCCCGGTGCAGGAAGCCAGCCGCGACCACATCGAAGACCTGCCCGGGCTCGGCACGCAGCACCCGGGCGAGGTGGTTGGCCTGGTCTCCCGTCAGGGCGGCGTGGGTGGGGTGCCCTGTCTCGGGCGAAAAAGAATCTGCAATCCAGCGGCGGCGCATAAGGACAGGGTACAGGGATCAGCTCTGCGGCACGCTGATCTTGAAGCTCGGCTGGTGGTAGATGTCCACCGTGATCTCGGCCGACTTGCGGGTGTCCCAGACAGACTGCGGCACGGGAAAGCTGAAGATCAGCGTGCCCTCAGCCGACGCGCCCGGTGCCATCTCGGTCTCGCGGAAAAGCGGCGTCGCGATCAGAGGCTTCACCGCCGGGAACATCCCCATCATGTTCGGCAGTTCGGACTTCTGAGCGGCCTTCGCCGTCAACTGCGCGCCGGTCCCGTCTGTCAGCACCATGGTCGCGTCATCAAACGTCGACGGCGTGCGTAGCTTGTTATCGAGCTTGACCGTCGTCGCGACGAACAGAGTCTCGTCCGTCTCGTTCGCGCCCACCACGATGGTGTCCGAATGGAAGACCGTCTTCGCCGCGAACAGCTTCGTATCGGTCACGCTGCCCTCCACCCTGGTCGAGGGAAAGAGCTTGATCCCGATCGCGATTCCGATGATCAGCACGACCAGGGCAATCAGCCCGGGGACAAGGAAGGAGCGGCGTTCTTCAAGGGCAAATGAGGGTTCGAACACAGTTTTCATGGTAGCAGCCGACTATTTCTGTACCGCGTATTCGTCGAGCAGCACGGCGATCAGTGCGGCGGTAGGCACAGCAACCAGCGCCCCTACAATTCCCGCCAGCGCGGTTCCCAGCAGCAGCGCAATCAGCACGGTCAGGCCCATCAGATCGACCGACGACTTCATGATGCGCGGCGTCAGCACTGCATTCTCGACGTTGACGTAGATGCCGTAGAAGATCAGCACTCCGGCCATCTTCGCCCAAGAGTCGAACGCGGCCACAATCGCGGCGAGCGAGACCGTCGCAACAGCCCCGGCGATGGGGATGATGTTCAGCACGCCCATCAGGATGCCGAGCAGGATAAAGTACCGCACGTGCAGGATGCCGAAGACGATGATTGAGCAGACTCCCAGCGTAAGCATCAGCAGGCCCTGGCCGAAGAGCCATTTGCTCATCTTGGTCTCGGCCTTGCGCAGCGTCTGGTCAACGCGGTCTCTTTCGGTCCCCGGGAACAGGGAGAGAAAGAAGTAGTAGGCGTGCTCGCCCTCCAGCATGAAGTAGATACAAAGGAAGATCGCCGTCAGGATGTCAAAGATGTGCGAGAGCCACTGCGGCAGGGCATCGACGATGTATGCGCCCACTGCCCCGGCAAAGTTCTCCGCCTTCGCCGTGATCGCATCGAGGCCGACATGATTGGCCAGGGGCATGCTCTTCAGCTTGGCTGTGATCAGTGGAATGCGCTGCGGAAGTTCATGCCCGAAGCCGTTGAGGTCGCGCATCACCGGCGGCAGGCCGATCAGGAAGAACAGTGCCATTGCGGCAACCACGCCCGCCAGCATGATCACGATCGCGACGGCCCGCGAAGGCTTGTACTTGCCGATCTTCCAGGTCGTGATCTTCCTCACCGCGGGCATCAGCACGACGGCGAACAGCGCGCTGACGTACAGGATTTCGATCTCTTTGAGAAGCTTGAAGCAGACCGAAAGGAAGATGAGGACGGCAATGCCGAAAATGATGTTGGCACGGACTGAGGCGCGGCGCTCTGCGGAAACAGCGGAGAGGGGGGCGGCGGCGACGGCCACATCTTTGACGGGCTCGGCTTCCTGGCTCAGGGTGTTGGGTGCGTCTGGAATGGGTCTGTCCTCTGGTTTCAACACGTTGGATGCGACTTGCGCAAAAACGTCCAGAGGAAAAACAGGGGGAGGGCTCTTTTATTGGCTTGTCTTAGGCCGTTGTTATAGCGAGTACGACCTCTCTGGCGACTTCAGCGGGCTGCAGGTCGGATGTCGCAACCGTGTGCCGCGCCAGGCGGCGGTAGAGCGGCTGACGCGCGGCAAAGCGCACTGCGGCCGCTTCGGTTGAGGCCATCAGCGGGCGCACATGCTCTGGCGTGGCGAAGCTTTGCAGCATGCAGCGGTCGAACAGAACCTCGAACGGCGCGTCGAGAAAAACTACCCGCGTGCCCGGCGTCTGCTCGAGCAGCAGGCGATTCGTAAGCTGCTCGGGCGTGCCTCCACCAAGGGCAATGACGACCTGGTTGCGCGCGAGTGCGTTGGCCAGCGCGGTCGATTCAAGACGGCGGAAATGTTCTTCCCCGTGTGTGCGGAAGAGCGACGGAATGGTGGCACCCGCGCGGGCCTCGAGATGCGCATCCAGGTCAAGGAACGCCCATCCAAGGCTCTCGGCAAGTAGACGGCCGACCGAAGTCTTGCCGGCGCCCATGAAGCCGGTCAAAACGATGCGTTTGAGCGTGGAGGGCAGAGCGGCTGGAGCGAGCGTTGCAGTGAAGGTGGATTGGGCGGCTGGCATTCGAGTCTCTTCTTTCTCGTTTTTGTCGCTTGGGTAAAACAAAAGCCGCGACCCCTTGGAAGGTCTCGGCTCGGTGGAGTGGTGAATGCTCTTGTTCTAAGACGTCAAGAGATGCACAGGTCCAACCAGAGCCGCACGGCGCCACCAATAGCCAAAATAGCTAAATCGCGTGCTGGTCGGGTTGGAATGCATCGACATTCTGGAGATGAGAGTACACGCGCCCCGTCATGGTTGCAACAAAATCTCGCGACAGCTTCACTGACTTGCTGGAAAGATGTGGCCAGGGGCTTACGGCTTAGAATAAGCGGCGACAGTTGGAGGGAATTTCACGATGGGTTTGAGCGACGAGACGTTCGAGGTCTGGTGCCCGGATTGCGGGGCTGTGCTGAAGATTGATCCGGTGACGCGGGCGGTGATCTCGCACACCGCGGCACCGCGAAAGAAGACCTTCGAGGACTTTGGCGAAGCCAAAAAGGCGTTGAAGGAAGCCGATGAGCGGCGCGACAGCATCTTTGCGCAAAGTGTCGCCGCGCAAAAAAACTCTGAAGATGTACTCGCGAAAAAGTTTGCAGAGGCGATGAAGAAAGCAAAAGATTCGCCCGTCGACGAGCGTCCGTTCCGCGAGTTTGACCTCGACTAGCCACGCCTCCGGACCACGTCATCTCCCCGCAGAATTCTGAGTACCTGAGGCGTCGCGACCGCATCCTGTTCCGGCGATGGACTATAACGCCAACACGCATCTGCCGCTGGAACCCTCGATTCCTCACCTGCTGCGGGCAGCATCGTGGACTGGATCTGCGGACGCCGCAGCAACCCATAATGGCCCGTTTTTTTGATTGCGCCAATCTGGCACTGAGCCAAATCAATGGCAAGGAATAGTGTTGTTGCTTGTTTCTTCCTCCGCGGTATACTCGGCGCGTTAGGGAAAGCCCGATCCTCAACGTTCCGGCCCTGTCTCGGTCAGAACGCGCGGCGCATGACGAATAAACGCCACCAGATCGGGCGGAGGTGGTCCATGGGTAAGCTCTCGACGTGCAGTTTCGCCTTATCCGGTCTCTTGCTGTTTTGCGCCGCGGGCTCAGCCCAGGATGAAGTGCAGGGCGTCACCACGACCCTTCCCGCTTCGGCCAACGCCGTCAACCCCGAAGTGAGTTCCTCGGTCTCCCAGGTGCGTATCGTCCGCCTCAGCGAAATTCGCGGCAAGGTGGAGATGGAGCGTGCCGCCTCGCAGGGCTTTCAGGCCACCTTCCCGAACCTGCCCGTAGTCCAGGGCTCGCGCCTGAAGTCCGACACCGGCGTCGCTGAGGTGGAGTTCGAAGACAACAGCACCCTGCGCATCGCACCGGCAAGCTCGATCGAGTTCGCCGAACTGGGCCGCAACAGCCTGGGCGCGACCACCAACAAGGTTCGGCTGGTCAGCGGTACCCTCTACGTCAGCCTGGTGAGCAGCAAGACCACGGACTTTCAGGTGAAAGTAGGCGACCAGACCGTCACCCTGACTCCCTCGACGCACCTCAGGCTCGACCTCTATCCGGCGGGCTCCGAGTTGACCGTCTTCAAAGGCAAGGCTATCGTGACGACCGGTGCCGCAGAGACGCTGGTGAGCTCGGGGAAGGTGCTCAAATTGGGTGCCGCCGAGAACACCCATGTAGCCTCCGCCCGCAACGAAGAGCCCGGCCTTTATGACGAATGGGATAAGCAGCAGAAAGAGCGGCATGACACACGTGTAGCCACCCTCGCCAGCGCCAGCCCTTACACCTATGGTCTTGGCGACCTGAACTACTACGGCAACTTCATCGATGCAGGCGGCTGCGGGCAGATGTGGCAGCCCTACTTCGCCTCCGCTGCGTGGGATCCCTACGCGAGCGGACTCTGGGCCTACTACCCCAACGCGGGCTACAGCTGGGTCTCGCCCTATCCCTGGGGCTGGACGCCCTTCCACTCCGGAAGTTGGATCAACTGCCCGGGAACGGGCTGGGGCTGGCAGCCCGGCGGAAACTGGAACGGCCTGAGGAATGTCACGCTCCTGAAGACGATCAATCATCGGCCCTTCCCGCCCCACGCTCCCGCGCCAGGCCAAACCGGACTTGTTCCCGTAGGACTTGCCACCCTGACCTCATCCCGTATGACGGCGGGAGGCAATAAATTCGAGTTCGCCAAGGATTCGGCCGGGCTTGGCGTACCCAGGAACCTCGGGGTCAACCTGCGCAAATCCTCGCAAACAGTGCTGATGCGTGGCTCAGCGCAGACGCGCGTCGAGTACATGGACGCCCTGCAGCCCGCGATGCACACCGCCGCCACCAACGCGGCTGGAGTACATTCCTCGAACGGGCGTGCATTTGCAACCAGCCCACCAACCAGCCGGTAAGCCGCCCGGTCGCCGTGCGCAGCACGTCGGAGACAGGCGGCAGCTTCGGCAGGTCCAGCTCCTCCGGATACGTCGGCAGCTCCTCAATCTCCAGCCGAAGCGCTGGACTCGGCAGCCCATCCAGTCCGTCGATGGGGCCCGCCGCCGCTTCGACCTCCGTTTCCGCGCCGTCGAGCGCAGGCAGCCACCACTAACCCGCATCAACGTCGCGTGCTGCCTCTCCCTCTGAGGTCAGGAGGAGGGGCATGTCACGTTAGACTGGGGTATGCCTCCTATTTTGAATGCGCAGGGCGTTTCGAAGCGTTTTGGCGCCGTGCCCTTGTTTGATGAGATCTCGTTTGTGGTGTCGGATGGAGACCGTATCGGGCTGATCGGCCCCAACGGCGCGGGAAAGTCCACCCTGTTGAAGGTTCTTGCGGGAGACGAAGACCCCGATGCCGGTGAGGTCTCGACCCGCAAGCGCGCGCGCATCGGCTACGTCCGCCAGGAATCCACCTTCAAGTCCGGTCTTTCGGTGCGCGATGTTCTCGAAGCGGCCCTCGTTGCCGGCAATGTGCCCGAGGCAGAACGCGAAGGCAAGCTGCGCGAGACAGGCGGCCGCGTCGGCTTCCCCGATGTCACCGCAGAAGCCGCCACCCTGAGCGGAGGATGGCGCAAGCGGCTCGCCATCGCCGAAGCCATGGTCACCGGGCCGGACGTCCTGCTGCTCGACGAGCCCACCAACCATCTCGACCTCGCCGGGATCGCCTGGCTCGAAGAGACCCTCGCGGCAGCTCCCTTCGCCTGCGTCATGGTCAGCCACGACCGTTATTTCCTTGAAAACGTCGCAACCGAGATGGTCGAGCTCAACCGCGTCTACGCCGACGGCCTGCTCCGGGTGAAGGGCGCCTACACCCGGTTCCTCGAGGGCAAGGAGCAGTATCTCGAAGCGCAATCCAAGCTCCAGGATGCGCTCAAGAATCGCGTCAAGATCGAGACCGACTGGCTCCGCCGCGGACCCAAGGCGCGCACCACCAAGTCAAAGGCCCGCATCGATTCCGCCAACGAGCTCATCGGCCAGCTGAAGGAAGTCAACCAGCGCACGCAGACAGCATCAGCCGGAATTGACTTCTCGGCGACCGAACGCCAGACCAAGCGGCTGGTCGAGTTCGACCACGTCAAGTGCGTGCTCGGTGAAGGTGCCACCGCCAAAACCATCGTCGAAGACCTCAGCTTCCTCATCACCAACGGCGTCCGCGTCGGTCTCGTCGGTCCGAACGGCAGCGGCAAGACGACTATCCTGCGCATGCTCACCGAAGAGCTTGCCCCGGTTTCGGGTGAGATCAAGAAGGCGGCCTTCCTCAAGACGGTCTACTTCTCGCAGACACGCGAACTCGACGAAGAGGTGACCCTTCGCCGCGCCCTCGCCCCGGACTCCGACTCGGTCGTCTACCAGGGCCGCGTCGTCCACGTCGCAAGCTACGCCGCTAAGTTCCTCTTCACCAGCGAGCAGCTCAACCAGCCGGTCGAACGCCTGAGCGGAGGCGAACGCGCCCGCGTCCTCATCGCCAAGCTGATGCTCGAGCCCGCCGACCTCCTCCTGCTTGACGAGCCCACCAACGACCTCGACATCCAGACCCTCGAGATCCTCGAAGAGAGCCTGCTTGAGTACACCGGCGCCCTCGTGCTGGTGACGCACGACCGCTTCATGCTCGACCGCGTTTCGACCGTCGTGCTCGGTCTCGACGGCAAAGGCGGCGCCGAGCGTTTCGGCGACTACGGCCAGTGGGAGCAGTGGGCCCGCAAGCAGGAGCGCGGCGCCGAAGAGCCGAAGTCCGCCGCGGCCGCAACCAGCGGACCAGCGCCAGGCTCCGGCGGAAAGAAGAAGCTTTCCTACATGGAGGCACGTGAATACGCTCAGATCGAAGCCAAGGTCGAGGCCGCCGAAGATCGCCTCAACGCGGCCCGCGACGTGCTCGACGACCCGAGCGTCGCCACCAACGCAGAGGCCCTCACCAAGGCTCTGCACGAGATGGAGAAAGCCCAGGAAGAGGCTGACGCGCTCTACGTGCGCTGGGCCGAGTTGACCGAAAAAGCCGGCTAGCGGTGAGTGGGCGGGGGCGGCGCCAGCGGGTCATTGGTCTCACAGGGGACACGCATGCGTTTCGAGGCATCTGAAAGCGCGAACCAAGGAGACCAACAGCATGCGCTTGAAGCCGATCCCGCCCGCAAAACTTACCGCCAAACAGAAACCGCTCTTTGCAGAGATGGAGAAAGGAATCAAGGAGCACCTGACTGGCTTCGTCTCGCACACACCCGATGGTGCCCTCGTCGGCCCGTTCAACCCGATGCTGCACTTCCCGCAGTTCGGCAAGGCCGCCTGGGCTTACACGACGGCGCTGATCGAGAACTCCACCCTGCCCGTGAAGGCGCATGAGGTCGCCATCCTGGCCACCGGAGCCCACTTCGGCACGCGTTATGAGCTCTACGCCCACGAGCGTATCGCCGCCAAAGCCGGCCTTTCGCCAGCGAAGATCGCAACCATCGCAAGCGGCCAGCGCCCGGTCGACCTCACCAGCGAAGAGGCGGTCGCCTACGACGTTGCGGCGCGCCTCAGCAAGGGCGGCCAGCTTCCCGAATCAACCTACCAGGCCGCCATCAAGGCCTTCGGTGAGCAGGCCGCGGCCGAGCTCATCTACCTGGTCGCCGGCTACGCCATGGTGTCGGTCCTGCTCAACGCATGGGATATCTCGGTCCCGGGCCGCGAAGAAGGCGTGATGGAGGGCTGACGCCTGTCACTTCGCCTTGTTCGGCGTGTGCGGATGCTTGCCGAGGTCGTGCCAGCTGGTTTCGGGCATCTCCACCTTGAAGTACTTTGCGGTCGCCTTCAGATTGGCGAAGGCCTGCTCGCGGTCGGCATCCGAGACGTCCTTCACCTGGTCGAAGCGCGCAATCGCATTCCGCACGTGCGACGCGTCGGTCATCGGCTCCTTGCGCTGCTTGGGGAAGGCGAAGGCGGAGTCCGGAAGGTTCTTCTGATAACCGGGCGCGGAGCTTTCGCCTTCGTAAAGCTTCCATGTGGTCCTCATCGGCGTTGTCCTCTGCGGTCTTCAGATGGGCGGATTCGGTTCCGCCGTTGCCGTGCGTTATGCTGCATTCACAATGCAAATCTCTGGTCTCGCAGCAGGTGTACTGGCAACAACAGCATTGGGCGCATGGGCGCAGCAACCCCCACTAGGACATCCAGTAGTTCTGAAAGCCGCGCGCATGCTGGATGTGGCGGCAGGGCAGGCCATCGAGCCTGGACTGATCGTTATTGACGGCGAACGCATCAAGTCGGTCGGGGGCACCCCGCCTGAAGGTGCAACGGTCGTCGATCTCGGTGACGTCACCCTGATGCCCGGCCTCATCGACGCCCACGTCCATCTCTTCCTGCATCCCGGCGCCGAAGACCTCCAGACCGTCGAAGAAAGCGTCCCCAAACGCACCCTCATCGCCATCGACCAGGCCCGCCTCGACCTGATGGCCGGCTTCACCGCCGAGCGCGACATGGGCACAGAGGGCGCCGGCTCGGCTGACACCGCCGTGCGCGAGGCAATCATTTCCGGCCTCTTTCCCGGACCGCGCATGCGCATGAGCGGCAACGCCATCGACATCCTCGGCGGGCATGAGGACGCCAACCGCTACAACCCCGCGCAACACGTGCTCTCAAACGCC
The DNA here is from genome assembly GCA_964658635.1 of Lichenicola sp. Taxonomy (GTDB): domain Bacteria; phylum Acidobacteriota; class Terriglobia; order Terriglobales; family Acidobacteriaceae; genus Edaphobacter. The sequence continues at coordinate 14,788 of CAZZZP010000053.1, read as the reverse complement.
GACTACGCCAACTCCGCCCAGCAGATCGTCGAAGTCATGCGCGCCCAGCGCAAGGAAGGCGCCGACTTCACCAAGATCTACGAAACCGGACCGGACCGGCTGATGGACGGAGTCTTCGCAACACCCTACCAGTACTCCGAAGAGCAGCTTGAAGCCGCCGTCGCCGAGGCCAAGCGCTTCGGCCGCGGCCCCGGCCATGGCGTCGCCGTCCATGCCACCGGCGAGCCGGGCACAGGCTATGCCGTCGCCGCCGGGGTCGAGTCCGTCGACCACGCCTACTACCTGCTGCCCGCGACCATGAAGATGATGAAGGAGAAGGAGATCTTCGCCGTCCCCACCTTTGCCATCGCCGAGTACTTCGCCGAGCATGCCCCCAGTCAGGCGGTGGGCGAGCGCGAAAGAGCGCAACAGTCTTTCCACGTTGAGGAGTTCAAGAAGCAGCTCGCGGCCGGCGTGCCCATGGCGGTCGGCAGCGATGTCGGGCCATTCCCGCACGGCACCCAGGCGCGCGAACTCGAACTGATGGTCCAGTACGGCATGACGCCCGCCGACGTCCTTAAAGCTGATCTGCTCAACGGCGCAAAGCTGCTCGGATGGCAGGGCGAGATCGGCGAACTGAAGGAGGGCTTCTACGCCGACGTGATCGCCGTCGAAGGTGATCCAGCGAAGGACATCTCCGCTACCACCAAGGTCAAATTCGTCATGAAGGACGGCAAGATCTACAAGGGCGCGGAGGCCAGGTAGCCGCGCGCCCCCTTGTCGCGTTACTGCTCGTCGGCTGAAGGACCAAAAGTGCCCGGAACCGGGAGGTTCAGCAGCCGCAGGTACACGCCAAGTTGCGCCCGGTGGTGGATCATGTGGTCAAGGTACATGGTGCGATAAGCCTCGTACCGTGGGAAGGTACGGATGAGCGTGTCCTTGCGCTTCAGCGTGAAGGTCTCGTCGAAGGCTTGATCCGAGGTAGCCGCCAGGGCTTCGAGTGCGCGTGCGGCAAGCGGCTCAAACTCGGCCATCAGCTCGTCGCGCGTCGTCATCCGGAGAATCTTGCGCGGATCCTCAGGCGTGCCCATGTTGATCTCGGGACGCGTGAGGATGAAGAACGCAAAGCCGGAGAGTTCAGCTAGGTGCCCGGCCAGCCGGTTCAGCAGCATGGACTTCTCGTGCGGCTTGAAGTCGTTCTGGCCGTCAGGCACGGCTGCCAGAACCTTGCGTGTGTTTGCCAGCTGTTCTTTCAGTTCCGGAGTGAGGCGTTCTGCTAGAGTCATCTCTTCCTTTTCAAGAACAAGTGCAAGTACGGCCTTGCGCCGGCCGGGCGGTGCTTCATATGGGGTTAAACGACTTCGCCGTGATCGGCCCTAGAGGCCGGTCGCGTTGAAGCCGCAGTCGACAAACGTTACTTCGCCCGTGATGCCGCTTGCCAGGTCGCTTGAAAGGAACAGCGCTGCCTTGCCCACTTCCATCGCGTCCACATTGCGATGCAGCGGCGCACGCTGCTCGACCGCGTTCAGGATCACCGAGAAGTCGGCGATGCCGCGCGCCGCAAGCGTCTTGATCGGCCCGGCCGAGATCGCGTTCACGCGGATGTTCTGCGTGCCCAGGTCGGCGGCGAGATACCGTACGGCCGCCTCGAGTGCAGCCTTCGCCACGCCCATGACGTTGTAGTTCGGGAAGACCTTGTCCGCACCGTAATAGGTGAGTGTCAGAATCGACCCGCCCTCCTTCATCAACGGGGCGGCGCTCCGTGCGAGCGCGATCAGCGAGTAGACACTGACATCATGGGCCACACGGAAGTCATCGCGCGTCGTGTTCAACACGGAGTTCTTGATGTTCGGCGCAAACCCGATCGCGTGAACCAGCGTGTGAATCGTGCCATAGGTCTCGGCAAGCTGCGCAAACACCGTGCCGATCTGCTCGTCGGACGAGACGTCGCACTGGAAGGTCTTCGCGTTCGGCAGCTCCGCCGCGAGAGTCTCGGCATCGCGCTGCAGCCGCTCGGACTGGTAGCAGATCGCCACCGTGGCACCCGCCTCCGAAAGCTTCTGGCAGATGGCCCACGCGATGCTGCGCTTGTTGGCGAGGCCGAAGACGACGGCGACTTTGCCCTTGAGATCGATCATGTTGCTCCTTCAATATTCCCGCTGATCAGGATAGCAGGGCAGCCTCAGGTCGTCAGAAAGTCATATTGCGCGTCCGTGATCGGCACGACCGAGAGCCGGAACTGCCGGAACAGGATCGAGTCGGTAAACACAGCCGCAGCCCGGATCGCCTCGAGCGGCTTCTCCTGCTTCAGCCGCTTGACCGGCTTGATGACAACCTTCGGATTCTTCGGATCGGCCGCATCCACCGACACCACCTTCGCCGTCCCCACCGCCGCCTTGCCGATATTCGAGTGATAAATCACAAGCTTCTCGCCCTTGGTCATATTGCGCAGATACAGTAGCGCCTGGTTATTGGCAATGCCATCCCACACCGTCTCACCATCGCGAAGCAGGTCGTCGTAAGAGTATTTGTTCGGTTCCGTCTTCAGCAGATAAGGCATAAGGACAGGTTATAGGGAACAGGGCCTGGGGTCTAAGGCGCAGGGTAAAGACGAGGCGCCCTCGTCCCTACCCCCTGACCCGTTTCCTCACCCTCCCAGGTCGATCAGCTCCACCGCAGGCAGTGTCTGCCCCAGGAACGCCGACCCCAGCCGCTGAAACTTCTCGATCGAGTCAGTCGCATAAAACGTGCAGCTTGTCTCACCCGCACCAGCTCTGACCGGCAGCACAGCAGCCGCCGCAACCGCCGTTGCCGAGGCCGAGTCCACAATCGTCATCGGGTGCTTGAGTTCCGCCAGCGTCCTCGCGATCAGCGGTTTGATCAGCGGGTAATGCGTGCACCCCAGCACAAGCGTGTTCACTCCCGGCGCTTCCGCCAAAGCCTCAGCCAGGTAGATCCGCAGCACCTCGGCCGTCACCGGGTGATCCACCCACCCCTCCTCCACCAGCGGCACCAGCAGCGGACAAGACTTCTCGTACACCGCCAGCCCGAGCGCCGCGCACGCCCGCGTGTACGCCGCTGCCTGCACCGTCGCCGCAGTCGCAAGCACAAGCACCGAAGCCGCCGCAGCCCCAGGCGCCAGGCCCGCCGCCGCCTTCGCACCCGGCTCGATCACCCCCACCACCGGGATCGGCAGCGCCCCCTTCAGCTCATCCAGCGCCAGCGCCGACGCCGTATTGCATGCCACCACCAGCATCTCCGCCCCCTGCGCCAGCAGAAATGCCGCCGAAGAGAGCGCATACCGCGCAATCGTCTGCTGCGACTTCGCGCCGTACGGCAGCCGCGCCGTATCCCCCAGGTAGAGAAAGCGCGACCCCGGCAGCAGCGGCAGCAGTTCACGAAGAACCGTCAATCCGCCAAATCCTGAATCGAAGACGGCAATCGTGCGGGAGCAGGTCGTAACGGGCATCATCTCTTCCAAGGATACGTTGGCGCGCGACAGCCCGAGGGCGTTGAACGTTCTCCGATAACCGATGTCCGTTTCAAACAAACAACAAACAACAAACAACGCCCCGTTCACATCGGATTCCCAAACTCGCTCAACACATGAATCGACTGTTCCGGATCGTTCACCGCATACGGACGTGTCAAATCCGCGTGCCCGGCCAGCGTGTCGCGCTTCTGCCCGTCCACCAGGAACCGCACCTCGGTCACCTGCGGCAGATTCGCATGGAGCGTCGCAATAATCGCACGCAGCGTCAGGTCCTCGGTCAAAATCCCCGGAGGATGCGCATCCGCGAACGCCTTCGTCAGGTTCACCACCGCAAGCTGCTCGTCCGGCATGTGCAGATGCCCGTACGCCGACGCATGCTCATTCGCCGCGTCGTCGTCAGAGTTCGCCGAAGGATTCGTCAGCGGCAGCGAAAGCAGGAACACATCCGTCACCGCCTGCCCGCCCGGCAGTGGATGCGTCGAAGCCGTCTGCGAGAAGTCCGAGAACATCCGGTCAAGGATCACCCGTGCGCGCAGCGCAGGCTCCGCCGGCAGAGGCATCGTCACGTCGTCCAGCGTAATCGACGCATCCGCATCGTTCGCCTGCGCAATCGAAACCTGCTCCGGCGGCAGGTCGGTCGGCGCCGGGATCCGCGACTCATCGCGCATCGCCTGAATGCGCTGCTGATTGCGCTCGCAGCCATACACCAGCAGCAGCCCCATCAGCAGGATGCCACCCAGAAAGCTCCAGTAAAGAATCCGCTGGTATCGCGCGATCAACGTGCACCTCCGGGAGGCGTGCTGGGCGGCGACCGGCGCACAATCGGCGCAGCCTTCGTAGGTGCATCCGGCGCAAGCGGAACCTCGTCCGGTGACTCGATGACCACGGGCTTCGGCTTCACCTTCGCCTTGGGAGCCGCCGCAGCTTCCGGGTTCGCCGCCAAAGCGGCCGCCTGTTCCCCCGCAATCAGGCTCTCCGCACGCTGTCGCCAGAAGCTCAGCGCCGTCACCAGCGAATTCGCGATCTGCTGCTGATAGGCGTCGTTGCCGATGTTCTTCCGGCTGGCCGGCGGGGCAATCTCGATCGCCACAGACGGGCACACCAACGAATCGATCGGCGACACCGACGCACGCGCCACTACCAGCGGAATCCTCTGCGCGTTCAACGCCGTGGCAAGCTCGTTGGTCAGCTGCAGTGAGCGCGCCAGCGATCCGGCCTGGGCCGAGTCCCACGGTGCCAGGTAGCCGTCACTCGCTCCCTGGTCGGCGTTCGCCGGCTCGGTCAGCGCCGAGTTGAACAGATGCACCCCGTGCCCGGCGTTTGACGCGTGGATCAGCAGGCATGCCACTGCCTTCGACCGGTTCGCCATCTCCACCCGCTGGTCGGCCGGCATATCCTTGTCCGTATCCTGATGCGTCAGCAGAACGGTAAACCCCTTCGCCGCCAGCAGCTCCTCAAGTCGATGAGCGAAGGCCAGGTTGAACTCCTTCTCCTCGCCATCCGAGCCCAGGATCCCGCCCGAGTCAGCCCCACCGTGCGCCGGGTCAATCAGGATCACATCCGGGTTGAACGGCGGCTGGTACGCCCGCACATGCGGACGGCGCGGAGGCACAGCCGGCTTGGGCAATACCAGTGATTTCGGCGGCGTCGGCGGTACCACCGGCCGCGGCAGCGCCAGCGGCTTCGGTGTTACCGGTGGCCTGGGCGTAACCGGCAACGGAATCGTCGTCTGCGCATTCGCACTCGCCAGGCAGGAAGCCAGGCAAAGCAGGATCAGGCGGATTGGGCGCATGGGGCTCAAAGGGCGGTATAAACCTGATTGTAGTGGGTCGGGCCTGCCTGCTACCGGCCGGGCGCAGGCAGGCATGCTTCTAGTCGAGCGCGTAGATAGCCAGGCCGCTCAGCAGCTTCGGATAGAAGTCAGTCGACTTCTGCGGCATCACGTCACCCGAAAGCGAAATGTCGCGAAGCTGCGAAAGCGTCACCGGCTTGATCAGGAACGCAACGTCGGCCTGCCCGGAATGGACCTGCTCAACCGCCTCGTCCGCGCTGCGGATGTAGCGGATATTCTCAAGCGCCGCAATCGAAGCATGCGTCAGCTTCAGCACATGCTCCAGCACCACGTTGTGCAGCTGTACAACGTCCAGTTGCGCCTGCCGGTCGCTGATCTCCGGATGAAGCTGCTTCAGCACCGCGTTCACCGCCTCGGGTTTGGCCAAGAGCAGGTGATTGCCATCCTTCGTCGCCGCGATAAAAGCCACACCCTGCTTCTCGGCCAGTGCGGAGGTGTCCGGAGTAGCGAGCGGGGTCACATCAAAATACTCCTCGGCCGCGCTTAGAAACGCATCGGTCGAGAAGCCGGACAGCCCAAAGACCACCCGATGGGTCGGCAGGATCGTGATCCCGGGCGCGTCCATGTTGACGAAGGTCATCATCATCGCGGCCTCCGGGAACGCAGGCTTCGGCAGCCGGCTGTGCGGCTCGTCCGCAACGTTCGACGGCGACTCTTCGTCGTCTGCGCTGGTCTTCTTGTCCAGTCCCAACTCCGCCGCACGCTCCTTCATGTAGGTGACGGAGGTCTCATAACGATGGTGGCCGTCCGCGATGATCAGCTTCTTGTCGTCCATCCCGCCCACGATCAGGTTGATCAGGGTCGGATCCGACAGCTTCCACACGCGGTGCACCACGTCGTACTCATCCGTGATCTCGAGGTCGGCAGGCTTTCCCGCGCCAAAGATCAGCTGTTCCGCGGTAAACGCCGGGTCCGAGTACAGCATGTAGATCTGCTCACAGTAAGCGCGGGTCGCCTTGAACAGCGCCAGCCGGTCGGACTTGTGCTTGGGAAAGGTCTGCTCGTGCCGGTACACCACCTCGTCGGCATAGTCGTAAAGCTGCCCCAACGCGATGAATCCGCGCCGCTCTCTCATCTCTTCGGTTCCGGGGACGATATAGGTCTGTGTATACCCGTACAGGGCCGGTTCCGACTCCTCCCGCAATATGTTCTTCTTCCGCCAGGACGCAAGAGACTCGGCCGCGCGGGTATAGACGTTATGCTGTTCCACTGCGGGGGCCGGTGCGAAGGCGTCCGTGTCGTCCGGTTCCCGTTTGCCCAGAATGACACGGATCAGGTTGTACTTTGATCGATCGTAGTAGGCCTGCTGCATGGCCGGGGTAATCTTGTCGTAAGGCTGGGTAACGACGTCTTCCATGCGGACTTTCTGGGTGTCGTACCGCAGGGCGCGAAAAGGGTAGATGCGAGCCATTCGTAAGGTTTCTCCGTCAGGGTCTTCCCTCTGATTGTATGGGGTTGTCGCCAACTTTGAGGTAAATGGAACCATACGCTTTGTTGGTCGAGTGACCAGACCCGAAAGAATAGCATCCTAGGAAGAACCTGAGCGATGTAAGCTGCGTTCTTGAGATCGTGGGCCCGAGGTTAAGGACATGGTGACAAAAGAACGTATGAGAAAGCCCCTGCAGCACTTTCGCAGCTCTGCCCGCTGGCTGGCATTGGTCCTCTGGGTCCTGGCTCTCACAGGTCTAAACCGGGCTCATGCGCAGGAGAATCCACTTGGCCAGGTAGAAACTCCGGCCCCCGTCAAGACACCAAAGTCGGCCGACCCGGACGCCCCAGCGGATTCGCAGGCTCCCAGTGCAATCAGGATCCCAAAATCGAATACGCCTAAGATTCGGCTTGAGGCCAACCTCGTCCTCGTGCCGATGACCGTCACCGACCCCATGAACCGTCTGGTGACCGGCCTCGACCCGCAGAACTTCCAGGTCTTCGATAACAACATCGGCCAGACCATCAAGAGCTTCTCGACCGAAGATGCACCAGTGACCATCGGAGTGGTATTCGACTTAAGTGGCAGCATGCAGTCCAAGTTTGCACGCGCCCGCCGGGCACTCACGGAGTTCCTTCGTACATCTAACCCACAGGACGAGTTTTTTGTCGTCGGTTTCAACGACAAGCCAGCCGTGATCGTCGATTACACATCAGACGTGGATGACGTCGAAGCCCGCATGGTCATGCTGCACCCGGAAAACCGGACAGCCCTGATCGACGCGGTCTACCTCGCCGTCCATAAATTGAAGGATGCAAAATATGACCGGAAAGCGCTCCTCATCATCTCCGATGGTGGCGACAACCGGAGCCGTTACACAGAAACTGAATTGAAACGGGCGGTGCGAGAGAGCGACGTGCAGATCTATGCAATCGGCATCTTCGACGAATATGCCCCGACCGAGGAAGAACAGCTGGGCCCGGTGCTGCTGACCGATGTTGCAGAGACGACAGGCGGCCGCATGTTCAAGGTAGCCGATCCGGCCGATATGGCCGACATCGCCACCAGGATCAGCGCGGAGTTACGTAACGAATACGTTGTAGGATACCGTCCGTCGGATATGAAGAAGGACGGTAACTGGCGTAAATTGAAAGTGCGCGTGCTACCCCCGCCAGGATTGCCCGCGCTGACAGTACATTTTCGCCAGGGGTACTATGCACCTTCGCAGTAAGCTTGCGCTTTGTTCCATTTCGGGGTTCATGTGGTTGGGTTCGGCTGTCTTGAGCGCTCAGACCACGCCGGCCGCAACGCCAACTCCGCTGCCTTTGACAGTTGATCGCGATCCCGCACCTTCACCCGATCCTGATGCTCCGCTCCCGACCCAGGTCACCGGACCTGCCGCGGGCGCTGGAGCCGTCGCCAAGGGTTCTGACGGCCGCTACACGCTGACCAGCGACGCCTACGAAGTCCGGCTCAACGTGACCGTCGTCGATAACAACGCACGCTCGGTGCAGACGCTCGGCCAGGGCGCCTTCCACATCTATGAAGACGGCGTCCCGCAGCAGATCTCTAGCTTCCGCCACGAGGACCTGCCCGTTTCGATCGGCCTTCTTATCGACAGCTCCGGCTCCATGTACGACAAGCGCTCGGCAGTCGACAAGGCCTCGCTCGACCTGATCCGCCTCTCGAACCCCAAGGATGAAGAGTTCCTGGTGGACTTCAGCTCGGAAGCCTTCATCGATCAGGACTTCACTTCCTCGCTCGACAAACTCCAGCAAGGGCTCGGCTACATCAAGTCCAGCGGTGGAACCGCCGCCTACGACGCAGTCGTCGCCTCCGCCGACTATCTCTCCAAAAATGCGCGCAACACCAAGCAGGTGCTGGTCGTCATCACCGACGGGGAAGACAACGCTTCGAGCGCTACGCTCGAGCAGGCCATCCGCCGCGTGCAGGATCTCGACGGCCCGACCATCTACTGCATCGGCCTGCTCTTCGGCGAGGACACCGATCGCCGCGAATCCAAACACGCCCGCCGCGTCCTCGAAGAGATCGCCGAACAGACCGGAGGCGTCGCCTACTTCCCCAAATCGCTCAAGGAAGTCGATGGCATCGCGGGCGAGGTCGCAGCCGACATCCGGACCCAGTACTCGATCGCCTACCGCTCAACCAACCCACCGAGCAATGGCGGCTACCGTCAAGTTCACATCGAGGTCAAGGAGAAGGGCTTCAACAAGCTCGAGGCCCGCACCCGCAGCGGTTACTACCCCAAGTCGACCCCGGGCCAGCCCGCTCCGGCTCCTAAAAAATAGCCAGTCCGCAAAACGCACTCTAAAAACGCCGAAAACAGGAGCATCTGCACTCCGTTTTCGGCGTTTTTGCGTGCGTTTTTCCACGCTTTTTTGACATCGTTCTCGCCCGATGCACTCGTAACAACTCAGATTGTTCTCGTCAGGACGTGACTTGCCAGATGTTTGAGTTATTCGATATCTTTATGCGGTCATTAGTTTGCGTGATATGGAGTCAGCATGTACGGATTGTCGGAAGAGCAGGAATCCCTCAGAAAAGAAGTGCGCGCTTTCGCTGCAAAAGAAGTTCTGCCGCATGTGATGGAGTGGGACGAATCCAGCACGTTTCCCGCTCAGGTCGTCAAAAAAATGGGCGAAATGGGCCTGATGGGCATCATTTTCCCCGAAGAACTCGGTGGCGCGGGCCTTGGCTACGTCGAGTACGTGCTCGCGATCGAGGAGCTTTCGCGGGTGGACGGGAGCATCGGCATCATCGTCGCATCGCATAATTCGCTCTGCACAAACCACATCATGCTCGGCGGAAACGAAGAACAAAAAAAGCGCTGGATCCCCCGCCTCGCCAGCGGCGAGTGGCTCGGAGCATGGGGTTTGACCGAACCCGGCTCAGGCTCCGACGCCGGCGGCATGCGAACAACCGCAGTGCGTAGAGGTGACGGCTGGGTACTGAACGGGTCCAAAAACTTCATCACGAACGGCACTTATGCCAACTGCGCTCTGGTGCTTGCGCTTACCGACAAGGACAAGGGCACGCATGGCGGGATTTCGGCTTTCCTGATCGAGAAGGGTACTGCGGGCTTCCGGCCGGGCAAGAAGGAAAACAAGCTTGGGCTGCGGGCTAGCGATACGGCCGAGCTGATCTTCGAGGAGTGCTTTGTGCCGGGAGATTGCCTGGTGGGTGCCGAGGGTGCGGGCTTCAAGGATGCGATGCGTGTGCTCGACGGCGGCCGGATCTCGATTGCAGCGCTAAGCCTCGGGATTGCACGGGGCGCGCTGGACGCGGCGTTGAAGTATGCGACGCAGCGACGGCAATTTGGCAAAGCCATCTCGGACTTTCAGGCGATCCAGTTCAAGCTGGCGACGATGGCGACCGAGCTCGACGCGGCCTGGTTGCTTACGATGCGTGCGGCCCAGATGAAGGATGCAGGGCAGAAGGTGACGCTCGAATCCAGCATGGCGAAGCTGTATGCGAGCGAAGTGGCTTGCCGGATCTGCGACGAGGGCGTGCAGATCCACGGAGGATACGGGTTTATCAAGGACTATCCGGCGGAGAAGTTCTACCGTGATGTGAAGCTGTGCACGATTGGCGAGGGGACGAGCGAGATCCAGCGGATCGTCATTGCGCGGGAGCTGCTGAAGCGGGTGCAGGGCAAGGCGTAACCCGGATCAGAACGGATAATGGCGTCGTGAAAGGGATGGAGATGGGATAGGCTGGGAAAATATTTCTAAGCCTATCCTGTTTCTCCGGAGATTCCGCGTGATTGGTTTGCGAGATGTGTTTGTGATGGTCGTGATTTGTTGTGGGGTGGCGGGGGGGCAGACGCCGGTTGCGCCATGGAAGATCCAGGCGGTGGTGGTCACTACGTTCGAGGTGGGGAACGATGCGGGTGACACTCCGGGGGAGTTTCAGTACTGGGTGGAGCGGGAGCGGCTGGATGAGGTGTTGGCGTTCCCGGGTGGGGTGCATCCGTTGCGGACCAACCGGGAGCACACGGTGCTTGGGATGGTGAGCGGGACGACGCTGGTGAATGCTACGGCGTCGATGATGGCACTGGGGCTCGATCCGCGGTTCGACCTGACGCATGCGTACATCCTGATCAACGGGATCGCGGGCGTCGACCCGCAGCTGGCTTCCATGGGGTCTGCTGCGTGGGCGAGCTACGTGGTGGGCGACGTGGCGCGGGAGATCGACCGCAAGGATATGCCTGCGGACTGGCCTTACGGGTGGTTTCCGGTGGGTGCGCATGGGCCGAATCCGCCGGAGGTGCCGAAGGCTCCGTGGACGCGTTCGAACCTGTATGTGCTCAACGGGAAGCTGGCTCGCTGGGCTTACGAGCAGACGAAGGGGCTGAAGCTGGAGGATGACGCGAAGGTGCAGGCGTTTCGCGCGCAGTATGTGGGGTTTCCCAATGCGCAGAAGCCGCCGTTCGTGTTGATGGGCGATACGTTTGCGAGTGACTACTATTGGCATGGCGAGACGATGACGCAGTTCGCGCGCGACTGGGTGAAGCTGTTCACTGCCGGCAAGGGTGTGTTTGCGATGACGGAGATGGAAGACTCGGGCTTTATGAACGCGATCGAGCGCCTGGCCGAGATGAAGCGCGTGGATCATGAGCGGGTGATGGTTCTGCGGACGGGGAGCAATTACTCGATGCCAAGGCCGGGACACGCGGCTGTAGAGTCGCTGACGATGCCTTACATTGGGGGGCGAATTGCGTTCGAGTCGGCGTGGCTTTGCGGCAGTACGGTGCTACATCAATTGATGGCGGACTGGAAGGTTACGGAGGCGGTCGTCCCGGGCAATTGAGACTTGGAGCCCCTCCGTCAAAAAGTCCTAAAGTATTCAATCGATGTAACTTAAGTCTGGACTTCGAGCCTTGAAGTCGACTGTGTGGGGAGGTCGGATTTGAGGGAAGCGGAGGGTGGGAAAAGCAGGTGGTCCGACTTTGTCGAAGACCTCCGTATGAGATCAGGGCGTCTGGGCTTCTATTGTGCCGGCTTGAGTGGCGGCGGTCTTCAGGATGACCTCAGTGGCGTGGGCGCGGTAGGGGGCGAGGGTTGCGGGATCGCGCCAGTTGAGGGTCCAGCCGTGGTCGATGGCGAGCAGGGTATATCGACCGGGTGGAAGCAGGGTGAAGAGGAAGCTGCCGTCGGTGTTCGATTGCTGCCGGATGGGTTTGGCGGCGGGGTCGGCGGGTAGAAGCAGGAGCATGGCTCCTATGGCGGGCTGCTTGCCTGCGGGCTGACCGGGCTGGCTGGACTGGGCGGGAAGGGTGACTTTGCCTGCAAGGCTGGCGAGTAGGGCGGGGTCTTCCGTTTTGGCCGGGCTTGCTGCGGACGCGAAGTCGACCGTGCGAGAGGAGTTGGCGGAGAGGGTGATCCGCTGGGCCTGGTCGCTGCCCTGGCTACCCTGCGGGGTGCGGACGAAGCGGGGTTCGATGGCGTAGGTACCTGGGGCGAAGCCGGCGAGGTCGGTAGAGCCATCTTCGCCCGTCGTGACGGAGGTTGGGCGGAAGCCGCTTTCACCGAGGATCGAAGATTGCACGATGGGCGGAGCTGCGGGAGCGGACCGCTGGTCGTCCGAGCCGCCGTTGGGGCGTCCTCGCCGGCTGAAGGTGAGGGGGATGGCTCCGCCGGGGATGCGGATGTGGATCGAAGGGATCGGGGTGAGGTGGATGTCTGCCTGCTGGCTGACGCCGCCGGTAAGGATGAGCGGGGTTGCGGAGTCGGGATCAGGGGCGCCGGGGTTGAAGGTGATGGGGTAGGCGACGTCAAGTTCGGGCTCGATGGGGTTGGCGGAGTTGCTGCCGCGACGGAGGGAGCTGGCGGCGGTGGCGTACCAGGGCTGTGCCTGGACTCCGACGAGGTAGGTGCCGGGGATGAGTTCCGAAAACTCGTAGAGTCCGCGGTCGTCGGTCTGGGTGTTCTGCAGAGCGTGGGGTGGTGTGGTGTCGTCGGCCAGGAGAGTGACTTTGGCGTTTCGAACGGGTTCGCCGGCTTCGTCGAGGACGTAGCCGGTGAGGTCGTTGGCGGGGGCCAGCGAAAAGTCAATCGAGTAGTTTGGCTGGGCGGAGGTGAGGACGACGCCGGTGGAGAAGGTTTCATGCGCGTCGTAGGCCTGGGCGGGGAAGCCTGGCGCCGTGGCTGTGATGAGCCAGGTGGCAGCGCAGGGGAGTATGAAGGAGAATTGGCCGTCGGATGCGGCGTCGGTTCCGACCGCCTGGCTGAGCTTTGCGGCGCATGGGCCCCTGGGGATTGCGGTGAGGTGGGCTCCTGCTACGGGCGTGTGGTTGATGGCGCTGCGAACGATGCCGGAGATGCGGTATTCCTGTGCAGCGAGCGGGAGGGCAGAGGCAAAGAAGAGCAGAAGGGGGCGCAGGAGGGAGGGCAGGCTCATCGGCGGACCTCGGAGTCGGGCACGGCATCGAGGGTGAGGGCGGCTTGCTGGGATGCCTGAAAGGTGATGCTGCCGAGGTGGGTGGTGTAGGGGTCCAGAGAGTGTGGATCTTCGGGGTTGATGGGCTGGCGGCTCTCGAAGGCGACGGCGCGGTAGGTGCCGGGTGGGACCTTGCTGAGGGCGAAGGTGCCGTCGAGATGCGAGCGCAGGGAGATCATGGGGGTGGCTGAGGGAAAGGCGGCGAGAAGGTAGATCTCGCATGCGGCGGGCTGGCCGTGAAGGCTGACGTTGCCGGTGAGCGAGGCAAGGGCGTTTGAGACGACGAGGGTGATGGGGGTTGAGGAGTTGCCGGGGGCGGCGAGCAGGTCCTGGGTGAGGAGGTCGGTGCCGCTGTAGGAGGCTGAGCGGATGTACCAGAAGAAGGTGCTCTGGGCACGGAGGCGGTAGGTGCCGGGGGCGGCGATGAAGGCCGGGGAGAGACCTCCCTGGCTGATCCGGCCTGTGGGTCGGATGGGCGCGGAGTCGGCGGAGGCTGTGCCCTGGGTGGGTTGGAGGAGCAGCCCAAGGGAGCGGGGGTTGGGTGGATCGGTCGGGTTTGACTGCTCGGCTGCGCTGGTGCCGGTGGGGCTGGAGGTATCGACGACGAGCTGGATGGGGATGGTCGCGGGGATGACGGTGTGGAGAGTGATGAGAGGCGGCGTGGGACGTGGTCCGGCGAGGTTGACCTGTGCCTCTTCTACTTCGTCCGACCCGAAGCGCCGGGCACGCAGGGTGTAGCTGCCGACGGGGAGGCGAAGTCGCGGCGAGTTGGGGATATTGAAGGGCGGGCTGTCCGGCGGGACGATCTGGAGGAGCGAGATGTGGTCGGCCTCGGCGGTGCGGAGGGTGACCTCGACGAGTGGGGAGACGGTGGGGTGGAGATCGTAGGAGAGCTGCTCGGTGGGTCGCAGGTGAATGGGTTGTGCGCCCTGCTCGGGGATGTGGGTGGGCAGGACGGCCTGACCGGCGTGGTTGGTGAAGTTGGACTGGATGCGGTAGTCGCCAGCGGGGAGCGGGGCGCGGTACTGGCCGTGGAAGTTGGTTCGGGCGACGGCGGCGAAGACCCAGCGCTGGCCGTAGGTCTCCTGCTGGGCGCGCTGGATGACGATGTCGAGGTTGGCGAGGGGTTCGCCGGTGTTGGTAGTGACGGTGCCTTTGAGGAGGCCGTCGGGGTAGAGGCGGAGGGTGATGGGGGTGGCGAGCTGGTCGGCGCTGAGCGTGAGGTCGCCGGGATCGTTGGGGAACTGGGTGAAGCTGTAGCCGGGCTTGACGGCGGTGATGGAGAGGGTCTGGGTATCGACACCCTGGAGGAAAAAGTGGCCGTCGGAGCCGGCGAGGGTGGCTCGCGGGCCGAGACGTACGAGGGCTCGCGGGACGGGCTGGCCGGTGGTGGCATCGATGACCTGACCGGAGACGTCCTGCTGGGCGTGGGCGAGCGGGGTGAGGAGGAGAAGCGTGAGGCTTAGCTTGAGGGCCATCGATTGATTAGACGTGGGGGTTGGGGGAAAGACGAAGAATGGAGGCGAAGGATGAACACAGAGGGCATTAAGGCAGCACGGAGGAACACAGAGTCGGC
>CAZZZP010000052.1:18161-30020 GCA_964658635.1 Lichenicola sp. | reverse complement strand
AGCACTTCCTTAGCGTCCTTCGCGCACTGCCTTTCCAGGCTCCAGAAAAGCCGCTGCCACAAAAACAGTGCAATCCGAAGTCATACTTTCACGGCCCGAAGTCCAGACTTAAGTCCTATCTTTTGAATACTTTGGGTACTTTCGCTAGGGTAGGGGCAAAGTCCCCTCGATGAGCCTCGTTCCAACCCGCCAAGCATTCTCAAGCGCCGGCCGATAAGCCGAATCCGTCGCCACCCGCGTCTCCGCCAGGCTCTCCGCCGCCGTGATCCCGGAGCGCTGCCGGTCGAAGTTCGACACCCCCCGCGCAATCACCACACGTGAGAAATCCACCCGTCCCGCAGCCGCCAGCAGCCTCAGCGACGCCAGCATGCCCGAGTCCTCCATCGCCGTGATCGCGTAGCTCCCGCGCCCCTCCGTCTGGTACGCAACCCAGCGCCGCGCCCGCGCACTCAGCATCGACCCATGCCAGAACGTACTGGACGAGAGCTCGTCTCCGCGCACAACCGCAGGCGACCCACTCGCCCCAAACAGCCTCCGCCGCCTCTGCACGCCCTCGGTATCGAGCAGATCCACACCCTTGACCCGCTCAAACGCGCCAGCAGTCTCCAGCCGGTAGACAATCCCGTCATCCCCGTTGAACCGGTGCGCCAGCGGCTGCTCATACGGCACGGCCTTGCCGATGGGCACAAACCCATCCAGCCACTCCGCCGGGATCTCCCGCCCGTCCAACTCATGGCACAGGTCTCCATCCACTACATA
Source organism: Lichenicola sp. (assembly GCA_964658635.1). Lineage (GTDB taxonomy): Bacteria > Acidobacteriota > Terriglobia > Terriglobales > Acidobacteriaceae > Edaphobacter. The sequence goes on along the minus strand of CAZZZP010000052.1, from coordinate 29,261 downwards.
CTCCGGCATCACCACCGCCCCCAGCGTAGCCCGCTCCGGATCCGCCCCCGCCACACCCGTGACCAGGATCGTAGCCCGGGACAGGTCGAACCGCATATCAAGCCCAAGCGCCATCACCGTCGCCGCAGCCCGCGCAGCGCCCACGCCCGTCGCACACGCCAGGAGCCCGCGAGCGGTGTTGAGCCGAAGTGGCCTATAACCTGCCGGAAATGGCTCGCTCTCGCTGAGGTTTTCCCGCTCGATGAAGTGGGTCAGTTCGCCCGGGATCGGGCCTGCGTCGGGTTCGAAGGCCGCCAGGACAACGGCTTGAAGTGCCAGAGACATAAGTGCGTCCTAACGCCGGACGGGCGGTGCTGCGCACGCCAAGGAGCTTCGCGTGGTCAGACGCCCTTCTTCTGCGGCTCCCAGATGAACTTGTGGATCTGCAGCGAAAGCCGCGCATCCATGCCGTCTTCCATCATCCACTCCACCAAAGTCTTCGGGTCGAGTGTCGCATTGTCGGTTGTGCGCAGCGGGCTGGGCGTCTTGTTGAACGCCGGGCTCAGCAGGATTCCGCCACACTTCGCGCGCAAATCGTGCTCTGCGATGAATGCCTTGGCGAAATCGTAATCCGCCCGGTTGGTCAGGACGAACTTTACCTCATCACGCTGGGTCAACGCCGCCAGGTTCTCCATCCGGAAGCTATTTGCAGCGGCACCCGCACCTGGACACTTCACGTCCATGATCTTATGCACCGTCTTCGGCACCAGGTCGAGCGGACGCTCACCGGAGGTTTCGATCATCAACTCGTAGCCGCGCGCAAGTAACTCCTCCATCAGCGGCAGAAGCTCCTTGGCTTGCAGCATGGGCTCGCCGCCGGTGAACTCGACCAGCTTGCAGGGCGCCAGCGCCTCGATCTGCCCGATCACCTCGTCTTGCGTAAAGGGCTTGCCACCCGTAAACGTGTACTCGGAGTCGCACCACGCGCAGCGCAGGTTGCATCCGGCCAGCCGCACGAAGATGCACGGCAGCCCGGCGAATGAAGACTCACCCTGGACGGATTTGTAGAGTTCGATCAGGTACACGGCGCCTACTCGTAGTAACGTGCGAAGCTGGTGTCGGTCTCGTAGAGGGTGCAGTCTTTCACCTTCACGCGGCCTTGGGTCATCTCGTCGAGCTGGGTGGCGGTGTTGTCGAAGAAATACTTCGCCAGATTCTCGGCCGACGGGTTGATCTCGTCGAAGGGCTTGAGATCGTTGATCATCTGATGGTCAAGGTACTCGACAACCGGACGCATCACCTGCTTCAGCAGCTTGAAGTCCAACAGCAGTCCGGCCTCGTCGAGTTCGGCACCAGTCAACGTCACGAAGACCTTATAGTTGTGGCCGTGCGGATTCTCGCACTTGCCGCGATAGTTGCGCAGGTAGTGGCCAGAAGAGAATCCGGCTTCTACAGTAACTTCAAACATCTTGAGGTAATTCCCTTCTATGGCCGCGAATGGCTGCCCACTTCCGATTGTACGGAATCTAGGCCTGGTCCCGCTTGGTGCGTCGCTCGATCCGCGCATCGTCCGCGCGTCGCTCGGCTTGCTCGAACAGGTGTGAGAAGACCCCGGCGAGCGCCGCGAGCAGCGCAAACACCACGAAGGCGATGCCCATTGTGCGCCAAAGCGACACGTCACCCGGCGAGCCAGGCTGCTGCGCCACGTTGGTGAACGAGATCACGAAGGCAGCGAGGGCAAAGAATCCGAGGGTGCCAGCCAGGATGTAGAGGTTGCGGGACATGCTTCCACCAGTCTAAGCGCAAACGCCTGAAGCGCCTGCCGGCTAAAGCGTCTGCCGCGTAACTGGCTGCCTGACTGTTGATGAGAAGAACGCTTCGACATCTTCGATCGACTGAGTGAGCTGATAGGGCGGCAGTGATTCGAGGAAGATGCGGCCGTAGCGCTGCTTCTGCACGCGGTTGTCGAGCAGCATGAGGACGCCTCGATCTGAAAGTGACCGAATCAGTCTGCCGAAGCCCTGTTTCAGGGCTATGACGGCTGCGGGAATCTGTAGATCGAAAAAGGGTTTGCCGCCTGCGGCTTCAATCGCCTCCATGCGAGCCTTGATGACAGGATCGGACGGCACGCCGAAGGGTAGCCGGTCGATGATGACACAGGAGAGCTGCTCGCCCTGGACGTCCACTCCCTGCCAGAAGCTCGAGGTGCCGAATAGCACCGCGTTCGGCGTGTCTCGGAACTGCTGCAAGAGGACATGGCGGGGAGCGGTGCCGTGGAGCAGGAGCGGGTACGGGAGCTCCTGCAGCATGCGCTCGTAGACGGCGCGCATCTGGGCGTAGCTGGTGAAGAGACAGAAGGCGCGGCCTTCCGAGATCTCGAGCACGCGGCGGATGCGCTCCGACGCGTGGATGAGGAAGTCGGACTCGCGTGGGTCCGGCATGTTCGGAGGCAGGTAGAGCAGGGCCTGCTTCGGGTAGTCGAAGTGCGAGGGCACGACAAGTTCGCGTGTGCTGGCGAGGCCGAGGCGGTTGGTGATGTGGGCGAAGGAGTTTGCCACGGTGAGGGTTGCAGAGGTGAGGACTACCGATGGATAGGCGTCGAAGAGTGAAGTCGTCAGAAGACCCGAGACGTCGATCGGCGTGGCCTGGAGCTGGGTGTTGTAGTGCGGCTGCGCGGCACCTCTTGTCAGGTTTCGGACGCCGCCGGTTGCGCGTCGTTCGATCCAGAAGACGGTGTTCGGGTCGTCGGACTCGAGCAGGAACTTCATGTGCTGGCGGATGTCGTTGGTGCGCTTGATGAGGCCCTTGGTCTCGTCGACGTTCTTCACGCGCTCGAGCTCGGATTCGAGCCGCTGCAGGGCGTTCAGCGCGCCGAGATAGACGTCGCCGGACTCTTCGAGGAAGTCTTCGCGCCGCTCGAAGGGCATGCGGCCGATTGGCTGAGCGGCGACGACGGGAAGTGCGGCGAAGAACATCTTCGAGCGGTCCTTGAGGAGGGCGCAGGCGGACTCGATGGACGACGAGGAGGCCTGCTTGGCGCGGAGCATGATCTCGGTGTCGCGGGTGAGCTCGTCGAAGCGCGCGTTGGTGAGGCCGATGCCGAAGTAGTTTGAAGCGACGTCCTCGAGCTCGTGGGCTTCGTCGAAGATGACCGCGCCGGCGGCGGGGAGGATGCCGGCATCGGGAGCGTCGGCCGCCTGCTGCTTGATGTTGAGGTCGGCGAAGAAGAGGTGGTGGTTGACGATGATGAGATCGGACTCGAGCGCCTTGCGCCGCATCTGGGTGACGAAGCAGTTCTCCCAGTCAGGGCAGGTCTGGCCGAGACAGGCCTCGGTGCGTGCGTCGAGCTTGTGCCAGAGAGCGGAGTGTTCGGGGAGGTGGGTGAGCTCGGCGCGGTCGCCGGTCTTCGTGGTGGGCTCCCAGGTGGAGATATGGTGGAACTGCTCGATCTCCTCGAGGCCGGTGAGCAGGGGGCTGTCGCGGAGGGCGTAGAGCTTGTGCTTGCAGAGGTAGTTTGCGCGTCCCTTCATGTAGCAGACGTTGAGCGGACCGAGGAGGCTTTCGAGAAAGGGTACGTCCTTGAAGTAGAGCTGCTCCTGGAGGTTCTTGGTGCCGGTTGAGAGGATCACCCGCTGCTGGCGCTCGCGTGCGAAGCGGAGAGCGGGCAGCAGGTAGGCGAGGGTCTTGCCGGTTCCGGTGCCTGCTTCGACGATGAGGTGGCGCTTGTCGTTGAGGGCGGACTCGACCGCCGTGGCCATCTCGTACTGGCCTTTTCGGTGCTCGAAGGCGAGTGAGGACTTTGAGAGGATCCCGTTTGGAGCGAAGAACTCGTGCAGCGTGGGGAGCTTGGCCCGTGGAGGGCTCGGGATGGCGGGGGCTGTGGACACGCTTTCACGATGATATGCGAAGGATTGGCGAAGAGCGGTCCAAAGAGCCGCCTGAAGGCATTCGGCTCCCTATAATGGAGAGTGGCGCCGTTTGCGTCGGGAGAAGGTTAGCGCATGGCACCGAAGAAGCAGGTCAAACGGTTAGGCAAGAAGCATCGGCAGGCGAGCACGCGGCCCAAACAGGGGCGTGCGCCCAAGGCTGGTGCGACCACCGGCGCGACCCGCATCGGCGCTGTCGATCCGAAGAAGCGGAAAGAGCTTGCGGCGAAGAAGGCGAAGGCGGCGGAGGCGAAGCGCGTCTCGCGGCGCTCGCCGGAGTTTGAGGCCAAGCGGACGATTACAGGCGACGACGTCGAGAAGCCGATGAAGACGCGCGGCAAGGCGGTCGAGCCTGCACCTCAGGAGGCTAGCGCGCCGAGACCGGTGATTGGGCGGGCGTTTCGCAAGTCGTCGGCGCAGCAGGCGGCGCAGGAGCGCGAGGGCAAGGGCTCCGGTGGTCCGCGTCGGCGGATTACGTCGGTCAAGTCGGACAGCCCGGAGGCGGAGTGGCGCGAGGCTGAGCTGCTGGCTTTGCAGCAGTCGGTCACGATGGGACATGCGCTTTCGAAGGCGCTGCCATTGATTGCGATCTGCGGGCGGCCAAATGTGGGCAAGAGCACGCTGTTCAACCGGCTGACGGGTTCGCGGCGTTCGATCGTGGGCGACGAGCCGGGTATTACGCGGGACCGCATCTACGGCGAGCTTGAGTGGCAGAACCGCGAGGCCCGTCTGGTCGATACGGGAGGCGTGATTCCGGACGACGAGGCGCTGATTCCGAGCGAGATCTTCCGCCAGGCGCAGGTGGCGCTGGAGGAGGCCGATGCGATCGTGATGGTGGTCGATGGACGGACGGAGCTTGCTTCGCCAGACCTTGAGCTGGCGCGTCTGCTGATGCGGGGCGGAAAGCCGATCTTTCTGGCGGTGAACAAAATCGATACGGAGCAGATGCAGACGGCGGCTGAGAACTTCCGCCGGCTGGGCTTCAGGAACGTGCAGATGATCTCGGCCGAGCATAACGTGGGGATTGGCGATCTGCTGGACGAGGTGTTCGCGGTGCTTCCGGAGACCCCGGCAGAGGAAGTCACACCGGAAGACGAGGCCGAGGCGTTCGAGGAGGAGTTCGAGCCGCTCGAGGGTGAGGATGCGCCGCAGGTCCGCAAGAACCGGACGCATGGCGAGTACGAGTCGCGGGAGACGAAGGTCGCGATTATTGGCAGACCCAACGTCGGCAAGAGCACATTGCTGAATGCACTTACAGACTCGAAGCGTGCGATTGTGTCTCCGATTGCCGGGACGACGCGCGATGCGGTGGATGAAATTGTCGAGCGTAAGGGGCACCTGTTCCGTTTTGTCGATACGGCCGGCATTCGGCGCAAGGGCAAGACGAAGATGATGGCGGAGAAGCTTTCAGTCATCATGGCGCGCAAGCACCTGGAGGCGGCGGATGTGTCGCTGCTGGTGATCGATGCCCAGGAGGGTGTGACAAACATCGACGCCAACATTGGCGGGTACGCCCATGAGAGCGGGCGTTCGGTGATCATCGTCATCAACAAGTGGGACCTGATGACGACGAACCGGATCGACGGCAAGCCGCCGGCGGACCAGAAGGTGTATGCGCAGCAGGTTCGCGATGCGTTGAAGTACCTGGACTATGCTCCGCTGCTGTTTATCTCGGCTGCGCCGGGTGGCGACGGGAAGCCGCAGGCGATCAACGATGTGTTTGCCAAGGTGGAGCTGGTCGCTCGCGAGCGGCGGAAGCGTGTATCGACCGGGCAGATGAACAAGTTCCTGGAGCAGGTCGACTTTCAGCGTGCGAGCGTGCCGATGAACAAGCGGGTGCGGATTTACTACATGACGCAGGCGCAGGTGGCACCGCCTACGTTTGTGCTGTTTACCGATCGCGATGTGAAGATGCACTTCTCGTTCGAGCGCTTCCTGGCGAACCAGATCCGGGAGGCGTTCGGGTTTATCGGGAGTCCGATCTGGTTCAAGATCCGGGCTCGGAACAAGAAGATGCTCGAGGAGTAGGGGAGGGTACCCCCCCCTCCCGGGTTCAGGTCCCAAAGTATTCAAAACATTGCACTTAGGTACCGAAGTCCAATGTTTTGATAGGGACAACCCCTCAAAGTATTCAAAATGAAGCACTTAGAGCAGATTAGCTGTTGCTGTGGAGTGGAGGGATCGTGCAGAGAAGTTTTCCTTGGAAGAAAACAGCGTCGATATCTGAACCTCCCTGTACACCCACAGCTAATCTGCTCGAGCTGGTCAAAAGTCGGCAGGGGAGTTCAGGTGCCTGCAAAGGTCAGAACCCGGGGCCGGGTGGACTGCTGCAGGTACCTGTTTCTTAAGGATACCGATTTGAGCGGGGTAGTTACGCCAACTATTTTGGGGGCGTAAGTGCTTTGTATGGAGCAGTTAGATGGAGTGGCGGGTACCGAGGGTCTTGACAGGTTTTTCCACAGGGCTGAAGCCGTGCCCTTCCGGAGGTTGAGTTGTTGTGCGGCTGAAGGTGCGCCCCATGCCGGGTGAGCGGGCGGGGTCAGGCGAGGGCGGGGTCCATGGGGAAGTTGGGGCCGTCGTCGTCTTCTTCGTCTTTTTCCTGCTTTGACGGCAGGGAGGGTGGCGGGGTGAAGGGGCGGGAGGGGTCGTCGTGGTCGGTATCCCGGCCGGGGTGGATGACTTTGTCGATGAGGTCGGTGAGTCCGTTAGACATTCTGTGTACGACGCGGCTCGATCGAGGAAGTTGCATCAGGCACCCGCTTTGTCTGTGGACGTCAGGGACCGTCCCTGGGCGGAATCATACTCCAACGGGGACCGCGGCCGGAAGCCAGGCGTTCCAGGCTTCCATGGCCCGTTCGCACTGGATACGGTGTCGCTCTTTTTTGTCGCGGATGCGCTTGCGCAGGTCTTCTTCGAGCGGCGGGAGGAGGTCGAAGGTGATGTTGGCGGGTTGGAAGTTCTTCGCCTCGGAGTGGGTGATGTAGTGCATCAGCGAGCCGTGTGCGGTGCCGCGCGGGGCCGGGGCGGGTGTTTCGCCGTGGGCGATGGCGGCGGCGAAGATGCCGGCGAGCATGCCGGAGGCGATGGATTCGGTGTATCCCTCGACGCCGGAGAGCTGGCCGGCGATGAGGAGGTCGGGCCGGGCGCGGAGCTGGAGGGTCTCGGTGAGCAGGGATGGGGCGTGGATGTAGGTGTTGCGGTGGATCTGGCCGTAGCGGAGGAAGGTGGCGTTTTCGAGGCCGGGGATCATGCGGAGGATGCGGGCCTGCTCACCGAACTTGAGGTGATTCTGGAAGCCGACGAGGTTGTAGCTGTCGGCGCGGAGGTTTTCGCAGCGGAGCTGGACGGCGGCATAAGGCCAGCGGCCGGTTTTGGGGTTTGTCAGGCCGGCGGGCTTCATGGGGCCGAAGCGGAGGGTGTCGCGGCCGCGGCGGGCGGTCTCTTCGATGGGGAGGCAGCCTTCGAAGTACTGCAGGGAGGCGGTTGTTTGTTGTTTGTTGTTCGTTGCTTGTTGTTTGTCGTTTGTTGTTTGCGGTTCGGTGGGGATCTGTTCCCAGGCTTTGGGTTCGACCTTTTCGGCGGTGGCGAGAGCGTCGATGAAGGCGTCGTACTCTTCCCTGGTGAAGGGGCAGTTGATGTAGTCGGCGGTGCCTTTGTCCCAGCGCGCGGCGAAGTAGACCTTGTCCATGTCGATGGTGGTGGCGTCGACGATGGGGGAGATGGAGTCGTAGAAGGCGAGGTGGTTGGAGCCCGTGATTTGCTGGAGGGCTTCGGTGAGGGGCTGGGAGGTGAGCGGGCCGGAGGCGAGGATGGTGAGGTCGGCTTCGTCTTCGAAGGCGGCGGGATCGAGGGTGGTGACTTCTTCGCGCTGGATGGTGATGTTGGGATGGGCTTCGAGGCGCTGGCGGACGCGTTCGGAGAAGGCAACGCGGTCTACGGCGAGGGCGTGGCCGGCGGGGACGGCGGTGGCGTCGGCATCAGCGAGGAGGAAGGAGCCGGCTGCGCGCATCTCGTGCTTGAGGAGCCAGGGTGCGGAGTTTTCGGATTCGGACTTTAGCGAGTTGGAGCAGACGAGTTCGGCGAAGTCGGCGGTCTGGTGGGCCTCGGTGGAGCGGGTGGGGCGCATCTCGTAGAGGGTGACCCGGCAGTTGCGGGCGGCGGCCTGGAGGGCGGCTTCGGGGCCGGCGAGTCCGCCGCCGATGACGCGGATGTGTTTCATGTTTCAAGGATAAATTGCAAAGGCAAGTGCGCCCTAATCGCGGGCGGCGAGCACTTCGTGCGGTATCAGGCTTCGCGTGCCAGGCGGAGGAGGGCTTCGTCGGCTACGCGCATGATGGTCCATTCGCTTTGCGGTTTGGCGCCGAGAGATTCGTAGAAGCCGATGGCGGGGGTGTTCCAGTTGAGGACGTCCCATTCCAGGCGGGGGCAGTTTTCGGCTACGGCGATTTGGGCTACGTGGATGAGGAGGGCTTTGCCGATGCCCTGCCCTCGTTTGTCGGGTGCGACGTAGATGTCCTCGAGGCGGATGCCGTGGTGTCCGCGCCAGGTGGAGTAGCTGTTGAAGAAGAGGGCGAAGCCGGCGGGGATGGCGTCGTATTCGGCGATGACCGAGCGGAAGCGGGGGGTTGGGCCGAAGCCGTCGCGGAGGAGGTCGGCTTCGGTGGCGAGGACGGCGTCGGGTTCGCGTTCGTAGAGGGCGAGCTCGCGGATGAAGGCGAGGATTTGAGGGACGTCGGCGGGGGTTGCGGGGCGGATTTCAAGCAATGACATGATTTAAGAAGATTAGTACGCCCTGGGCGGGGCACTTCGTGCTGGGTTGAGCTTGGCGTGGTCCTCCCGTTGGCCGGGAGGATGGATTTTGGTGCCGACCAACGTTTCAGTTTGTTGGTTTGGGAGGCGTCTCCGGCTTGGGCTGGGCCGCGAGCCACTTGTCGAAGGGGAGTGAGAAGGCGAAGAGCTCGTGCTGCACGCTTTTTGAGTCGGTGTAGTGGATCATCTTGACGTAGAGCTCGGCGTGTTTGAGCGGCGGATCGTCCAGGTTGCGTGTGTCGTAGAAGACGTAGCCGGCGCGCGTGGAGTGGGGCGGGACGATGGTGGAGGCGAAGCCGAAGTCGGCGTCGTCGTTGAGGATCTTCTTGTCGACGGGCTCGGGGTGGGTGGTGATGCCGATGATGGGGATGCGGGTGCCGCGAACGTTCTTCATGGCGAAGAGGCGGCGGTTGAGGTCTTCGTCGGTGGCGGCGCCCTCTTTGTCGCCTTCGGCGGGGATGAACTGGATGCGGACGTCGTCGAGGTTGAGCGCGTCGTCGCGATCGTTGGTGACGATGACGCGGACGGGGATGAAGCCGTGGGAGAGGTAGGGGAGGCGGAAGAACTCGCACTGTTTGGCGTCGGTGCAGGGCTCGGCGGCGAGGGTGACGTGCTCGTTGACGTGCTCGTCGTGGAGGGTGTATTTGGAGGCGGGATTGACGGGGGGCGCGGGGCGCGGCTTATCGGAGGCTAGGGCCAGCGGGGTGAAGAGCAGGAATGCTGCGGGGAGGGAGCGGAGGGAGCCGGCGGGTTTAGGAGGGGCTGGCATGTTGGTTTGTTTATGATCGTGGCTGCACGGGACGAAAGCAACAGCCGGGATCGGATACAGCGAGAGACGGGTTGGGGGAGAGGTTGGTGAGCGGGGAGTGGGCATGATGGTTTACAGCTTCCTGCTGACGTTGGCGGCGGTGGTGAGTGCTCCGTGGTGGGGCTGGCGGATGTTGCGGGGTGGACGCTACCGGGAGGGGCTGGGGCAGAGGCTGGGGCGGGTGCCGGCCGGGCTGCGGGAGGCTGCTGCGGGGCGAAAGGTGGTCTGGCTGCATGCGGTTTCGGTGGGCGAGGTGCTGGCGGCGGAGCGGCTGATCGGGGAGTTGCGGGAGGCGCTGCCGGGGTGGGTGGTGGCGGTTTCGACGACGACTGCGGCGGGACAGGAGGTGGCGCGGCGACGGCTGGAGGGGATGCCAGTGTTTTACATGCCGCTGGATTTCGGGTTTGCGATGCGGGCGTACCTGGAGGCGTTGAGACCTGGGCTGGTGGTGCTGGTGGAGAGCGAGCTGTGGCCGCGGATGCTGGTGGAGTGCGAGCGGCGCGGGGTACCGGTGGCGGTGGTGAATGCGCGGGTGTCGGACCGGTCGTTTCCGCGGTATATGCGGCTGAGGGTGCTTTGGCGGCCGCTGATGGCGAAGGTTGGGGTGTTCCTGGCGCAGGGGGAGGAGACGGCGGAGCGGCTGCGTCGGATTGGGGTGGCGGCGGAGCGGGTGCGGGTGGTGGGGAATCTGAAGTACGACGGGGCGGATGTGAGCTCGAATGCGGTGGTGCGGGCGTTGCGGGAGAGGCTGCCGGCGGGGGTGAAGCTGATTGTCTGCGGGAGCACGCTGGAGGGTGAGGAGGGGATGCTGCTGGGGGCGTGGGACGGGGTGGGGGTGCTGATGATTGCGCCGCGGCATCCGCAGCGGTTCGACGAGGTAGCGCGGCTGGTGGGGGTTGGCGGGGTGCGGGTGAGTGAGTGGATGCGGGCTCCGCGGGAGATTGGAGAGGGTGAGGTGTTGGTGCTGGATACGCTGGGGAGCCTGGCGGGGGTGTATGGGCTGGCGGCGGTGGCGTTTGTGGGGGGGAGTCTGGTGGGGCGGGGTGGGCATAATCCGTTGGAGCCGGCGCGGTTTGGGGTGCCGGTGGTGATGGGGGGCTCGTATGAGAACTTTCGCGAGGTGGTGGGGGGGATGCTGGCGTTGGGGGCGATCCGGATTGTGGAGGCTGGTGGGCAGCTGGCGGAGGCTTTGAATTCTGAACCGGATAGGGCGATGGGGGAGCGCGGGCGGGAGTTTTACGAGAGCATGGCGGGAGCTACGGGGCGGACGGTTTGGGCGCTGGTGGAGCTGGTGAAGTGAGGGTGCGGAGGCCGTGGTTGTTGGCGCTTGTCCCGCTTTGGTGGGTGGGGACGGCGGTGAAGAATGGGCTTTATGGGGCGGGCTTGCTGCGGGTGCGGAGGCTGGCGCGGCCGGTGGTGTCGGTGGGGAGTCTGTCGGCGGGGGGTGCGGGGAAGACGCCGGTGGTGATGATGCTGGCGCGGCTGCTGGAGGCGGGTGGAGTGGCGGTGGATGTGCTTTCGCGGGGGTATGGACGCAGGAGCGGCGGGGCGGCGGAGGTGGATGCGGCGGGTGGGGCG
>CAZZZP010000052.1:6054-18151 GCA_964658635.1 Lichenicola sp. | reverse complement strand
TGGCTCGGGGTGGGTTGCGGGTGTTTGTGGGGGCGGAGCGGTTGGAGGCGGGGAGGCTGGCGGAGGCGGTGGGCGAGGCAAGGGTACACCTGCTGGATGATGGGTTTCAGCATCGGCGGCTGGGGCGGGCGCTGGATGTGGTGCTGCTGACGCGGGCGGATGTGGAGGATGTGCTGCTGCCGGCGGGGAATCTGCGGGAGGGGTTGCGGGCGCTGGAGCGGGCGGATGTGGTGGTGGTGCGCGAGGAAGAGGCGGAGGGTTTGCGAGCTTATCTGCGGGGGGAGACGTGGGTGATTCGACGACGGCTGGTGGTGCCGGACGGGCCGCGGAGGGTGGTGGCTTTTTGCGGGATTGCGCGGCCGGAGGGATTCTTCAGGATGTTGGAGGAGGCGGGTTGCGAGCTGGTGGGGAGGGTGGCGTTTGCGGATCACCATGCTTATGGTGAGCGGGATTTTATGCGGCTTGCGGAAGCTGGAAGGGTGCACGGGGCCGAGGGGTTTGTGACGACGGCGAAGGATGCGGTGAAGATGGGGGCGGAGGCACGGACGCAGCTGGAGGGGGTGGGGCCGGTGGTGGTGGCGGAGCTGCGGGCGGAGCTGGTGGAGCCGGGGCGTGTGCTGCGAAGGTTGAAGCAGGTGATCGGTGAGTAGGCTGCTGATCGTGCGGGTGGGGGCGATGGGGGATGTGCTGCATGCGCTTCCGGCGCTGGCGGGGCTGCGGGAGGTGTTGCCGGAGCTGGAGGTGGGATGGGTGATCGAGCCGGCGTGGAAGGCGCTGCTGCAGGCTGGGGATGGCGGGATGGAACTGGTGGAGCGGGTGCACCTGGCGGATACGCGGGCGTGGAAGAGGCGGCCGGTGTCGCTGACGACGCTCGGGGAGATTGCGGCGCTGGGGCAGGAGCTGGTGGGACGGAAGTACGATGTTTGCGTCGATCTGCAGGGGTCGATCCGGTCGGGGGTGATTGGGTGGCTGGCAGGGGCGGGGCGGTTTGTGGGGCCGCAGAAGCCGCGGGAGGGGTTGGCGCGGAGGTTTTACGGGGAGCGGGTTGCGGCAGGAGAAAAAAACGTGATCGAGCAGGCTTGCGAGCTGCTGGGTGCGGCGATGCGGACGGCGATCAGGCCTGGGGTGGTGCGGATTCCGAGGGATGCCGAAGCTGAAAAGTGGGCTGGCGGGTTGCCGGAGCGGTTTGTGCTGATTTCACCTACGGCGGGGTGGGGTGCGAAGGAGTGGGGGGCGGGGCGGTTTGCGGAGCTTGCGCGGGGGCTGAAGGATGCGGGATGGGAGGTTCTTGTGAATGCTTCGGCGAGCGGGGCCGCGGCGGTTGCGGAGACGGTGGCGGAGGCCGGCGGGGCGCGGGTGGTGCGTTCGACGGTGGCCGAGATGATTGCTCTGGTGCGGCGGGCGGCGCTGGTGGTGGGTGGGGATACGGGTCCGGTGCACCTGGCTGCGGCGCTGGGGCGGCCTGCGGTGGCGCTCTACGGGCCGACCGATCCGGAGCGGAACGGGCCGGCGTTCCCTGGGGCGCGGGTGCGGGTGCTGCGGGATGCGGCGAGCGTGACGAGCCATAAACGGGTGGCGGAGACCGAGGCGGGCTTGCAAAGGGTTAGGGTAGAAGAGGTGCTGGCGGAGTCGCTGGCGATGCTTGAAGATTCGCAAGGGAGAGTGGATGGCTGAACGGACGGCTTGGCAGCGGATTGCAAAACGGATTCGCGTGCCGATGGGGTTTGTGTTTGCGGGGGTGTTTCTGTGGTTTGCGCGCCCGACGATCCCGACGATGGTGGGGAGCCTGCTGCTTGTGCTGCCGGGGCTTTGGCTGCGTGGGTACGCGGCCGGTTATGTGCGGAAGAATGCGGAGCTGACGACGACGGGACCGTATGGGTATACGCGGAACCCGTTGTACCTGGGGTCGATGTCGATTGCGTTCGGGTTCGGTGCGGCGGCGGGCAACTGGATGCTGCTGGTTCTGCTTGCGGGGCTTTTTCTGGCGATTTATCTGCCTACGATCCAGGGGGAGGAAGAGTATCTGCGCGGGCATTTTGCGGGGTTCGATGAGTATGCTGCGCGGGTGCCGAGGCTGCTGCCGCGGCTGAGGCCAGCACCGGGGAGTACGGGTGGCGGGGAGTTCTCACGGAACCTTTACATGCATCACCGTGAGTACAATGCCTCTGTGGGAGCCAGTGCGATTTATGTCGCGCTGGGATTGAAGTTTTTTGCGGGAACACACGGCTGGGGCTTTGGACACATCTGATAGGAAGCTGCTAGACCTGACTTCGGGTGAACCGATTTGCTAGAGAAACGTAAGTTGTTTTCCTGCTGTGCCGTTCTATTGGTTTCAGCCTTATTTTCGTGTGGCGCGGAGGCCCAGATTCTTGGCCTCGGTAAGCCTGCTCCCCCGGTTGTGATTCCGAACCTGGATGCCCCGCAGGCGGGGTTTCAGTTCCCTGCGCGTGCGACGCTGACGTTCTCGGTGGACTGGCGGGTATTTACGGCGGGGACGGCGGTGTTTCATCTTGAGCAGCAGGGCTCGACCGAGAAGGTGACGGCGACGGCGGACAGTGTGGGCAATGTGAATATGCTCTTCCCGGTGGTGGACAAGTTCCAGTCGGGGTTCGACACGAAGACGGGCTGCTCGAGCGGGTTTGCGAAGCAGATTGAAGAGGGGCGCCGGAAGGTGACGAGCGACCTGCAGTTCAATTATCAGAACGGCAAGCAGCACGAGGTGACGAAGAACCTGGTGAAGGGGACGTCGGCGCAGCAGACGGCGTCGATCCCGGCATGCGTGACGGACTCGCTTTCGGCGATCTTTTATGCGGCTTCGCGGCCGCTGGTGGTGGGCCAGCAGGTTCGGTTTCCCCTGGCTGACTCGATGCGGACCGTGACGGTAGCGATGAAGGTCGAAGGCAAGGAAGAGATCAAGACGCCGGCGGGGACGTTCCAGACGATACGGGTGCAGCCTACGGCGGACGAGGGCGTGGTGAAGAACCGGGGCAACATCTGGATCTGGTATACGGACGACGCGAAGCACATCCCGGTGCAGATCAGGGCGCGGCTGTTCTGGGGCACGATCACCTTTCACCTGCTTTCGTACGAGGCCAAGTAATGACGAACGAACATGACGATGACATGGTGAGTATTGCGGGGTTTCGTGACCCGATGGAAGCGCAGCTTGCCAAGGGGATGCTCGAGTCTGCGGGCGTGGAGTGCATGCTGCAGGGCGAGAATGCGAATGCGCTTTATCCGGGTGCTCTGCGGGTAAAGCTGCAGGTTCGGGCCGGCGAAGAGGACGAGGCACGGGCTCTGCTGGGCGATGCGGAGCGGGAGGGGGAAGATGGGTTCTGAAGCGAGGGCGAAGGTTGTGCTTTGCCTCTCGGGCGGGATGGATTCGTGCGTGTGCGCGGCGCTGGCGGCTCGGGACCATGAGGTGTACGCGGTGCACTTCAGCTATGGTCAGCGAACGGAGGCGCGCGAGCTGAAGTCGGCCGAGGAGATTGCGCGGCTGGTGGGGGTGAAGGAGCTGCTGCATCTGAAGATCGACCTGTTCCGGCGAATTGGCGGCTCGGCGTTGACGGATGCGGCGATCGCGGTGCCGGATGCGGCGGAGGATGAGAGCGAGATCGGGGCTGAGGTTCCGGTGACGTATGTTCCTTTTCGGAACGCGCATTTTCTTTCGGCGGCGGTGAGCTGGGCGGAGGTGCTGGGCGCGGAGAAGGTGGTGATTGGCGCGGTGGAGCAGGACAGCTCGGGCTACCCGGACTGCCGGCCGGCTTATTATGCGGCGTTCAACGAGTTGATTCGGCAGGGGACGAAAGAGGGGCTTATTCGGGTCGAAACGCCTCTGATTGCGCTGAGAAAGAGCGAGATCGTGCGGCTGGGAGTTGAACTGGGCGCACCGTTCCATGTAAGTTGGTCATGCTATTCGGGCGAGAAGGAAGCCTGTGGAGTTTGCGAGAGTTGTGCGCTGCGTCTGCGTGCATTTCGCGAGGCTGGAGCGACGGATCCGATTCCTTATGCGAGCGGAGCTGGAGTGGACCGGGGCAAGAGCTGAAGTACGCAGAAGAGATTTGACAGAGAGAGAGAGCGGACGAAGTTTTCCGCAGGAGAGAAAACGTGAAGATTGGATTTGGTAAAGGATTTGGACTGGCAGGGCTGGCTGTCCCCGCGCTTTTGCTTGCGCCCCATGCAGGGCTTGTGGCGCAGACTCCGTCGGGCACCCCGGCGAAGGTCCATGGACAGGTGAAGGATCCGGGCGGGTTTCCGTTCTCGGCCGGCGGTGAGATTCGCCTGTCGACGGACAAGACTTCGGCTGCGAAGGATCGCAAGTACCAGTACACGTTCCCGATCGGGTCGGATGGATCGTACAAGGGCGATGGGATTGCGCCGGGCGACTACATCGCTTTCGTGTTCAGCAAAGACAAGAGCGTCGATTATCTGCCGTTCGTGGTGAAGTCCGGTGAAGACCGGACTCTCGATTTCGACATGTCGCGCGAAGAGTACCTGAAGAGCCTGAGCCCTGAGGACCGCGCGGCGATCGAGGCCGGCAAGAAGAAGAATGCGTCGATCCTGGCCGAGAACTCGAAGATTGCGAACATCAACAAGACGTTGACGGATGCGCGTGCGATGGAGAAGAGCGGCAAGCCGGACGATGCCGTGGCGCAGTTGAAACCGCTGACGGAGGTGAAGCCGAACGAACCGGTGGTGTGGGCTGCACTGGGTGAGGCTCAGCTGGCCTCGGCCGATGCGGACCGCAAGACAGCGATCACGAACAAGACTCCTTTGACTGATCCTGCGCTGTTGGCGAAGTATTCGGATTCGGCCGCCTCGTACCAGAAGGCGGTGGATCTGGAGAAGGTTCTTCCGAAGCCGAACCCGGACATTATGTTCTCGTCCTATCTGAACCTGGGCCAGGCGAATGCACGCGCGGGCAAGCTGGAGGATGCGGCGGCGGCGTATGAGAACGCGGCGAAGGCGAACCCGGCCAATCCGACGAGCGCGGGCTCGGCTTATTACAACGAGGCGGCGACGTTCTTCAACGCGCAGAAGATGGATGAGGCGGCCGCGGCTGCGGATAAGGCAATTCAGGCGGATCCGAAGCGTGCGGAGGCGCAGTACATCAAGGCGTCGGCGCTGGTGCCGAAGGCCACGGTGGACCCAAAGACGAACAAGTATGTGCTGCCCCCGGGCTGCCTGGAGGCCTACCAGGCGTACCTGGAGCTTGCTCCCGATGGTCCGCACGCGGCCGAGGTGAAGCAGCTGCTGGACGGGCTGGGACAGTCGCAGAAGAACAGCTACAAGGCGGGCAAGAAGTAGGCTTTAGAGCAGATTAGCTGTTGCTGTGGAGTGGAAGGATCGTGCAGAGCCGTTTTCCTTGGAAGAAAACGGCGTCGATATCTGAACCTCCCTGTACACCCACAGCTAATCTGCTTTAGTTCGCAGCGTGGGACAAGCCCTGGGCGAATCGGCTCGGGGCTTTTCTTTTATGCGTGCGGGAATGGAGAGCGATGGGGTCTGCGCCGGGTTTGGTGGTTGAGTTTGAAGAGGCTGTGCGGATTGTGCTGGAGCAGGCGGGAGCGGCTGCTGCGCGACGGATGAGGAAGACGGAGCGTGTGACTTTGCTGGAGAGCCGGGGGCGGGTGCTGGCGGAGGATGTTGCGGCGGACCGGGATCAGCCAGGGTTCGATCGCTCGACTCGGGATGGGTTTGCGGTGCGGGCTTCGGAGTGGGCTGCGGGTGCCCGGCTGAAGCTGGTGGGGCAGGTGCGGGCGGGTGAGGTGTGGACTGGCGGTTCGCTCGAGGCGGGGAGAACGATTGAGATTATGACCGGGGCTCCGATGCCTGCGGGAGCCGATGCGGTGGTGATGGTGGAGCATGTGGTGCGCGAGGATGGGGAGATCGCGCCGGGCGATGCGCGGGTGATGACGGCGGGCGAGAACGTGGTGCGCCGAGGGACTGAAGCGCGTGCGGGGCAGGTAGTGCTGGGTGCCGGCACGGTGCTGGGTGCGGCGGAGATCGCGCTTGCGGCGACCTGTGGGAAGGCGGCGGTGGAGGTCTGGGTGCGGCCGAAGGTGGCGATCGTCTCGACCGGGGACGAGCTGGTTGAGGTGGAGCAGGAGCCGGAGGAGCAGCAGATTCGCAATTCGAACAGCTATGCGATTGCGGCGATGGTGGCGGAGGCGGGCGGGGCGCCGGATCGGCTGGGGATTGCGCGGGATGTGCGGGACGAGGTCCGGGCGCGGATTGTGGAGGGGCGACGGGCCGGGATGCTGGTGCTCTCGGGTGGAGTCTCGATGGGGGAGTACGACCTGGTGGAGGAGGTGCTGGCGGAGTTTGGGGCGGAGTTCTTCTTTACCGGGGTGAAGATGCAGCCGGGCAAGCCGGTGGTGTTTGGGCGTTTACCGGAGAGGGATGGGGCGACGGAGTGTTTCTTCTTCGGGCTGCCGGGAAATCCGATTTCGACGCAGGTGACGTTTCAGTGCTTTGCGGAGCTTTTTCTGCGGGTGCTGGCCGGGGAAGAGGTTGCCGGACCGCGCTGGGCGCAGGCTACCCTGGGCGAAGCGGCGGCAGGCAAGGCTGGGCTGACGCGGCTTCTGCCGGCGCGAATGGATGGCGTGACGGTGAAGCTGGTGGGGTGGCAGGGGTCGGGCGACCTGGCGGCGAATGCGCGGGCGAACTGCTATGCGGAGCTGTTGCCGGGGCGTTCGTACGGGGTGGGCGAGGTGGTGCGGGTGCTGCTGCGCTGAAGGGGTCCTGCTAGGCTGAGGGTATGGGCAAGTTAACGCATTTCGATGAGGCCGGGCAGGCTCACATGGTGGATGTGGGGGCGAAGGCGGAGACGCGGCGGGAGGCGGTCGCCGGGGCGTTTGTGGAGCTTTCTGCGGAGGTGCTGGCGGCGTTGCCGAGCAATCCGAAGGGGAATCCGCTGGAGGTGGCACGGTTTGCGGGGATCCAGGCGGCGAAGCAGACTTCAGCGTTGATCCCGATGTGTCATCCGCTGGCGCTGAGCTTTGTGGATGTGCAGGCGCGGGTGGTCGCGGGCGGGGTGGAGATTGAGGCTACGGCTGCGACGGTCGCGGGGACGGGGGTGGAGATGGAGGCGATGGTGGCGGCCTCGGTGGCGGCGCTGACGGTTTATGACATGACGAAGGCGCTCGATAAGGGGATCCGCATTCGCGAGGTGGTGCTGCTGCGCAAGAGCGGGGGCAAGAGCGGGGATTACGTCAGACAGCGGTAGCAAGGGTGACGGCGAAGCGTTGGTCGGGGTCCTGGAAGGTCTGGCTGGTGGTGAAGCCGGCTGACTGGAGGAGCTTTGCGATGCTTGCGAGGGTGAACTTGTAGCTGTTCTCCGTGTGGATGGACTCGCCTGCGGTGAAGCGGACGTTCTGGGCCGGGAGCGAACCGTCGGCCGGGAAGGCGACGGCCTGGGCGATGGTGGAGACCAGGTGCATCTCGATGCGGGATTCGGCTTCATTCCAGCGGGATGTGTGTTTGAAGCCGTCGGGGTTGAAGTTGGCGCCGAGTTCACGGTTGAGGCGGGTGAGGATGTTGCGGTTGAAGGCTGCGGTGACTCCGGCTGCGTCATCGTAGGCGGCGAGGAGCTCGACGACGGGCTTGGCGGCGCTGGGGGCGAGGTCGGTGCCGAGCAGGAGGGCATCGCCGGGGAGGAGCTGGCCGCGGAGGTTGGCAAGGATGGATCGAGCCTCCTCGGGTGAAAAGTTGCCGATGCTGGAGCCGATGTAGAGGGCGAGAATGCGGTGCCGGTGGGGGCGCTCGAGGGTGATGGGCTCGGTGATGTAGTTGGCGACCTGGGACTGGACGACTACGCCGGGGCAGCCTGCTTCGAGGTTTTGGCGCGCCTCTTCGAGGGCGCTGGGGCTTACGTCGATGGGCTGGTAGAGGACGGTGGATTGGGCGCGGGTCGCGGCTTCAAGGAGGATGCCGGTCTTGGTGGCGGTGCCGGCTCCGAGTTCGGCGATGGTGACTGGGTCGCTGAAGGCGGCGAGGATGGTGTCGGCGTGGAGTTCGAAGAGGGCGCGCTCGGTGCGAGTCAGGTAGTACTCAGGGAGGACGGTGATCTGCTCGAAGAGCTGGGAGCCGATTCTGTCGTAGAAGAGCCAAGGTGGGAGTGTCTTTTGAGCGGCGCTGAGCCCGGTGCGGGCTGCTTCGGCAACAGGCGAGATGGCTTCGGCGATGGCGGCTTCTGCAGTAGACAACGGGGGCTCCGGGGGTGAAGGATGCGTTCTGTTCTAGGATGCGGCTTCGGTGTCGCGGGCGAGACGGAGGCCGGAGAATTGCCATCGGACGGCGGGACCAAAGAAGTTGCGGTAAGTGGCACGGATGTGCAGGGCGGGGGTGACGCATGAGCCGCCGCGGAGGATGACCTGCGAGGACATGAACTTGCCGTTGTACTCGCCGAGTGCGCCGGGCAGGGGCCGGTAGCCGGGATAGCCGGTGTAGCCGGAGGCGGTCCACTCCCACACGTCGCCGAAGGTCTGCTGCAGGCCGGGACCGGCGGGTGGGGGGACGGGGTGGAGTGCGCCGGACTCGAGCATGTTGGACCGGGGCGCGGGCTGGCTGAGGCAGGCGTGCTCCCACTCGAACTCGGTGGGGAGGCGGCAGCCCTTCCAGCGGGCGAAGGCGTCGGCCTCGAAGAAGCTGAGGTGGCAGACGGGGGTTTCGAGCAGGTTGTCGAGGGGCCGGAAGCCGTGGAGGGTGTAGACGCTCCAGCCGGAGGGTGCGGCGGTATCGCGACGCCAGTAGAGGGGGGCCTGCCAGCCGGCGGCGCGCATGGTGGTCCAGCCTTCGGAGAGCCAGAGCTCGGGACGGGTGTAGCCATTGTCGTCGATGAAGGCGAGGAATTCGGCGGCGGTGACGAGACGGTTGGCGATCTCGAAAGGCTGAAGGTAGACGGTGTGGCGCGGGGTCTCGTTGTCGAAGGCGAAGGCCATGGGGTCGGCGGGACCGGGCGAGATGCCGATCTGGGTGAGGCCGCCGGGGAACGCGGTATAGCTGACTGCAGGTACGGGTTGGGAGGAGCTGGTGGATGGGGTTTGGGTGTAGGCGGGGTGTAAAGGGTTGGTGAAGAGGGCGTGCTTGATGTCGGTGGCGATGAGCTCGAGGTGCTGCTGCTCGTGCTCGAGGCCGAGGGTGATGCGGCGGAGGATTTCGTCGGCATCTCCGTTGAGGTGATTGGTCAGCAGGGACTGGATGGCGGCGTCGACGTGGGTGCGGTATTCGAGGATGGCGTTGAGGGCGGGCCTGGAGAAGCTGGCGCGGAGATTCTTGGCGGGCATGTCGCCGAGCGAGGTGTAGTAGGAGTTGAAGAGCCAGTGGAAGTCGGGGTGGAAGGGCTGGTAGGCGCTGACGTAGGGCGCGAGAACGAAGGTCTCGAAGAACCACGAGGTGTGGGCGAGATGCCACTTGACGGGGCTTGCCTCAGGACAGGACTGGACCATGAGGTCCTCGGGCGAGAGCGGCGCGGTGAAATTGAGGGTGGCGGCGCGGACGGCGCGGAAGCGTTCGAGGAGAAGCCCGGTTTCGGGCGGCAGTGTCGTTGAGGATCGCGGAAGAAGTGTGGCTTGAGTAGACATGCCTGGGGGTTCCTCTCTGAGCTGCGGGACTCCCATGCGATGCAGCCGGAGGAGTCACCGGTTGGTCGCGCTGATAGTGTGGCACGAGGTTGTTTCGATGCGGTAGCGGATTGGGCTGCCCTGTGGTTTGAGGTTTTTGTTATGCAGACCGCTGAGTCGCAGGCAGGAGGTACTATGCGCCGTGGTTGAGCAGGCGTGCGAGGCCGTAGGCTGCCGCGGCCGCGGCTCCGCCGATCAGCGTGGTCTGGACGGCGCTGCGGAGGGCTCCGGTGCCGACCAGGCGGCCCTTGATGCCACCAAAGACGGCGAGTGCGAGGAGCGTGATGACGACCGAGAGTTTGAGCGCCAGATCGTTGGACGAGACCAGCATGTAGGGCATGAGCGGGACGAAGCCGCCCAGGATGTAGCTGACGGCGATGGTGAGCGCGGACCGGTGGGCGCGGTTTTCAGCCGGGGCTTCAAGGCCGAGTTCGAAGCGCATCATGAAGTCGACGTAGGACTTGGGGTTCTGCTGCAGGGCCTCGAGGACGGGGGTTGCGGCGGCGCGGGAGACGTTGTACTGGGAGAAGATCTCGTAGATTTCTTCGGCTTCGTCGTGGGGGCGGGTGACGATTTCATCCCGTTCGCGTGCGAGTTCGGAGGCGTAGTGTTCGGCGTCTCCGCGTGCGGCGAGGTAGCCGCCGAGTCCCATGGCGATGGAGCCGGCGGCGATTTCGGCCAGTCCGGCGAGCACGACGAGGTGCGCGTTGGCGATGGCGCCGGAGAGTCCGGCGGCGAGCGCGAAGGGTACCGTAAGGCCGTCCGAGAGTCCGATGACGATGTCGCGAACGGTTTCTGTGGACTCGAAGTGCTGCTCTGAGTGCGGGTTACGCGCTACGTCATGCATACACGGGAAGTTTACCGTATGCGTGACATGAGATTGAAAATACGGCGGCGGGGCGCGTCTTTCGTGGCGGGAAGACGTCTGTAGGGGTGAGGTACGGACTCCGAAAGATGAAGCGCATACGAGTTGCAGGTTTGGTGTTGCTGGCGACCGCGCTGGCTTGCGGGAGCTTTGCCGAGGCACAGATGGGCGACCCGGCGCAGGACGGCGGCGACGGACCGGCGATGGCGATGGGATCTGGGCGCATGGTGCGGGGCACGGTGAGCGCCGTCGCGGCTGACAGGATCACGGTAAAGACGGAGTCCGGGGATACGTTTCAGATTGCGCTTTCCGCGAATACCCGCCTGATGAAGGAACGGCAGGCGGTGAAGGCGAGCGATGTGAAGGTGGGAGACGGCCTTGGCGCCGGTGGCGAGATGGACCAGGCCACGAAGACGCTGCACGCTCTTTTCGTGTCGGTGGTGGACGCCGAGCAGGTGAAGAAGATGCGGGATTCGCTGGGCAAGACCTGGATCCAGGGGAAGATTACGGCGATCGACGAGCTGAAGCTGACGGTTCTGCGCGGCGACAAGGTGACGCAGGTGATTGCGGTCGATGAAGACACGTCCTTCAAGCGTGGTGGCCGCGGGCTGGCGATGGCGATGCAGGGAGACGGGAGTGCGCCGGCAATGGGCGGTGGTCCGGGGCGTGCGGCTCCGGGCGCGAACCCGAACGCGGGCGGCGAGAGCATCACGCTGGCGGATGTGAAGGTAGGCGACATGATCGCGGGCCAGGGTTCGCTGAAGAACGGCACTTTTGTTCCGACGACGCTGGCGGTGATGGATCCCTCGCAGCGGCGGCATCGGCAGGGCGAGGGTGGAGCGGGGTCCGGGCAAGGTACGCCGCCGGAGCTGAAGTGAAGCGCTCGCGGCGATCGGCCTGCGCTGCCGGGTTGCTGCTGGCAGGTGCGGCGGCTGCCGGGCTGGCTCAGGAGGGCTCCGGCCGCTAGTGCTCCGGCGGCATCGGCGGGAGGGACGATTCGCGGAACGGTGAAGGCGGGGGCGGTTCCGCTGCCTGGCGTGGCGATTACGGCGACGAACACGTTGACGGGCAAGAAGTACGCGACGACGACGGATGCGAACGGCGTGTACGAGATGACGATCCCGAAGACGGGGCGCTACGTGGTGAGGGCGGAGCTGGCGGCGTTTGCCGATGCGACGAACGAGGTTCGCATCACTGCCGACGCGAGCCAGCAGACGGCGGTGTTCAGCATGCAGCTGGCATCGCGTGCCGCGCAGGCTGAGGCTGCAGGCGCGGGTGCGTCGCTCGGTAGCCTGGCTGCGGCGTTGGGTCGGGGTACGCAGTCGCTGAGCGTCACGGGGGGCGCGGCGGGTTTGACGGATGCGAGCACGGGCGGCGGGAACACGGGGGCGGCGCTGCCTTCGCTGTCGGGGCTGGGCGATTCGGCGGCGAGCGGGTCGGACTCGGTTGCGGTGACGGGGCAGGTGGGGTCGACGAATGCGCTTGGCGGGATGAGCGAGGACGAGATCCGGCAGCGTGTGGAAGAGGCCATGACGCGCGCGCGGCAGCAGGGCGGCGCGGCAGCCGACCAGATGAATGCGGTTGTGGGTATGCTGGGCAATATCATGGG
>CAZZZP010000052.1:0-6044 GCA_964658635.1 Lichenicola sp. | reverse complement strand
GTTCGGCGGTGGGCCGGGTGGTGGTGGCTTCGGTGGGGGTGGGGGTGGACGTGGCGGCGGTTTTCGCGGCTTCAATCCTACGCAGCCGCATGGTGCGGTCTTCTACCAGGGCGGCTTCCCTGCCCTGCAGGCGCAGGCGTCATCCGCGGCGGCGCTGCATGCGCTCTCGCTGGGCACGCCGTATGTGACGACGCAGCCGAGTCTGGGCTCGCAGCAGAACCGGTTCGGCGTGACGTATGCGGGGTCACCCTACGTGCCGGGGTTGACCAAGGCCAGCACCAAGAACTTTATCTTCTTCAACGTGACGGGGCAGCGGAACATTACGCCGGAGGATCTTACGGGCACCGTTCCCACGGCGCTCGAACGGGCGGGGGATTTCTCGGAATCGCAGCAGACGGTGAACGGAGCGCGGACGACCCCTACGATTTTCGACCCGCATACGGGGCAGCTGACGCAGTTGACCGCGGGGCAGACGTGTGCGATGCCGGTGAATGGAAGCTGCGCCGGGCTGGTTGTTCCTACGGCGGAGATCACGCCGCAGGCTGCCGCCCTGCTGGGCTACTACCCGCTGCCGAATGTCGGGGGGGTGACGACGAACAACTACCAGACGATTACGACGGCGGGACAGAATTTGCTGAACGGGTCGGCGCGCTATGTGAGGAACTTTGGGTCGGCGCCGATGTTCGGCTTTGGCGGAGGTGGCGGCGGCCGGCGGGGTCAGCAGAGCGGACCGGCTACGCTACGTCAGAATCTGAACTCGAATTTCAGCTTCTCGCACTCTGCACAGGATGTGAGGAACATCATTCCGCTGCTGGGCGGGAAGACTTCGAGTGATGGCTACAACCTTGGCGTGGGCTACACGATTGGCTATGGGCGCTTGACGAACAATGCGAGCGCTACCTGGAACCGGACGCATGCGAGGACGACGAACTATTTCACGGGCGGGCTGAATCCGACCGGAGCGGCGGGGATCAATGTGCCGAGCCAGGCTGCGGCGCTGGCGCAAGGTGGCTTCTACAACGGGCTGCCGAACGTTCAGCTAACCAACTACACGTCGTTGAACGAACAGCAGCCGCGCGATGCGATCAACCAGACGATCTCATTTTCAGATTTTGTAAGCTGGAGCCACAAGAAGCACAATATGCGCTTCGGGACCGACATTCGCCGGGTGCATGCGGACCAGGTGGGGGGCAATAACGTCACGGGGACGTTCAATTTCTCGGGGCTGGTGACGGAGAGTCCGGCGGACCAGGCGCTGACGTTGGGCAACACGGCGCAGTCTACACGGCAGACCACGACTGGCTCATCGCTTGCGGATTTGTTGATTGGGCAGCCGCAGGCTACGAAGATCCAGGCGGGGCTGTTCAAGACTTATCTGCGAGCCAACGTGATCGATGGGTACGCGCAGGATGACTATCGCGTACTGCCGGGGCTGACGTTGAATTATGGTTTGCGGTATGAGTACTTCGGTCCGTATTTTGAGAAGAACAACCGGCTTGTGAATCTCGATCACAATGCGGATTTCACGGTTGTGGATCCGGTCCAACCCGGGGGCACGGGACAGTTTGGCGGCAGGTATCCGCGCTCACTGGTGAACGCGGACCGGAACATGTTTTCGCCACGCTTTGGCTTCGCGTGGCGGCCGAAGTGGCTGGAGAACACGGTGATTCGCGGTGGTTACGGGATCAACTACAACACCGGGCAGTTTGCCACGTTTGCGCAGTCGCTGGCATTCCAGCCGCCCTTTGCGGTGACGCAGAACAACACGCTGGCTACGGCGAACAATGCTACGGGATGCACGCTGACGACGCCGACCAGCCAGACCAACATGACGCTTGCGAATGGGTTTGGCTGCTCGACCAAAGCGGTTACAAATACCTATGCGGTCGACAAGAACTACAGGCTGGGGCATGTGCAGATTTATAACGTGGACGTGCAGCGCACGGTGCCGCTGGGGATTGTGATCAATATTGGTTACAACGGTTCAAAGGGCGGGAACCTGGATATTGTGACGGCACCGAATGCCGCAGTGGCGAGCGTGACGACGGCGAATGCGCAGGCGTTTACGTATGAGACTTCGCTTGCCGAGTCACGCAATCAGCAGCTTCTGGTGAGTGCACGCAAGCGTCTGCAGAAGGGCATCGCGCTGCAGCTTCAGTACCAGTACGGGCATTCGATCGATAATGCTTCATCGATTGGCGGGAGTTCGGTTTCGACGGTGCAGGACAGCCAGCGGCTGGATTTGGAAGAGGGCAACTCGAGCTTCGACGTGCGGCACAAGCTGACGGGAAACTATTTGCTGGAACTGCCGTTCGGGCCGAATCGGGCGCTTCTTTCTAAAGGCGGCTTCTGGTCGAAGGCTCTCGATGGCTTTAGTGTGAGTGGAGATTTCACATTCGCTTCGGGCACGTACTTTACGCCAAGCTACGCCAATGCGGCGGCGGAGCTGGCTGCTGGAGGAACGTACACGCTGCGGCCGGATCGGGTGTTTACGCAGCCGCTTTCGGGACCCAAGAATATCAACCAGTGGTTCAACCCGGCTGCGTTCACGGCTCCGGCGAACGGGTTTGGGACGGCCTCGCGGAACTCAGTTGAAGGGCCGGGCACGATCGCTGCCGACCTGTCGTTGAGTCGCACGGTTTCACTTGGAAGTACGCGTTCGTTTGAGGCGCGACTGGCTGCGACGAACGCGTTCAACACGGTGCAGTACAGCTCGATCGATACGACGCTGAACTCTGCAACGTTTGGACAGGTGGATGCGACGGCGGCACAGCGCACCGTTTCCCTGCTGGCGAGGTACCGGTTTTGAGCGTGCGTGGGATGAGGGTTCCAATGACGAAGCTTGCGTTTGCGCTGCTGTTGCTGCTGCCTGGTGGGGCATTTGCGCAGCAGAGTCCCGCTCCAGCAAGTGGCCAGGCTGCGGGACCGTCGAAGACGTTCACGATGAAGGTGAACTCTGACATCGTGCTGACGAACGTGGTGGTGCGGGACAAGAAGACGGGTGAGATTGTGAAGGGACTGAAGGCCTCCGACTTCACTTTGCTGGAGAACGGGAAGCCGCAGCAGATCCGCAGCTTCGACTTTCAGAATGTTGACGATGCAGCCGTGCTTGCAGAGAAGAACACGGTGAGCGGGAAGACGATTGCGCAGCTGCTGAACAACGATCTCGCGAGCGATCCGCAGCAGCTGCACGATCACCGGCTGATGGTTTTCTTTTTTGACCTGAGCAGCATGCAGCCGGAAGATATCGATCGTGCGGTCGAGAGCGCGCAGGATTTTGTAAACAAGAAGATGCAGCCGGCAGACCTGGTGGCGCTGGTGAGCCTGGATACGTCTCTTGCGATGGACCAGGACTTTACTGCGGACAAGGCTGCCCTGCTGCGTGGACTGGCGAAGTACAACGGCACGCAGGGGACAGGCTTCACGGCCGGCGGGACGACTGGTTCAACGACCGGTACGGCCGACGATGGCTCGAACTTTGTCGCGGATGACAGCGAGTACGCTTCTCTGAATACAGACCGCGAACTGTTCGCCATCGAGCAGATAGCGCGGAGCCTGGCGCGGGTGGACGCGCGCAAGAGCATGCTTTATTTTTCCGGCGGACTTACCCGGCAGGGGATCGAAAACCAGGCGAGCATGCGGGCTGCGACGAACGAGGCCGTGAAGGCGAACATGGCGATCTATAGCGTAGACACGCGCGGGTTGCAGGCGCTGCCGCCGGTCGGGGATGCCTCGACGGGGAGCCTGCGCGGGAATGCGGCTTACAGCGGCGCGGCGGTGCAGTCAGGATTGCAGTCGAACTTCAGTTCGCAGGAGACGCTGGGTACGCTGGCGTCGGATACGGGTGGAAAGTTCTTTGGCGATTCAAACGACTTCGCACCCGCGTTTCAGCAGGTACAGCACGACACGCAGGCTTACTACATCCTGGGCTTCAAATCGACGAATGCGTCGCGCGATGGGGGGTTCCGGCACCTGACGGTGAAGCTGAACCGGTCTGACGTGAAGCTCGAATACCGGCCTGGCTACTACGCGCCGGCCGACTTTCAGCACTCGAAGACGGAGGACCGCGAGGTCCAGTTGACGGAGCAGATGCGCAGTGATCTACCGGCGACGGATGTTCCTGTTTACCTGGAGGCGCTGTACTTCCGGCTGCCGAACAACGAGTTCTTTGTACCGGTGAGCCTGATTGTGCCTGGGTCGGCGATTCCCTTTCTGAAGAATGGCGACCGTGACAAGGCAAACATCGATGTGGTGGGCCAGGTGAAAAATGCGCAGGGTATCGTGGTTGGCAACATTCGCGACACGGTGAAACTGGCGCTCGACGCTGCGCAGCAGGTGCAGCAGCGTAACATCCAGTATTCGACCGGCTTTACGCTGGCGCCGGGTCGCTATCATCTGAAGTTTGTGGTGCGCGAGAACCAGACCGGGCTGATGGGCAGCTTCGAGACCGACCTGGATGTTCCCGATTTGAAAAAGGCACCGCTGAAGCTGAGTTCGATTGTGCTTGCGAGTCAGCGGATCGCCAATACTTCGAAGAATCCTGCAAGCCCGCTGGTGCGGGATGGGCAGGAGTGGATCCCGAATATTCCGCATGTGTTCCGGCAGGATCAGCACCTTTACTTCCTTTACGAGGTCTATGATCCCGCTCATCAGAAGAGCGAGGCTGCGGCACCGGCGACCGGTCCGGGGCTGGGGAGACGGCCATCGTTGAGCGGCGTGCGGGTGCTGACGAGCATCGAGTTCATGCTGGGCGGAGTGAAGGTCTACGAGACGCCGCTGATCGAGGCGAAGGCGATCAATAGTCCGGATCGAGGTGCGGTCTCGTTTCAGTTCGATGTGCCGGTTGCGCAACTGAAGCCGGGGACTTATGTCTGCCAGGTGAATGTGATTGATGATGCAGGTGGGAGCTTCAGCTTTCCGCGGCTTGCGATGCGGATCAGCAGCCCGGCCCCGGTGGTGTCGCCGGCGGCTTCCCTTGCGGCACCTGCTGGATCGCCCCCTCGTTGACAGGGACTCTAAACAGGCGCAAGATGTTGGCCTGCCAGAAATGCTTACGGGGCAGCGGCGGGAGGTTCTCTCCATGTTGCTATCGCGGTTTTTGCCTTCGACTTTGTGCGCGATGTGCGTGTGCGCCGCTGCTGCTCTCTACGCGCAGCAGTCACATTCCTCCGATGCTGCAGTTGAGCGAGCTCTCCGGCATGCTTCACCCGAGTGGCAGCTTGTCGCCGAACACCTGCCCGATCCGGCGACTGCGAGCGAAGCCTCGCTTGAGACTGAAGGCGACGTACTGCAGGCGCGCCGCATGCCCGAGGATGCGCTGGAATACTACGGCTACGCGTTGAAACGCGGCGGCGGGGACCAGGCACGGATCTTCCGGCATATGGGCGTTGCGGAGTTGCAGCTGCATCGTCCCGAATTGGCACGAGCCTGCTTTCGACGAGCCATCGACCTGAAAAAGAAGGATTCGGAGGCCTGGAATAACCTGGGCGCGAGTGAGTTCATGGCGCACGATGTGAAGTCTTCCATCCCGGCGTACCAACGCGCGATCAAGCTGAACAGGAAGAACCCGATCTACCATGCGAATTTGGGTACCGCGTATTTCGAATTGCATGACTATGAGGACGCTCGCCAGCAGTTCGCCATTGCGGCAAAGTACGATCCGGATGTGTTCGGGCGTGGCGGCTGGGGCGGGACGCAGATCGAGGTGCTTTCGACGCAGGATCGTGGGCGGTTCTGCCTGGAGATGGCTCGTCTGGCGGTTCAGGCGGGCAACGATGTTGCGGCCATCGAGTGGCTGGCGAAGTCAGCCGAAGCAGGGTTCGATGTGAAGGCTGCACTTGGCGGAGAGAAGGACTTCGAGGCGTACCGGAGGGATCCGAGGGTCGCGCTGCTGATCTACAACGCGCAGGCGCTCAGGGCCAAGCAGATCGCTGCTACGGAACCGATTCCGACGCTGTCTTCGCCGGTGCAAGGTGAGGCAGCGCCACACCGCTAGAGCAGATTAGCTGTTGCTGTGGAGTGGAGGGATCGTGCAGAGCCGTTTT
>CAZZZP010000051.1:0-30092 GCA_964658635.1 Lichenicola sp. | reverse complement strand
TCGCGTTCGCAGCCACCTGCGCCAATGCCTCGGCTCCATACAGGTGCTGGCTCCCCGTGACGAACCACACTTCAAACTGATCAGGACTTAGCATGGATCTTTTCTCCTCCCACCTCTTAGAGGAGGGCTGTCGTTGAAGCAATCTATATTTTTCAATGCGGTGGGCTCTAAGAAAACGGTTACTGCGGACATACACTACGCTATGTCCAATTCGCCGCCTTGTCAACGACCACAATACCCACCTCGCCCTGCCAAAACAGCAAGGTAAGCCCAGCCCGCACACGTCAAGTCCATCTCGAAATCCTGCGCCCCCCCCCGCACCATGAAACGCATGTCTGTCCCATTCAATGGCAAAACTTTCAATACCTGATGTCATCCCGCCAAACTCAACCGACGGCGGCGATGTTGTTATTTTGAACTCCGCCAGCGCCTCGATCGAAAGGCCTTCTCATTGCACGATGACCCGTTCTCACGCCGCTAGAGCAGATTAGCTGTGGGTGTACAGGGAGGTTCAGATATCGACGCCGTTTTCTTCCAAGGAAAACGGCTCTGCACGATCCCTCCACTCCACAGCAACAGCTAATCTGCTCTAAATGCTCGCACCATCCAGAAGCACCTCGGCCCCGTAGTCCGGGCAGGCGCTCAACTTCGAATGGAAAACACCGGCGCCCTGAAAGGGGGACAACCCGCCCAAACCCCAAATCCCGGTTTGGCGCTCTTCGCAACGACACGAACCCAAGGGCACGTGCTTCAGCCTTCTCAGGAACTCTTGCCTAACCCCCGGCAGCCTGCGCAGGCTTGCCCGACCCTCGCCCACACCTCCGCGACACACTCTCATCCCGGCTTGTCCTGCAAAACCATAGCCGTCTTCGCAGGTTGCTCGAGCCTCAAATCAGCCCGCAGTGCTCCCAAGCCAATTTGCGTCAGATTCAACTCATTTCCAGCCAGACCGTCCGCTTTTGGTTTAGAATCGGCGGGCGGAAAGTAAACGTTTTCGGCCAATCGCGCAAACCGCTTCCCGCACACACCCGCACCAACCAGGAGCGCCGAGCCGATGCTTGAATTCAGCAGACCCGCCACAACCCCGCCAACACGCGCCATAAAGCCGCTCGCCTCGCTCATCAGCTCCGCATGCCTGCTCGCCCTCACGCCCCTCGCCCAGGCGCAGGGCACACCGGCCCAGCTCAAAATCGACACCAACAAGATCGTCAGCCCCGTCAGCCCCACCCTCTACGGCATGATGACCGAAGAGATCAACCACGCCTTCGACGGCGGCCTCTACGCCGAGCTCATCAGCAACCGCACCTTCCGCCCCATCTTCTTTGGCACAGAACACTGGGAACTCGTGCGCAACGGCGGCGCCCAGGCCAGCATGGAGCTCGACAAGACCACCGGTCCCAGCGAAGCCCTGACCAACAGCATGAAACTCACCGTCGACAGCGCCGCTCCCGGCAGTGAGGCCGGGCTCTCGAACATCGGCTACTGGGGCATCCCGCTGCGCCCCCACACCCATTACAAAGGCTCGTTCTACGCCAAGTCCAGCGACGCAGCTGCCAGTCCAGTCACCGCCAGCCTCATCAACGACAAGACCGGCGCAGTCGTCGCCAGGGCAACAGTTACCGTCAAGCCCGGCCAGTTTGCGAAGTATGAGTACGACCTGACCACCGGCGAGCTCGCCCCCTCGCAGACCAACCACTTCCAGCTCAGCGTCGCCCACGCCGGCACCATCTGGTTCCAGCTCGTCTCGCTCATGCCGCCCACCTACCACAACACTCCTAATGGCAATCGCATCGACCTCATGGAGAAGATGGCCGGCATGCATCCCACCTTCCTTCGCCTGCCCGGCGGTAACTATCTCGAAGGCGACCGCCTCGAAGATTGGTACAACTGGAAGAAGACTGTTGGCCCACTCGTCGACCGTCCCGGCCACCAGGCCCCCTGGACCTACTGGTCCTCCGACGGCCTCGGCCTGCTCGAGTTCCTCGAGTGGTGCGAAGACCTGAAGATCGAGCCCGTGCTCGCCGTCTACGCTGGCTACGCTCTCAAGGGTGACTACATCAAGCCGGGCAAGGACCTCGACTCCTACGTCCAGTCCGCCATCGATGAAGTCGAATACCTCACCGGCAGCACCTCCACCAGGTGGGGTGCCGAGCGCGCCAGGGACGGCCATCCCGCGCCCTTCCCGCTCCACTACATCGAAATCGGCAACGAGGACTGGTTCGATAAGTCCGGCAGCTACGACGCGCGCTTCGCCCAGTTCGCCAAGGCCCTGCGCAAGGCCTACCCGCAGTACAAACTCATCGCCACCGCACCCACCACTAAGTCCGGCGACGATGCCCAGCCCGATCTCCTCGACGATCACTACTACAAAAAGCCCGCCGAGATGATGGACTTCGTGCACCACTACGACAGCTACTCCCGCACCTCGGGACCCAAGATCTTCGTCGGCGAGTGGGCCTCGATGGGCGGCTCTCCCACACCCAACTTCGGCTCCGCCCTCGGCGATGCCGCCTTCATGACCTCGCTGGAACGCAACAGTGACATCATCCTCATGGCCAGCTACGCACCGCTTCTGGTCAACGTCAATCCCGGCGGCATGCAGTGGGCGCCCGACCTCATCGGCTACGACTCCATGACCAGCTATGCCTCGCCCAGCTACTACGCGCAGGCGCTCTTCGCCGGCCACCTCGGAGACGGCACGCCGCAATCCTCCATCTCCGGCGTCGATCCCAACGCGCGCTTCTTCTACTCAGCCACCGTCGGTTCGAAGGACCACGTCCTCCACCTCAAGCTCGTCAACGCATCGAACGATCCCCAGCCCCTCACCATCGACCTCGGCTCCGCAGCCGCGCACACAGCCTCCGTCAACACGCTGCACGCGGCCACCTACGAGGCCACCAACTCCATCACTGACCCCAACGCCATCGCACCCAGAACCTCCACCGAACCCGTCACCGCATCGGCATGGAAGCACACCGTAGCCCCCCTCACCATCCAGATCATCGACGTCCCCCTGAAGTAACGCTCAACCCCGCAAACCAGAATGCCCTCCCCGCAAGGGAGGGCATTCTCATCTTCGAAACCGCATCCACACCAGCTTCAGCCGTGCCATCAAGCCACATCCTGTCACCCCATCCGGTGCGGACTCCCGAAGCCTCGTCGCGACCCCGACAAAAGATCGCTAGAGCAGATCAGCTGTGGGTGTACAGGGAGGTTCAGATATCGACGCCGTTTTCTTCCAAGGAAAACGGCTCTGCACGATCCCTCCACTCCACAGCAACAGCTAATCTGCTCTAATACCTAACGATCAGGCTAGCTTATTCTTCGCCGTCGGAGCACGGAAGACCTCACAGAAGTTCAACATGGCGATGCCCTACCAGCGTGCGCGCACACCTCGATTGACCCGCCCCCAGCCACCCGCAGGCCGCCACTCTCTACTGGTCCGCCAGCCGCAACTCGCTTCCCACCAGCGCCTCAGCCGCAATCAGCCGCAGCTCCGGCAGCACGCTGCCAAGCGACTTCCCCGCACCATCCCGTTGCCCGAAGGCGAAGTAAACATCGCTGTACAGCTCGAAAAGACGCTCGTACCGCGCCACCGCCACCGGCTCCGGCTCATACACGTGGAACGGCAGGCACATCGCTTCCTGCCCCTCCGCAATCGACCCAAACACACCCGCCGCCACCAGCGCAAAGATCCCCGACCCCAGGCTCGTCGGCACACCCTTCGGCACCAGCACCGGCTTGCCCAGCACATTCGCATACACCTGGTTCAGCACCGCGTTGTTCTGCGGAATGCCGCCCGCATTGATCACCCGCTCGACCGGAACGCCGTACTCCGCCATACGCTCGAGGATGATCCGCGTATGGAACGCCGTCCCCTCGATCGCCGCGTACAGCTCATCCTTCGCCGTGTGGATCAGGTTCCAGCCCAGCGTCATCCCGCCCAGCTCCGGGTTCACCAGCACCGTCCGATCGCCGTTATCCCAGCTCAGCCGTAGCAGCCCGGTCTGCCCCGGCTTGTACTCGTCCAGCCCCTGCGACAGCGTCCGGACATCCGTCCCCGCGCGTTTCGCAATCGCCTCAAAGATATCCCCCGTCGCCGAGAGCCCCGCCTCAATCCCCGTCAGCTTCGGGTCCACGCTGCCCGGCACCACGCCGCACACACCCGGCACCAGCCGGCTCTCGTGGCTCATCGCGATAATGCACGTCGACGTCCCCACCACGTTGACGACGTCGCCTTCCTTGCAGCCCGCGCCAATCGCATCCCAATGCGCGTCGAACGCACCCACCGGAATCGGAATCCCGGCCTTCAGCCCCATCTTCTCCGCCCAAGCCACACTCAGTGTCCCGGCCACCGCGTCCGAGGTCCTGTAGTTTCCATCCAGCTTCTCGCGTATGCCGTCAAACAGCGGGTCCAGCTTCGAGAGAAAATCCTGTGCCGGCAGCCCCCCCCAACGCGGATTCCACATCCACTTATGTCCCATCGCGCATACGCTGCGTGGCGCCAGCTTCGGTTCGGTGATGCCGATCAGCGTGGCCGCCACCATGTCGCAATGCTCAAACGCCGAAGCAAACCGCTCCCGCTTCTCGGGATGATTTCTCAGCCAGTACAGCAGCTTCGCAAAGCCCCACTCATGCGAGTACACCCCCCCGCACCAGTCGATCGCCTCAAGCGACTCCGCATGCGCAAGCTCCGTAATCTGCCGCGCCTCGCGGTGCGCCCGATGATCGCACCAAAGCATGTACTCATCGAGCGGCTGCATCCGCGCATCGACCGGAATCACACTCGACCCCGTCGTATCGAGCGCGATCGCAACCACGTCCTCACCCCGCACCCCGGTCTCCGCCAGCACCTCGCGCGTCGCCTTCGCAAGCGCCGCCATCTGGTCTTCATGGGACTGCGTCGCATAGTCCGGGTCTTCCCGCCGGCGGTGCAGCGGGTACTTCGCCGAAGCCGTGCCCAGACGGCCACGTTCGCTGTCCAGCAGGGTCACCCGCACACTCAGTGTTCCAAAATCCACGCCCGCAGCTATCGCCATCGCATATCCTTTGCAGCCAGCACTCTCTCGAGGTCAACGCAGCCCCACCAGCCACATCGCCAGACACTCGAGAAAAGGTTTACTGGGACCCTTCGAAACTTATATCCCCAAACCCCTCCATGTCAACCGATTCAGCAGACGCCGCCGCGAATCTACGCTACTCTGCTGCAATAATGAATCTCTGAGGAAACGTCCGGGAATGAAACGTTCGGCAAAAAGCGGAGGTACACCCAGGATCGACATCCGCGGGGTCGCCTCCCACGCCAAAGTCTCCATCGCCACCGTCTCCCGCACCATCAATCACGTTCCAACCGTCGACCCCGTCCTCGCAGCACGCGTCTGGAAGGCCGTCAGCGAGCTCAACTACTTTCCCAATACCCAGGCACGCGCCCTCGTCTCCGGCGAAAGCAAGCTCCTCGGCCTCATCGTCTCCGAGATCACCAACCCCTTCTTTCCCGAGCTCATCCAGGAGTTCGAACAGGTCGCCGTCGCACGCGGATACGAGATCCTCATCGGCTCCACCAACTACGAGACACGCACCATGGAGGTCTGCGCCCGACGCATGCTCGAGCGCAAGGTCGACGGCGTCGCCATCATGACCTTCGGCGTCGAAGAGTTCCTCCTCGATCGCTTCGCCCAGGAAGATGTCCCCGTCGTCGCCGTCGATATCAGCCCCAAGCAGTCCCACGACCAGACCATCGTCGTCGACTATCGCGCCGGCATCCACGAGGCCGTCCAGCACCTCGCCGTCCTCGGCCACCGCAAAATCGCCTTCATCAGCGGCCCACTTCTCCTGCGCCCCGCCGAAAATCGCAAGGCCGCCTTCATCGACTGCATGCGCGTCACTGGCCTCAATGTTGACCCCGCATGGCTCATCGAAGGCACCCACACCCTCGACGGCGGACGCGACGCCATGGAAAAAATCCTCGCCCTCAAAAACTGGCCCACCGCCATCATGTGCTCCAACGACATGACCGCCATCGGCGTCCAGCACGCACTCTTCGAAGCCGGCCTCAAGGTCCCCGACGACTTCTCCCTCATCGGCTTCGACGACGTCCACCTCGCCGAGTACACCATCCCGCCCCTCACCACCGTCCGCATGTCCTGCAAGGACCTCGCCCACGCCGCCGTAAGCCGCCTCCTGCCGCACATCCAGCGAGCCGACGGCCTGCCCCACCTCGCCTCGGACACCAGGGTTCCGACCAGGCTCGTCGTGCGCAGGACCACTGGCCTCCCGCGCGGCTCGCTCAGCGATCTCGCCCCGGCCAGCAAGTCGCCAGCAAAAAAACTCCGCACCTAGTGCCCGTCGCCCTCCAGCCGAAGCTCCGGCCAGCCATCCTTCCAGCCAATCGTCGAGATATGCAGCGACGGCCTGCCCGTCGTCGCGTCATACGCGTGGAAGACGATCAGGTCTTCCCCCGGCAGTTTCAGCAGCGACTCACCCCCCGGCCCAAGCCACCTCGCATTGCTGAACAGCACCTGCGTCCCGCCACCCTCTTCAAGCGGCTTCCCCGTCTTGTCCAGGTACGGTCCCGTTACGCTCTTCGCCCGCCCCACCATCGTCCGGTATGTGCTCTTCGTCCCCCGGCAGCACAGGTCCCAGCTCACAAACAGGTAGAAATAATCCCCATGCCGAAACACAAACGGAGCCTCGACTGCCTCCGCATCGGGCGGCAGATTCGAATCCCGCAGACCCGCGCTCGCCGCTGCGCCGCGCGAAGCCAGCGCATACGTCTTCGTGTCCGTCTTCGATAGCAGCCCCGTCGAACGGTCCAGCTTGCGCATCTTGATCCCCGTCCAGAAGCTTCCAAACGACAACCACGCATCGCCCTTCGCATCGAGCACAAGGTTCGGATCGATGGCATTGAAATCATCCTGCACATACGACCGGATCACCAGCCCCCGGTCCACCCACTTGTACCTCGGGCTCGTCCGGTCCAGCGTCTCGTTGGTCGCCAGCGCAATCCCCGACGTGTTCTTGCCAAACGCAGAAAACGCATAATACAGGTGATACACCCCATCGAAATACGAGATATCCGGAGCCCACAACTCGCTCGTCTCCGGGCTCGTCTCCTGAATCCAATGCGGAATCGCCGGAAACACCTCCCCGCACCGCTTCCACGCATGCAGGTCATCCGAGCAGCGAATCGGAAACTGCGGCAAATTCCGCTTCTGCGGCTTCTCCACCGTCGTTCCCGGAGGAGCAGGCGGCGGAGGCACATCGCTTCCATCCGCCGCGCTCGGCATCGCCGCACCCGTGGCAAACACATAGTACTTGCCATGATCCTCGGCGATTGAAGGATCATGCGTCCCGCCATACTGCCCCGTCAGCACCAGCGCCTCAGGAGCCTTCCCACCCTGCGCCGCAGCCGCGACCACACCCGCCAGCGATAACGTCAGAACAACCAGTCCCCGTCTCATATCCCCTACTTTCCCGCACTCTTCGCACGCCACCGGTCGGCCAGAGGCTTATCCGCCAGCGCCTTGATAAACAAACCACCCACCACGCTTCTCGCCTGGAACCCCACCTGCTTGCCCGTCTTGGTGTCGTACCAGTCCGTCATCGGAACCCGGCTCGTCGTCTCGTTCGCCCACTTGTACATCGGATCGACAATCGCGTTGAAGTCCTCCGAACGATCCGCCAGCGTGGCCGTCCACATCTCCCAGTCCAGCTTCGTATAATCCGCGCGGCTATCCAGCGGCAGCCCGTAAACATTCAGCTTCGTGCGATAGTACGCAATCTCCGACCGCCGTACGCTCTCCGGAAACAGGTTGTACCCCAGCAGCTTGTCCCATACCAGGTTGTACTTCTGGCTCCACGTCCCAGCACTGTTGAACGCCAGCTTGTAGTGATCGCCCTCGGCCGCCAGCCCCATCCACGCCTTCGCCTTCTCATGCGCGTCCCGGCTGTAGCTCTTCGCATCCGCATCCTTGTGCAGCAGGCGCGCAAGATCCGCATAAGCCTCCAGCGCGTCGATCGCCTTCACCGACAGGTTCGCGTTGTGCGCCACATGCCCGGCAAAATCATCCGTCGTAAGCTGCGTCTCCGGATCCAGACCATGCTCCTTCAGATACCCCGCCCACTGCGTCAGCTGCGGCCAGTAGCGCTCCGCCAGCTCCGTATTCCCTTCCGTGCGCGCGACCGCATCCACCAGCAGAATCAAGTTGCCGGACTCCTCCACCGGCATCTGGTCCTCCTCCGTCTTCTCGCCCCCGCCATACTCCTGCCCATTCGCCAGCGGATACTGCCCGATGTCATGCGGTGCAAACGGAAAACGCCAGCGCCCCGGCAGCGCCGCATACTCGAGCACCGGCAGAACCTGCGCCTCCAGCAGCTTCGGATTGAAAAACAAAAAGATCGGAGCCGACGGATACAGCACATCCACCGTCCCTACATCGCCGTTGGAAAAGTTCTCCTTCGCAAACAGCATCGGCCGCCCAGCCTCGTCCGCAACCAGCACATGCGCCGCAATCGACTCGCGATACGCAAGCGTGCAAAGCCAAGCATAGTGCTCGCCCGCCGTACGCGTCAGGTCCGACACCAGATCCTTGTCGAACGCCATCCCGCGCGCCTCAAGCGAACTCCGGTCGCGTTCCGCCTCGTCCAGCATCGTCGCCACAGGCTCGTTGTTCCGCTGCCACCACGGCCGCAGGTTGCGCTGCATATACTGCATCGCATAGCCCTCGGTGTACGCAACCATCACGTGCCGCTCCACCGGAGCCGCACCCACCCCACCCAGCGGCAACACCACAGCCATCTCCGGAGCCCTGCCCGTCAGCGCAACTGCACCCTCCATCTCGTCCGCTTCCGGCAGCTTGCCATCGGCGATAAACCCGCGCTCCGGCCGCACGCTCACCGTGCTCGTCGCCGCCTCCTCCTTCGGCACCACCAGGTGAAAATAGCCCCAGTCGATCCGCAGATCGTCCCCCGACCGGTTCAACACCGCCTGGCTCGCCGTCCCCACCGAAATCACCTGGCTCATCGCCGTCTGGTGCCGCCCGAACACCACCGGCTGCCCACCATAACTCGTCGCAAGCTCCCCACCCGCCCCCAGATAGACCGCCACCTGGTGCTGCCCCGCATCCATACTCTGCGCCGTCCACGTCACATACGTCACCGGCCGCGAGAGCACGTCAAGATCATCCAGAAACGCAGGCGTAAAAAACGAAAGCCGCAGCTTGATCCCCGCCCCGCTGAACTCATAATTCGTGTGCGTCGGCGTCAGGCTTGAGCCCGTCTGATCCATCGCAGGCACGTCGCGCGGATCGCTCCCCATCACCC
The DNA here is from genome assembly GCA_964658635.1 of Lichenicola sp. Lineage (GTDB taxonomy): Bacteria > Acidobacteriota > Terriglobia > Terriglobales > Acidobacteriaceae > Edaphobacter. Next base: position 20,771 of record CAZZZP010000051.1, on the reverse strand, counting down.
GGAACGTCTTCCCATCCACACGCACCAGCCCCACCATCGGCTCCGCATGCCCCGTCCAGTGCCGCGTCGGAGAATCCGTCAGCTTCTCCGTCTCCGACCACACGCTGAAGTAAGGATTATGCGCAATCAGCGGCATAGCCGGAGGACGCTCCTGGGCCCTCGCAACAACACACAGAAGCCCCATGCCCACCACAAAGCCGCGACCTGCCAGACCCGCACCGATCAAACCCGCACCCCTCGCCCCACTCTTGTCATCCTTCGGCGAAGCCGGAGGACCTGCCTCTCAACCCGACCATCCTACCCCTGCCCATAAGTCGCAGTCGCCCCATGCTTGCGAAAGTAGTGACGGTCCAGCAGATGCTGCGCCACCGGCGGCGCCGAAGGGTTCAACAACACTGTGTTCAACGCCATCTGCGCCACGTTCTCAAGCACAATCGCGTGATGCGCCGCATCATGCGCCGTCGGCCCCCAGCAGAAAGGCGCATGCCCATTCACCAGCACCGCCGGCACCGCAAGCGGATCGATCCCCACAAACCGCCGCGTAATCGCAAGCCCCGTATTCAGCACATAGTTCCCCGCACACTCCTCTGCCGACAACGCCTCCGTCACCGGCACCGGCCCATAAAAATAATCCGCATGCGTCGTCCCGAACGGAGGGATAGCCCGCCCCGCCTGCGCCCACGAAGTCGCACAAGTTGAATGCGTATGAACAATTCCGCCCACCCCCGCAAACTCCCGGTAAAGATGCAAATGCGTATCAAGATCCGACGAAGGCCGCAGCCCACCCGAAGCAAGCGTCCCCGCCAGGTCACACACCACCATATCGGCCGGCTTCAACTTCGCATAGTCCACGCCGCTCGGCTTGATCACCACCAGCCCCGACGCGCGATCGATCCCACTCGCATTGCCAAAGCTGAACAGCACCAGGCCAGCCTTCACAATTTCGAGATTAGCCTCAAGCACCTGCTCCTGCAGCACACCAATTGCCGCAGGCAGACTCAAAGGAACACCCATCAAACACACCCCCCCAGCGAACGTTTCCTAAAACCTACCCAGCCCCCACCCCCCTGTCAAACCACGCTCCTCCATCCCGACCAACGGGAGCGACCACGCAAAGCTCCAAAAGGCGTGTGAACGCCCGCCGCCCGCGCAGGGCGCAGTTGTCTCTAAACCAGACCTTCATTGACCGGCAACGCATCCGCCTCGCGATCCGAAAAGAACAGCAGGAACAGCAGCAAAATCACACCCGAACAAACCGAAGCAAAGATCCATATCGAATGCCACGCATACACCGGCCCCGCCGCCGTCACCCGCAGCGTGTCATGCTCCACCACGTACCCCGAAACCCAAGACCCCACAAACATCCCCACCCCATACGTCAGGAACGTGATCAACCCCTGCGCCGCCGCACGAAGCTCCGGAGCCGCCTTCCGATCGATATAAATCTGCCCCGTCACAAAGAAAAAGTCATAGCAGATCCCGTGCATCAGGATCCCGCCCCACAACGTCCACGCCGCCGTCCCACCCGCGCCCAGCGCAAACAAGACATAGCGCAGCGCCCACGCCATCATGGCGAAAGCCAGCATCCACTTCACACCCAGCCGGCGAAAGAACCACGGGATCAGCAGCATGCAGAACAGCTCCGACATCTGCCCGCCCGTCATGATGCCCGCCGCGTTCTTCACCCCGATCTGGTTCAAAAACAGATTCGTAAACGCATAATAAAACTGCAGTGGAATACAGATCAGCAGCGAAGCCAGCGCGAAGATCGCCACCTCCCGCCGCTTCAGCATCTTCACCGCCCCCGGAGGAAACACCGTCGCCAGGCTCGGCCGCCCCGCAGTCGAAAGCGGCGGTGTATGCGGCAGCGTCAGGCAGTACACCCCCATCACCGCCGATGCTCCAGCCGCCAGCAGCACCGGGATCTTCGTCGCCTCAACCCCAAGCGAGCCAACCGTCAGCCCCGCCACAATCCAGCCCAGCGTGCCCAGCACACGCACAAAACTGAACTCCTCCTGCGGGCTCTCCATCTGGCGAAACGCAAGCGAGGTCGTCAGCGAAAGCGTGGGCATAAAGCAGAAACAATAAAGCAGCACAAACCCATACAGAGGCCCGAACGCAGTCTGCCGCGAAGCCGCAAACAACAGCACCGCACCCGCCATGTGCAGCGCCGCCAGTACCTTCTCGGTCGAAAACAAAGTGTCCGTCATCAGGCTCACGAAAAACGGCGAGATAATCGCACCCACCGCCGTCGCCCCCGCTGCAATCCCCACCTGCTGCGCGGAAAAATGCAAGGACTGTGACAACCAAGTCCCCAGCGTCACATACCACGCACCCCATATAAAGTACTCGAGAAACATCATCGTACTCAGCCGTGCGCGTGTCTGAACGATCATCCTTTTAGACCGTCCTCATACGCCACATCGGTCCAGACACCGCCCGATGCATGGCTCTTCAACATCGCCTCAATCACGCACAACACCCGCCGCGCATCCTCAAACGTGCATACCGTCGGAGGCTTCTCGGCAGGCACAACACCACCGCGAATCCATTCGTAACCATCCCGGATCACATTCCGAAACGCATCCGACCACCCCTCCTGGTGGCCGCCCGGAAGATGCGCATACTTCGCCGCACCCGGCAGCACCAGCCCCGGATCCTTCACCAGCACCTCGTTCGCACGATCCGCATGACCCACCAGCAGCTCGTTCTGCCGCTCCTGCACCCAGCCCAGCGAACCCGCGCGCCCATTGATCTCCAACCGCAGATCGTTCTTGTGCCCCGGCAACACCTGCCCAACCGTCAGCACACCGCGCGCGCCGTTATCAAAGCGCAGCAGCACACTGGCCACATCCTCGCCGGTAACAGCCACCGCATGCCGCTCCTGCTCCGTCTTCTGCTGAAACGCCTCCTGCGAAGCGCCCGACGTGTACCTCGTCGGCACAACCGTAGCCAGGTCCGCAAGCACCGACGTGATCCTCAAACCCGACATATGCGTCGCCAGGTCACACCAGTGCGAGCCGATATCCGCCAGCGCCGAGCTCACCCCGCCCTTGCCCGGATCCGATCGCCACGAGTACACATTCGCATCCGTCATCCAGTCCTGCAGGTAGCAGCCATGCACATAAACCAGCGGTCCAATGTCCCCGCGTTCCATCATCAGGCGAGCCTGCTGGACCAACGTGTTCCCGCGATAGTTGAACGTGACGATATTCCCCAGCCCGGTCTCGGCCGCCACCTTCACCAGCTCCGCCGCCTCCGCACTCGTCAGCGCCAGCGGCTTGTCGCAGATCACATGCTTGCCCGCACGCAGCGCCGCAAGCGTCACCGGTAAATGGAGGTGATTCGGTGTCGTATTGTGCACCACCTCGATCGCCGGATCCGCAAGCAGCTCCTGGTAGCTCCCGTAAGCCTTGTCGACATGCATCTCCGCGGCCTTCCGTTCAGCCGATGCCTGCGAAGAACCCGCAATCGCTACCACGTCTACATCGCCCAGCCGGCGCACCGCATCCACATGGTGCGCCGCCACAAACCCCGGCCCAATCAGCCCCATGCCCAGTCTTTTCATTTACTCACTCACCGGCGTGTCGAACGGCGACGCAATCTTCACCTTGCCCTCGAGCTCAATCTGCTCTGAAGAACTCCCCAGCAGCAGCCTGTACTCACCCGCATCCGCATGCCACGTCGAACGCTTCACATCCCAGAACGAGAAGCTTCGCGGAGTCAACTCCAGCGTCACGTGCTTCGTCTCACCCGGCTCGAGCATCACCCGGTCGAAGCTCTTCAGCTCCTTCTCCGGCCGGTCGATCGAAGGATGCTCCTCGGACACATACAACTGCGGCACCGCGGCCCCCGCCATCCCGCCCGTATTTGTAACATCGAACGTCACGCGTACATGGCCCGGCCCCGTCGCCTCGGACGCCAGATTCGCATACTTGAAGCTCGTATACGAGAGCCCATAGCCAAACGGGAACAGCGGCTTGCGATGCTCATGCTCATAGCCCCGGTACCCGACATAGATTCCCTCGCCGTACTTGATCTCGCTCGTCCCCGGCTCCGGGTAATAAAACTTGTAACTGGGATTGTCCTCGATCTTCGTCTCCCACGAGATCGGCAGATGCCCCCCGAAGTTCGCCTCACCAAACAGCACCTTCGCCACCGCGTTTCCGCCCCGCTCCCCCGGATACCAGGCCTCGACGATCGCCGGCACCGCATCCTTCCAGGCCGTCACGTTCACGCTGCCACCCGAAGTAATCAGCACGATCGTCTTCTTGCCCACCGCCGAGATCTGCCGGATCAACTCATCCTGCCCCACCGGCAGATCGAAGCTCCGGTCCCCGCCCTCGCTCTCCGAATTGGCGTCGAACCCCACCGCAAGCACCACCACATCCGACCTCTTCGCAATCTCGATCGCAGCCGGATCCACAATCGTACTCACCGGCGCAATCCCCACCCGCAGCGTAGGCGAACTCACCCGCTCCGTGCTCATCTGCTCCAGCACCACCTTGTGCGCACCCGCCGCCACCGGCACCCGCAACTGGTTCACAATCGCACGCGACACCACCGAGTTGTCGATCACCAGCTTGTCATCGAGAAACAGCTTGAAGCGCCCCTCCGTCTGCACAAACACGAAGTGATCCCCCGCAGCCTCCGGCGTAAAATACCCCGTCCACCGCGCGGAAACCGCCGCAGGCACATACACCACCTGCCCACGCTTCGCCGTCAGCGCATTCACCTCCTGCTCATCGGGCGTCCGCCGCGTGCTCGGAGCCACCATCATCGCCATCTCGGTCGTCGTCGAAGCCGGACTCCCCTCAAGCGTCGCATTCGTCCAATGCTCCACCCTCAACCCCGGCTTCGTTCCCGCCGCATCCTGCGTAAAATGCGTCGTCCGCGCCAGGCCATTCAGCGTGTAGATCCCCCGCGCATACAGCACGTTCGCCCGGTCCGCCAACGCATCGCTCAGCCCAGTCAAAATGCTGCTTGACTGAAAGCTCACCACCTCGCCACTTCCCCCGCCGGTCGTCGGAGTAGGCGCAGCCGTCGGCCCAATCACCGCCAGCGTCTTCACCTCGGCCCGTTTCAACGGCAGAGCACGCCCCTCGTTCTTCAGCAGCACCATGCCCTCAAGCGCGCCCTGCTCCGTCGCCTTCAAACCCTCGCGGTTAAAGCGCGAAATCGACGTGTCCATCTGCGGCTTGTCGAGCCACCCAAACGTCCCCGCCACCCGCAAAATCCGCCGAACCTTATCGTCGATCGTCGCAACCGAAACCTTGCCATGATCGATCTCCGGCTGCAGCTTGTCCTTTGCAAAATACACCCCGAACGGCATCTCCAGATCGAGCCCGCCATTCGCCGCCTTGGCCGAGTCATACGTCGCCACCCAGTCCGACATGATCACGCCCGAATACTTCCACTGCGTCTTCACCACGTCGATGTTCAGCGGCTTGTTCGCCGTCATATGCTCGCCATTGGTCAGGTTGTAGGCATCCATCATCGCGCCCACATGCCCACGCTTCACCGCCGCTTCAAACCCCGGGAGATAAATCTCGCGCAGCGCCCGCTCCCCGATCACCGAGTCCGAGCTGAAACGCTGATACTCCGAGTTGTTCCCCACAAAATGCTTCACCGTCGCCGACACACCTTCGGACTGCACCCCCGATATGTAACCGACTGTGATCTCACCCTGCAGATACGGATCTTCGCCGAAATATTCAAAGTTCCGCCCATTCATCGGCGCACGATAAATGTTGATCCCAGGCCCCAGCAGGTACGCCGCGCCGCGCGACTTCGAATCCCGCCCAAGCTGCTTCCCAATACTCACCGCCAGCCCGCGATCCCACGAAGCCGCCAGCCCGATCCCCGCCGCATACGCAATCGTAGGCGCCGGAATATGCGCACCCACCGGCCCGTCCGCCATCTGGAACGAAGGAATCTTCAACCGGTCGATCGGATGCGTCCGAAACGGTGTGTAACCACCAATGAGCTCTATCTTCTCGTCCAGCGTCATCTGCTTCACCAGCGCATCCACCCGCTGCTCCACCGCAGGCGTATCGTTCAGCAGCGTGCCCGCCACACTTTGTGCCGACACCGTCCCCGCCGCAAGCAACACGCCAAGCGCCACACTTCCATTCCAACGCATCATCGACTTCATCGAACTCATCGAACTCATCCTCATATCCACCACGGCTCCACGGCCTTCTCTTTCAACAGCACGCGTTCCAGAAAATTCACTGCCGACGAAAGCCCTTCGTCGATCGAGGCCAGCGCGTCCTCATGCTCGATGCTCAACACGCCGTCGTACCCTGCCAGCCGCAGCCCGGAGACAATCGCCTTCCACGCCGTCTCGTCATGCCCCCAGCCCACACTCCGAAACAGCCACGAGCGCTCGCCCATCTCGCTGTAGCTCTTCGTATCGAGCACCCCGTTCACCGCCATCTTCCGCTTGTTCAACACCACATCCTTCGCATGCGCATGGAAGATCGCGCCTCGCAGCGCTTCGATCGCCGCCGGGATCTCCACCTGCTGCCACCACAGATGGCTCGGGTCCAGGTTGATCCCCAGGTCATCCGACACCGCATGCCGCAGCCTCAGCATCGTCTCCGCGTTATAAACGCAGAACCCTGGATGAGCCTCGAGCGCCACCCTCACGCCGGCTGCAGACGCCACCTCCATCGCGCCCCGCCAGTAAGGAATCAGCCTCTCGTTCCACTGCCACTCCAGCGCCGTGCCAAACTCCGGAGGCCATGCGGCCGTGACCCAGTTCGGCGTCCGGTCCTCCGGCCCACCACCCGGACAACCCGAAAACGTCACCACCGTCTTCACCCCAAGCCGCTCCGCAACCCGTACCATGCGCTTAAACGTCGCATGGTCGCGCGCCGCAATCGCCGCATCCGGATGCACCGGGTTGTTATGACACGACAGTGCGCTGATCTCGAGCCCGGCATCCGCAATCTTCCCCCTGAACTCACTGACCGCATCCCCGCTCGCCAGCAGGCTGTCAACATCCAGATGGCTCGCGCCCGGCCACCCACCCGCACCCAGTTCCAGCGAAGTAATCGCCGGATACCGCTTCAACTCCACCAGCAGTGCATCGAGCGAAAGCTTCGCAAACACAGGCGTAAAAAGACCAAGCTTCAAAGGCCACTCCTCTTCAGCGTCCATGCAGCATGTAACAAATATCGTCTCCGGCTGGCGACTCCCGAGGTTAGCACCGCCCGCATACGCCCGTAAACCTGTCCCGTGCAGCGCTTCAATCGATTGATTCGCCTCTCTCGCCTTCAAAGGTCTACTATGGCTGCGTCTGAGGCATTCAGACCCGCAAGCAATGATATCGATCCCCCAAAGGGCATCCATGAACGTTCCAGAACACAACCAGACCACCCTCAGCCGCCGCTTCCCTTCCATCCGGGATCAACATCCCGCACCATAAGCTCCTGGCAAACCATCTTCGGCCCCACCTCTTCGGGCATAAGGCGGCAGCCTTCGATCCACTTCGAATCACCAATCGGCACCCGACCCGCACGGAGACCTCCAACATGCCCTTCACCCGACGCGACTTCCTCAAATCCTCCACCCTCACCGCCGCCGCACTCGCCACGCGCTCCCTCCACGCCAACCCCCTCAACCTCCCCCTCGGCATCCAGCTCTACTCCGTCCGCGACTTCCTCCCCAAGGACTACCTCGGCACACTCAAACAGCTCTCCGCACTCGGCTTCCAGGAGGTCGAAGCCGCCGGCTTCTTCAACCACTCCGCCCAGGAGGTCAAGGACGCCATGCAGCAGGCCAACCTCCACCTCGTCAGCTCCCACTACCCCTCCCAAACCCTCTTCCCCCAGACCGACCAGATCATCGACTACGCCCACCAGCTCGGCCTCCAGTACATCGTCTGTTCCTTCCCCGCCATCAAAAACCCCTCGCGCCTCGCCGACACCTCCTACCAGGGCATCCGCAAAGCCTTCCTCACCGAGGACTGGCACTACAACGCCGAACAGTTCAACCTCATCGGCGAAAAGGTCAAGGCCGCCGGCATGAAGTTCGCCTACCACAACCACACCATCGAGTTCCGCCCAACCGACGGCGCCGTCCCCTTCGAAGAGCTCGTCCGCCTCACCGACCCCGACAAGGTCTCCTTCGAGGTCGACTGCGGCTGGGTCACCGTCGGCGGCGGCAACCCCGAAGAGATCCTCACCAGGTACGGCAAGCGCATCCACATGCTCCACCTCAAGGACTTCAAGTCCTTCGGCTCCACCGACACCAAGGAGGCCATCCCCACCGAGATGGGCCGCGGCATGGTCGACAACAAGAAAATCGTCGCCGCCGCCAAAGCCGCCGCCATCCAGCACGTCTTCGTCGAGCAGGAAGGCTTCGACGTCCCCTGGGTCGAATCCCTCAAGATCGACGCAGACTGGCTCCGCAAAGCCTAGTCCGCAACCAGCACCAGTGGTGACAATCCGGCTCGCCCGTATTCCTCAAAGTCTCACCGTGATGAGCGGCCCTCGCCGCACCGGGTCCCCGACAGACGTCCTCAATCCGGCGGCGGTCGCCAGAATGCCACTGCCGCCGGCAACCTCTACTCCCCCAGCCGCCGTCATGAGAATATCGAGTATGAGCGATTTCATTCCCAAACCAGGCGCAGTCAAGATCGGCGGCCTAAGCCGGGCAGCCCAGAAGCTCCAGTCCGCCCGCGAAAAAGCCGCCCAGGGCAAAACCGGCGCAAAGCCAGTCCCCGGAGCCTCCGCAGCCTCCTTCAAGGCAAAGGACTCCTTCGCCAACACCAAGAAAACCACCTTCCAGCGCAAGGCCGTCTAGCCCGCTCGCAAGGCCTGAACCCACCCAGGGAGCCCATTCATCACAGCCTCACGGGATGAATGGGCATGGAAACAGCCACCCCTCGGAGGCTCTTTCCTGACCCATTCCATCTTCGGCATGACCACATAAGTCGTTATGATCGCGCCCTTACCCCTCAGCCGCCGCCCATCAAACAAAGATCCATACCTAAGCTTTCGAGCCGCGGCAACCCTACACCCAGGCTGCCTCCCACCCTGCCGCCTCAAACCAGGCGCAGGCCAGCAGCCCCTCTGCAAAACTCTGTCAAGCCCTCGGGTCTGGCCGCAAGACCCTAAACCTCCCACAACAAGCGACTTACGGCCGAAAAATACTTGGCGTACTTACCCGCCTCAAACCGGTAGAATAGAGACAGCGGAATAACTCAGCAAAGCCCCTCGACCCAAACCACATTTGCCTCCGAGTTTCAGACCTAAGTCTCATCGATTGAATACTTTGCGTCATGCGCCGGCTCCGCGACAACGCCATGGTCAAGCTAAACCGCATCGAATGAAGACTTTAGCTTAAAACCGAACATCCAGCCCGGGTGCCCTGTTTTGTACTTAAAGTCCCTGCTTTGAATACTTTAGGACCTAAGTACGGGAGGGGGGGGGTACTACCCCAGCCACTTCGGATTCTTGGCCGTCCCGTCGAAATGGCTCGTCGTTTTGAACAGCTCGTACTTGCCCGTGTTCGCCGCCTCCACCGTCTTCGCCAGCACCGTATCCATCTGCGCCTGCGTCATCGGCTGGAACGTCTTCGCCGCCGTCACCGCCTGCTCCAGGATCTCCATCTTGTCGATCCCCGTAATCACCACCGACACCGGCTGCGTCAGCCCGTAGTGCAGCATGTCGATCGGCGGCACCAGCCCCGTATCCAGAATGTAGTGATCGCCAAACGTCTTCATCGCCAGCACCCCGGTCCCCGCCTTCAGCGCCACCGGCATCACCTCTTTCGCAAACGACCGAAAGTGCGCATCCATCACGTTCACCGGCATCTGCACCGTGTCGAACTTGAACCCGTGCTTCGCCGCCACCTCGAACATCCGCAGATGCACCGCCGGATCCTTGTGCCCGGTGAACCCGATATACCGGATCTTCCCCGCCTGCTTCGCCGCCACCGCCGCTTCCAACGCCCCACCCGGCGCGAAGATCCGGTCAGGATCCTCCATCCGGATCACCTCGTGGAACTGCACCAGGTCGATCATCTCCGTCTGCAGCCGCCCCAGCGACTGCTCCAGCTGCTTGTTGTACTCCTCTGCCGTCCGCCCATCCATCTTGGTCATCAGGAAGGCCTTTTGCCGGTAACCGTCCTTCAACGCCCAGCCCATCCGCACCTCGGAGATGCCGTCGTTATAGTCCCAGCAGTTATCGAGAAACGTGATCCCGCGATCGATCGCCGTCCGAATCAGCTTGATGCTCTCCGCCTGGTCCTTCTGCTTGCCGATGTGATACCCGCCCAGCCCGATCGCCGACACCGTCTCGCCCGTAGTCCCCAGCTCGCGGTAGATCATCCCCGCAACCTGCGGCCGCGTAACCGGCGCACCCTTGGCCGGCACCTGCGCCCCAGCCGCAACCGTTACCCCAGCCACCACAGCACTCTTCAAAAAATCCCGACGCTCCATATCAATCTCCTTTGTCACGCGAAGCCCTATACCCCACGACGTGTCGCCCGCCCGGCGTGAGGGCGCCGTGGCTGTTGTCTCTAACGAGCCGAAGCCCGGGCAATCAAAACCGCCGAATAAGCCGCGCCAAACCCGTTATCGATATTCACCACGCTGACATTGGAACTACACGAGTTCAGCATCCCAAGCAGCGCCGTCACCCCGCCAAAGCTGGCCCCATAACCCACAGAAGTAGGGACCGCGATCACCGGCACGCCAACCAGTCCGCCGACGACCGAAGGCAGCGCGCCTTCCATCCCGGCACACACAATCACCGCATGCGCCTCGGCCAGCTGGTCCCGCACCGCCAGTAGACGATGCACGCCCGCCACCCCAACATCGTACAGCCGGGTTACCTTCACGCCAAAAGTCTCGGCGGTAACCGCAGCCTCTTCGCCCACCGGCAGGTCGCTCGTACCCGCACAAAGCACCGCAACATGCCCGCGAGTCTCGTTCGCCGAGCTCTGCCGAAACGAAAGCGTCCGCGCCATCGCATTGTGTACAGCCTGAGGATGTGCCGCAAGCACCGCCGCCGCCGTCTCCTCCGTCACCCGCGTCGCAAGCACGTCACTTCCCGCTCCAATCAGCGCCCCAAAGATCGACGTCGTCTGCTCCGGCGTCTTGCCCGCCGCGTAGATCACCTCCGGCAGCCCCGTCCGCAGCTGCCGGTGATGATCCACCCGCGTGTGCCCCAGGTCCTCGAACGGCATGTTCCGCAGCCGCCCGGCAGCATCGGCCGGCGTCAGGGAGCCACGTTCCACTTCAGACAAAATCTCCAGCAGCGCCACAGGAGTCAACGTGCACCCCCTACGCGATACGCCACTATCGCCGCCTGCTGCACCTGCTTCAGCGCAACATCATGCTTCAGCGCCGCAGCTTTGCAGTCCTCAAACTCCGGAGCCGCATTCAGCTCCTCACCCGCCAGCATGCCAACCTTTACCCGAATCACTCCATAATCCGTCTCAACCGGAACATGCTTCCGCTCCAGCAGCGACCGCTTGTCCTGGCGAATCCGTACTCCCAGCGTGCTCGTCTCGCGCAGCAGCAGCGCCTCCATCGTCAGGCTCTTCGCCGGCTCGCAAAGCACCGTCACCAGCGTTCCCGGCCGGCCCTTCTTCATCACCACCGGCGCAAGCATCACGTCGAGCGCACCATGCGCCAGCGCCTGCTCGGCCACATACGCCAGTACCTGCGGCGAAAGATCATCGACCGCCGTCTCGAGCACTGTCACCGTCTCCCGCTCATCCGGTGTGTCCAGCTTCTCATCCGGAGCCTCGCCAACCGCCAACCGCAGCACATTCGGAAAGTCCTTCGGATCCCGCGTCCCGGCGCCGTACCCGATCTGCTCCACTGTCATCGCCGGCTGCTGCCCAAAGGTCGGCTGCAGAGCCCGTACCAGCGCCGCACCGGTCGGCGTCACCAATTCCTTCTGAATATGTGCGGAATACGTCGGCATCCCGCGCAGCAAATCAGCCGTAGCCGGAGCCGGCACAGGAAACAGCCCATGCGCACACCGCACCATCCCACCACCCACGTTCAGCGGCGAACTGAACCATGCCCCGATCCGCAGGTGATGAATCCCCGCACTCGCAGCAACAATATCGACAATCGCATCGACAGCCCCAACCTCGTGGAAGTGAATCTCCTCGACCGGCACATTATGAATCTTCGCCTCGGACGCACCCAGCAGCTCAAACGCCCGGATCGCCGTCCGCTTCACCGGCTCCGCCAGCGCCGCACCCTCAATCATCTGCTTGATCTCCGTCAGTGAGCGCCCATGCACATGCGGATGATCGTGTTCGTGCGTATGCTCCGGCTCCTCATGCGAGTGCGTATGGGGTTGGCCGGTCTTATGCTGGTGCTGCGTCTGCGGATAATGCGAGTGCGTATGCTCGTCTGGCTTCTGCTGATGCTCAAAGCTCTTGGCCCGCTCCGATTGCCCATCACCTGCATCCTCGGCCAGCTTGCCGCCTTCCATCACATGAACCTTGGTCGCCGAGATGCCGCTCCGGTCCACCGTCTCCACCTTCAAGGAAGCACTAACATCCAGCGCTGCAACTGCCTCCTCCAGCACCGCGAGCGGCACCCCTGCATCCAGCAGCGCGCCCAAAAACATATCGCCCGAAATCCCGGCGAAGCAATCCAGATAAGCAATCCGCATGTCTTTTCCCTGTCTAATTTCTCGCCGCGGCAATCGCCGAAACCGGCAGCACTTCATTCATCGAACCCGTCCGATACCCCTGGGTATCGAGCGTCGTGTACTTGAATCCAATCGCCTTCAGAGCCGACGTCACCTGGTCCAGAACCGCCAGATCAAGGGCCCTTGGCAGATCCTCTCGCGCAATCTCAACCCGCGCCAACTCACCGTGGTGCCGCACGCGCACACGGTAGAAGCCCAGCGCGTGCAACGCCTCCTCGGCCCGCTCCACCTGGCTCAGGTTCTCCGCTGTCACCGGCCGCCCGTACTCGATCCGCGACGACAGGCACGCGCTCGCAGGCTTGTCCGCAAGCTCTAGCCCGGCATCCCGTGCCAACTGCCGAATCTCCGCCTTGTGCAGCCCGGCCTCGGCCAGCGGAGCCAGCGCACCGTGCAGCTTAGCCGCCTGCTGCCCGGGCCGGAACTCGCCCGTGTCATCCAGATTCATCCCGTATGCCAGATGCGTAAAACCCATCGCCGCACGGGTCTGCTCCATCTGCGTAAACAGCTCGTCCTTGCAGTGAAAGCAGCGCTGCGAATCGTTCTTCGCATACTCCGGGTTGTCCAACTCGCCGGTATGCAGAATATGCGTGGGAATTCCGTGCTGCGCCGTAAACTCGAGCGCATCCGCCAGCTCCTTGCGCGGAAGTGAAGCCGAATCCGCGATCACCGCGAGCATTCTGTCGCCCAGCGCACAGTGCGCAGCCCAGGCCAGGAACGCCGAGTCCGTCCCGCCCGAGTACGCCACCAGTAGCGAACCAAGCCGCTTCACCCGCTCCTGCAGGTCCCGCGATTTCTCTTCCAGATTCATGGTCGTCATTCTAGGCCGTTGGATGCAGCTAGTGCATCAGCGGCGGCAGCCGATCGCTCGCCCCCGAAAGAAATATCACGCCAACCACCAGGCTGTAGACCGCAGCCAGCGACGTCACAATCGTCTGCAGCCGCGGACTATTCGTACTCTTCGCAAAAATTCCCGACGCACTCGCCGTCATCAACGTGTTCATCACCAGCAGCCCCAGGAGGAAGCACATCAGCCCCAGGAACCCCTTGCCCGTCCCGCCCAGGTTCGCCGCAAGCAGAAAAAGCAGGAGTTGCGAAGGCGTCTCCGCTCCCAGCCCATGAATAATCCCCACCACAAATACCGAGCTGCGGTCGTACTTGAACGCAAACGGATCAGGCCGCGGCCGCTCCGACCCCGCCAGCCGGCTCACCCTCCAGCCCGCGTAGCGCGCACCCGAGATCAGCAGCGCAATCCGGCTCCGCGGAATATGGTGATGCCCAGGCAGCGACCGTCGCCGCACAAACGTCACCAGCACATACAGCGACAACACAATCAGCGTCGCACCCACCAGCCGCTCACCCACCGCATCGAGGTGCGCCGGAAGCGAAAGATGCAGAAAGATCACCGCACAACCCAGGATCGCCACCGTCAGCGCATGCCCCAGCGCATACAGCAGCCCCAACCCCATCCCTTGCCGCCAACCCCGCTGCACGCTGGTGATGTCGGTAATCGCCGCCAGGTGGTCATAATCGAACCCATGGCGGAGCCCCAGCAGAGCACACGAGAACAAAGCGAGTTCGAGGGCTGTCGACATGAAATTCAGAGGTTGGATGCTGCGGACCGTGCAACGATTCCCGCTGCAGACCACCATCATCGCACCGAAACACCCACTCGCGCGCGCCTACGTCAACCGCGGCTGCTTCTCCTTCAATTCCAGCAACAAAGCTTCGATCTGGTCGTTCTGTTCCAACGCCTGAAATCGCTCATCGAGCGTCTCCGCCGACGCCACCGCCATCAGCGTCCGCGCCGCCTGGTTCCGCGCCCCGGCTGCATCCGCGCGCCCGGCCAGCTTTGCAAGCCTGCCCTCGGCCGCACCGTTCTGCAGCATCGCCTGAGCCGTGGCCGCCTTCTCGACCGCCCGGTTACGCCGGATCTGCGCCGAAAGCAGCTCCACCCGTGCCTGCGTCTCCGTCAGTTTCTGCTGCAGCCGCTGATAGGCCCCACGCAGCGTCTCGGTCTCTGAGGTCTGGTCAGCATGCTGCTGCGCGAGTCCCTCCGCCACACGCTCATGCGAAAGCGAGCGCTCGAGCGCAGCCCGGGCCAGGTCGTCCTGGCCCTTCGCCACCGCAAGCTCCGCCTTCCGCACCCATTGCGCCCGCTGCTCCTCGGCCTCCGTCAGCTTCTTCTTCAGCAGATGCTGATCCGCAATCGCGATCGCCACCTGCGTCTTCACCTGCATCAGCTGGTTTTCCATATCGAGCACCAGCTGCCGCGCCAGCTTCTCCGGATCCTCCGCACGCGACAGCAGGTCATTCAAATTCGCACGAAGCAGGGTCGAAACCCTCTCAAGCAGTGCCATACCATGCCCCTTTCTGGAACCCTAAAACCGCCGCCCAAACGTCCGCGCAAGAAACACCAGCCCAAGCAGCGGCAGCAGCCCGCCACCATGATGCCGATGACACCCATACCCGTAACGATAGCGGCGACCATAACGAAACGGCGCGGTCAACAAACGCACAATCGACGACACAAAGATGACAAACAGGATGAAGAGAAGCAGCATGGGACTCTCTCGCACAACAGTTAGAAATTCAAGGTTGAGCCCGCTCCCACCAGCAATGCGGAAGCGGGCAGTTCGTTACAGCGTCGCACCCGGCGACTGGCCGTCGGTCTCCCGCGGCTTCATCGCCTTCACATTCCCCATCAGGTCCGACATCTTCATCCCGCTCAGCGCCTCGAACAACGCCGGCACCTGCGCGGCGATCTTCGTCATATCGCCCGTAATCTTGTTCACACCCGTCTGCTCGTCGCCGCCGGTCGAGACAATCGTGATCTTGTCCACCTTCGCCAGCGGCTCGGCCATCGCACGCACCACCTCCGCCATATTGCTGATCAGCTTGTCGACCACCGCAGCCTGCGTCCACTCCTGGTAAGCCTCGGCCTTCACATTCATCGCCTTCGCCTCAGCCTCGCCCTTCGAGAAGATAATGTCCGCCTCGGCCGAGCCCTGCAGCCGCGTGATCGCCGCCTGGGCCTCGCCCTGCGCCCGTGCCGCCGCAGCCCGGCCTTCAGCCTCGATCATGATCCGCGTCTTCTCCGCGGCGGCAATATTCTGCATCCGCCGGGCCTCGATCTCAGACCCCTTCAGCACCGTCGAGATCAGTTCCGCCTCGTGCCGCAGAATCTCCGCCTCCTGCACCTTCACCTGCTGCTCTTTCTCGATCTGCAGCACCTTCACCTGCTCAGCCACCACCTGCTGCTGCATTACGTTGGTCTGCAGCTCGTACGCCTTGTCCGCCTGAGCCTCCTGACGGCGAGACTGCTCCAGAAACTGCGCCTTCTGGATCGAAAGATCCCTCTGCGCTTCCGCCTGCTTACCCAGCGAAGCCGTCTCCGCAATCACCCGGTCCTGGTCCGATGCCGCCTTCGCAATCGCCGCCTCGCGCAGCGCATTCGCCCGCCGGATCGCCGTGTCGCGCTCCGCCTCGGCAGCCGCAATCTCCGCATCGCGCTTGATCCGCGCCACATCCGGCCGCCCCATGTTCGTGATGTACTCGTTCTTGTCCCGCACCTCGCGAATCGTAAAGCTCACCACCTCGAGCCCCATCTTCGACATATCATCCATGCACGTGGAGCGCATCCGCTCGGCCACCATCTCCGGCTCCTTCACTATCTGCTCGACCGTCAACTGCCCGATAATCCCCCGCAGATGACCTTCCATCACCAGCCGGATCAAACCCTCGCGCTGGTCCGGAGACTTCGAAAGAAACTGTTCAGCAGCGGTCAAAATCGACTCGTTATCCGAGCGCACCTTGATCTGCGCCACCGCCTCCACCGTCACGGCAACGCCCTGCTTTGTATAAAGATCCTGCTGCGGAGCCACATCGAAGCTCATCAGCTCAAGCGTCAGCTCGCGATACGTCTCGACCACCGGGAAGATCACCGCGCCACCTGACTTGATCACCCGCGGCGTGCGAAATCCGTAAACGATAATGGCCTGGTTCGGCCCGGCCTTGCGAAACATCCTGGCGAGTGAAATCAAAAGGGCAAGCGTTGCAACTACGATGAGACCGACGACAATTGTCACTGGGGTCTGCATACTCTTTCCTTATCTACATGCGGTTGACGAGTTGAAATAAAGCCACAAGAGCACCAGCGCGTGGCTACGAAAGAATTGAATCAAGCGGTGTTACATAGGCAATGCCGCGAACGAAACGCAGCACAACCACCTCGGTTCCGCGCGCGATCGGCTCCCCACTCTCACTCCGCGCCGGCGCACTCTTCCGCGCCTCAAGCTGCGTGAATAGAATCTCGCCCGTACCCCCGGCATCGCGGATCGCATCGGACACCCGTCCCACCACGCCATCCATGCGCGTGGATTCAGGATCGAGAACACGTTCGCGCGGTAGCAGAAACCGGAACAGCACGACATAAACCAGCCCCGCGCCCAGCAAGCCCGCAAGCGACGCAAGCACCAGCACCAGCGGCACCACCAGAACACTGTAGTTATGCAGCAGGTAGCCGACGCCGCCAAACCAGCAAAGAAACGCCGGCAACGTAAACCCGTTCACCGCCGACATGCTGCCCGCATGCTTCGCATTCACGCCATGCGCATGCACGGTATGCAGATGCCCGAAGTGAACCCGGCCAAGCCCTGAAAACACCGCCAGCAGACTCAACACCAGTCCAAGAACAAAGCACACAAGATACACCGTGTTCATCGCGAAACCTTCTTCCCGCGCTTCGGCTTTACTTCCTCAACCGGCGCCTGTTGAGGCATAGGACTCAGCGCCGCGGCCAGCCGCTCCGCCAGCTTCGGCGTCTTCAAGATCGACTCGAGCAAAAGCAGGCACCCACGCGAATCCTCGTGATGCGCAAGCGCAAGCAGCGCCCGGCAAAGCTCCGGATCCTGCCGCCCGAAACGCTCCGCACCTCCAACCAGCCAAAGGTCCAGCTTGTCGTCAGAGATCTCGAGCGTCCGCAACTCAGCCTGAAAATTCTCCGGGTCTTCCACCAGATATCCCGGATGCACCTTGAAGAACCGCGCCAGCAGCAGCCGCGTCGTGTTCGTCAAATGCGGCCGCGCGCCCGACTCGATCTGCGACAGGTACGACTGCGAAATCGTCTTGCCCTTCGTCTCCTCGGCAATCGCACGCACCACCTCCTGCTGCGTCATCGCCCGTTCCAGCCCGCGCAGCGAACCCTCCACCTCACGCAGATAACGAATCTTGTCAGCCAGCTTCATGAACCCTTCCGCATCACACCGTATTACGATCCGCAATAATGTTATCGTGATTTGTAATATTTGCAAGTGGAATCGGATCAGCCGCACGCGCCCCCAAACAGCAGCGCGACAGCACCGCCTTCGACGGCCAGCAGCGCTCCTGGCCGAAAAGCTAAAGGCCAGAAGCTAAAAACCAGACTTGACGCCCCCACCCATCTAGGTATCCTCGTGAGAAGCACTGGCGACCAGCCCCCTTCGCCAAATCCTCGCAACAGGACGGTCCCCAGCCCGCATGTCCCTCACCCGGCGAGCGCAGCACACTCTTCTCCTGCTTCCCCTTCTCGCGGCCCTCCTCGCCGGCAATCCCCATCTCGCAGCCCAAAATCCCCCGGAGCGTGCCATGCCCTTCCGCGTCGAAGAAGCCAGCATCGCCCAGATGCTCGAAGCCATCCGCACCCGCCGAGTCACCTCCCGCCAGCTCGTCGAGCAGTACATTGCACGCATCCACGCGCTCGATCAAAGCACCCGCCTCAACAGCATCATCCTCATCAACCCCGACGCACTCGCCGACGCCGACCGCATGGACCGCGAGTTCGCCCACACCGGCAAGCTCCGCCCGCTCCACGGCATCCCCGTCATCGTCAAAGACAACTACGACACCGCCAACCTCCAGACCACCGGAGGCTCGCTCGCCCTCAAAGGCTTCGCGCCCGCGACCGATGCCTTCATGGTCAAGCGCTTGCGCGAGGCCGGCGCCATCGTCCTCGCCAAGTCCAACATGGCCGAGTGGGCCTTCAGCCCCTACGTCACCGAAAGCTCCATCGCCGGCATCACGCGCAATCCCTACGCGCTCGACCGCGTCCCCGCGGGCTCCTCCGGCGGAACCGCCGCAGCCGTCTCCGCCTCGCTCGGCGCAGTGGGGCTCGGCTCCGACACCGGCAACTCCATCCGCGGCCCCTCGTCGCACAACGCGCTCGTCGGCATCCGTCCCACCATCGGCCTCACCAGCCGCGACGGCATCATCCCGCTCTTCGCGCACAACGACGTCGGCGGTCCCATGGCCCGCTCCGTGGCAGACGCAGCCGCCGTGCTCAACGTCGTCGCCGGGTACGATCCCGCAGACCCCATCACCTCTCTCGCCAAAGATCACGCCAACATCGACTACACCCAATCCCTCAAGCCCGACGGCCTGCGCGGAGCACGCATCGGCGTCTTCCGCTCCTACATCACCGATCCCAAGACCGATCCGCAAATCCGCACCCTGACCGAGCAGGCCATCACCGACCTCAGGGCCCAGGGCGCAGTCATCGTCGATCCCTTCGCCTTCCCCGAATACGAGGCCCTCCAGAAGGACCTCTGGTGCGGCGACTTCGAGGCCGACGTCAACCACTGGTTCAGCCTTCACGCCCGGAACGCCCCTTATCACTCGCTCGCCGAGGTCGTAGCCTCCGGCCTCTATCTTCCCTACATCGAAAGCGAAATCAAGGGCTCCGTCGGCAAGCCACAGCCCGACGAACGCCGCTCCCCCTGCCTCGACGTCTACCACGACCCGCCTAAGATAGCCTTCCGAAACGCCTTGCTGGCCGCCATGGACCGCGACCACCTCGACGCCATCGTCTACCCAACCTGGAGCAATCCACCCCGCAAGGTCGGCGACATGACCAGCCCCGCCGGCGACAACTCGCAGGTCCTCTCGCCACAGACCGGCTTCCCCGCCATCACCATCCCCATGGGCTTCACCCACATCGGCGACGAACAGCTTCCCGCCGGCCTCACCATCCTCGGCCGCGCCTTCACCGAGACCCTCCTCATCCAGTACGCCTACGCCTACGAGCAGGCCACCCACCACCGCGCCCCACCCACCCTCTTCGTCAAACCACAGGAGCCCAGGCAATGAACCTCCGCACCATCCTCTCCACCCTCCTTCCCGCGCTCATGCTCGCCTGCGCCTTCAACGCCCACGCAGACGACACAAAACCCGAGGAGCCCATGCGCCACGAATACGTCATCAAGAACTTCAAAACCGAGTCCGGCGTCGTCCTTCCCGAAGCCCACATCGTCTTCGGCACCTACGGCAAGCTCAACGCAACCGGCGACAACGCCATCCTGCTCCCCTCCCACTACATGGCCAAGCGCGATGGCTACGACTGGCTCATCGGCCCCGGCAACGCGCTCGACCCGGGAAAGCTCCTCCTCGTCACCTCCGAGCTCTTCGGCAACGGCAGCAGCTCCTCGCCCTCCAACACGCCAGAGCCCTTCCACGGCCCGCGCTTCCCCGTCATGACCATCCGCGATAACGTCAACGCCGTCCACCAGCTGCTCACCGACGAACTCCACGTCAAGCACCTCCGCGCCGTCATCGGCTTCTCCATGGGCGCGCAGCAGGCCCTGCAATGGGCCGTCAGCTACCCCGCCTTCATGGATCACATCGTCGCGACCTCCGGCACCGCCAAGACCTGGGGCCACGGCATCGTGCGAAACGAGAGCCTCATCGCAGCCATCTCCGCCGACCAGACCTTCAAC
Organism: Lichenicola sp.; assembly: GCA_964658635.1. Taxonomy (GTDB): domain Bacteria; phylum Acidobacteriota; class Terriglobia; order Terriglobales; family Acidobacteriaceae; genus Edaphobacter. The sequence goes on along the minus strand of CAZZZP010000051.1, from coordinate 337 downwards.
AACGGAGACTACAAAACCCAGCCCGAGAAAGGCCTCGAAGCCTTCAACCTCGTCTGGACCGCCTGGCTCTTCTCCCAGGAGTGGTGGCACGAGGAGCTCTGGAAACAGGACGCCAAGCCCGGCACCACCCTCCAGCAAACCATCGACAACTTCCGCCACCACTTCATCGACGGCGCAGACGCCAACGACCTCATCCTCCAGCTCCGCACCTGGAACTCGAACGACGTAGGCGCCACCCCCGGCTTCAACGGAGACGTCCAGGCCGCGCTCAAATCCATCAAGGCGCCCGTCCTCTACATGCCCTCAGCCACCGACCTCTACTTCCCCGTCACCGACG
>CAZZZP010000050.1:0-30653 GCA_964658635.1 Lichenicola sp. | reverse complement strand
TCTAATGCGCTGCCCCTGTGCTGCTGAGTGTGTGCTTGCCTGGTGGCACGCCGGCCAAGACGAGTGCCCCGAGAGCGCTGGTGGTCTGAACGGCTACGTCACCCACGCCGCAAGCACGGGCATGCAAGCGGTGATCGCAGCCAATGGGAGGGCCGTCACATCCAGAAATGTGAGGTTGCCGGGTTTGCGCGAGCAGGCTGGCATCGGCGGCAACAAACCTGGCGAGCGTTCCTCGATATCCGCCGACCCCGCCCGCAACTCATAAATCTCATCGCCGGGATCGAAGGTTGTGATCCCCGGAGCGACCTCTTCAATTGTCCCCGCCATGTCCATTCCAAGAACGGCAGGAAGTGATGCTGGCATGTGAGGTTTTTGCGCCTCCGCAACGACGATATGTGTGACAAATTTGATCGCAGCTTCCCGTGAGAACGCCTCAGAGTTGACATGATGGGAGGCCGTGTTGATCTGCGTGATCGACACAGCTCCGTCACGATCCAGACGCCACAAGGATAAGCCTTTGAGTCGTTATAGGGCCGTACGTCGACCAGTAACACCGACGTCAGCGACGGCGATCGTTTCTCCTTGAGCCTCTCCGTTGACGCAGCGAGGTCCGTAGTGACCGGGCAGAAGGGTATCGCCCCTTGTTTGCCGCCGGTTTCATAGACAGCGGCTTCTCCGTTACTTTGTTGTGATCGAGCTGTTCTGGACTCGAACGGAATCACCGGAGTGGATGGCATCTGATGCCATTTTCACTACTGGATCTCCAGAAGCCAGCTTTCCGAACACCTCGACCTCCGTGCCGAGCGTTTGACCTGTCTGGACGGTCACCCACTCGGCCTTGCCATTGTTCACACGGATGACGAAGGTGTGTTGCTGGTCAGTGGTGACGGCTGTAGTTGGCACAAACATGGTTGGGTAGCCGCGTTCGAGCGGCCAAGCTACGTTCGCGAAACTCCCCGGAGCCAGCCTGCCATCGGGGTTCTTGACATCGAGCTCGACCGGCATTGTGCGGGACTTCTGATCGACTTGTAGGGAGACTCGCTGGATGGGAGCGTTGAAGGTCTTTCCGGGGAACGCCGGGACTGTAAAGGACACGAGTCTGCCGGGCCTCATCTCCGCGACCTGTGCCTCTGGTACGGGAACAGCGAGACGGAGATGCCTGTCGTCAACGATCTGAAGAATGGGCTGAGCACCACCCGCACCAGATGCCGGTCCGATGAGCGCGCCGGGGTGAAGATTGCGGGTGGTGACAACGCCGTCGAATGGTGCAGTGATCGAGAGGTAGGATTCGGTCTGAGTGACGCTACCCAGAGCCTGTTTTGCGGCTGTTATGTTCTGATTGGCGGCGTCCACGAGTCCCTTGTCGGCGAGTACGGTCTGGCCGGCCACGGCTACATCGTTCTCGGCAAGGACGCCCGGCGTCTTTGCGGCCTCGACCATGTGAAGGTAGGTGCCGTTGTCGGAAGCCAGCCTGGCCTGAGCGGTCGCGAGCTGCGACTGGGCAGCGCGGACCGCCGCTTCAGCCTGGGAGCGTTGATTGAGCAGCTCCGGAGCGGTGAGCTTGACGAGGAGTTGTCCGCGCTGGACCCGCGACCCGCGATCGACCGTGACACCCTGGACGAATCCCGTCACCTTGGGATATAGATCTACCTGCTGATACGGCGTGAGTTGCGCGGGCAGAGCGATGGTCGTGTCGAGCTTCCTGGATGCAACAGGCACGGTGACAATCGTTGCGGGCTCGTTGGGCGCGGGGGTCGCAGTTGCAGAAGCAGTTTTAGGGGCATTCCTGGAGGTGCAACCAGCAGCCGCGAGCACTGGCACGGCACAAGCTAAGAGCAAGGCTTTCATCGCAAGACCTCCACGGACTTTCTAAACCATTTGCTTCCCGGATCTTCCGGATCGAGAGAGCTGGTTTCGACCGATGCATTGCGCTGTGCCAGACCGAACACCATGGGCAACAGGAAAAGCGTTGCGACGGTGGCAACCGAGAGACCACCGATGACGGCTCGGCCAAGGGGCGCGGTTTCTTCGGCTCCCTGCCCGATTGCGAGAGCCATCGGGATCATGCCGGCAACCATTGCGACACTTGTCATCAGAACGGGGCGGAGTCGTTCCGCAGCGGCAGCCCGCGCAGCCTCCGGTGCAGAGGCTCCTTTGAGGCGATTCTGTTCTGCAAAGCTGACGAGCAGAATGGCGTTCGCGACGGCGACACCAATTGCCATGATGGTGCCCATGAAGCTCTCAAGGTTCAGGGTAGTGCCGGTGATGACCAGCATGAGCACGGATCCTGCGAGGACGGCGGGTGCAGTTGAAAGGACCACGAGCGCAAGTTTAAGGGATTGGAAATTCGCGGTGAGGAGCAGGAGGATGACGCCGATAGCGGCGAGGAGACCTATGCCAAGTTCGCCGAAGATCTGTTGGAGTGCACTGACCTGGCCGCGCACGGCGGTGGTTACGCCGCGCGGAGGTGTTCCGGCGTCCGAGATAGCCTTGTTGATGGCGTGATTTGCGAGACGCAGATCGCGTCCCGCAAGGTTTGCGGAGAGAGCAAGCATCCACTGGCCATTTTGACGATCCAGCTCGCCCGGCACCGTGCCGGTGCGCAGTTCAGCCAACTGATTGATCAACGGCTGCGCACCACTTGCGCTACTCACGGGAATGTTGCCGATCGCTGCCAACGAGGTCATTTTGGGTTGCGGCACCTGCACCTGCACTTGATAACTGACGCCCGACTTTGGGTCGCGCCAGTAGCTTGGGGCTATGAAGCGGCTTGATGCGGTCGAAGAGACGACGGCTTGCCCAACTCCGTCGGCGGTGGCGCCAAGCTGGCCTGCCATCGCACGATCCACCTTGATCTCTACGGTTGGATAGTGGAGGGGTTCCTCGTATTGGAGGTCACGGAGTTCGGGGACGGCAGCGAGCTTCTGGCGCACCCGCTCCGCAAAGCTTGCGACATCCGCGTACTGAGGGCCAATGATGGTGACTTCTGATAGGGACGATGAACCGAAGCTGAGGATCTGGCTGATGAGGTCTCCAGGATCGAAAGAGAACTTCGCGTCAGGAAATTGCTCCGGGAGCTTCTTGCGGAGGCGTTCTTCCAGTTCGGGAAGCTTCAAGGAGCTGTTTGGCCTAAGGCCCACGTTGATGATGGCTTGTTGCGGGCCACTCGTCCAGAGAAACACTGCATTGATGGGGTAGGAGGAGGCCTGAGTCCCGACATAACCCAGGCTGAGGTCGAGGTTCTGATCGCCTGCTGTGTCATGGATCGTATTCAAGACATGCTTTACCAAGTCTTCGGTCACAGCGACCCGCGTTCCATCCGGCGCGTTGATGCGGAGCCGGAACTGGGTCGAAGCGGCGGATGGGAAGATCTCTTCAGCGATGCGTGGGGTGATGAGCGCCAGCACAAGGAGTACGACGACAGCGTACGAGGTCAAGAGTATGGCAGGAAGGTTCATGGCTCGCTCAAGGGTTCGCTCGAATCGATGCCTGAAGCGGTCGAAGCTGCCTTCGACATGCGGCTTCGCCTGATCGACTTCGTGGTTCGCCTTCAACATCCAGTTTGCGAGAACCGGGACCAGTGAACTGGAGAGCAGGTACGAGGCGCCCATGGCGAAACCGACAGCCAGGGAGAGCGGAAGAAACAGGGATTGTGCAGGTCCTGTCATGAAGAAGGATGGGATGAAGACAGCCATGACGCAAAGCATGGTAAGCAGCCTGGGGACTGCGACTTCCTGGCTTGCGAGAAAAACGGCTCGTGCTACATTGTCGCCGTTGTCCAAGTGAACATGGATGTTTTCGAGCAGCACGGTGCCTTCGTCAACCAGTACACCCACGGCCAAAGCGAGACCGCCGAGTGTCATGATGTTGATGGTCTGCCCGGTCAGCTTGAGGAAGACGACGGCCGTCAGGAGTGCGAAAGGAATGGTGATGACGACGATGAGCGAAGAGCGCCAGTCCCGCAGGAAGAGCAGCAAAGTCAGTCCAGTGAGCAACGCCCCGATGATTGCCTCGCGCAGAACAGACGTCAGCGCTGCGCGGACATAGGTTGATTGGTCGAACTCATAGGTGATCTTGACGTCTTCGGGTACGAGTGACTGAAAACGTGCGAGGTTGTCACGCACTTCACGTACGACCGTGAGGGTCGAAGCATCCGGCCTCTTCGTCACAGGGATGTAGATTGTGCGTTTGCCATTCAGAAGGGCATAGCCTGCGAGCAGGTCAGAAGAATCGGAAACGCTGCCCACGTCGCGGATGTAGACAGAGGCTCCGGAGCCCAGCTTCAAGGGAATACTGAGCAGGTCGCTGATCTGCACGACGGTGGAGTCGGTTGTCACCAGCGTATGCATTGCTCCGATGTCGGCATTGCCTGCGGGCTGGATGCTGTTGCCGCTTGTCAGAGCCTGAACAACCATCTCGGGTGAGAGCCCATAGGCCTGCAATTTTTGAGGATCGACGTTGATGACGATCGTTCTCTGATTGCCGCCGAAGGGTGGCGGAGACGAAACACCCGGCAGGGTGGCGAAGACGGGTCGGACTCGGTTCAACGCGAGGTCCTGGATCTCGGCCAGCGTACGGGATGGACTGGAGAAGACCATGTAGCCCACTGGCAGCGTTCCGGCGTCGTAGCGGATAACGAACGGGGAGACGGTGCCGGGTGGCATGAATGCCCGCGCGCGATTGACGTAGGAGATCGTCTGAGCAAGCGCGTCGCTCATGTTGGTGCCCGGATGAAAGGTGAGCCTTAGAAGGGCTGTGCCTTGAATCGACTTCGCCTCGACGCTCTCGATTCCGTTGATATAGAGGAAGTGGTATTCGTAGTAGTACGAGACGAAGCCTTCCATCTGCTGCGGACTCATGCCGCCATATGGCTGCGCCACATAGATGACGGGAAGGTCAAGGTTGGGGAAGATGTCCACGCGCGTGCGCATGATGGCGAGCACGGATGCGAAACCCAGCGTGACGACCAGGACGATGATTGTGATGGGGCGACGCAGGGCGATACGAATAAGCCACATAGGAGCTACTTTCCTTCAGCCTGGCTTTGCAGCAGTTGGAGGAAAGGCTGCAGGTCTCCTTGCGCGACAGCAACCCCGAGTTCGGCTCGCCAGACTGCAAGCCTGGCGAGCGCATCGTCCCCCTGCGCCTGCGCGAGCACACCTTCCACTGCCGTCACGTCAACGACCGTGGACAGCCCGGAACGATAGCGCGCCTGTTGCTGCTGTTCACTGGCTTTTGCAGCGGCCAACTCGATGGGTGTGTTTGCCGCCAGCTTGCGGGCTCCTGCCAGCGTGATTTGAGCTTGCTGCAGAGCGGTGTTGACGTCGTTCACCGCCTGATCGAGACGCGCGTGCTCCGCCTGCACTGTGGCTTGCTGTACGCGACGCTGATCGCGAAGGTTGAAGTAATCGAAAGCCGCGAAAGAGACCTGTGCGCCAGCAGCCCAGTTGAGGGTGTCCGGAACGAGGCCAGCGGTTCCGCCAGGAAAACTGCCATTGGTGTCAGTGCCGGCTCCACGTCCGAAGACGATTCCGGAAGTGCTGAAGATCGGTGCATAGCTTCGGTCGAGGAATCGCTTTTGAGCTTCCTGCTGCAATGTGAGAGCGTGCTGCTGCAGAACGAACGGGTGGTGAGACGCTTCTGTTGTGGTCAGGTCCGTTGGAGGCAAAGAGGAGAGCAAGAGAGTGGGATCGATCTCTACGTGCTGGGGCTTTGTTTGCAGAAATTCGGCAAGCGCAGCCCTCTTCACTTCCACCTGAGTTTCGATCTGAATGAGTTGATTGTGAGCAAGCGCCAACTGAGCGTCTGCCTGGGAGGCGTCAGCGCCTGGGCGCAGGGTGTTGTCGACCAGGACATGCACCGCTTTGTCAAAGGTTTCGTATCGCTGGACGTTGGCCTCGGCGACGGTGACCAACTGTTCCGAAGCGGCAAGGTCAAAGAACGCGCTACCTGCATTGGCAGTGACCTGCAGTTGTGTGAGGACAGCCGCCTGCTTTGAAGCTTCGCTGCCTTGTCGCGCGAAGTCCACCTTTGCCCCACGAGCACCAAAGTCGAAAGGCTGCCAACTGACCAGAGCGCCTCCGGCGCTGTTCCAGGCGCTGCGGGTGAGATCGGCCGGAAGCACAGAGCCGGTCACGCTGGGAATGGTCGCCTGTGGCAGAAGGAGTCCAAGGATGTTGTTGGCGGTAGCCCGATTGGTTTGCCAAAGGATGTCAGTTCGTGGCAAGTAGGCGGTCTTCGCGACATCGATTGCACCCTGTGCTGCTCGCTGTTGTGCCTGCGACGCTTTGATGGCGGGATAGTTTGCGCCTGCGATGGTAAGAGTTCGCTGCAGGTTCGCAGGATTGTCTGCGCTCGGCACTGCTAGTTGCGCAAGCGAAGTTGTCGGCCTCTCGACACAAGCGAAGGCAGAAAGCCAAAGTGCGCTGCGGGCGGCGAGAGGTGATCTAGGCATGGATGGAATGAGCACTCGATAACGGCTTTTCCGGTTGCCGAAATCATACCATCGAAATTCGATACTATGATCAGAGTCGCGTGGGTTATGCTTTGGCTGTGTCAACGCGCACGCATCAACGGGAACTCTTCAACGGACTCATTCGCATCCATGTGTTGGTTCATGCTGCACAGGAGCCGCTGTTTGGTTTGGCCATGATGGAAGAGCTTACATACCACGGATACAAAGTTGGTCCGGGAACGTTGTATCCTTTGCTTCATGGGATGGAGAGAAATGGGCTGCTGGCCTCTGAACCCAAGAAGGTAGGAGGTCGAAGGCGACGGGTTTACAAGTTGACCAAAGCCGGCAAGAAAGCTCTCGCGCAAGCCAGAGACAAGATTGATGAGCTGCACGAGGAGCTCCACCAAGCGCAGCCGAGAAAGCTGGCGGGACCCGTCGGATAGCTGGCTTGTTTTGTCAGGACACTGATTTCACCCCCACCGTCGTCCCTATCGATGCATTTCGAATGAAGGGGGCAAAGCTGCCTCAAGCTTGATCTGTTCTCCGGTGGTGGGGTGGTGAAAATGCAGGAACTGGGCGTGGAGGAGATATCCACCATCGCCCGGGAGGCCGGGGAGATTCTCAAGAGGCTGACCGGTTGAGCCGTATAGAGGATCGCCGACCAGGGGATGGCCGATGGATGCGAGATGAATTCTGATCTGATGAGGGCGGCCCGAGTATAGGCTGACCTCAAAGGTTGTGGTGCTTGCAGTGCGTGCGGTGACATTTGCCAGTGACTTTGACGGTTTGCCATTTGGCTTTGCGGCCCAGACGGAACCGATGCGCGGATGGGGTACAAGGCCGATCGGTGTGAGGATTTCGTAGGAGTCATGCTGTGCAATGCCTTGAGCCAGGGCGCGGTAGATCTTTTGCACTCTGGGTGTGTTCCACTCTGCAGAGAGTTGAGCGGCCGCCTGCGGTGTTTTAGCGAAGAGGACGATGCCGGACGTGGCTCGGCCCAAGCGATGAACCGGGTTTCCGCTGGGGGTTTGCTTTTGCACCAGGCGCAGCAGGGTGTTCTCCATGAAGCCGCTGCCGGGGAGGGTGGGCAGCCCGCCTGGTTTGTTGACAGCCAGGAGATGCGGGTCATCAAAGATGACTTCAAAGTGCTGAGGAGAGTCTGGCTCGATCCAGGGCGGACGGTTCCAGACGAGCGTTTGGCCAGAGATGAGCAGTTCGCTTCCGTTTGCGGTGAGACCATCCACGGTGACTTCGCGGTTGCTTAGTCTTTGTTGCCAGGCCTTTGGGGTTGAGTGGTCGTAAAGGCTCGCCAGGTGGGAGAGGAGGACGTCTCCGTGATGCTTGCTGCTGATGATTGAGGTAAACGCATAGCCCCGGTTGAGCATGTGGTTCGAGTGTAAGCCATGGCCTCCGTAGCTGGAGTGGTTCTTCGCTTGTTCCTTGATCCGAACGTATACCTGGTCAGATGAGGCATTCAGGATTTCTTTGGCTCTTGGGGCTCATCCTCGACGAGCGGCGGCACCGAGGTTGCGGGGAGAAGGTTCGGCTTGCGTGTGTGCCATTCGGTTGCCTGCTGGAAGGCGTAGGCGAGCGCCAGCACTTTGCCTTCGGAGAAGTGGGGCCCGGAGATCATGAGACCGACCGGAAGACCGTTCTTCGAGAAGCCGCAAGGCAGGGTAAGCGCCGGGATGCCGTACACATCGAACGGTGCGGTGTTGCTGCAGCCCGAGGTTGGATCGAAAAAGTTGTAGGCCCTGGTCGGTTTTCGATCGCTCATCTCGACTTTGAGGGCATCCTTGATGGGCTTCGGGAGGCTGGTAGTTGTTGGAACAACCACCAGATCGATCTCCTTGAAGGCGGCGTCAATCTTGCGGCGGATCGTCATCAGGGCGTCGTGGGATCGGGCGCTATCGGCTGCTGTTGCCGGCGTCATGATCTCCTTGATGTCGTTGATGGTGGGTGGCATGTAGTCCATGCCGGACGCTTTGATGAGAGGCTCATGGTAAGCGGCCGTGTCGCCGAGCGCGTTGAAGAAGTTCTCGCCTTCAGGAATGGCGGGCAACGTGGCACGCGAGGTAACACCCTGTGTGAGGCGAGTGAGCACCGCGATGGCCGCGGCGACAATCTCCGCCACCTCGGGTTCCAGATGGTCGTAGAACTCCACTGGTGCGCCGAGCCGGAAGCCGGAGACAGGCTGCTTCATCAGCTTGAAGTAGTCCTGCGTCGAATGCTCGACGCTGAAGATGTCCTCGCTGTCGTAGCCCGCGAGCTGCGTCAGCATCAAGGCGACGTCTTCCACCGTGCGGGCCATCGGTCCGCAGTGATCAAGCGATGCCAGGCAGGGGATGATGCCCCGAATCGAGACCAGACCGGTGGTTGGCTTGATGCCGACGATGCCGCACCAGGAGGATGGCACGCGAATGCTGCCGCCGGTATCCGTGCCGAGCGCGCCGTAGCACAGGTTGCCCGCAACCGCGGCACCCGAGCCGCCGGAGCTTCCACCCGTGACAAGCTGAAGATCCCATGGATTCCGCGATGGTCCGAAATACGAAACGTCGCCCGTGCAGCCGAGCGCAAACTCATGAAGGTTCAGCTTGCCGAGGATGACGGCACCGGAGGCCTTGAGTTTCCTGACCACCTCTGCGTCCTCCGTCGGCACACGTGTTTTGAACATGGGGCTGGCGGCTGTGGTGCGAGTTCCGGCGGTGTCGATGTTGTCTTTGAGCGCGAGGGGGATGCCGTGCAGCGGGCTGCGAAATCTGCCCGCCTGGGCCTCTTCATCCAGCTGTGCCGCTTGTTTGAGTGCCTCAGTCGCCATGATGGTGATGTATGCGTTGAGCTTCGGGTCGTAGACCCCGATGCGGTTCAGCATAGCCCTGGTTAATTGAACGGAAGTAAGCGTTCGATTTCTGATACGGATGGATGCTTCGAGCAAGGTCAGACTGGTAAGCTCGTCGTCCGTTGTCCCCGGCGTGGACGGCGATGACGCAAGCGAGGTTCGCCAGCCAGCTAAAAGGGTGCCTGCTGTCAGTGCACCACTGCACATCGTTGTAAAGCTGCGTCTGGAGATCTTGGCCATTTCGATCCTTGGGTGATGCCATAAGAATGGCTGCTTCGCCGGCTGAAGACAAGCGAAATTCGACGGGATCAGTATTTCAGGCTATTTGCAAAGCAATGCACACGGATCAGCAAGGTGCGACGTAACCCGGGAGCATTGCGTCATGGTGAGGTGACGCTGCTTCGCAGCTTCGCTCCAAGGCATGTGTAGCTCGCGAGACTTGCCGAAGCTCGGGTTCGCGAGTTTGGCTAGCAGCGATGACGCACTTCTCCGGGCTACGTCTGGGCGTCTCTACATGCTGTGGCGAAGTAAGTTCTCATCATCTATTCACCTCTTTGTCTTCCGGCTCGTTGCACCATTGTTGAGGAGAATTATGAAGAACAATCCTGCTCTTTTTTTGCTGCTATTTTGTCTCGGCGGCTGTGCGCTCGCCCAGTCGCCTGAAGATGCTTTGCAATTGAACCAGATCCAGGTGATTGGGACGCACAACAGCTATCACGCGGGCATCGCGCCAAGCGAGACGAAGGTCTGGCAGGCACGATATGCAGATGCATACAGGGGGCTGGAGTACTCTCATCCTGCGCTTCCGGTGCAGTTCGATGCAGGCGTCCGTCAGATTGAGTTGGATGTCTACGCAGACAGCAAAGGCGGTTTGTACTCACATCCGAGCGGACCAGGGATGACCGCGGCCGCGGGACTGCCGGCCGATGAGCCCTTCGATCCCAATCACGTCATGGACAAGCCGGGCTTCAAGGTGATGCATGTCCAGGATGTGGATTATCGCAGCACCTGCCAGCCCTTTGTCGCGTGTCTCGAACAGGTGCGTACCTGGTCTCACGCACACCCGCGCCATATCCCCATCTTCATCCTGGTCGAGACGAAGCAGGGGTCGCCGAAGAACCTGAAGCTGACCGAGCCGGAGCCATTCACGCCGGCAGTCTTCGACGCGCTCGATGCGGAGATCCGGAGCGTGTTTTCGCCGGAGGATTTGATCACGCCGGATGATGTTCGCGGCAGCTACGAGACGTTGAATGGGGCGGTGCTGGCAGGGAACTGGCCCCGTCTCGCGAGCGCTCGTGGAAAGGTTATTTTTCTGATGGATCAGCGCGCGGTTGAGGCCGTATACCTGGAGGGTCATGCCTCTTTGAAAGGCCGCGTCATCTTTACCAATGCGCCGGTCGGCGCACCGGATGCTGCGTTCACCGAGATGAACGAAGGTTCGAAAGATGCGATCAAGGCAGTCGTGAAAGAGGGCTACCTGGTGCGTACGCGGACGGACGCGGATACAAAGGAAGCTCGCACGAACAGCACGACCAAGCGCGATGAGGCAATTGCGAGCGGCGCGCAGCTGCTCTCGACCGACTATCCGGCGAATGAGCCGGCAAAGTGGGAGGGGCACTACAGCGTCAGTCTGCCCGACAGCTTCGCGGGCGACAAGTCTGCGCGGTGCAATCCAGTGGACGCGACATGTTCCAAGGCCACAGCGAAGTAAGGGAGAGAAGACGATGATCCATCGGGTGAGATCTATGAACCGCCGAAGATTTCTGCGCGAGAGCTTCGCATTCAGCGCCCTGGCTTCGATGAATCCGCTTGCATCGATGGGCGCGCCTATCCGGCCGAAGCCCGAAGCCTCGCACCTCCTGATGCTGGGTGACTGGGGGCGGGATACGAAGGACGGGGGCCAGCGCAAAGTGGCGGAAGGCATGGCGCACTATGCGCAGCAGATGCAGATGCCGGTCGAGGCGCTGCTCATGCTGGGCGACAACTGGTATGACATGCTGCCGGCTGGTGTTGATTCGCCGCGCTGGCAGAGCGGCTTCGAAGAGATGTATCCGAAGAGTCTTTTCAACTGCCCTGCCTACGCGATCCCCGGCAACCACGACTATCAGGTGATGCCGGTCAACAAGCTGGAGGCCGAACTTGCGTACGCGAAGCGGGGCAACACACGCTGGACGATGCCTTCGCTGTGGTACAGCTTTACGTTCCCCGCAAAACACCCTGTCATCACGTTTATCGCACTGGACAGCAATGTGCCGCATGCGGGTACAGACGGGGGTATGCATGAAGATGGCGTCGATTTTACCCTGACGCGGCACCAGCATGAGCAACAGCTCGCATGGCTCGAGACGGAGCTTGGCAGAACGCGCACGACACCCTTTACCGTCGTCATGGCACACCATCCGATTTATTCGAATGGGCCACATGGCGATCACCCTTTGCTGATTGCCGACTGGGAGCCTCTCTTTCGGAAGCACAAGGTTCATGCCTATCTCGCGGGCCATGACCATGATCTGCAGCACCTCGAGTTTGAAGAACATCCCACATCGTTTGTCCTCTCGGGCGGTGGTGGGGCAGAGCTGTATACGTTACGGTCGGAAGAAGCGGCACGCGGGCCTTACGCCGCAAAAGTGCATGGTTTCACGCATCTGGAAGCGACACCCAAGGCGCTCACCTTCAGGCATCTCGATGGGGACGGCCGGGTGGTGCACAGCTTCAGCAAGATGCCCGATGGCAAGATGCAAATCGGATAGTCCCGCCTTGCGGCAGATCGAAAGATAAAGATGAAAAAGGGTGGCAAAGCGCTCAGAATTCATCGTTTGTTCTTCCCGCGCACAACGGGCCGTAAAGTGTCGTTGCGAGGATGAAGCACACACATTGAAGGCTTAAGTCGGCCCTGAGTTTGTCACCATCCCTTGTCTATTTCTGGAGAGTCCGTGAAGCGTTTTCCCTCTGTTTTGCCCGCTGTTTGTCTCGTAGTGCTGGCTGTCCCCGCGATGGCTCAGTTTGAAACCGCCCTTGTCCTCGGTTATGTGCGAGACGCTTCGGGATCGGTCGTCCCGAATGCGACAGTCTCGCTGATCAACGAGGAGACCAAAGTTACGGTGACGGTGAAGACAAGCGCCCAGGGGGCTTACGAGTTTACCGACGTCAAGATTGGACACTATGAAGTCACTGCCAGCGCCCCGGGCTTCGACACCAGTTCCACACCCGACTTCCAGGTTCAGGTGAACGCACATCAGCGCGTCGATGTTGCCTTGAAGGTTGGTTCCGCCTCGGAGGTGGTTGACGTGTCGGCTGGTGCCGCACTGCTTGAGACTGACTCAAGCGAGCAGGGCCAGGTGATCGGCACACGTGAGATCGAGAACCTGCCTTTGAATGGCCGCGCCTACGCCGACCTTGCTGCCCTGGTACCCGGGGTGCGCCGCAACACTCTTGAGAACTCGACCGATTCGAGTCGAGATGCGAGTTTCAATGTCAACGGGCAGCGCTCTGAGTTCAACAACTTTCTGCTCGACGGTCTGGATAACAATGCATACGGCACATCGAACCAGGGCTTCTCGAACCAGGCGATTCCCCCGTCTGCGGACGCGATCAATGAGTTCAAGGTGGAGACTGACAACTACTCCGCTGAGTATGGCCGCTCTGCAGGCGCGGTGATCAATGTCAGCATCCGCAGCGGCACGAACCACTTTCATGGCAAGGCCTACGAGTACATCCGCAACACGGTCTTCAACGCGATTGGGCCATTCACTCCGCCGACCAATGCGCTTACCGGTAAACCGCAGAAGCCAGTCCTGATTCGCAACCAGTTCGGTGGCACGTTCGGCGGGCCGGTGATCAAGGACAAGCTGTTCTTCTTTGCAGACTACGAAGGTACAAGACAGGTTGCACGCGCGCTCACCTATGCCACGGTGCCGACTGCGAACCAGGCGGGCATCAGCGCCCTCGCGCAGGCAAACGGTGGCTATACCTTTATTGGTGGTGCCAGTACGGAATCAGGTAAAGCGGTTCCGCTCGTGAATCCGCTGAACGGCACGGTTTATGCGAACGGCATTGTGCCGTTCAGTGATCCTTCGGTCTCTTCGTTCGCCAAAGGCGTGCTTGCTGCGCTCCCTGCAGCGAATGTTCCGGGTAGTCCGCTGCAGAACAACTTCGCGTCGCTCCCGCTCGATGGCTTGCACGACGACAAGGGCGATATACGGCTTGACTACTCACTGAACCAGCACAACACGGCCTTCTTCCGCTATAGCGAGCATCAGGGCCTGATCCAGGCACCACCTGCGATTCCTGGAGCGGCCGGCGGTAACAGCAACGGCAACGTTCAGATCTTCAACCAGCAGTTTGCTGGCGGCGTGACGCATATCTTCAATCAGAATTCGATTCTGGATACCCGCTTTGCCTATACCCATACGGATGGCGGCAAAGGTCCATACGGCGCGGGTCTTCCCAGCCTGGAAGGCGGGATCCCGGGGCTTCCCACCGATCCGCGTGTTGTTCGCAGTCTGAACGTGCAAAGCGTATCCGGCTTTACGCAGTTTGGTAACCAGGGTTCCAATCCCCAGTTCCAGAATCCGACCGTCTACGATCCCAAGTTGAATTACACGCTGCTGAAGGGCCGCAATGCTTTCAAGTTCGGATATGAGTACCAGGCGATCCATACCGAGATCGACGACTTCAACCCGACCTATGGCCAGGACACTTATAACGGCTACTTCAGCTACGGTGCTCCGGGGCTGCAGGCCAGCAAGCAGGACACGGGAACCAAGGAAGCAGCAGCCTTTGCCGATTTTCTCTTTGGGGCACGCGACACCTACCAGCTTAATAACTTTCTGGTGGTGCACCTGAATCAGCGCATGCAGTATTTTTACGTGCAGGACGACATCCGTGTCACGCCCAAGCTCACGGTCAACGCCGGACTGCGGTATGAGCTTGTCACTCCGCAATGGGAGTCCAACAACCTGCTGGCCAACTACAATCCAGCGACCAGCTCGCTGGTGCAGGCGACGTCCGGATCTATCTACAATCGCGCGTTGGTCAACATGCCCAAGCTGGATTTCGCGCCTCGACTTGGATTGGCTTACTCCGTCAGCGGGAAGACCGTCATTCGTGCTGGCTATGGCATTAACTACGCGCAGTTCAACCGTGAAGGCGGCGAGAATCTGCTGGTCTATAACCTGCCGAACATTGTCAACACCAATATCGTGCAGGCGCCGCAGTTTGCACAGAAGCTTCAGATCGGCTCGGCCACACCGTTGGCCGCCTGCAGCGCGGCGCAAGCTTCGGCCGCGTTCAACTCCGCCAATCCGACCCCGTGCTTCCGCACCTCGACGCAGGGCTACCCCACCGGACTTACTGCAGTCCCTACGACCTCGGCGGATCTCAATGCGCGCAACCTGCTCACCCAGGCTCGTTACATTCCGTCGAACCTGCCGACCGGATACGTGCAGGGCTACCACCTGACCGTGCAGCAGCAGTTGGCACCCACCACCTCGCTTGAAGTGGCGTATGTCGGCGAACACGGCTTGAAGCTTCAGGTGCTGGGTGATCTGAATCAGGCGGCTCCCAATGCGATTACGGCAACCTGCAATGCAACGATCACATCGGGATGCCTGCCGATCGCCAATCGCCGGCCCATTGGCAACTTCACTACTATCGAAGAGACGCTGCCGGCTGGACTGCTCTACTACAACGCACTGCAGACGAAACTTGAGCATCGGACTGCGCACGGTCTGTACCTGCTGGACTCCTTTACCTGGTCGCGAGCGGAGGATAACGCATCAGGCCATCTCGATACGCCTGATGGCGATAATTCCCGCGTGAACCTGGCGAACCTGCTGGGTGAGATCGGGCCTTCAGCCTACAACCAGCCCTTGAACAACGTGCTGACCATCGTCTACGACCTGCCCTACGGCAAGGGGCGTAGCTTCGGTAAGAACGCGCCTCTCGCGCTGCAGGAGGTGCTTGGTGGCTGGCAGGTGACTGCGATCGAAAATGCCTCAAGCGGCAATTCCATCAACGTCTCATACTCTCCGAACAGTGCGCAGTCCGTGAGCACGTTGCTGGTGCAGCGCCCGAATGAAAACTACCGCGTGAACCCGGTGATTCCGAAGGGCCAGCGCATCAAGAACGCATCGAATACTTCGTTTATCGCGCTCAACCCAGCCGCGTTCAGTCTTCCTACGGCCAACCAGCCTTACGGCACGGCGGCGCGTAACTCTATCCGCTTCGACCCGTTTTATCAACTCGATCTTGGTCTGCATAAAGCTTTCCAGCTGTATCCCGAGAACACATCCTTTGACTTCCGGGTTGAGGGATTCAACATCCTCAATCAGACCAACTACGCCTTTGCGTCGAGCAACGTGAGCTCGGGCTTTGGAACAGTAAACGCTTCGACCACCTATCCAGCACGGGTCCTGCAGTTTGCCGGCAAGATCATCTTTTAGAGGGAGTCAAAAGAAGAGTCAGGGGCAATGGGAAAAACGAAGCCTTTCATCCCTGGATGAAAGGCCTTCTTTTCTTGCTCGTCTTATGCAGATTGTGGAGCAACGACCGGGTAGCGGCTCGATAGACTCACTTCCTCCATCATAGAAATTGATTGCCACGAAGAATGACATCAGCGGTGAAAGAGTGGCAAATTGCTGAGACACCTGCGTCCTAGTGTTGGCTCTGCTCCCGTTCGCTGGTAATCGCAATGGCAGCGTTA
The DNA here is from genome assembly GCA_964658635.1 of Lichenicola sp. Taxonomy (GTDB): domain Bacteria; phylum Acidobacteriota; class Terriglobia; order Terriglobales; family Acidobacteriaceae; genus Edaphobacter. The sequence continues at coordinate 14,657 of CAZZZP010000050.1, read as the reverse complement.
CCTGCCACAACCCAGCTCGCCGAACCTGCGACAACCGCTTCATCCTCGAACCAGAGGAATCCGAAGTCATCGATACACTCCGGGAAATCGGGCTTGATGACTACGTATCCCGGAATAAGCGCCCCCGGGATGTAGGAATTGTCTGCCCGATTGTTGCTGTATGTCATTGTCTTTGAAACCGTGCCAACGCCGGCTACATACGAAGTGCTCGATACCGGGTGAGTGCCAAGGATGTAGTTGACGGCGCGCAGGGTGTATTCAGGGCCGACGAGATCTGGAAATGCCTGGTGCAGAAAGTACATCCGAATGGCCATGTCGACCACAGCCCCAGATCCACCCCAGGTGCCAAGACTGGGAGGCACGCCGAAGGGTGTGGCAGCAAGCTCTTTGTCCAGGTCTGCCATGTAGGCCTTCACGGCCTTATGCATCCGGGCTTTCGCGTCGGCGTCCAGATAGGGCAAAGCCCGGACTGCCGTCCATCCGCGGAAGCCCATCTGCTGGCGCGCGATGACCTGAGGGAACAATTCTCTGAGGCGCGACTTGTAGGGCTCCGCGCCATGGGTGGCGATTGTCAACTCCAGGGCGGCGGCCCAGTCCTGCGCGACATTGGAGCCAAAGCGACCCGGACCTGCAGCCGGTGCAGGAGGGTTTACGTTTGCCCCGGTGCTTCCGTTACCCTGTGACCTGGCTGAACCCTGCGACGCAGCCAGCACGCCTCCGGGAGCCCCTGCCGGGGCGTCTCCCCCGCCGATACCGGATGCGGGAGATGGAGTTGGATGGGCTTTTTCTGCGTTCCAGGCTTTGATCGCGGTATCGAGGCAGTCCTTTGCCATCGCGTCGTCCCAGCCCTTGAGCACATCAGCCGCCGCTGCCAGCGAGGCAATCGCGTTCCATTCGAAGTAGGGATTGTCGCTGGTAAAGATCCAGCGGTCGTCGGGCCTGCCGGAGTAGTCGCCCTTGACTTCGTTGGTGCCGAGTTTTGCGTCATAGATGCGACCGTCCGTCTTCGAGGCGGCGTCACCCAGGTGCGTGTACTGCCGCAGGTCCGGCTCGTGTGTGCCGCGGATGGCATGGCCGATGTTGTGGTATTGCGCAAGGATAAGCATCGCGCCGTGCTTGACCTGCTCCACCGTATCGGGGACACCGTCGGGCCGATGCATCTCGACCGAACGCGCAGTCTCGTCGACCGTAAGCTGATCGTACTGAAGGTTGAACGCGCGGTATGCGAGTGCCAGGCTTTGAATCACGTTGAGCTGCGCTGGTTCTTCGAGATCGTAGTCGCCGGCGTCAAACCACCCGCCAACGTTCATGCCGGGGATGTGGTCACCGCCCTTGTATCTCCCGTCGGTTGCCGTCGCCTGATTCCAACCGTCGAACTGCTCGCCAACGACCGGCGCCATCCGTCCGTCGTCCAGGTGGGAAGCGGCGTGCCACACGCGATACGCTTCGCGGACCGAGACGTGATCCATCTGTTCGGCAAGGTGATGATCGAGGCTATCCTGCCAGATGTTGGCGTAAGCATCCTTCGAGATAGGAAAGGGCGCTGTGCGCTGATCTGCGTACTCGACGACGTAAAGGCCGGCATCGTTCACCGGGGTGAAATCGAACTTTGCATAGACGTAGCGCAGCCAGGGGGTTGAGGGCGAAATCGGCCCCTCGAACACCTGCTTGTAGGATCCGTCTTCCATCATTCGCAGCACCCTGGCTGTTTTCGGTCCAGTGAATCTGGGATCGAGTTCAATGACGGCCTGCTTTTGAAAGCCTAGCGCGTACCCGACCTGGCTATGCGCAATCATGGGCGGACGGGTCCAGTCTGGGATCAGGCTTGGTCGTATATGCCAGACGATTGCGCTTGTTGTCTTGCCGGAAGGGATCAGCGTCCGGAGTACGAACCAGCCGTTCTGCGCGCGGTCGCGGCCATCGAACAGCATGAGATTGCCTGTGTCCGACTCGACCTTGACCCTTGCCAGCGCGTCGTCTACGCCCAGCGTGATGGTCTTGCCTTCAGCGAAGGGCAGCGGCTGAGTGTAGCCCTTGGCCTTGTCCCAATCCTCAAGGTAATACGCCTTTTTAGGTTCGTCAGGCAGCGGCATCACCTTCACCATCGGGTCGTCAGGTGTCCGCGGGAAGATGCCGGCTTTGCTTCCATTCACCAGATAAGCCTTGCCCATGTAGATGGAGGGAAGAAATTCGAGGTTGAAGCCGGCCCTTCCCGCAAGCTTTTGCGGTAAGGGCTTGTCAAGATTGATGGTGACTTTTACGCCTCCCGGTTCCGCCGCGACTTCGAGCGTGTAGCTGAGATCGAAGGTCGGAAAGGCAAGATCTGCGCTGAGACGGTTGTTTGCCTTGTCGGCATGCCGACCTTTGAGTGTCGCTACCAGGTCCCATTGTTCGGGGGTTGGCATCAGCCGGACGTCTCCGTTGGTAGCGATGCGCTGGCCGTGAAGAATCATCTCCATCGCCGTGTTCTTCTGATCCACGAAGACGGGATGGTAAGTGCTGTCATAAAGAAGGACGCTGAAGCCCTGAGTATCGAGATAGTCCTTATCGTTCACTCTCATCGCAATTTGCGCCTTGACCAGGCGTGACCCTAAGGCGACCGCCAATAGAAAGACAACTGCAAGTCGGGTGAGCATAGGGGCGCGAACTCTTCCTTTCAAAGAAGCCAACGAGTCTGGGTCCTTGCGGCTGCGTTGTCAGGCGTGCCGCGGAGCTGGGTTGCTGATGCGCAAGGTCTGAGAGCCATCAGACGTGATGGCATGAAGGCCAAGCGCGAGATCTACTTGCCACAACGAATGGGGCAAGCAGGTCGAGACGATTCAAGTCGAGATTCCGGGGCACCAGGCAACAGATCCTACGAATGGGTCGCCAAACGTGTGGATTAAATCGGATTAACGAGAAAGCCGACTTCGAGAAACGGGTTCCGCCGGGAAGCCTATTCGGTCGACTGTCCGCATGTCAACTGACAACGTTGGGCAGGGCACAACGTGTTTCCTCTAAAGATGGTCGATTTCAGCGCTTGTAGGCCCCTATCCGGTCCCACCGGGTGGTTGGGAGAGGTACCGGGCCGCGTGGGAATGGCTCGCTAAATATAAACCGCTTTAATCAGGTATTGCGCTTGCGTAAAGTCGGGTGTGCTCACTATAGTGGTGGTCCCAAAGGATGCGCCTCAAGTTGACAACCGTCCCGCGAACTCGAGCGCTCTTTTGTCAAAGGCTGCTTCTCGTCAGCTTCGTTCTTCCGTCTGCGCCAGCCTTATCCCAAGCCCCAGCAGTGCCAGCCACTGTCGACGTTGCGAAAACAGGAGCACCCAACGCTAAAACGATCTATGGACAGACTCGTGAGCCTGGCGGAGGCCAGCCTACGGTCTATCCAGGGAGCCCGACGAATCCGCTGGACGCCACGGTCACGCTCCACCCCTGCCGTGTCAGCAGCTACTCCGAACCGCTTCAGGAGAGGATTATTCCCGGCTATGTTCCGAATTAGCAAGCTCTCTCTCCACATCACAATTCTTGCTGCTTTGGCGGGCAGCGCATCGCTTTTAGCCCAAGTACGAACTATCGTGCCGCCTTCGGTAGCAGGTGCCAAACCGGTCACGGTGGAACGCATCAAAGTGCACAGCGCTGCCATCGAAGGGAACCTTGAGGGTGAGCCGGCCGACAGGGACGTGATCGTGTTTCTGCCGCCCAGCTATAAGCACGATACGAAGCGCCACTACCCTGTTTTGTACGCGCTGCACGGCTACTTCATCGGTGCCGAGCAATGGACGGGCGAGATCCACGTGCCGCAGACTATCGAGGGTGCGTTTGCTCAGGGCGCGGCAGACATGATTGTCGTCCTGCCAGACTCCAAGACTGTCTTCCTGGGATCGTTCTATTCCAGTTCGGCAACTACGGGAGATTTCGAGCGCTTTATCTCCCATGATCTGGTCGCGTACGTCGATGCACACTACCGCACCCTGCCGGCGCGCGAGAGCCGCGGCCTGGTGGGGCACTCCATGGGTGGCTACGGTGCTTCGCGCATCGGCATGAAGCACCCTGACGTTTTTGGCGCGTTGTACATCATGAGCCCCTGCTGTCTTTCGCCCATGACGGGTGGCGGGCCAGGGCCGGCCGAGGATATGAAACAACGCGCAATCGACAGCGAAAAGAAAGCGGCCACGGCGAAATCGCCGGCCGACCTTGCTGCCGCGTCGCCCGGTTTTGCGTCTGCGCCGTATGCGACGGCGGCCGCGTGGGCGCCTGACCCAAAGAACCCGCCTCTCTACTTCGACCTGCCCACCAGGGATGGGGTTCCGCAACCGGAGATAGTCGCCAAGCTCGCAGCCAATGCGCCGCTTACTTTCGTCGACCAGTACATTGACAACCTGAAGCAGTATCGAGCGATTGCGATGGACGTAGGCGACCAGGACGGGTTGCGCTTCGATGCGACGAAGCTCCATCAGGTGCTCGACCGCTATGGCATTGCCAACGCTTTCACCATTTACCCTGGCACCCACACCAGCGCTGTTGCAGACCGTTTTCAGAACTTCGTTATGCCGTTCTTCAGCAAGAACCTTTGCTTTACTGCCTCCTGCCACTAGAGTTCAACACCCTGGAGAATGAGATGATGACTCGTCTGCAATTGGCTTTTGCGTTAGCAGCCTTGTGCGCGGCAACTTTGGTGCCGGCTGCCGCGCAGCAGGACACCGCGCACATGCCGTTTATGAATTCGCAGCTTGCCCCGGAAGAGCGCGCGACAGATCTGGTCCATCGCATGACGCTCGCCGAGAAAGCATCGGAGATGCAGAATAACTCCGCCGCTGTGCCACGTCTCAACATCCCGGCGTATCAGTGGTGGAGCGAGGCTCTCCATGGGGTGATCAATGAGGGCGTTACGGAGTACCCGGAGCCGATAGGTCTGGCCGCTACTTTCGATCCCGCAGGCATTCACGCCATGGCCTCACAGATCGGCGTGGAGGGCCGCATCAAGCATGTGCAGAACCTGCGCGAGGGTCACGTCGGCATCATGGGCGGACTCGACTTCTGGTCACCGAACTTGAACATTTTTCGCGATCCGCGCTGGGGCCGTGGGCAGGAGACCTACGGGGAGGACCCGTTCCTGACCGGGCGCATGGGCGTGGCCTATGTGACGGGGCTGCAGGGCGACAATGCGAAGTACTACCTTGGCATCGCCACTCCGAAGCACTTCGCCGTGCACAGCGGCCCTGAACCGACTCGCCATTTTGCCGATGTCGACGTGAGCAAGCACGATGAGGTAGACACCTACGAGCCTGCGTTTCGCGCAGCTGTTGTCGAAGGCAAGGCTGCCTCGGTGATGTGCGCCTACAACGCCATCAACGGCGAGCCTGCTTGCGCCAGCCAGTATCTTTTGCAGGATCAGCTGCGCGGGAAGTGGGGATTTCAGGGGTATGTCGTCTCTGACTGCGACGCAGTGCGCGATGTCGCGGCAAATCATCGCTACAGGCCGACCCAGGCACAGGGTGCAGCCATCTCCGTAATCCGAGGCATGGACAATGAGTGCGTAACCTTCGCCAAGCGTTTCGGCGAGCCGGTTGAGAAGGCTTATATCGACGCCGTGCAACAGGGCTACCTCCCCGAGGGCACACTCGATACCGCGCTCATTCGTCTGTTCACCGCACGGATCAAGCTCGGCATGTTCGACCCGCCCGCCATGGTGCCTTACTCGAACATCGACGAGAAGGAGTTGGATAGCGCGGAGCATCGCTCCCATGCGCGCAAGTTGGCCGAGGAATCGATGGTGCTGCTCAAGAACGATGGCCTGCTCCCGCTGAAGCCGGCGATCCGGAAGATCGCCGTGGTGGGACCGCTGGCGGAGCAGACGCGGCCGCTCATCGGTAATTATGCGGGCCGCCCTACGCATATTGTCTCGATCCTGGACGGGCTGCATGCGCAGTTTCCCGAAGCTACCATCACCTACGTGCCGGGCACGCAGTTTCTGCATCCCGATGGGACACCCGTGCCCGACAACCTGCTGACCATGCCAGACGGTAAACCAGGGCTTCATGCCGAGTATGACGAAGGCCGGCGTGGCTTTGACGATGTTCCCAAGAAGCTGGTGCAGCGGACCGAGTCGAACATCAACCTGTCCAAGACAACTGAGCCCAGGGAGGTTGCGGATCGGAAGCGGTTCGGCGTGAAGTGGACGGGTTTTCTCACGCCACCGGAGACCGGAGAGTATCTTCTTGGCGTTCGCAGCCAGGGTTTTGCTCGAGTGAGCGTCGACGGGAAACAGGTCGCGTCGGCAGGCGGCGGCAGTCATGACCTTGAGCCCGCCATGGGACGGGTGAAGCTTGAGAGAGGCCACAAAGTTGCGCTCGAGATCTCCGGCGGAACGCAGGACGGCAACGCGCATTCCGAGCTGATCTGGAGCAAGTACAACGCCTCTGTCTCGCCGGAAGCCATCGCCGCCGCACGCGGTGCGGACGCGGTCATCGCCGTGGTCGGCATTACAAGCCAACTTGAAGGCGAAGAGATGCCCGTGACCGAGCCCGGCTTCCTGGGCGGCGACCGCACCAGCATCGATCTGCCGCAGCCCGAAGAAGACCTGGTGGAAGCGGTGGCAGCATCGGGCAAGCCGCTTGCCGTGGTCCTGATCAACGGCAGCGCGCTGGCTGTGAACTGGATCAACGACCATGCCAACGCCGTACTGGAAGCCTGGTATCCCGGGGAAGAAGGCGGCGCAGCTGTGGCGGAAACCTTGAGCGGGAAAAACAATCCTGCGGGCCGGCTGCCGGTCACGTTCTACAAAGGCCTGGAAGGCTTGCCGAACTTTGAAGATTACGGGATGGCGAACCGGACCTACCGCTACTTCACCGGCAAGCCCCTCTACCCTTTTGGCTACGGTCTCAGCTACACCACGTTTGGCTACAGCAATCTTACGGTTGCAAACGCTACCGTTGCCGCAGGTCAACCGGTGGAGGCAGACGTCCTCGTGACCAACTCAGGAAAGCTTGCGGGTGACGAGGTTGTGCAGCTCTACCTCAAGTTCCCCGATGTCAAAGGAGCGCCGACCGTGGCTTTGCGCAGCTTCGAGCACATCCATCTCGACCCGGGCGCGAGCCAGAAGGTGCACTTCCACCTCAATCCTCGCGACCTCGGCATGGTTACCGAGATGGGCTTGCCCATCATCGCCGAAGGTGACTACAGCCTCAGCGTGGGTGGCGGACAGCCCGGAACCGGAAGTCCGGTGGTAAGCGGCAATTTCCACGTCGACGGTACAATCGCGCTGCCTGAGTAGCGAGCGAACGTGTCTCGCCCTTTCGTCCAACCGATAACCGCTATGAAAACTTCTTCTTCTCGGAGCTGGCTGCCCTGCTCAAGGAAAGCCCGCGTTGAATGTTTATAGCCCAGTCTTCTATCTACCCCTTCTCTTTTTCTAAATTGACTCTGCTGATATGTTATCGAGGATACTTCCCGTACAGCGCAGGTTGATAGCAGAGGAGCTGAACGAAATCCGGCTACTCCCTCTGGATAGACGCAGAGGCATCTTTGCGGCAAGCATCTTGATCGATCACGCGAGATAGATGAGGTTCTGAGAGGCAGAGAGCCTGGTTCAAGACTCCGATGACCAGCCAGATCGCTCATGGCTTTTCTTTTAGAACTCAAAACGAAACACTATCAGGGCGGTCCTGGCGAGGAAAGAGAAGCTCGCTGAAAGCATCCGGAGTCGCGTTGAAGACGATTTCATTCCACAACGGTACGGTTCGTTCAAAGCAGGCGAAATATCGTGCGCAGAGATGATGAGAGAGCTACATGAGATGCCCGTATTCTTTCTCTGCGACGGACTCAGGATTGATATAAGCCCTGGTGGACACCCTTGATCGTGAAGTAGCAGTCGCATGCAACAGCCTCCAGTCTCTTGCGATTAAGGATGTGGATATGGCCCCTTTTATACTCTATGAGCTTCTCCCTTTGGAGCTCTCCAGCGGCCGCGGCAATTGTCACGCGCTTGGTACCAAGGATTTCGCTCAAGACCTCTTGTGTGATGTCAATAGACGAAGATTCTGTCAGGTTTTGAGCGTGAAGCAGCCAGCGGGTCAGTCGTTGAGAGGCATCGTGTACGCGATGACAGCCTGCGAGCTGGCTCAAACTGTGCGTCTGTGCCTGAACAAACTCGAGAACGCGTCTGTGGACATCATCATCTTGCTGAAATGCTTTCTCAAGGTGTTCGAACGGTATGCGGATTGCGGAGCCCGCGAGTTGCATACGGCAGTGCGTTGGACCGTCGGTTGGCCCTATGAGGTGCAAGCTTCCAATGAAGCCTTCGCGGCCGATTGCAGCGACTTCGGCGGCTAATCCCACCGTTGTCACAGCAAGGATCGAAGCCAATCCCGACGTAAGAAAAAGCGCATGAGACGGACGAACTTTTGGCTCGTGAAGAACAGTTTTGGCCGCAATGAGTACTTCAGTGGCGCAGGAGAGCAGGTGCTTGCGGCTCTTTTGCGAGATCGCAGCAAGAAGTCGGTTTCTATGTCGGGGTGGCGGCTGCATGGATCTCCTGGGCAGTGGGAACTTCGTTGAGCGAAACTTTGGCCAAGGGAAAACTAGATTCACATCGTTAGATGTACAACACCAGCGGATGTATGCAGATCAGGTGAGAAGTGAGAGCCAAGCCTCAACCTCCTTATGTCAAATAGTTGACATAAGCGTGCAACCGGAACTTCTCTGTGGGCACCTTATGGAAAGCGCGTACGCTGCAGGTATCGACCCGAACGCGAGCCGCGCACATGTCAACCAGCCCTCGCATCGAGATGCAAGAAGAACTTAATGCTGCTCCTGCCAAGGTTCTCTCTGGATACTTGTTCTGTGCTGTTGCTCTCTAGCCGGTCACTCGTGTGACCGTTTTCATCTTCTTCGTGGAAAGGAAGAGTATGTTCATTTTGTGGTGGATTATCGTTGGACTTGTAGCCGGGTTCTTGACCGGTAAGCTCATGAAGGGCAGCGGGTTCGGTCCTGTCATGGACATTGTTATCGGAATTGTCGGAGCCGTCGTCGGTGGCTTCATCATGCGTTCTCTTGGCTATGCTGATCAGGGCGGTCTTCTCTATACGATCCTGGTGGCCGTGATTGGCGCGGTACTTCTTACCTTGCTCCTCCGCCTGGTAACGCGGAAAGCCTGAAGTGCCATCCGCACAAGCTTATGGTCATGCCAGACGACTGTTTATGGCCATTTCGAAATCGCGCTTGCAGAATTCTTTAGTCTGCAAGCGCGATCCTATTCAGGAATGATTACCTGGTTGCATAGCCGAACAGCGGAAGTGCGGGTAGTGTCGCAGGTCAAATCTGCGCGACGGTCGTGATCTGCTGACCCAGTTGGTCTACCGCGTTCGCAACAAGTCGACAGACGGCCGAATTCAGGGAACACTCTTGCGAAGTTGATGTTGATCGCGAAAAGATCAACCAGACGAATGAGAAACCGTGGGTTACACGCGGAGACGCACACCGTAGAGACACACTTCTTTCGGATTTCTTAAGCACTGATGTTGCCGAGACGATAAGTCGCGTTGAAGCCGAGGTAACTTGCGTCGTTGGTACACCGCCTCGGGCCGTAGATTATATCCGAGTGAGGTGCCACCAACTCGGAAGCAGGTTTCCATAGGTCGCAATCGTGGTCTGTATCTTCCATCCGGGAGTAATTTGGCAATTTGCGAAGTCGCAGGAGGAGATCGGATCGCTATATGTGATTGACATGCGCCACGACGGATCATTCTGCGGCAGGAAAGCTATACCAAGGAATTGGCACGATCGGTCTCATAACCGCCACCGCTCTGCAACGGAAATGATTCACTCGGAACTCTCATTCAGAATTGCTCGCCAGTAAAGCATTGGTTATCTGTAACAAGGCGGAACGGAACATAGTTCCCATGGTTCACCGGAGTTTACCGTTATGGACTTACGATCTCGAGCCACCCACCCTCAACCGCGCGGCCAGAAGTGCAACCCGATCCTGTTTTACATCATTGTGGGAATCGTCCTCGCTTCCATAGTCGCCTTCGTAGCTTTGCGACCACCGCAGAGGACACCAACACGGAGAACACCGGCAACCGCGCTCAATATTAGGTAGGTAATAACGAACGACTTGTTCTATTCGTAAAGGCTTAGTCTCTGGTCTTCAATCGGGCGAGGTCGATGCACAAGGTCTTTGGTACTTCCTTGCCTTCGTGCCCGCGCTGAGGTGGGGATGCAGCTGGATGGGCTTCTCCTTGAGAAGAGCCATGCCTTGGTTGTTGGCTCTGCCGCGCGGGATGCGGTCTGCCGCCTCAGAATGTGCCTCTCCCGGGTCAGGCTGGCGCCCTGCAAGGCGAGTGGGTGGCACAGAAGTGTAATGATGAGCATGTTTGGGGGATTTACCGGAATTGGAAGCTGCGGTGAGATGGTTTCAGGCCATTTTGTCCGCATCATTTGAACTTTCATTTTTCCGAGGAGTCCTCCCCATGTTTGATTGCACCTTGAACCTTCGCAACGTTGCTCTTACAGCGGCAACGGTGATGGGAGCACTTTGTGCCCAGGCGCAGAGTGTTCCCGCTTCCAATATGCATTTTTTCGCCACTGCGAACAGTGCACTGTTCATGGACGCAGGACGTGAATCGAGCAGCAACGATGTCGCGCCGGCGCCGGCGAGCGGTGCAGCGTTTCCAAACCCTGCGATGCCGCTGGTCACGCATGGCACGAAGCCGTTTTCGGCCGTTGCGGTGAGCTTCCGGGTGGGCAGCACAGGTATCGGTGCGGAGATTGCGACGCCCCTGTCGCGTCATCTAGCGATCCGGTCAGGCGCTTCGTTCTTCTCCTACAATACGAGCTTTACGACCAATGGTCTGAACATCACAGGTGGACTGCACCTGCAGAATGCTTCGACGAGTGTCGATATTTACCCATTTCACAGCTCATTTCGCATCAGCCCTGGCCTGACGTTTGCGAACAAAAACCGGATGAGCGCGACTTTGCTGGTTCCGGGCGGACAGAGCTTCTCGCTGGGCGACGGCGGCAACTACTACAGCGATCCTTCGAACCCGGTGCATGGGACGGCTTCGTTTATCTTCGGCAACAGCCTGGCGCCCCGGCTTACGATGGGGTTCGAGAGCCTGGCTCCGCGTCGCGGTCGGGTGAGCTTTCCGCTTGATCTCGGCTTCCAGTACACGGCTCAGCCGGTGGTGAAGCTGGCGATCACGGGAAACTCGTGCGGCACTCAGGTGCAGGCCGACGGGACGACGGACGCGGGCTGCGGTTCGGTCGACCAGACGAACGTGGCGCAGGAGCAGAGCCAACTGCAGGACGACATCAAGATGCTGCGCTTTTATCCCATTCTGTCTTTTGGTGTGACGGTGAAGTTCGGACATGTTTCGCGCAGCAACTAAGCGCGGTAGACCGTAAGTGAGGGCCAGGGGCGATTGCCTGCTGGCCTTTGCTGCTTTATGGACGAACCAACAACGGCGAGTACGCCCTTGCGCCGGGCGGGCGCCACTTCGTGCGGTCAGGAGCGCTTCGCGCGGGCAGAGTAAATCGAGCGAGGGTCGAGGCGGCGGGCTACGTTGGTGGCTCCGACTACGGCGACCAGAAGCGGAACCATCAGCGAATCGGCGTGACGGGTGAGTTCCAGCAGGAAGACTGCGGACGAAAGCGGGCCGAGGGTCGCGGCGGAGAGAAGCGTGGCAGAGCCGATGAGGGCGTAGGCGGCGGCGGGGTTGTGTCCGGGCAGGATGAGCTGCCAGAGGCGGCCGAGGCCGTCGCCGAGCAGTGCGCCGAAGGTCATGGTGGGAGTGAAGAGGCCGCCGGGTGCGCCGGAACGCAGGCAGAGGATGCTGGCCAGGGGGCGTAGCAGGATCAGCCAGACGAGCAGGCCAGGTGCGAAGCTGCTTGAAAACGTGAGCTGGACGATGTTTTTACCATTGCCGAGGAGTTGGGGAAAGCGGATGGAGGCGACGCCCAGCAGCGTGAAGATGAGGATGGGGAGTGCAAAGACCTGCCACCCCTGCGGTTTGTGCGTTTCTGCCCAGGCGACGGCGCGAACCCACCCGACGGAGGCGAGGCCGAGCAGGGGGCCGATGAGAATGGACCAGCCGAGGAGCGACGGGGTGGCGTGGAGTTCGGGGAAGCTGTAGGCCGGCGCATCGGGCAGCAGGAGCCAGGAGACTGCGACTCCGGTGAAAGACGCGGCGAAGGCAGGGAGGACGTTGGCCAGGGTGAGTGAGCCGAGGAGGACCTCCGAGGCGAAGAGCGCACCTCCGAGCGGCACGTTGTAGGCTGCGGCCATGCCGGCTCCGGCTCCACAGGCGACGAGGAGCTGGCGTTGGTCGGGAGTGAGGGCGGCCCAGTCGGAGAGCTTGTTGGCAACGATTCCGCCGGTGTCTTTGAGCGCGCCCTCGCGTCCGAGGGCGGCTCCCATGCCGACGGTGACGATCGAGAGCAGGGATTTGACCAGGGTTGGCGCGGTCGAGAGCTGGCCGGACCGGGTCCAGATGGCGTCGGAGAGGTCGGTGGAAGGCTTGGTCCAAATGCGCTTCATGGCGAAGAGGACCATTGCGGCGACCAGGCCGGCGAGGACCAGGACAACAACGCGGTGGACGGGCGAGACGTTGGTGACGCCTTCGAGGAAATCGCCCTCTGCGTAGTGGAAGCTCAGGTGTTGCGCGGCCCGGAGGAGCTTCATCAGCAGACCTCCCGCGAGCCCTGCGCCGGCGCCGGTGAGCAGGATCATGGCCCAGACTTTGCCCGAGAGGGGGAGGGCCGGAACGTTGGGCTGCAGGGTGGCGTCCGGCGGTGAGGTCATGGCCTTAGGATGTCGAGGCGGCTGGTGCGGTTTGGCGTGCGAGCGAGAAGAAACGCTGGGTTCGCGCGACATCCTTCATGATCTGGGCGCGGAGGGCTTCGGGCGAGGGCCAGCGCTGCTCAGGCCGGAGATGGAGCAGGAAGGTGAGCTCGAGCGGGGTGCACTCGGTGAGCTCGACGGGGTGGAAGTTGAGCAGGTGGGTCTCGACGGTGAAGGAGTCCTCGCCGAAGGTGGGGCGGTTGCCGACATTGGTGACGCCGCGGAATGTCTCCTGGCCGACCTTGAGCGTGGTGATGTAGACGCCGTGGGCGGGGAGGAGCTCGGGATAGGCGGCCAGATTGACGGTCGGCACGGTGTAGCGTGTGCCGTAGCCGCGGCCCGAGGCTGGTGTCGAGTAGACGGAGAAGGGGCGGCCCAGGAGGGCACGGGCCTGACTGATCTTGCCGGCGGCGATGAGGTTGCGGATGCGGCTGGAGGAGACCGGTGCTCCGCGCAGGACATAGGGTGCGTAGGCATGGGTGGTGAAGCCGAGGTTTTCACCCAGGGATGCGAGTCCATGGATGTCGACGGTGGCGCCGTAGCCAAAGCGGAAGTTTTCGCCTTCGTGGACCTCGCGGACGTGCAGCGCATCGCGGAGGACGGTGCGTGCGAACTGCTCGGCGGTGAGGCGGGAGAACTCCGGCGTGAAGGGAAGGACGAGGGTGGCGTCGAGTCCGGTTGTGCCAAGCAAGTCGAGCTTGGGCTCAAGGGGGGTGATGAGCGCGTGTGGGGCGTCGGGGCGGAGAACGCGAACGGGGTGGGGATCGAAGGTGAGTGCGAGCGATGGCAGGTTGAGCGAACGGGCACGGGTAAGGACCTGGTCGAGCACCCAGCGATGGCCGCGGTGGACGCCGTCGAAATTGCCGATGGTGGCGATGACGGGGCCGTAGTTGGCGGGCAACTCCTCAAGTGAGCGAAAGATCTTCATAGCATCGGCTCCTCCATCAGCGTGGGGTCGGGTGCGATGTCGAAGTCGAGCTTGAGGCCGTCGTACGCAAGACGGATGTGGGGCGGGAGCGCGGCCTCGGTGGCGTGGTGGTCGAGATCGTGGCCCATGTGGGTGAAGAAGGCGCGCCTTGGCTTGAGCTGCTCGACGTATGCGATGGATTTCGCGAGGTGCGAGTGGCTGGGGTGTGGCTCGGGGCGCAGAGAGTCGAGGATGAGGATGTCCAGCCCCTGAAGCAGCGCGAGCGATTCCGGCGGGATGTCCGACATGTCGGTGAGATAGGCGGCCGAGCCGAAACGATAGCCGGAGATGGTCTCGCGCCCGTGGGTGACGGGAATGCGCTGGAAGGTGGCTCCGAAGAGGGGAATCTCGGCTCCGGGTTCGCTGGGGATCTCCTGCAGCTTGACGCGGGCGCTGGTGGGATAGCGGTTTTCGTTGCGGAAAGTGTAATGGAAGACGCGGCGGAGAACCTCGGCGGTGGGGGCGTCGGCAAAGAGGGGAAGCGAATCGGCGTGGCGGAAGGATAGCGGGCGCAGGTCGTCCATCCCGAGGATGTGGTCCGCGTGGTGGTGGGTATAGAAGACGGCGTCGACGCGGTTGACCTCTTCACGGATGGCCTGGGCGTGGAAATCGGGGCCGGTGTCGATGAGGACTGTGTGGTCGTTGTACTGGAGGCGGATTGAGGGGCGGGTGCGGCGGTTGGGCGAGCCGGGGATGTGCGCATCGCGGCAGACGGCGCAGGGGCAGCCGAGCGTCGGCACCCCCATGGAGGTGCCGGTTCCGAGAAAGGTGAGGGTCGCCTGCATTCTTTAGCGAACGATGCTTGGGCCTGGGCGACTGCCGGGCGCGGGAGGCATGCCGCCGGGCCCGCCTACGCCGCCGG